>NZ_SEWE01000037.1 GCF_004167665.1 Hymenobacter persicinus | reverse complement strand
TCGGGGCGGCCTCATCCTGAACCGGGGGCGAAGCTGCTTTGCGGCGCGGAGCCCGCTCAGCTTTCGGCTTGGCTGCGGCTTTGGGCGCCACTTTTTCGGCAGATTTGACCGTTTTAGTCGTTTTAGCCGGAGCTTTGGCCGCTGGCTTGGCCGCGGCCTTAGGCGGTTTCACAATAGGCTCTTTCGAGCGGCTTGTCTTGGTTGGGGGCGTGCGCACAATGCCCTTGCTCGGCCTTTTAGCCGACTTCGGCGCAGCTTCGGCACTTTGCATGGGCACCAGCCAGTCGGTGTACGGGGCCGGCGCTTCCGTGGCCGCGGGCGGTACTACCTCCGCCACCACCGGGGCAGGGCGGGGGGCAGGCTCCGCAACGGGTGGTAGCTCGTGCACCACTTCCAGCTCCTGGGTCAGCAGCGGCACTTCCGGCGTCGGCTCCGGCTGCGCCAGAACGGACGGGATGTCGACTGCCGCAGCCTGCGTTTCCACCGCCTCCACGGCCACTGGCTGCACGCTTTGCACCGACTGCTGCGCGGCTTCCAGCGCGGCCCGGGCGGCGTTTTTGCGGGCCGTACGCTTGGCGCCACCCCGGGAGCGACGTTTCTTCTTGGGCAGCTCGGGCAGCTGACTGCCGACTTCCACTTCCGTCGCCTCTACCGGCACTACCTCCGCTACCGTGGCGGGCGCAACTTCAGTAATTTCAACGGGCGTAACGTGGATATCTGGCTGCGGAACCGGGCGCGCCGGCCGGTTCGGGTCCCGACGGTTTTGGTCCCGGCGGCTTCGTTCCGGCGCGGCGGCCGGCAGGGCCGGAGCCGGCGTCTCGTCGGATTCTCCAATATCAATCCGCTCCTCGTCATCATCCGGTTCGGGCTCGGCTATTGGCTGCGGGCGAGCTGGTACTGGCAGCGCCGCCAGCTGCTGCTGCACCTCGCGCAGTTCCTGCCGCACATCGGTCTGGGCAGCCAGCTTGTGCAGGCGCTCAAGGGTGTTTTCCAGGAAAGCCCGGTGCTCGGGCGCCGCCGGGTACAGCGGCCGGTGCCCCAGGGCCTGCCGCACCGCTTCCCAGTCCTTGCGGAAGCGCCCGAAGTTAGCGTCGAAATAGGTGCGGGTAAACTTCTCCCAGATGTAGTTTTCGGCCACTTCCGACGGGTGCAGCATGTCGGAGGCGTAGAAGCGGTAGTCGCGCAAATCATCGACCAGCAACTCGTAGGCCGGGAAATACGATACGTCGGGCAGCAGCTCACTCAGGTAATGGCAGGCCACGCGCAGCACCGACTTGCTCACCGCGTTCAGGGGCAGCGTGTCCTTGAGGTGGCGCACCGGGCTCACGGTCAAAATAAAGCGCAGCTTCGGGTTTTTCAGGCGCAGGTAGGCGTGGGTTTCGGCCACGGCGTTTATCACCTCGTCCGGAGTGAGCAGCTCCTTTTCGAACTTTTCGGCCGGCACCTTGTGGCAGTTGCTGACCAGCTCCTGGGTTTCGAGCAAGCGGTAGGCGAAAGCAGTGCCTAGCGTGAGCACCACCACGTCGGCAGTTTCCAAAAACCGGCCCGTTTGCGCTACCACGTCCCGAATCTGCTGGAGCAAGGTTACCGGGGAGTCGGCCCCGACGGTGGAATGCAGGTCGTAGCTCTGCCAGCGGCCCCGGGCTTCCACTAAGTGCTGCTGCCAGTCCATTTCCTCCCCGGCCGCGGCCCGGAGCAGCCGGCAGGCGGAAAGCGGGTTGAATACGGTCCCAAACGGGTTGACCAGGGTGTTGACCTTGTGGGCCGCCAGCCGCCCCCCGATGGTATCGGCGAAGCAGGAGCCCACCGTGAGCACGCGCGCCGAAAGCGGCAGCTGCGAGGGGGAGGGCGTAAGCGTTATTTCAGTGCGAAACATTCGAAAGCAATAGGGCCATGCGCTGGCCAACGGACCGACAACCTACTCAATCCGCCTCTTTCAGGTAAAAGAAGCGCCGTGGGCAGTCCGCAGCAGCTGGATATGATGGGGACCAAACGCGTCCTGGTGAACAGGATTATTCCGCATTTTGGTTTACCAAAGGTACCGGGAAAAGAACAGAAAACCGTTTAGCCGGTAAAACTCCCTGCTGCAGCCGATAATCCCGGGCGGAGGAACCCAACAAAAAAGCCCGGCCACCGGAGTGGTCGGGCTTTTAAAGCGTAGTGGGGAAGCTTACTCAGCTACCACGTTAAAGCGAACCTGGTGCTTCACTTCCTTGTGCAGGTTAACGGTAGCGGTGTACTCACCAGCGGCCGTAGGCTCCTGATCGAAGGAGATGCGCTTGCGGTCCACGTCGATGCCGCGGGCCTTGAGGGCCTCAGCGAGCTGCAGCGTGGTTACGCGACCGAAGATCTTACCGGTCTCGCCTACTTTCGCCTTGATGTCGAAAGCGGCGTCGCCGATCTGGTTGGCTACGCCTTCCGCTTCGGTTTTGATCTTCTCGGCTTTGTGAGCGGCCTGACGGACGTTCTCAGCAATGATCTTCTTGTTTGATTTGTCGGCCAGAATAGCCAGACCCTGCGGGAGCAGGTAGTTGCGACCGTAGCCGGACTTCACAGTAACGATGTCGTTCTTGTAGCCCAGGTTCTTTACGTCGTCTTTCAGGATTACTTCCATGGTCAGTCGTCGTTAGGGGGTTACTTCAGCGAATCGGTTACGTACGGCATCAGCGCCAGGTGACGGGCTTTGGCCACGGCCTGAGCTACTTTGCGCTGGAACTTCAGGCTAGTGCCGGTGATGCGACGGGGCAGGATGCGGCCCTGCTCATTCACGAACTTCAGCAGGAAGTTCGGGTCTTTGTAGTCCACGTACTTGATGCCGGCTTTTTTGAAGCGGCAATACTTAACGCGCGTGTCCTGCTTGTGGATTCTTTCGTTGGCGAGGCTCATATCCTTATTGTGCTACGGCGGCTTCCGATTCTTTTTTAGCTTTCTGCTGGTTCATCTCGCCCTTACGACGACGCTCACCATAAGCCACGGCGTGCTTGTCGAGCACGGTGGTCAGGAAGCGGATGATGCGCTCGTCGCGGCGGAAGGCCAGTTCGAGCACGTCAACGATGTTGCCCGAGCCAGTGAATTCAACGAGGTGGTAGTACCCGGTCGATTTCTTCTGAATAGGGTAGGCCAATTTCTTGAGGCCCCAGTTTTCAGCGTGAATGATGTCGGCGCCATTTTCCTTAAGCACCTGAGAGAACTTCTCGATCGTCTCTTGCACCTGGCTCTCGTTCAGCACGGGAGTCAGGATGAAGACCGTCTCGTAATTTCTTACTTCCATTAGACGGGATGAAAAAATTAGGGTGAAAAACTTATTGAGGGGGCAAAGGTACACATTATTTCGCCTGATACCATTCGTAGCGTCGAAATATCCCGAAAGCAGTCGGTGGTAAGAGGCTGAATAAGAATGAGCAAACATTTCCCTACCCGAGCGGGTAGGGAAAGTAGGCGCATCCCCGACTCCTATTAGTAGTAGTCTGCTTTAAATGCAGCCCTCCGGCCGGGCAGCTGCGACGGACAGAGTGAGGGCGCAGTAGGTGGTTGTTTTAGAATCATTCTAGACAAGCTCCAAAAGCCGAAAATTAGGCCGGGCGGGTTTGTTCTCTGCGATTCACGACCTACATTTGTGGCCTTGAAGTACCCCCCGCGTTTCCTTTTCCCAGTCAAATAGTGCTATGAATAGCATCCGACTTCGTCCTCTTTCCCACCTCTTTCTCGCTCTGTTCCTGACGTTTGCTGCCGTTGGTCGTTCTTCGGCCCAAACGGTGGGCGCGGCTCCGGCAGTGAGTAAAGAAGGTGTGGCTCCCGGCGCTACGGCCGCCGCTGCTCCCGCTGCCGCTGCTGGCGCAACCACTGGTGATGCTGCCGCAATTGCGGCCGGCGACGCCCTATTCAAAGGCAACTGCGCCCAGTGCCACGCCGTCAACGACGTGGTAGTGGGCCCCGCCCTGGGTGGCATCGCCAAGCGCCGTCCGCTGTCCTGGATCATTCCGTGGGTGAAGAACTCGAGCAAAGTAGTAGCCAGCGGCGACGACTACGCCGTGAAGCTCTTCAACCAGTACCAGAAGCAGCAGATGCCGAGCTTCCAGCTCTCGGATGCTGAAATCACCTCGATTGTCTCGTACATCACGGCCGAAGAAGGCAAGTCGGCTGGTCCGGCTTCTACGCAGGGCACCGGCATCAAGCCTGGTGACAACACTGGTGCTCCTGATGCATCTACCGGTGAAGCTGGTGCCGGCAAATACGTCGACATGCTGCTGATCGTGCTGGTAGTGGTGCTGATTGTGATGGTGGTAACGCTGGTTATCATCGCCAACATCATGAAGGACGTGCTCCGCGGCCGCAAAGACCTCGACGGTCGCGACGTAGAGCTGATCGAGCAGCGCTTCGACTTCGCCAAGATCTACAAGTCGCCGGTGGTGCGCGGGCTGGCCGTCGGCCTGTTTGCCCTCGTGGTACTGTACGAGTCGGTGCAGGGCGTGATGGCCATCGGTCTGACCCAGGGCTACCAGCCCACCCAGCCGATTGCCTTCTCGCACAAGCTGCACGCCGGCGAGCATCAGATCAACTGCGCCTACTGCCACACGTCGGTATACAAGAGCAAGTCGGCCAACATTCCTTCGGCCAACATCTGCATGAACTGCCACTCGCAGATCAAGACGGAGTCGCCCGAGATTAAGAAAATCTACCGTGCTATCGAGCGGAAGCAGCCCATCCAGTGGGTACGCATTCACAACCTGCCCGATCTGGCCTACTTCAACCACAGCCAGCACACCCAGGTGGGCGGCATTGAGTGCCAGACCTGCCACGGCCCGATCCAGAACATGGAAGTAGTGTACCAGTACTCGGCCCTGACCATGGGCTGGTGCATCAACTGCCACCGCGAGACGCCCCTCAACACGAAGGGCAACGGCTACTACAACAACCTCGTGAAGTTGCACGAGACGGCCAACGGCGCTGCTCCATTCACGGTATCGTCGAACGGCGGTACGGAATGCTCGAAGTGCCACTACTAATCTGAAAAAGTACTGAGTGCTGAGAAGGAAGCACTGAACGAGTTTAATCGGTCCGGCTTTCTTCTCATTTCTCTATTAAAATACCCCGACTACCAACACAAGATGCAAGAGTCGCCTAAGTACTGGAAGGGAATTGAGGAACTGGAAAGCTCACCGGAGTTCGTAAAAACCGCGTTCAGCGAGTTTGGCGAGTTCCTGCCGATGAAGGAAGCCTATGGCACTTCGGACGCTACGGTAGCTCCCCGCCGCGACTTCCTCAAACTCATGGGCTTCGGCATTGCCGCTGCCACCCTGGCAAGCTGCGAAGCGCCCGTCCGTAAGGCCATTCCTTACCTGAACAAGCCCGAGGAGGTTGATCCGGGCATCGCCAACTTCTACGCGTCCACCTACTTCAACGGGACGGACTACAACAGCGTACTGGTGAAAACCCGCGAGGGTCGGCCCATCAAGCTGGAAGGCAACCCCGAGTCGCCCATCACGCGTGGTGGCCTCTCGGCCCGCGCTCAGGCGTCGGTGCTCAACCTTTACGACGGCAACCGTCTGCAGCACTTCGCCATCAAAGGCCAGAAAGCCGCGACGGATAAGGTCGACCAGGAAATCCGCACGAAGCTCGCCGGTCTCGGTGGCCGCCGCGTGGCTATCGTGTCGAACACCATCATCAGCCCGACCACCAAGAAAGTCATTGCCGAGTTTGCCGCGCGTTATCCCAACACGCAGCACGTGCAGTACGACGTGAACTCGAGCTCGGCCCTGCTGCAAGCCAACGGCGGCGTGCTGCCGGCTTACGACTTCAGCAAAGCCAACGTCATTGTGAGCTTGGGCGCCGACTTCCTCGGTACCTGGCTCTCGCCGGTGGAGTTTGCCAAGCAGTACATCACCAACCGCAAGGTGTCGAACGAGAAGAAGACCATGTCGCGTCACTTCCAGTTCGAAACGGCGCTGTCGCTGACCGGCTCCAACGCCGACGTGCGCGTGCCGGTGAAGCCTTCGGAAATGGGCACTGTTGCCCGCGAGCTGTACGGCGAAATCGTAGGCGGTGGCGCTACTTCCAACGCCCGCCTGAAAAAGGCCGCCGCCGAGCTGAAAGCTGCCGGTAGCGCTGGCCTCGTGGTTTCGGGTTCGAACGACCCGGCCGTGCAGACGCTGGTAGCGGCCATCAACCAGGCGCTGGGTAGCGCTGCCGTTGATCTGGCCAACCCCTCGATGATCCGTCAGGGCAACGACGCCCAGATGGTGCAGCTGGTAAACGACATGAACAGCGGCGCTGTTGGTGCCGTTATCTTCTACAACGCCAACCCCGCCTACGACCACCCACTGGCCGACAAGGTGAAGACGGGCATCGCCAAAGTGCCGCTGAGCATTTCGTTCAACGACCGTCTGGACGAAACTGGCTCGCTGTGCTACTACGCCTGCCCCGACCACAACTACCTCGAATCGTGGAATGACTACGAGCCGAAGCGCGGTTACCTGAGCTTGGCTCAGCCCGTGATTTCGCCGCTCTACGCCACGCGTCAGGCCCAGGACAGCCTGCTCACTTGGGCTGGCAATCCGCAGACGTACTACAACTACCTGAAAGCCTCCTGGCGCGGTATCACTGGCGGTGATGCCAAAGCCTGGGATAAGGCCGTGCACGACGGCGTTGCCATGGGCACGCTGTCGGCTGCTCCGGCGCCAATGGCCGCATCCATGAGCGCCCAGCAGGCCGTGTCGGCTCTGTCGGCCGCCCCGAAAGGCTCCGGCGTGGAGCTGGCCCTGTACGAGAAAGTAGGCGTCGGTACCGGTACCGTTGAGGGCAACAACCCTTGGCTGCAAGAACTGCCCGACCCAGTTTCGAAAGCTACCTGGGGCAACTACGTCGCCGTGCCGCGCGAAATGGCAGTAGCTCAGAAGTGGGAGCAGGGCGACGTGCTGAAAGTAACGGCCAACGGCAAGTCGATTGAGCTGCCCGTGCTGATTCAGCCCGGCCAGGCCAACGGGACCGTTAGCATCGCCATCGGCTACGGCCGCGAGATGGCGGGCAAAGTAGGCGACAAAGTGGGTGCCAACGCTTACCCACTGGCTTCGATGAACGGCAACAACATCGTGTACTCCAACACGGTGACCCTGGAAAAAACCGGCGCGGAGTCGCCGATTGCCCAGACCCAGACCCACCACACCATCATGGACCGCCGGCCGGTGGTACAGGAGTCGACGCTGGCCCAGTACATTAAGAACCCCAAGGAAGTAACCGAGTACGAGAAGATTGCCACGCCCGAGGGCCTGGAAGCTCCGAACAAGGTGTCGCTCTGGGATGACTACGAGTACAAGAACCACCACTGGGGCATGGCCATCGACCTCAACTCGTGCATTGGCTGCGGCTCGTGCGTAATTGGGTGCCAAGTGGAAAACAATATTGCCGTAGTAGGCAAGCAGGAGGTTATCAACCGCCGCGAGATGCACTGGATGCGCATCGACCGCTACTACAGCTCCGACCATCATAAGGACGAGTTCGAGAAGGAAGGCAAGCTGGCCACCTACGCCTCGATGGAAGACCCCTCCGACAACCCGTCGGTTATCTTCCAGCCGATGCTGTGCCAGCACTGCAACCACGCTCCCTGCGAAACGGTGTGCCCCGTACTGGCTACCACCCACAGCTCGGAAGGGCTGAACCAGATGACCTACAACCGTTGCGTAGGTACCCGTTACTGCGCCAACAACTGCCCCTACAAGGTTCGTCGCTTCAACTGGTTCTCGTACACCTCGAACGAGAAGTTTGAGAACGTGAACGGCCACATGTTCACCGACCTGGGCCGCATGGTACTGAACCCCGACGTAACGGTACGGGCCCGCGGCGTGATGGAGAAATGCAGCTTCTGCGTGCAGCGCATCCAGCTTGGTAAGCTGGAGGCTAAGAAGGAGAAGCGTCGTCCGAAAGATGGGGAAGTGGTAACGGCCTGCGCGCAGTCCTGCCCCACCGAGGCCATCGTGTTCGGCGACATGCGCGACCCCGAGACGCGCATCTCGAAGCTGCTGCGTCGTGAGGACGGGGAGCGGGCTTTCCACGTGCTGGATTCCATCAACGTGCAGCCCAACATCACCTACCTGACGAAGATCCGCAACGTAGAGAAGTCCAACTTCTTTGCCGAAGAAAACGCCTAGTAACTGAGCAATAGGGGAGGGCTGAGCTGCCCACCGCAACCCAGCCTTCCCACCCACTCCTTTTAAGTTCAAAATATATGCAGCACGTATCAGCAGTACGCGAGCCGCTCGTTACCGGGGGGAAAACGTACCACGACGTCACCGTAGACGTGTGCCGCCAGGTAGAAGCCAAACCGAATGTTCGGTGGATGGCGGCCCTGAGCGTAGCCCTCTTTTTCCTGGGCATTTTCCTCTATTCCGTGTACCGCACCCTGTGGTACGGCATTGGAGAGTGGGGTCTGAACAAAACCGTCGGCTGGGCCTGGGACATCACCAACTTCGTGTGGTGGGTAGGTATCGGTCACGCCGGCACCCTGATTTCGGCGGTACTGCTGCTGTTCCGTCAGAAGTGGCGGTCGTCCATCAACCGCGCGGCCGAGGCTATGACGATTTTCGCCGTAATCTGCGCCGCCATGTTCCCAGTACTGCACATGGGCCGTCCGTGGCTGGCTTACTGGGTTTTCCCGCTGCAGAACACCTTCGGTTCGCTGTGGGCCAACTTCAACTCCCCGCTGCTCTGGGACGTTTTCGCCATCTCGACCTACTTCACCGTGT
Source organism: Hymenobacter persicinus (assembly GCF_004167665.1). Taxonomy (GTDB): domain Bacteria; phylum Bacteroidota; class Bacteroidia; order Cytophagales; family Hymenobacteraceae; genus Hymenobacter; species Hymenobacter persicinus. The sequence goes on along the minus strand of NZ_SEWE01000037.1, from coordinate 32,626 downwards.
CGCTGGTGTTCTGGTACACGGGTCTGGTGCCCGACTTCGCTACCATCCGTGACCGGGCTAAAGGTCCGATTGCCAAAGTAGCGTACTCGCTGCTGAGCATGGGCTGGACCGGCTCGGCCAAGCACTGGAGCCGCTACGAAACCGTGTCGCTGATTCTGGCCGGTGTTTCGACCCCGCTGGTACTCTCGGTACACACCATCGTATCGATGGACTTTGCAACCTCGGTCGTGCCGGGCTGGCACACCACGATCTTCCCGCCGTACTTCGTGGCTGGTGCAATCTTCTCGGGCTTCGCCATGGTACTGACCCTGATGCTCATCACCCGGGTCGTATTCAAGCTCGAAGACTACATCACCATCGAGCACATTGCCCTCATGAACAAAATCATGATGATTACGGGCTCGATCGTAGGGGTAGCTTACATCACCGAGTTCTTCATTGCCTGGTACTCGCAGGTGGAGTTTGAACAGTACGCCTTCATCAACCGCGCTACCGGTCCGTACTGGTGGGCCTACGCCTCGATGATGACCTGCAACGTGATTACGCCCCAGCTGGTCTGGATCCGCAAGGTGCGCTACAGCATCCCGCTGACCTTCATCTTGTCCATCATCGTGAACATCGGTATGTGGTTCGAGCGTTTCGTAATTATCGTGACCTCGCTGCACCGCGACTACCTGCCCTCCTCGTGGGCCATGTTCTCGCCGACGCGCATCGACATCGGCATCTACGTGGGTACGCTGGGCCTGTTCTTCACCCTGTTCCTGCTCTTCGCCAAGTTCTTCCCCGTGATCAACATGGCCGAGGTGAAAACCATTCTGAAGTACACCGTCGACAACGGCCCGACTTACACCGGCGTTGACCCGCACGCCCACGCTATCCACCACGAGTCGACCACCCACGGAGTTCCTGCTAACGCTCCGGTAAACTACAACAAGCATGACTAAGCGCTTCGCCCTCGGCATCTTTGAAGACGAAGATGTGCTGCTGCACGCGGTAGAAAACATCCGCGGGGCGGGTGTTAAAATCTACGAAGTATTCACGCCCTTTCCGATTCACGGCATGGACGATGCCATGGGCATCGAACGGTCGCGCCTCCCGATTGCCGCGTTCTTCTACGGTATGACGGGTTTGGCCTTCGCCCTGTGGCTGCAGATCTACACGCTGGGTTTTGACTGGCCGATGATTATCGGTGGCAAGCCCCACATTGCGCTGCCCGCCTTTATTCCGGTTTCCTTTGAGCTGACGGTATTCTTTTGCTGCCACGGCATGGTGATTACCTTCTACACCATCAGCAAGCTGTATCCACGCTGGAAAACCCCGGTTCTGGATGTGCGCTCGACGGACGACAAGTTTGTGGTAGCCATTGAGCTGAACGAGAATTCGGACCTGAATGGGTTGGCCAAACTGCTGCGCGAGAACGGCGCATCGGAGGTGAACGAAAAAGAAATGACTAAGAACTAATGACGCACTCGCTGAAACTAGGTCTGCAAGCGTCGGCTATCCTGTTCGGCTCGGTGGTCGCCACCAGCTGTAACCAGGCCGATAACCCCGGCATCGAGTACGCGCCGCAGATGTACGAGTCCATCCCGTACGACCCCCTGCGCCAGGTAAGCACGAATACCATCAACCCGATGGGCACCAACGAGCGGACTCCCGTAGTCGGCACCGTAGCCCGGGGCAAGGAAGATTACTACTCCCACATTCCCAAGGACAGCGTAACCACGGCTGAGCGTAAGCTGCGCAACCCGCTGGCCCACTCCAAGGCGAATCTGGAGGAGGGCAAGACGCTCTACACCCGTAACTGCCTGCACTGCCACGGCGAAGCCGGCGACGGTCAGGGTCTGGTGGGCGTGAAGTTCAAGGGCGTACCCAACTACTCGACGGGTGCCTACAAGACCATGAACGAAGGCCACATCTACCACGTGATTCAGTGGGGGCGCAACCGCATGATGCCGCACGGCTCGCAGGTGAACCCCGAGGAGCGCTGGAAGATTGCCATGTACGTGAAGGTTCTGCAACTCGGCAAAGGTGCTGATGGAATGGCTGACTACCTGAAAGCTTACGGCGGCAACGCCAGCATGAGCGGCGACTCCACCCAGGCCAAGGATCCAATGACGCAGAAGCCAACCGGTCAGGCTGGCGCGGAGAAAGGTTCGGAAAATCCGGGCCAAGGGGATAAAGGACGTAACGGCTCAGCGAACTAACGATATGGCAACTCTGACGCATCACGAAAGCGCCACGGCTGAATACCTCGAGGTTTCGCCGGGCACTAACCGCAAGTTTTTCATGATCATCGTGGCTGGCGTAATCCTGCTGGCCATCGGTATCCTCGCCTCCGTTCTGGGCTGGGGCGGCCACCACGAGGCTGCCGGCGCAGCCCACGGTGCCGCGGCGGCCCACGGCGCCGAACACGAAGGCAGCCCTATCTGGCTGAAGAGAGTTCTGGTCAGCCTCTGGCACAGCAACATTTTCTTCGTCGGCGTATCGACCATCGGTACGTTCTTCGTTGCCCTGCAGTACGTCGCCTACGCCGGCTGGTCGGTGCTAATTAAGCGAATCAACGAAGCCATGAGCGCCTGGATTCTGCCCGGCGCCATCATCATGCTCATCGTGTTCTTCGTAGGTCGCCACGACCTGTTCCACTGGACCCACGAAGGCATCATGGACCCTAAGTCGGCCAACTACGACGCCATCATTGCCGGTAAGAGCGGCTTTCTGAACCTGCCCTTCTACCTGATCCGCATGGTAGTGTACCTGGGCATCTGGTGGTTCTTCTCCGAGCGGCTGCGCAAAATCTCGCTGGCCGAAGACCTGAACGGCGGTACCGAATACTTCCACAAGAGCATCAACGTAGCGGCGCTGTTCCTGGTGCTCTACGCCGTGACCTCGTCGATGTCGGCCTGGGACTGGGTGATGTCGGTTGACGTGCACTGGTTCTCGACCATGTTCGGCTGGTACGTATTCGCCTCGTGGTGGGTATCGGGCATTGCCGTTACCACGCTCACGGCCATCTACCTCAAGCAAGCCGGCTACCTGCGCTTCGTGAACTCGAACCACCTGCACGATCTGGGCAAGTTCATGTTCGGCTTCAGCATCTTCTGGACCTACGTATGGTTCTCCCAGTTCATGCTGATCTGGTACGCCAACCTCCCCGAGGAAGCCGTGTACTTCAACCAGCGCCTGGGCGGCTTCAACGGCGCCTATACCTGGATCTTCTTCTTCAACCTGGTTATCAACTTCGTGTTCCCCTTCCTGCTGATGATGACGCGGGATGCCAAGCGGCAGATGATCATGCTCAAAATCGTGAGCATCGCCATTCTGATTGGCCACTGGTCGGACTTTTATTTGATGTTCATGCCGGCAACTATGAAGGGTGATAATGGGTTTATCATTGAGATTGGGGTTGCGCTGATCTTCCTGGGCAGCTTCCTGATTCTGTTCACCAAGCGTTTGTCGCAGGCTTCCCTGGTTCCCGTTCACCATCCGTTCCTGGATGAGAGCGTGCATCACACCACTTAATATTAGACCTGAGTATTGAGAAGTGAGAAGTAGTCTCACTTCTAACCTCTCGACTCTCACCTCTTTCCTCCTCTGATGATTGCTCTCGGTATCTTTCTGCTGCTGTTGCTGCTGGTCGTGTTTGGCCTGCTGTTCCGCATCCAGATTCTGACCTCTATTTTCTCGGGCAGCTCCACCCGTGAGATTGGCACCAGCAACCGCGTGAATGCCATTCTGATGCTGGTGTTCCTCGTGTTGGGTGGCGCCTGGTTCGCCTATTCCTTCGCCGACAACTTCGGCAAGATGAACCCGCCCATTGCTTCCGTGCACGGCCACGAGATGGAGCGCCTGTTCTGGATTACGATGATCATCATTGGCATCGTGTTCGTGCTGACCCAGGTGTTGCTGTTCTTCTACTCCTATAAGTATCAGCACCAGGAAGGCCGTCGGGCTTTCTTCTTCTCGCACAACAACAAGATTGAAATCATCTGGACAATCATTCCCGCCATTGTGATGGCCGGTCTGGTGTTCGCCGGTTGGAAGGAGTGGACTAAAATCACCGGTCCGGCCCCCAAAGATTCGGTTGTGCTGGAAGTGATGGGCAAGCAGTTCAACTGGCTCGTGCGCTACCCCGGCCGCGACCTGAAACTAGGCGTGGTTAACTACCGCCTCATCGATGCCACCAACGAGTTTGGTTTCGACCTCAACGACAAGAGCGGCCTCGATGACTTCGTTGCCGGGGAGATTCACGTGCCCAAGGGCCACCCCGTGCTGCTGAAGATTCGCTCCCGCGATGTGCTGCACGCCGTGTACATGCCGCACTTCCGCGTGCAGATGTACGCCGTGCCCGGGATGCCAACCAAGTTCTGGTTCACGCCCACCGTTACTACCGACGAGATGCGCGCCAAACTGGGCAACCCTAAATTCAACTACGAACTGGCCTGCAACCAGATCTGCGGCCGTGGCCACTTCGCCATGAAGCTGAACATCGTAGTCGACGAGCCCGACGATTACGTGGCCTGGGTTGCCGCTCAGAAGTCTTTCTCGGAGCAGAACCCCGATGTATTGGCTAAACTCAAACAGAAGTCGGGTGACGTGGTTGAAAAAGAAGTAGTTCCGGCCGCCACGGCTGCCGTTGGTGCTCAACTCAATCCTGCCCTCTAAATTCAACTAAACGCACGCTTCTCTATGGCTGCTAACATTCCTACCAACTCGCAGGTGCAAGGCGGTATCGGCGCGGCCGTGCCGCACACCGGGCACGACGAGCACCACGACGAGCACGACCATCATGACCAGCACTGGCTGTTCAAGTATGTGTTTAGCCAGGACCACAAAGTAATTGCCAAGCAGTTCCTGATTACGGGTATCTTCTGGGCTATCCTGGGCGGCACGCTTTCGAGCCTGTTCCGTCTGCAGCTCGGTTGGCCCGAGTCGACGATGGAATGGCTCACGCCTTTCCTGGGTAAGTGGATCGAAGCTGGCAAGCTGAATCCGGAGTTCTATCTGGCCCTGGTGACGATGCACGGCACCATCATGGTGTTCTTCGTGTTGACGGCCGGCCTGTCGGGTACGTTCTCCAACTTCCTGATTCCGCTGCAGGTGGGTGCCCGTGACATGGCTTCGGGCTTCATGAACATGCTCTCGTACTGGTTCTTCTTCCTGTCGAGCGTTATCATGTTCACCTCGCTGTTCCTGGAAACCGGGCCGGCTTCCGCTGGCTGGACAATCTACCCACCGCTGAGCGCCCTGCCCCAGGCTATTCCCGGTTCGGGTATGGGTATGACGCTCTGGCTGGTGTCGATGGCGCTGTTCATCGTGTCGCAGCTGCTGGGTGGCGTTAACTACATCACCACCGTCATCAACCTGCGCACCCGCGGCATGTCGATGTCGAAGCTGCCGCTGACCATCTGGGCTTTCTTCCTGACGGCTATCCTGGGTCTGCTCTCGTTCCCGGTTCTGTTCTCGGCCGCTCTGCTGCTGATCTTCGACCGTTCGTTCGGCACCTCGTTCTTCCTCTCCGATATCTACATCGCCGGACAGGCCCTGCCCAACGTGGGTGGTTCACCTATCCTGTTCCAGCACTTGTTCTGGTTCCTGGGTCACCCCGAGGTGTATATCGTTATTATGCCCGCCATGGGTATGGTGTCGGAAATCCTGGCTACCAACTCGCGTAAGCCAATCTTCGGCTACCGCGCCATGATTGGCTCGCTGATGGGCATTTCGCTGCTCTCCTTCGTGGTATGGGCTCACCACATGTTCATCACCGGCATGAACCCCTTCCTGGGTTCGGTGTTCATGTTCCTGACGCTGATTATTGCTGTTCCATCGGCCGTAAAAACCTTTAACTGGCTGGCTACGCTGTGGCGCGGTAACATCCGCTTCACAACGGCCATGATGTTCTCCATTGGCTTCGTGTCGCTGTTCATCTCGGGTGGTCTGACCGGTATCATTCTCGGCAACGCTGCTCTGGACATTCAGATGCACAACACCTACTTCGTGGTAGCTCACTTCCACTTGGTAATGGGTTCGTCGGCATTCTTCGGTCTGTTTGCCGGGGTTTACCACTGGTTCCCGAAGATGTTTGGCCGCATGATGGACGAAAAGCTGGGTTACATCCACTTCTGGCTGACTTTCCTGGGCGTGTATCTGGTATTCTTGCCGATGCACTACGTGGGTATCGCCGGCTTCCCCCGTCGTTACTACGCTTGGACTGGCTTTGATACCTTCAGCCAGTTTGCTGACCTGAACAAGTTCATCTCGGTGGCAGCTATTCTGGCCTTCTTTGCCCAGTTTGTCTTCATCATCAACTTCTTCTACAGCATCTTCCGCGGCCGTCGCGCTACCGAAAACCCCTGGAACTCGACGACGCTGGAATGGACGACGCCAGTGGTTCCCGGCCACGGCAACTGGCCTGGTGCTATTCCCGCCGTCTACCGTTGGCCGTACGACTACAGCAAGCCCGGTGCCGAGCAGGACTTCATCCCGCAGAACGTACCGTACTCGCAGACGCAGTCGTCGAACCTGCCCTACGAGCGCGAAATGGAATAAGCGCCTTTTGGCACTGACATTTGAAACGGGCCGCTGTATCTACGGCGGCCCGTTTTTCTTGCCCGAAGGGGAAATCCACCGGCTGGATTTCCCCTTTGCTTTTCCGGCCAAACCCGGGTCTGAACTGTTATCTTCTACCTTCTCAGCTTTACTTTAAGTACGCATGCAAACACCTGCTTTTGTACGGCGCTTTCGGTTCGTGGGCATTCTCACGGTGGTCGCCGTGTACCTGCTGATTCTCGTCGGTGGGGTGGTGCGCAGCACCGGCTCGGGCATGGGTTGTCCCGATTGGCCCAAATGCTTCGGGAGCTGGGTGCCACCCACCCAGGTCAGCCAGCTGCCCGCCGACTACAAAGAAATATACACCGCCCAGCGGGTGGCCAAAAACCAGAAGCTGGCCAAAACGCTCGAGCGGCTGGGCTTCGAGCAGGTGGCCGGCGAGATTTTCGCCCACCCCACGCAGTACATCGAAACGGACTTCAACGCCACCAAAACCTGGATTGAATACCTGAACCGGCTGCTGGGGGCCCTGATCGGCATCTTCGTGTTTCTGACGGTGGTGTTTGCGCTGCCGTACTGGGGGCGCGACCGGCCGGTGTTCTGGCTGGCCTTCTGGTCATTCCTGTTGACCGGCGTACAGGGTTACCTGGGCTCCCTGGTCGTGTCCACGAACCTGCTGCCGGTGATGGTAACGATTCACATGGGGCTGGCTTTGCTCATCGTAGCCATGCTGATGTATGCCGTCGTCCGCTCCCAGCGCGACTACGTGGCTTCGCAGCCTCTGGCGCGGGCGGGGCTCACGGGCTGGCTCTGGCTGGTCACGGTGCTGACCTTTGCGCAGATTGTGCTGGGCACTCAAGTGCGGGAGCAAGTCGATGCCGTTGCCTTTGCCGACAGTTACCTGCACCGCGGCGACTGGGTGGAGCAGTTGGGCAACACGTTCAAGTTTCACCGCACTTTTTCGGCCCTGCTGCTGCTGCTGAATCTGTACGTGGCCTACCGACTCTACCGGCTGCCGGCCCGGCGCCTGCACCGGTTGGCCACCGCCACGCTGTTTTTTATTGGTCTGGAGATACTGGCGGGCATCACGCTGGCCTACTTGGCTTTCCCGGCCGCCGTGCAGCCCGTGCACCTTACCGTGGCCACGCTGCTGTTCGGCACCCAGTTTCTGACCATCGTCACCTACCGGCGGCTGACGAAATTGACCCCGCAGGTCGCTTATCCGGGCGTTGTTGCGTAACTTTGCGGCCCCGTTTGCAGCTGATTCAGCGGGTGGTTTGCTTTCTGTATTAATGATAAAAGCCAAGGCGTATTTCCAGTTGATTAAGTTCCGGCTGGCGTTGACGGTGGCGTTTTCCAGCGCCGTCGGCTACCTGCTCGGCGTGCAGGAACTCGACTGGGGCCGCGCCCTGCTGGTCATGGTGGGGGGGCTGGCCGTAACGGGCTCCGCCAACACCATCAACCAGATATTCGAGCGGGACCTCGACAAGCTGATGAAGCGCACGGCTAAGCGCCCTCTGCCCACCGGTGTGCTCAGCATTCCCGAAGCCTGGGGGTTTGCCATTGTGCTGGGTCTGCTGGGCCTGGGTCTGCTGACGTACTTTTTCAACGCCCAGGCCGCGGCCCTCTCGCTGCTTTCCCTGATTCTGTACGGTTTCGTGTACACCCCGCTGAAGCGCATTTCGCCAATCTGCGTGGCCGTGGGCGCCATTCCCGGCGGGATGCCCCCGCTGATCGGCTACGTGGCTGCCACCAACGTGCTGGGCCTGGAGGCACTGGTGCTGTTCGGCATTCAGTTTATGTGGCAGTTTCCGCACTTCTGGGCCATTGCCTGGGTTCTGGATGACGACTACAAGAAGGCTGGCTTCAAGATGCTGCCCACCCCGGGCGGCAAGGACATGCGCACGGCCTTCCAGATCATGACCTACACGCTGCTGCTGATTCCGCTGAGCTTGCTGCCGTTTCAGTTCGGCATCAGCGGCAAAGTGTACGCTTTGGTCGCCGTGGTCTGCGGGGTGCTGTTTCTGATGCAGACGTTCTATCTGATGCGCACCTGCACCAAAAAAGCCGCCATGAGCATCATGTTCGGCTCGTTTCTGTACCTGCCCATCGTCCAGATTGCGCTGGTGCTCGACAAACTTTAATTCTGTAGCATGAATACTTCGGAGATTTTACCGGAAAAAGAACCCGGCACGGGCACCCACCCGCTGCGGTTTCTGCTCTGGCTGATGATGGTGAGCATCACTATGATTTTTGCCGCTTACACCAGCGCCTACATCGTGCGCCGGGAGGAAGGCAACTGGCTGGAATTTGACCTGCCAGCCCGCCTGTTGGTCACCACCATCATTCTGGCCCTGAGCAGCGCCACGGTGCAGTGGGCCTACTTCTCGGCCCGCAAGGATGAAGTGCGCCGGGTGCAAATTGGTCTGATTCTGACCGTTGTGCTGGGCGTCGCGTTTCTGATCGGGCAGTGGAACGTGTGGGTGGACTTGGTGCAGAACAAGATTTTCTTCGGCGGCGTAGACTCCAATCCGTCGGGCTCGTTTTTGTACGTACTCACGGGCGTGCACGCGTTTCACCTCATTACGGGCCTGATCTTCTTGCTCATCGTGTTGCGTAAAAGCTTCAACTACCAGGTGCATTCGCGCCAGATGCTCTCCATTGGCAACGTGACCATCTACTGGCACTTCCTCGGCGCGCTTTGGTTGTACCTGTATTTGTTCCTACTTTTGAACCACTGATTTCGTTTTTACCCTGCCCGCTATGTCCACCACTTCCACGACGCAGACGCTTTCACCCAGCACTTCCCACGAAGAGCCCCGCTCGGGCACCTGGGACGGAGGCAACGAACCCTTCAAGGCAAGCTACGGCAAGCTGATGATGTGGTTCTTCCTGCTGTCTGACGCCTTCACGTTTGCCGCCTTCCTAACCACCTACGGGCTGGTTCGTCACCGTCACCTCGCCTACACCGGCGACCACAAGGATTTCGTGTTCAGCACGGCGTACTGGCCGATTCCCGACCACGTGTTCAACTCCTTCCCCGGCCTGCACGGCATGAACCTGCCGCTGGCCTTCGTGGCGTTGATGACGATGATTCTGATTTTCAGCTCCGTGACGATGGTACTGGCCGTAGAAGCCGGCCACCGCATGGACAAGGCGGACGTGCAGAAATGGTTGCTCTGGACCCTGCTGTTCGGCGCCACGTTCGTAAGCTGCCAGGCTTGGGAATGGACCCACTTTATCCACGGCACGGACGCGGGCACCAAGATGCTCGACGGCACTACTTTCTTCGGCGCCAACCTGCACATGAACCAGTACGGCCCGGTGCTGTTTGCCGACCTGTTCTTCTTTATCACCGGCTTCCACGGTACGCACGTATTCTCGGGCCTGTGCCTGCTGGCGTACTGCTTTATTGCCACCACCAACGGCACGTTCGAAAAGCGTGGCCACTACGAGATGATCGAGAAAGTGGGCCTGTACTGGCACTTTGTGGATCTGGTATGGGTGTTCGTTTTCACCTTCTTCTACCTGGTTTAATAGTGAATGGGCCAATGAGTGGCTAAGTGAATTAAGAGTTCACGGCCGCTCATCTTTACTTTCCTCGTTCACTTATTTCCCCATTTACTCATTTCCTGTTTATGGCTTCTCACGCAAATACCGAGCATCTGGCTCCCGGCGAAATCGCCAAACCAAATACCGGCTGGATCTGGAAAACCTTCTTCGTCCTGGTCGGCATTACGGCCCTGGAATTCGCCGTGACGTTTATCATGGACCCGAGTACCCTGCGGAACTCGATTCTGATCATCCTGACCATCTTCAAGGCGTTCTTCATCGTGGCGGAGTTCATGCACTTGAAGCACGAAACCAAGGGTCTGATCTGGACCATCCTGATTCCAATGGCCCTGCTGATCTGGCTGCTGGTAGCTCTTATCACGGAAGGGTCCTACATCGGCGAAGCCGTATATAACATCTTTAAGTAGTCGATGCGGCCCAAACAAACCCTGTTGCTGGGCCTTCTGCTACTCGTGCCGGTATTGGCTTTTCTGTTTCTGAAAACCTTCGGTACCAACCGTTACGCGCTGCCAACTTACCTGCCCGACCGTGTCGACTCGACGCTGGTGGGGGGGAAGTGGCAGCGCGATACTGTTTTTCACCAGCTGGGTGATTTCCGCCTGTTGTCCCAAACCGGGCGCGTGGTGACCCAGAAGGAGCTCGATGGTGGCCTTTACGTGGCCAACTTTTTCTTTGCCACCTGCCCCGGCGCCTGTCCGCGCATGAACAGCCTACTGATGCAGGTGCAGGAGAAATTCCGCCACGAGCCCCGGGTGAAATTGGTGTCCTATACCGTCGACCCCGCGCACGACTCGGTAGCAGTGCTCGAACGCTACGCCGAGCAGTACGGCGCCATTGCCGGCAAATGGTATTTCCTGACCGGCGACAAGGCGGACCTGTACCGGCTGGCCACTCAGGACTATCGGCTGCCAGCCCCCACCGGCGCCGCGCCCGGCCTGATTCACAGTCAGAATCTGTACCTGGTCGACCGGGACAAGCGGGTGCGCGGCATCTACGACGGCACCAAGGCCAAGGAAATCAACCGCCTCATTACCGAAATCAGCGTCATGCTGTACGAATATGAACACAACCAGCCCGGCCGCTAACCCCGGCAACCACACCAAGATTAGGGTGACGATGGCCGTTCTGGCCGCGGTAGTGCCCCTGCTGGTGGCCATTCTGCACTACTTCCCCGAAACGTTCCGCATTCCCGGGGCCCAGGTGAAGTTTTTGCCCGCCCTGAACGCCGGGCTCAACTCCCTGACGGCCGTCTTTCTGCTGCTGGGCTATTATTTCATCCGCCGTAAGGAAGTGCTGAAGCACCGCGCCATGATGGGAACGGCCTTTCTGCTGGGTGCCCTATTTCTCGTTTCGTACGTGGTCTACCACTCCCAGGTGCCTTCCACGCGCTTTGGTGGCGAGGGCCTGATTCGGACCGTATATTTTACGCTGCTGCTGAGCCACATCGTGCTGGCGGCCGTAACGGTAGGCCTGGTGCTCTTTACGCTGTATTTCGCCCTTACCGAGCAGTTTGCCAAGCACCGCCGTATTGCCCGCTGGACTTTCCCGATCTGGCTCTACGTATCCGTAACGGGCGTGATTGTCTACTTCATGATTGCTCCGTATTATACCTGAGAACAGGGAAACTTAACGCAGCCCGGGCTGTTAGCAGAGAGATGAAAAAGACGGCAATTTTTAGCTTGTTTGCGCTGGTGCTGAGTGTGCTGCTGAGCCTGGCGCCGCTGGCCGGCAAGGCCCAGTGCAGCATGTGCAAAACCCAGGTGGAGTCGGCCCGCGACGAAAAGGGCGAATACGACACCTCCGGCCTCAATAGTGGCATTCTGTACCTGATGACGGTGCCCTACATCCTCATCGGTACCGTCGGCTACTTCTGGTACCGCCACACCCACCAGCAGAAAAAGTAGCTTCCTGACGCTGGGTTGCCGGCTTCAGCTACGCAGCACCCAGCCCGGCAGAAAGGCCGGAAAGCTAGGAAATGCCGCCCTTTGGCGGCATTTTTGTTGGTGCCCGGTTCCTGTTTTCCGCCCCGGCGCCTACGCCGGCCCAGCCCCAGTTGCCTTTGAAGTCGCCCCGCCTGTCTCCGTTACTGCTACTGATTGGGGCCATGCTGTGCTTTGCCGGTGCCTACCTCAGCAGCCATTACGGACAGGATGACGCCGTACTGCTCCAGGCCGACGTGGCCCGCCTCCAGGCGCTGGTCGTGGATGCTGAGCGCACGGCCGAGCAAGAAGCCGAGGAAGTGGCCGGCCGGCTTCTGGAAGGGCAGGTGAGCTTTACCTCCCTCGTGGGCCGCACCACCTATCCGTGCTTTATTTTCCGCGGCGACCAGCTCTGGTACTGGTCGGACCATACCATTCAGCCCGAGCCCGAAAACGTCGGCCAGCACTTCGAGGAGAAGCTGGTGGACATGAAGTTCGGAAAGTTTCTGGCCCTGCGCCGCCTGGCCGGCCCCTACACTATCCTGACCTACGTGCCCCTGGAAAAGCACTACGGCATCAGCAACCGCTACCTGAAGGAAGGGGAAGAAAACGCGCTGTTCCGGGGCCTGAATGTGCGGCTGGTGGCCGGCATTCCCGGCGGCCGGGCCCTGCCCAAAATATACTCCGACGAAGGCAATTACCTGTTTTCGGTGGAAAGCGTGCAGGCCAACCCCGTGACGGGCAAATACCTGCCGCTGCTGCTGCTGCTGCTGGGCTTCGGGCTGTATCTGTGGGGCTGGCTGCAGCGCGCCCGGCAGCTACTGGCCCGCGGGGAGGTGCTAATGGCTGCCGCCGCGGTAGTGGTGCCGCTGGGCGCGTTCCGGGTGGCGCTGCTGTATTTCGGGCTACCGTTTTCCTTTATCGAAGTGCCGCTCTTCGACCCGCGGGTGTACGCCGCTTCCTGGCTGGCACCCTCACTCGGCGACTTGCTCATCAACGCCCTGCTGCTGCTGCTGGGCCTATTACGGCCTGCTGCTGTTTCGGCGCTACGGGGTCGTGCGCTGGGGACGCCACATCTACGGCCTGCCCAGCCGGGCCCTGTTCGGCGGCATTGTAGTGCTGCTGTTTCTGGGCCTGATGGAGCTGCTGTTCCAGTTCTACGGCAACAGCTTCGACAACTCCCAGCTGGTGCTCGACATCACCCAGAACATTCAGTTCAGCGGCTTCAAGCTCCTGCTTTGCCTGGCCATCGTGCTGCACACCGGCGGCTACCTGATGGGGTTCTACGTGTTGTCGCAGATGTTTATTTCCATCGTGCGGCCCAGCACTAAGCGCCTGGGAATCGCGCTGCTGGGTATTTGCACCATCATCTTTCTGCCCCTGGGCCTGGCTCTCGACCAGATTGACCTGGTGCTGGTGGGCATTACGCTGCTGTTTTTCTTCGTCGTGCGCCTCACCGGGCTCAAGCAGCTGGCCGCGGTGGTGCCCTACCAGATCTACCTGTTCATCTTCCTGATGCTGGGCGTCAGCTCGGCGGTGGGCGCCTTGGCCCTCTACGAGCATTTCGACAACCAGCTGGTGCTCAGCAAGCAGAAAATTGCCGGCAACCTGCTCGTCGATAACGACCTGCAGGGCGAGTACCTGCTGGCCGAGCGCACCCGGGAGCTGGCTGCCGACCCGCTGATTCGCGCCAAGCTGGCCAGTCCGTTTGCCAACCAGGACATGGTGCGGCAGAAAATCGTGAAGTACTACCTGCGCGACTACTTCGACAAGTACGAAATTGCCGTGTCGCTCTTCGACCCCAACGGCAACTCGGTGGACAGCGTCGGCAAGGCCAAGTCACTGTACCAGGTACGCCGCGACCTGCTGCGCAAAGCCTCGTCCACCGACCAGGCCAACCTGTACCTGGTGCGGGGCAGCAACTCGTTTAGCACCCGGCGCTACGTGGCCTTCGTGCGGGTGCCTACTTCCCAGCGGGGCGTCAGCACGGTGGTGCTGGAGCTGTCGTTGAAAAAGCTGACCGCCAACAGCGTGGTGCCCGAGCTGCTGGTCGACCAGAAGTTCTTCCAGCCCAACCTGGGCCCCGAACTGAGCTACGCGGGCTATGAAAACGGCCGGCTGGTGTACAACGAGGGTAATTTCGACTACGTCAACAACCTCACCGGTCCGGAGCTGCGCGACCCGCGCCTGTACACGACGGGGTTGTCGGTCGACGGCTTCCACCACCTGGCCGTGCGCGGGCCCCAGAACCGTACGGTAGTCGTGACCACCGCCACGTACTCGTTCAGCAACTGGCTGGCCAACTTCTCCTTCCTGTTTTTGACCCACACGTTTTTCTGGCTGCTGTGCATCGGGCTCTACATGCTCAGCCGGGGCCGGTACGTGGACGTGTTCCAGACCAACTTCAGCACCAAGATTCAGCTGTTTCTCAACTTCGGTATCCTGGTGCCGCTGGTGATTGTGAGCGTGGCCACGGCCAGCCAGGTGACGTCGTCGTATAAGCGCGACCTGCTCCGCACCTACGAGCGCCGGGGCAAGGCCGTGCAGGAAAACCTGCTCCGCCACGACGCCCTGCTCGCCGACTCCGCCAGCAAAGCTCCGCTGATTGACTTGGCCGAAAACGTGGCCGGCCTCACCGAAACCGACCTCAACCTCTACGATTCCCACGGTATGCTGCTGGTCAGCAGTCAGCCCCTGATTTTCGAGTCGGGGCTGCTGAGCCCCTTGATGAACCCGCAGGCGGTGGCCGCACTAGCCGAGCGGGGCCAGCCCCGGGTGCTACTCATGGAGCGGGCCGGAACCCTGTCGTTTAATGCCCTGTACCTGCCCTTGCACACCACCCTGGAAGATGGCCGCACGGGGGCTGTGGCGGGCTACGTGGGCATTCCGTTCTTCGACTCTGAGAAGGAGCTGGACAACAAGCTCGTCGAGCTGATTTCGACCATTCTGAACATCTTCACCGTGATGTTTATCCTGTTTCTGGTGCTCACCTTCGTGGCCTCGCGGCTGCTGACCAACCCGCTCAAGATCATCACCGAAAAGCTGAAGCACACCACCCTGACGGGGCAAAACGAGATGCTGGCCTACGAGTCGACCGACGAAATCGGGCTGCTCGTGCGCGAGTACAATGCCATGCTGCTCAAGCTCGAGGAAAGCAAGCAGGAGCTGGCCACCCAGGAAAAGGAGGCCGCCTGGCGCGAAATGGCCCGGCAGGTAGCCCACGAAATCAAGAACCCGCTCACGCCCATGAAGCTGAGCCTGCAATTCTTGCAGAAGGCCATCAACGAGCAGCGGCCCAACGTGGAGGAGCTGATCGGCAAGATTTCCCAGACCCTGATAACCCAGGTCGACGTGCTCAACGACATTGCCACCTCGTTCAGCAACTTCACCAACCTACCCGCCATGCGCCCCGAGCGCCTCGACGTGGCCGCCATTCTGCGGCGCTGCGTGGCCCTGCACCAGGGCGGGGCCCACGGCGGCGCCATTCACCTGCGCGAAGCAGGGGAGGGGCAGTACCTGGTGTTTGCCGACGAAAACCTGCTGGTGCGCACTTTTAACAACCTGCTCATCAACGCCCTGCAGTCGGTGCCCGAGAGCCGCAAGCCCGCCATTACGGCGGCCGTGGACCTGGTGGGCTCGGACCGCGTGCGCATCTGCATCCAGGACAACGGGGCGGGTATTCCGGAGCACGTGCGCGAAAAAGTGTTTGTGCCCAACTTCACGACCAAGGAAACCGGCTCCGGCATCGGGCTGGCCGTGGCCCGGCGCGGCATCGAAAGTGCGGGAGGACGCATCTGGTTTGAAACCCAGGAAGGAGTGGGCACCAAGTTCTATATTGAGCTGCCGCTGGCCCCGGCCTAAGTCCCGGGCAACTCCCGGCGGAAGCTGGCACGAATCGGCGACCTTTGCACGTTGTGGAGCCAGCTCGTTCCGCTTCCCACCGCACCCCGTTTCTATGATCCGCAGCTTTACGCATCGGCTTCTGCCCGTCTGCCTGCTGCTGTTGACGTTGCTGGCCGCCCACGCCGCCGTGGCCCAGGAACTGGGGGCGCCCTCGTCGCGGCGCTGCCGCTGGGTGCGCCTTGCCCCGGGCCGCGACACAACCAGCTTTGCCCTGCCCGATACGCTTACGGTGGTGCCGACGTCGGTGAACGTGGACGGCCGCAGCCTGGCCTACGACGCTCGCACCGACCAGTACCGCTACGTGCAGCCCGGCCGCCGCCTGCCCAGCCCCGAGCCCGGCCAGCCCGACCTGATTCTGGCCCCGGGCCCCGACTCGGTGCTGGTGTGCTACCGGGTGCTGCCCGTGCAGCTCACGGCCGCGCGCTACCGTCGGCCCCGCAGCCTGATGGATAGCCTGGGCTTCACCCGCCGCCTGCTGCAATACGACGACTTTGCCGTGAAAGAGCAGATTCTGAGTACGCCCGGCATCAGCAAGACCGGCAACCTGTCGCGGGGCGTCTCGTTTGGCAACACCCAAAACGTGTTTGTCAACTCTTCGCTCAACCTGCAGCTCGAGGGTAAGCTCACCGACAAAATCAACCTGACGGCGGCTATTTCCGACCAGAACGTGCCGTTTCAGCCCGAGGGCAACACCCAGCAGCTCCAGGAATTCGACCGAATTTACATCACCCTCAGTCACCCCAACTGGAACCTGACGGCCGGCGACGTAGTGCTGCGCAACAAGCCCGACTACTTCCTGCGCTTCTACAAAAACGTGCAGGGCGCCGCGGCCGAAGTAAACCTGGGCGCCCCGCGCCGGCGCAGCAGCTCGGTGGTGGCGGCCGGCGTGGCCAAGGGCAAATTCGCCTCCATCGACATTCCCTCCCTCGAAAACGTGCAGGGGCCCTACCGCCTGCGCGGACCCAACGGCGAGCAGTTCATCATCGTGCTGGCCAACTCCGAGCGGGTGTACCTGGACGGGCGGCTGATGACCCGGGGCTTCGACTTCGACTACGTCATCGACTACAACCAGGCCGAGGTAACCTTCTCGCCCAAGCACCTGATAACCCGCAACTCCCGCATCAAGGTCGACTTCGAGTACTCCGACTTCAACTATTCCCGTTCCCTGACCCACCTGAGTCACTACCAGGAGCTGGGCCGGCTCAGCGTGCACGCCAACTACTACCGCGAGGCCGACAATCCCGACAACTCGCCCAACCTCACGCTCACGGCCGCCGAGAAGGACACGCTGCGCAAGCTGCCCGGCAACGTGAGCCAGCTTAGTTTGGCCGGCGGGGTGCGCGCCAGCTACGACCGCCAGCAGGTGCAGTACAACCGCGTGGTGGTGACGGACCCCGGCACCGGGCTGCCGGTCGAGACGTTCGTGTACCCGCCCACCGATTCAACCAACGTCTACAACGTGCGCTTCACCCAGGTGGGCACGGGCCAGGGCGACTACAGCCTGAGCACCGAAAACGCCAATGCCAACGGCCGGGTGTTCAAGTACGTGGGCCCCAACCGGGGCAGCTACCGGGCCGAGCGGCTGATTCCGACGCCCCTGCAAAAGCAGCTCGTCTCGATTGGCACCAGCTACCGCGTCGACTCCACGGCCACGGTGTTTGTGGATGTGGCCTCGTCCCAGCTGGACTTGAACCGCTTTTCGCCGGCAGCCGACCAGGGGCAGGCCTTTCGGGTGGGCTACGCCGTGCTCGACCGGCCCCTGAACCTGCCCGTGCTCAAAGACTACAAGCTGCGCAGCACCCTCGACTACGAGTACACCAGCCACCGCTTTGCGCCCATCGACCGGTACCGGGACGTGGAATTTGACCGCAACTGGAGCACGACCAGCACCACCCAGGGCAACGCCGTGCGCCGCGCGGCCCGCGAAGACAACATCTTCAACTTCTCGGTGGGGGCCGTGAAGGATATCAACAACAACTTCAACTACCGCCTGAGTCGGCGCTACCGGGCCGGGGAGGTGAGCGGGGTGCAGAACTGGCTCGACGTGGCCCGCAAAATTGGGGATGTGGAAGTGCGCAGCGGCCTGTTTCTGCTCAGCTCCGAAGCCGGGCGCCGCCACTCCAGCTGGGCCCGGGGCGAGGCCACGGCCCGCTACGTGCGCGGCCCCGTGGTGCCCGGCTACGCCTACCGCTTCGACAAAAACCGGGTGGCCCTGCCCAATGGCGACTCGCTCACGTCGGCCAACTACTACGACGAGCACGCCTTTTTCCTGCAAAGCCAGGACAGCGCCAAAACCCGCTTCCGCCTCGACTACACCTACCGCCGCGACCAGGCCCCCACGGGCAACGAGCTGCGGGAGCGGGGCCGGGCCCAGACCTGGCAGGGCACCTTCACCAGCCGGCTGGGCCAGTACCAGGACCTGAACGTGCTGCTGGCCTACCGCGACCTGGCCGCCCGCGACAGTGCCCGCCAGCGCACCGTGCTCAGCAAAATTGACTGGAACGCGTCGTTTTTCGAGAACGTGCTGCGCTCCGAGCTCAGCTACAGCATTGCCACCGGCCGGGAGCTCAAGCGCGACTATTCGTTTATCCCGGTTGTGAACGGGCAGGGCACGCACTACTACGGCGGCGACGCCAACGGCAACGGCCGCCAGGACAAAGAGGAGTTTTTCGAAGCCCAGACGCCCGACGCCCAGTACCGCACCCATATCAAGGTATACCTGCCCACCGACGACTACATCATTGCCTTTACCAACCGCTTCAGCTACCGCCTGACCACCAACGCCCCGCGGCAGTGGCGCGACGCCGATGGGCTGTTGAGCCTCCTCGGGCGCTTCTCGGTGCTGACCACCGTCACGCTGGACCGCCGCACCACCGACACCTCGCTCAGCTCCCGGCTGAACCCGTTTGCCTTCCAGACCGACGACCTGTTTTTGCTGTCCCTGAACAAGCTGCTGCGCAACACGCTCTACTTCAACCGCTCCAATCCGATTTTTGGGGCTGAATTTACGGTCCAGCAAACCCAGCAGAAGGTGCTGCTTACCAACGGCACCGACACGCGCAACCTGGCCAGCCAGCAGGTGCTGCTGCGCCGCACGCTGGCCCAGAGCTTCACGGGCCGCCTGAGCACCTCGCGTAGCGTGCGGGCCAGCCTGTCGAACTACCTGGCCAACCTGCCCGACGCCCAGGCTGCCCGCGACTTTCGCCTGCTGATTTACGAGGTGGCGCCCGAACTCAGCTACCAGCCCAGCAACTCGCTGCGCTTCACCGGCACCTACCTGCACACCACTAAGCGCAACACCCGCGAGGGCATTAACAAGGATACGCGGGGCACCTTCAACGAGCTGGGACTGGAGACAAGGCTGAGTCAGGTCAGCAAGCGCACCGTGACGGGTGCCGTGCGCTACGTGGGTGTCGGCTTCAAGGGCGGCTCCGAAACCTCGCTGGTGGGCCTGGAAATTCTGAATGCCCTGCGGCCCGGCAGCAACTACACCTGGAATCTGAACCTGGAGCAGCGCCTCAGCAACGGCCTCAACGTGACCGTAGCCTACGATGGCCGCAAGGCCAACGGCCTCAACGCCGTGCACACGGGTCGCATGCAGGTGTCGGTGCTGTTTTAGAAGCGGCTGGCACCCAAAAGTGGGGGCGGTCTGGTTTAGTTCAGGCTAAATGAGAATCCCGAGGGCATATCCGTTTTCTGCGGAAACAGCGCGTCGAGCTTGTCGCGGCGGGCCGTGAATTCAGCCTGGCTGATAACGTGGGCCTTGTAGAGAAACGTGAGGCGGTTGAGTTGCAGGTCGTAGTCGAGCAGGTGGCTGAGGTGGCCGTACTGCTGGCGCAAATACAGGTCGCGCTTTTTGAGCAGCACCCGGATAAACTCCTCGGTGGCGGGCGCCTCGCCTTTCAGGGGCAGAAACAGTACCACGCCCTTCTGGTCGTCATTGACCAGGATCAGGGTGCGCTGTTGGGTCAGGAAAAACGCCAGAGCCAGCACCACGGCCCCCACGATGCCTTCCAGCACGCCCTCGAGGGTGCTGCCGCCGCTGCCGGCCAGGTAGTCGTAGAGCCCCAGCAGGCTGCCGCCAAACACCAGCGCCGCTACCACCAGAAACTCGGGCTTGCGGCGCAGGGCCACCAGCCGGTCGCGCCCGATTTCCTCGAACGGCACCAGCACGGACTTTTCCCCCGCCAGGCTCTTCTCGCGGATGAGCACCTTGTGGTCGGTGAAGCTGAAATATTTGGTCGAAAACAGGCTGCGCTGAAAGAGCGTGCCGCCCGCAAAATGCTCCTGGTATAACATAGTGACGGTAATTTCTGAATAAAAGCGGCGTGAGGCTACTATCCTTTCAGAATTATTCTTTGCCCGCCAGCAGCAGGCGGCTCAGGGCCGGCACCAGAGCCAGCTCAGCCTGTCCGGCGGGCGCTTTGGCGGCTTCGAGCTGCTTTTGAGCCGCGGCCAGCCAGGCGGCAGTCGGCTGCTGGCCTTTTTCGAACTGCTGCAGCCGGGTCAGGGCCAGCGTGGCCAGGGCGCTGAGCCGGACGGAGTGGGGCGCGTATTCGGCCAGGCTCGGCACGGTGGTGAGCAGGGGCTGGAGCAGCTGGTCGTTGGTGGCCCAGCGGGTGAGCGGACCCTGCACGGCCTGCACGGCTGCCCGCGTGGCCGCGTCCTGGGGCAAAGGTCCCGCCGCCGGCCGCCGGGCCAGCAGGGCCGCCACGGCCACCCCAAACTGCCGGGCGTCCTCCGACTCGGCCGGGGCCGCGTCCACGAGGCGGTTCAGGGGAGTCTGGGGGGTGTAGAACAGGCCCTGGAAGTGCCGCTTGTACTCTTTCACCGGCTCCAGCACGTTAGCCAACACCCGCAGCGGGGCCACGCTCTTGCCCGCGGCCAGGGCCGTGAGCAGCTGCTCGGGCACGCGCTTGTGCTGCAGGCCCAGGGTTTCGAGCTCATCCGACACCAGCGCCAGGCGGCGGTACATGTCGGGCACGTCGCGCACGGTGGGCTGCGACCAGAGCCGCTCGGCCACGGCCGCCGCCCGGGGCCAGATCCGGCTTTCCAGAATCACGCTGTCGGCAAATTCGGCCCACATGGCGGCCTCCCCGCCCAAGACCAGGCGCTTCTGCTGGTCGGTGAGCGGGGCGTCGGCCGGCAGCGGGTCGTTGAGGTAGTAGGCGGCGGCGCTGTAATTCAGGTCGAGGTAGTAGCCGTTGGACAGCAACGCGGGGTGGTTGGCCTTCACGGCCTCGTTGAGCCCCTTGCGGCCCCGCCAACTCTGAATAACGGCTTCCGGCGGCAGGCCCGGACCCAGGATTTCGTCCCAGCCAATCATGATCTTGCCGTACTTGTTGGTGAACTGCAGCACCCGGCGGTTGAAGTAGGTTTGCAGCCCGTGCTTGTCGAGCTGGCCGTTGTCTTTCACAAAGCCGTTTTCCTTCGCCCAGGCCATGATGCGCGGGCTGCGCCGCCACTGCCGGCCGTCGTTTTCGTCGCCGCCGATGTGAAAGTAGGGGTCGGGAAACAGCGCCGTCATCTCGCCCAGCACCTTGTCGATGAGCTGGTAAGTGGTTTCCTTGGTTGGGTCCAGGGCAATGTTGAGCGTGCGCCAGGTTTGGGGAATGCCGTAGGTCGAGTCGTTGGAGGCCAGCTCGGGGTAAGCCGCCATCCAGGCCGTGGTGTGGCCGGGCATGTCGAACTCGGGCACCACCCGGATGCCGCGGGCGGCGGCGTAGCGCAGCACCTCGCGCACCTGGGCCTGGGTGTAGTACTGGCCGCTGACCTGGTGCAGGCGGGGCAACACCTTGCTTTCGACGCGGAAGCCCTGGTCGTCGGAGAGGTGCCAGTGCAGCACGTTGAGCTTCACGGCGGCCATCGCATCGAGGTTGCGCTTGATGACCGGCAGGGGCTGGAAGTGCCGTACGGCATCAATCAGCAGCCCCCGCCACGCAAAGCGCGGAATGTCGCCGATTTCAGTTTCGGGAAAATAGTAGGCTTTCTTGTCGGCGGTCAGCAGCTGGCGCAACGTGGCCAGGCCCCGCAGCACCCCGAAGCTGGTGTTGGCCGACAGCGCAATGCCCATCGGCGTAACCCGCAAACTGTAGATTTCGTCCTGGATGGGCTCCGTAATCTGCCCCACGCGGCCGTAGCGGATGGTCAGGTCGGCGGGGGCGCCCACGGCCACCAGCTGGGTGGTCAGACGCTTGTCGTGGGTCTGGCGGCTGAGCCACTCGCCGAACTCGGCCACGGCGGGCTGCACGGCGGAGTCCACGTTGAGGGCCTGAATCTGGACCCGCCACTGGCTTTTAAGCGCAAACCGGCCCGTGCCCCAGCGCAGCATGCTGGGCACGGGCAGCAGGGCCCGGGTTTCGGCCGGCAGGCTCTGGGCAGACAGCAAGTGGGGAACGGGGCTCAGCAGCAGCAGCGCCACTACAATCCGGCAGACCAGCGGGGAGAAATGCATCGGGAACGGGAAAGTGAACCCCGAAAGATACGCAAGGACCCGGCCGCCGTTAGCGTGGCAGCGCTATCCTTGCTAATTTGGGGCTTTTTACGGCATCCTACTTTCCCACGGCCGGCTCACCCCGGCGCGTTTGGGCTTTAAGCTTACGGTATGAAATCTCCTTCGGGGCTGGCGCTATTCTGTAGTGCCGTATTTATTGTGCTGGTTTCGTTCTGGTATTATCCGAAGTGGAAGCAGCCCAACACCGAAGCCAGCATCAGCTGGGACGCCTCCGGGTACTACATGTACCTGCCGGCCATCTTCATCTACCACGACCTGAAGGACGTCAAGTTCCGCGACGAGGTCATTGCCAAGTACCAGCCTTCGCCCACCTTCGACCAGGCCTTCGTGCACCCTGGCAGTGGCCATTACGTGATGAAGTACTCGTCGGGCCTGGCCCTGCAGGTGCTGCCGTTTTTCCTGGTGGCCCACGCCGTGGCCGAGCGCCTGGGCTATCCGGCCGACGGTTTTTCGCCGCCCTACCAGTTTGCCCTGCAGTTTGCCAGCATCGTGATGTGTCTGTTAGGACTGTTCCTGGTGCGCAAGGCTTTGCGCCCCCGGTTCGGGGAGTGGCCCACGGCCCTGGCCCTGCTGGTGCTGGTGCTGGGTACCAATTACCTCGACTACGCGGCTATCAACGGGGCCATGACCCACAACTGGCTGTTTACCTGGTACGCCGTGCTGATGCTGGTGGTGCCGGCCTTCTACAAGCGCCCCACCATGGGCCGGGCCCTGGCCATCGGCGGCGTTATTGGCCTGATGACCCTGACGCGCCCTACCGAACTGATGGCCGTGTTGATTCCGCTGCTCTGGGGTTTGGAGCCCAGCGTGGACAGCCTGCGCGGGCGGCTTGAATTCTGGCAGCAGCACTGGCCCAAGCTGGTGGGGGCAGCCGTTATCGGGGCCCTGTTTGTCAGCATTCAGCCCCTGTACTGGCACTACGTCACCGGCGACTGGATTGTGTACAGCTACCAGGACCAGGGCTTCAGCTGGCTGCGGCCCCACCTCTGGGATGGGCTCTTCAGCTTCCGCAGCGGCTGGCTGCTGTATTCCCCACTGTCGATTCTGCCCCTGCTGGGCCTGTTGGTGCTGCGCCGGCAGGTGCCCGAGGGCTTCTGGGCCATTCTGATCTTTATGCTGGCCGCCATCTACGTGGCCTACGCCTGGGACATCTGGTGGTACGGCGGCCGGGCCATGGTGCAGAGCTACGGGGTGATGGTGTGGCCCCTGGCCGCACTGATGCACTGGCTGGGCTACCGCCGCGGCTGGGCCGAAGTGGCCCGGGTGGCGGTGCTGCTGGGCATTTACTTCAACCTCTGGCTCACCCACATGTCCCACCTGGGCTCGCTCTACTACGCCGGCGACATGAACCGGGCTTACCTGTGGCGGATTCTGGGACGGTTTCAGGTGCCCGAAAAAGCCCGCCTGCTGCTCGACAGCAACGCCGACTACACCGGCACGCCCACCGTGCAGCACGTGCTCTGGACCCAGGACTTCGAGAGTGCCAACCCACCCGCCTGCGACGGACCCGCCCTGCGCGGCAACTGCTCCCTGGCGCTGGATGGCCAACGGCAGAACAGCGAGGAGTACGTGGTGCCCCTGAAGCCGGGTACCTACGACTGGGTGCGGGCCAGCGTGCTGGTGCACTGCGACCAGAAAGAATGGGATATGTGGAAAATGACCCAGTACACAATCCGGTTCCGCAACGGGTCCACCGTAGTGAAGGAAAAGCTCATCCGGCTGCAGCGCGCCCTGAACAACAACCAAACCGACGACCTGCACATCGACGTGCGCGCCCCCCGCGAGGCCTACGACAACGTAACCGTGTCGTTGTGGAACGGGGGCGGCACCAACCGCATCGTGCTCGACGACCTGACCTTGATTGGTATCAAGGACTAGCCGGGAAAGCTAAATCAGACCGCGGGCTTTGAACTCGAGGTAGCGGTTGATGGCGTTGACCGTCAGCTCCTGGGGCGGGGTGAGTAGGGCGTGAATGCCGTAGCGCTGCAGCTCCAGCACACTCTGCCGCTTTTCCTGGGCGAATTTTTCGGCAATGGTCTGGTTGTAGATGTCCTCCGTCGTCTCGGCCGGGGCATGCAGAAATTCGCGGAGCTCGGTGTTTTCGAAGAACACGACCAGCAGCAGGTGGTCCTTAGCTAAGCGGCGCAGGTAGGGCAGCTGCCGCTGCAGCCCGCTGAGGGTTTCGAAGTTGGTAAACAGCATCAGCAGGCTGCGCTGCCGGATTTTGGCCTTCACGTTGGTGTAAAGCAGCTCAAAATCGGTTTCCAGGTACTTCGTGCGCTGCTTGTAGAGCACCTCCAGCAGCCGCAGCAGGTGGCCCCCACGCCGGTCAGCGGGCACCACGGCGCTGATTTTGTCGGCGAAGGTGATTAGGCCGGCCTTGTCGTGCTTGAGGATGGCAATGTTGCTCAGCACCAGGGTGGCGTTGATGGCGTAGTCGAGCAAACTCAGCCCGTCGAAGGGCATGCGCATCACCCGGCCCTTGTCGATGAGGCAGTACACCTGCTGGGCGCGCTCATCCTGGAAGTGGTTGACGACCAGCGTATCGTTTTCGGCGCTGCTGCGCCGTGCCGAGGCTTTCCAGTTGATAGTGCGCGGGTCGTCGCCGGGCACGTAGGAGCGCAGCTGCTCAAATTCCATGCTGCGGCCCACCCGCCGGATGCGCTTCACGCCCACCTCCGTGAGCCGGTTGCTGATGGCCAGCAGCTCGTACTGGCGCATCTGCAAAAACGACGGATACACGGGCACCATCTGGGCTTGCCCGTAGCGAAAGCGCCGCCGCACGAGGCCCAAGGGGGAGGCTGCAAACACGTTCAGGGCCCCAAAATGGTATTCCCCCCGCTTCACGGGCCGCAGCTGGTACCGGATAATCTGGGTTTCCCCGGGCTTGAGGGCCGCTTGAAACAGCACGTCGCGGCGCTGAAACTGGGGCGGAATCTCGTCAATGGTTTCGGTGCGGACGGCGAAGCGGTAGGTGTTTTCGAGGTAAATAGCCACCTCGTTGTCGGAGCCGTTGGCCAGCTTTTCGCCCAGCACGCGGCGCCCGAACACGCTGCCGTGGGCCCCGCGCCCGGGGCCGTAAAGCAGCAGCAGGTCCAGGCCGGTGAGCACGCCCAGCACCCCGAGTAGCACCTGCAGCGGCAGTAGCAGCACGGGCACGAAGAAGGCCACGGCCAGCGCGCCGACCAGGGCCGCTACCACCGCAAAAAAGCGCCCGGTCAGAAAAAGGTTGCGCATTGGAGTCAGGAAGAATGGCTGCCGGCCTTAGCGCGGCACCTCAATTTGCTGAATAATCTGCCGGACGACTTCGTCGGGGGTGGTGCCTTCCATTTCACGCTCCGGCGTGAGCAGGATGCGGTGCCGCAGCACGGCCGGAGCCAAGTACTGCACGTCTTCGGGCGTCACAAACTCGCGTCCGCGCAGGGCGGCCAGGGCTTTGGCGCCGTTGAGCAAGGCCAGCGAGGCCCGCGGCGAGGCGCCCAGGTACAGCGATTTATGCGTCCGGGTCTGCCCCACAAGGCGGGCAATGTAATCGAGCAGGTTGGGCTCCACGTGCTGGCGGCGCACCTGCTGGCGCAGCTCGGCAATCTGGGCGGCGCTGAGCACGGGCTGCACCGAATCGAGCGGCATGCCGCCGAAGCCGGCGTGGTGGCCCTGCAGGATGGCCACTTCCTGCTCCGCCGTGGGGTAGCCAATCTGAACCTTGAACAGAAACCGGTCGAGCTGGGCCTCGGGCAGGCGGTAGGTGCCTTCCTGCTCAATCGGATTCTGGGTAGCCAGCACCAGAAACGGCTCCTGCATGGGGTATGTGGTTCCATCCTGGGTAATATGGCGCTCCTCCATCACCTCGAAAAGCGCTGACTGGGTTTTGGCCGGGGCCCGGTTGATTTCGTCAATCAGCACCACGCTGGCGAAGATGGGCCCGGGGCGAAACTCAAAATCTGCTTTGTTAGGCCGAAAAATTGAGGTGCCCAGCACATCCGAAGGCATCAAATCCGGGGTGAACTGCAGGCGGCTGAATGGCACGCTCAAAGTGCGGGCTAGCAGCTTAGCGGTCAGGGTTTTGGCCACGCCC
Source organism: Hymenobacter persicinus (assembly GCF_004167665.1). Lineage (GTDB taxonomy): Bacteria > Bacteroidota > Bacteroidia > Cytophagales > Hymenobacteraceae > Hymenobacter > Hymenobacter persicinus. The sequence continues at coordinate 6,096 of NZ_SEWE01000037.1, read as the reverse complement.
GGCACGCCTTCCAGCAGCACGTGGCCGTCGGCCAGGATGGCGGTCAGCAGCAACTCAATCAGCTCGTGCTGGCCGACAATGACCTTGCCCAGCTCCCGACGAATAGCCTCGGCGCTGGTGGTAAGCAAGCTAAAGTCGGAGCGAGGAGCAAACGAGGCGGCCGGCTCCGGAGCATCCGGGTTGGTAAGGGGGAAATTGTTATCCATATTTGGGAAAAGCGAGAAACGTTAGGAAAAAAGAGTAGCAGGATAATTACATAGGTGTTTCTGAATTATGGATGTATAATATTCGATAGGGGCGCATAATTGCGCTTATTGGAAAAATTATAAAACGGTTAAAGTCAATTTATAGTCATAGTGCAATCAGGAAAAAGCGGCTTTCCGAAAGCTGCTTAGCACGGCATTGAGCTTCTGCAATTCAGCATCCCGCACCTGGGGTGCCGTGCGCACGTAGTGAATCACCCGGATCAGTTCATCCACCTGGGTGCGGGAAAAGCCGGATAGCTGCGTGAGCCGCTTCCGGGTGGCTTCGCTATTCAAGTCGAGGGCGGGCTCCTGCAGGCGCTGGCGGAGCAGCTCGAGAAACAGACTGATTTTCTTTTCTGCCATCAGCGCGTGGTTGTCGTTTTGTCGGTAGAGTGAGGCCACCGTGCGCGTAAACAGCAGTGTGGTATTGGGCAGGGGCTTGAGCACAGGAATCACGCGCTGCCGCCGCTTGGCCTCAAACAAAGCAAATAGGGCCAGGCCCACGGCCGCCAGCCCGACGGCCCAGCGCAAGGCCGCGTGCTGGCTTACCACCCGCCACAGCGACTGTTCCCCCAAGGGCCCCTGCTTCTGGTATTCATCCCAGAAAACCGGCCGCTGGGGCAAGTACGACAAGGCGGCAAAGCCGAAGCCGGCCGTAGCGGGCCGGAGCAGAAAGTAGTTGCTCAACGCGGCGGGCGTGGAGCTCAGCACCAGCGCCCCGCGCCCGTAGGGTACGCGCACCAGCACTGGCTGCCGCTTGGCGTTAGTGGCCAGCACTATGGCCCGGCAGGCGCTATCAGGCTCAAAAAACCAGCTAGCCTCGCTGCTGGGAAACCGAAACCGGGCGTGAGCCGCAAAGGCCGGGTTGAGCAGGTGCAGCGTGGTGCTGTCGGCGGCGGTGCGCTCGGTAGCCGGCCGGCGACGGGCCCGGCGCTTCAGGCCCAGCTCCCCACTGGCCAGGTGCAGGCGCAGCGTGTCGGCGAGCAGCTCGTCGAGGTATTCGGTGGCAATAAAGGCGTGGTTGCCCCGGGCCACGTAGCGCAGCAGCGCGTCCCGGTCGAGGCGGCTGATGGTGAAGGTGTGGTGGACAAACACGTAGTTGGCCGCCGTGCGCAGCACCCGGGCAGAGGGGGCCGTGGCGGGCAGCACAGTATCCTGGTTGGCAAACTCCTGCGTGCCCAGGTTGGGCAGCAGCTGATTGGCAATGGGCTGGCGCACGGTGCTCACCGCCTGGCGCCCAAACAGGTCGGGCAGCAGGTCGTAAAGCACGTAGGTGCCGAAGGGAATCTTGTCGCGGTTCTGGTAGGTGGGCTGCCAGTTGGTAGGCTCGGGGCGGTAGTATTCCACCGCCACAAAGGCCGCAAACAGCACTACTAGGCCGATAAGAAAGGTGCGGAAGCTGGTCATCAGGCGGCGCGGCTGGTGAGGGCAGCCAGAAACTGCTGCCGGGTTTCGCGCACCTGCGCGTAGCTCCGGGCGGTCAGAGCCAGTTCCCCGTACCAGACGTATTCAAACTGCCGGGTGAGGGTGGCAAAAGCGTCCTGCCAGGGCGTGGAGGCCAGCTCTCGCAGATACTCGTGGTTGGTTTTGTCGGGCTGCCAGTCGATGAGGTGGCGCGTGGTGAGCGTGTGCAGCACGTGCAGGTAGCCCAGCCGAACGGCCAGGCGGTAGTTGCCGGCTTCCTCGGCTTCCTGTAGGCGGGCGGGGAAATCGATGGCGTGAATATCCTCGGCCGCCGCTTCGTAAGCCAGCGGCAGGGGCCGGGCCGTCCGCCCCAGGGCATTAGTGAAATCGAGGCGCAGCACGCGCAGCAGCACCATCAGGAAGGCTACTCCAAAGGCGGCGTACACCACATAACGGCCCCTGGTGCGGTAGCCGGGCCCCGACAGCAACTCGCCCAGCCACTGCCAGAAGCGCCGCCAGAACCGACTCCAGGCGCTGGTTTCGGCCGGCACCGGCTCCACGTACTGAAACTCGGACTGCTGCCGGAAAGCGCGCAGCCGACCCGCAGCGGGCTCCCGCAGCCGTACCGGCGTGGTGCGGTCGGCGGGTAGCTCCACCCGGCGTGCAGAATCACCCGCACCGGATACGGCGGGGGCAGCTGCTGTCAGCAGCAGGGCCAGCAGGGAGGCGGCCAGCGGCCGGCTAGTACTCGCCCTCATCTTCGGGCCGGAAGGACTGCGGGGTAGCGGCCGACTCGGGCTGGCCGCCAATGGAATCAACCAGGGCGTAGAGACCGTGGCCTTCCTTGCGCTCGACGAGGTTGAAATACTGAAACGCCAGGGCCAGAAACAGCAGGGGATATAGCGCCAGCATCGCCACCGAATTCAAACAGGCCGCCACCACCGACAGCACCCGCGCCAGGGCCGTGGGCGACTGGGTCGGGGTGGCCGCAAACGGGCTGCTGATCAGCGAGGTAAGCCCGTAGACGACCACAATCAGCATAACGAGCAGCAGCAGCATGACCACGATAAGTCCGAAGGTGGACCACCACTTGCCCCAGACCAGGGAAAAGCACCGGGCAATGGTGGCAAAAAAGCCGGTCCGCTCCCGCAGCTGCACGATAAAAAACAGGCTCAGCACAACCATGATGTAGGCCATGCCGATGTAGAGCGCAAAAATCACGAAAAAGACCAGGGCCGGATTGCCTTGCAGCAGGTAGGAGAGTAGCCCCAGCACCGTCGCCATGCCGAGCACGGCTACAATCATCACCAGGGCCAGCCCAAAAAACGAGGCCAGCGCCCCCCAGAAGCGGCTACGCACCAGTGCCCACACCTCGCGCACCGTCACGGGCTCGGTTGGATCTGTTTTCTCCAGGCGCAGCACTAGGTAGCCGTACACAGTGAGCGTGAGCAGGGTGAACGAAAACAGGCTGCCGACCACCGCAACCCAGTATTCGGGGCTGCTCATCATATCAGAGAACTGCTGCAGCGACTCAGCACTATTGGCTTTGCCCCGAATCATGGACGCGCGCCAGGAAACCAGGAAACCGCCGAGGCGGGCCTGCAGCAGGCCGCTGGCAATGCCCTGCAGCAGAAACAGGGGCAGCACAATGTAGAGCAGGGAGGCGCCCAGGGGCCGGAAGTGCGCCCGCACAAAGTCGAACGAGGCCTCGATCTTGCGGCCGAAGTCCCGCTCGCGCATAAAGTCGGAGGGACGGGTAAAGGGCAGGTGTGCCATACTCAGGAAATAGAGGAAAGGGCGCCGGCCCGACGGCGCAGCAGCAGTGGATACAGAATAAAATACCAGCCGATAAAGGCCGCCGAGCCGCCGATGATGAGTAGGCTGGTCCACAGGGGCATTTCGGTATGGCGGGTCACGAAGCCTTCGAGGAAGCCGGCCGTGATAAAAATCGGAACCAAGCCCAGCACGAGCTGCATGCCGTCGCGGGCAGCACGCTGAAAGGATTCGCGCCGCGAGTAGGTGCCCGGAAACAGGATGCCGCGGCTCATGACCAGCCCGGCGCCCCCGGCCAGCACGATGGCCGAAATTTCCAGTGTGCCGTGAATCCAGATAGTGAGCAGAGAGGGCAGCAGCACGCCCTTGTGGTGGAAAAAATACTGGAAGGCGCCCAGCATCATGCCGTTTTTGAACAGGATCGTGCCCGTGCCCAGGCCGGGCAGCAGCCCCCCGGCAAAGGCGTAGAGCGACACCTTGATGTTGTTGAGGGTGATGTAGAGAAACATCACGCTTTCACTGCCGCCCTTGTAAACGGCCATCGGGTCGCCGCGCTCAATGTTGGCCAAGGTCTGGTTGACGTACTGGTCGCCGAGCACGACGCGCACAAAGGTGTCGTCGAGGGCGGCCGACAGGATGCCCAGGCCGGTGCAGAGCACGAAAAACAGCAGAGCCAGACCCAGCGTGCCGTGGTGACGGGCCACGAGCAGAGGCAGCTCCCGGCGCCAGAACTGGGCGAAACGGTTGCGGCCCACGCTTTTGTTTTTGTACAGGGACTGGTGTAGCTTGCCCGTAAGCGTGTTCAGGTACGCCGTTGTGGTGGAATCCGGGTAAAAGGTGCGGGCGTAGGAGAGGTCGTCGGTGAGCTCAATGAAGCGGGCCGCCAGCTCATCGGGGCCGCTGGCGGGCGTGGTTTCGTAGTGCTGCCACTTGGCCTGGTTCTGACGCAGAAAAACAACTTCGCGCATACGGCGCCGACCCGCGGATAAATAGAAATAGGCGCTAATAGCAGCGTCTGACAAATATAAAAAAATAGCCCGCGCCGCCGCCGCGTTTTCGCCCGGCCGTTAAAATAAGCAGCAGCAATGAGTACAATTCGCGTGCAAACCGCCCAAAATGTGGCCCTCGAGTACGAAGTGGCCAGCGTCGGCGACCGAATTCTGGCCCAGCTGCTCGACTGGCTGGTGCTGCTGGTCGTGACGACCGTGGTATCGTTTCTGGTCGACAAAGTCACCGAGGTCGGGGATGAGCGCCGGATTCTACTGCTGATTCTGGTGGGGCTGCCCATCCTGCTGTACCATCCGCTCTGCGAGATATTCTTCAACGGGCAAAGCCTGGGCAAGCGGGCCCGGCAAATCAAGGTGACCAAGCGCGACGGCTCCCGCCCCCAGGCCGGCGACTACTTATTGCGCTGGCTGCTGGGGCTGATCGAGATTACGGCCACAGCGGGCAGCATCGCCACGGTAGCCGTGTTGCTCAACGGCCGCGGGCAGCGCCTCGGCGACCTAGCCGCCAATACGGTCGTGGTGAGCCTCAAGCCGGGGGCGGCCACTGAGCTGGGCGCGGAGGTTGAGCTGCTCAGTGGCTACCAGGTCGTGTTTCCCCAGGCCGGCGGCCTCACCGACCACGACGTGAACCTGGTGCGCCGGCTGCTGCACCAGAGCCTGAAGCGCCACGACTTCGAGCTGCTCAACCAAGTGGCCAACAAAGTGAAAGCCCTGACCGGCATCCAGACCGACCTGCAAGACGAAGCCTTCCTGCGCACTATTCTCCGCGACCATGCTCATCTGATTGCCGAGCCCGCTTAAGACGAATACCCAATGCAAAAAAAGCCCTCCGAGCGATTCGGAGGGCCTTTTTTGCGTTTCAGCGCCGGGCGCTAGTGGATGATGACCACCCGCTGGATACCGGCGGGCTGCCCATCCAGGGTCAGGTGCACGAAGTAGAGGCCGGCACGGGCCTTACCCGATTCCCAGCGCAGCAGCTGGTTGCCGGCTGCCAGCACGTCCGTGGTCAGCACGTCGACCTGCCGGCCCAGGGCGTCAAACACGGTGACCGTCACTTGGCTGGCCTTGGTGAGGCGGAACGCCACGCTGGCCTGGTCTGCGGCCGGATTGGGGTACACACCCAGGGCGGTGGCGGCCAACTCCGCGCGGCTGCGGGCCCCGGTCGAAACGCCGGAAGCAGCGGCTACGGCAATGTCGCGGACCGTGATGCCGTTGCCGATCTGGCCGGTGGTGCCCACGGGCGTAGCGGCCCCCGTAGCCAGGTTCACGGTGTAGAAGTTGCTGTTGACCGACGAGCCGGGGTTGGCCACCATGTACGCCGTGTTCAAGCCGATGCCGGTGCTGTAGATGTCGAGGTCCACGTTGGGCGCGGCAGCGTTGACGGTGATGCCCGAGGCGCCCACGGTGGTCAGCTGCCCATCGGCGGGCGGGTTGGCCGTAGCCTGGGTGTTGAGCACGTTCAGCAGCTCATCGTAGTTGTAGAGCGTGGTGCCCGAGTTGGCGTTGGCCCCGCTGAAGCTGTTGGTATAGGCCACGGCCCCGATGGAAGGTACGTTGGTCCCCGTGGTGTAGGTGAGCTGCCCGTCGGTGGCGGCCAGCGTCCCATTGACGGGGTTCAGGCGGTAGTTGGTGCGGTTGGCGCCCACCACCCGGATCCGGTCCACGGT
>NZ_SEWE01000036.1 GCF_004167665.1 Hymenobacter persicinus | reverse complement strand
ATGGCGGAGTGGGGTAATGGGCCGCAACGGCCCGGGTGGAAGAAGGAATAGTCGGTGTTTCAAATATCCATACATATAAATATTAATGCCCTGACGAACATTGGCTTAGAGGATGATTTTTGTCATGTCCTGCCCCCGGGTGCCGGGGAGTAGAATCCCCCGCGAGGGTGTTTTTCTGGGCGCCGTCCGCGCTCCGCCGGCCCGGGGCAGGACAACCCGGGCCCCGGCAACGGGGTACTATAAGCAAAGCCCGTGGACCGCCGGGCCGTTTTTGCGCCGGCTGTTGCTGGCATTAACTCTGACTCTTGATGACGAAACACACCTATGACATGGGCCTGATCGGCAACTGCGCCTTTCTCGGGCTTATCGGCACCGATACGGCCGTGCGCTGGCTCTGCTGGCCCCGCTTCGACAGCAGCTTCGTGTTTGGCAGCCTGCTCGACGACCAGAAGGGCGGCGAGTTCAGCATCCGGCCCGCCGCGCCCGAGTTCCGCACCAGCCAGTACTACCAGGCCAACACCAACGTGCTCTGCACCGAAATCGACGCCCCCGACGGCCGCTACCGGGTCACGGACTTTGCCCCGCGCTTTGCCCAATACGACCGGTACTACAAGCCCCTGATGTTTATCCGGAAGGTAGAGCCGCTGGCCGGCACGCCCCGGGTGCGGGTGGCCTGCCGGCCGATGGGCCAGTACGGGGAACTGGAGCTGAGCCGCCGCCGCAGCTCCAACCACATTGCGTTTCTGGGCCTGGAGGAAGAAATCCGGCTCACCACCAACATCCCGCTCACCTACGTGCTCGACGAGGAAGACTTCGTGCTCAACGAGACCAAGTACCTGGTGCTCACCTACGGAGCCCCGCTGGAGGCGCCGCTGGAATCCACGGCCGAGCAGTTTTTGCGTAAAACGGTGGACTATTGGCACAAGTGGGTGAAAAGCACCAGCATTGGCACCTTCCACCAGGCGGCCGTGATTCGCTCGGCCCTGGCCCTGAAAATTCACCAGTACGAAGACACCGGCGCCATCATTGCCGCCAGCACCACCAGCCTGCCCGAAGCGCCCGGCAGCACCCGCAACTGGGACTACCGCTACTGCTGGATGCGCGACACCTACTACATCCTGACGGCCTTTAACAACATCGGCCACTTCGAGGAGATGGAGCGCTATTTCCACTTCATTGCCAACATCTCCACCAAGGTGCGCGACAAGTACCAGCCGCTCTACGGCATCAGCGGCAAGGCCGACTTGGTGGAAATTGAGCTGCCCCTGGCCGGTTACCTCGGCAACCAGCCCGTGCGCATCGGCAACGATGCCTACACCCACGTGCAGAACGACGTGTATGGGCAGGTGCTGGTGGCTTTGCTGCCGCTGTACGTCGACTGCCGCTTTGCCCACCCCGACCAGCTCCCGCCCGAAAAGCTGGCCACCGAGGTGCTGCGCCTGATGGAAGCCACCCTCGACCAGCCCGACGCCGGCCTGTGGGAATTCCGCCACATTGCCCAGCGCCACTGCTACACGTTCCTGTTTCACTGGGCCGGGGCCCACGCCGCCCGGCAGGTGGCCCGCACCCTCGGCAATGCGGCTATGGAAGCCCGCTCCACCCGGCTTATCGACGAGGCCAGCGCCCGCATTGAGGAGTGCTACGACGCCGAACGGGGCGTGTATACCAATGCCATCGGCTCGTCCGACCTCGACGCCAGCACCATGCAGCTCATTCTGATGGGCTACCTCGACCCGGCTTCCGACAAGGCGCGCCGCCACCTGGTGGAGCTGGAAAAAGAGCTCAAGACGCCCGAGGGCCTGTTTTACCGCTACCGCCACCCCGACGACTTCGGTACGCCCGAAACTACGTTCCTGATCTGCTCCTTCTGGTACGTGGAGGCCCTGGCCTGCGTGGGCCGCCTCGACGACGCGGCCCGGGAGTTTGAGAAGCTGCTGACTTACACCAACCACCTGGGCCTGCTCAGTGAGGATGTGGACGCCAAAACCGGCTCCCAGTGGGGCAACTTCCCCCAGGCCTACAGCCATGTGGGCTTGGTCAATGCCGCCTACCGCATTGCCCAGCGCCTGGACCAGCCCCAGTTCGTGGCTCACTAGAACAAGCTAGTGGCAATGTAAAAAAGGCCCCGCTTCGCGCGAAACGGGGCCTTTTCTGTGGCATTGTGCTAGCGGCAAGCTGCTACGTCAGCAGCTTGCGCAAGAGCTGGCGCACTTCGGTGGGGGAGGCTACGTGGAAGCGGGCCGAGGAGTGCGGGGCCGAGCCCACCCGGATGGTGTAGGCCGTGGGCGGCATGGCCCGGAACGTATCTTCATCGGTCCGGTCGTCGCCGACGGCGAGGACGAAGTCGGCGGTGTTTTGGCTGAGCCAGCGGGTGGCCGCCGCGCCCTTACTGATGCCGGCGTTCTTGATTTCCAGAACCTTATGGCCTTCCATGACCTGCAAATCGGTGTTGGCCGTCATGAAGGAAAGGTGGTTGAGCAGCTCCCGGGCGCGCACGGCTCCGAGTTCTTCGTCGGCGCGGCGGTAGTGCCAGACCAGGGAGTAGTCCTTTTCTTCCACAAAGGCACCGGCCGTGCGGGCCACGTAGAGCTCCAGCACCGGACGCAATTCCCGTTTCCAGTCGTTGCGCAGGGGCTGAAACAGGTTCCAGTCCTCGCCCGCGGCCCGCAGCCACACGCCGTGTTCGGCAATGAAGTCGATGGGCAGGTGGCCCAGCCAGCTTTCAAGCGTATTTCGGTCGCGCCCACTGATGATAACCACCCGGTTCTGCTTGATGTCGGTCAGGGCCCGCAGCAGCAGCAGCTCCTCGTCGGGGCGGGCGTGCTGGGGGTTGGCGTGGAAGGGTACCAGCGTGCCGTCGTAGTCGAGCAGGAGCAGGCGCTGGTCAGCCGCTTTGTAGTCGTCGAGCAAGATTGTAGTGGGGGCGGGGGCCAACGATTCAGTGGCCAGCGTCTGTTGCTTCATTTTGGTGTAGGTCAGCTGATTGAGAAACAGGCGGGTCCAGGAAAAGACGTTGTAACGCCTTACCAGAGCCTGCATGGCCGTCATACGCTGGCGCTGCTCCTCCTCGGGCATCACCAGCGCGTCGTGCATGGCTTCGGTTAGCTGGTTCGTATCGGTAGGATTGATAATCAGCGCATCCGACAGCTCCCGGGCCGCGCCGGCCCGCTCGCTCAGAATCAGCACGCCCCGTTGGTCAGCCTTACTGGCAATAAACTCCTTGGCTACCAGGTTCATACCGTCGCGCATGGGCGTTACCAGCGCCACCTCGGCCAAGCGGTACAGCGAGGCCAGCTCCTCGAGCGGCAGCGAGCGGTAGAAGTAGTGGATGGGCGTCCAGGTGATGGTGCGGAACTGGGCGTTGATGCGCCCCACGAGCTCGTCGATTTCCTCCTTGAGCGAGGCGTACTGCGCCACCTGGTCGCGGGAAGGCACCACGAGCATGATCAGGCTGACCTGCTCGCGCCACTCGGGGTAGCGGGCCAGCAGCAGCTCGAAGGCCCGCAGGCGCTGGGCAATGCCTTTGGTGTAGTCGAGCCGGTCAATGGACAAAATCACACGGGTGTCGCGCAGCACTTCCCGGTAGGCGGCCTCGTGCTGGCGGGCCGCGTCGGAGTCGGCGGCGGCGGCGTACCGGTCGTAGTCGATGCCCATCGGAAACGCGTCGACGCGCACGGCGCGCTGCTCCACCTCAATCTGCCCGTTCTGGGCCGGCAGCCCCAGCACCTGCGACACGGCGCTCAAGAAGTGGCGCATGTAGCCGAAGGTGTGGAAGCCAATCAGGTCGGCGCCCAGCATCCCGCGCAGCAGTTCGGAGCGCCAGGGCAGCACCCGGATCAGCTCGTAGGAGGGAAACGGAATGTGCAGGAAAAAGCCGATGGTGGCCTCGGGCCGGGCCCGGCGCAGCATCTCGGGCAGCAGCAGCAGCTGGTAGTCGTGCACCCAGATGGTGTCTTCGGGGCCGGCGTGGGCCAGCACGGCGGCGCAGAATTTCTCGTTCACGGCCACGTAGGCGTCCCAGTGAGTCTGCTCGTAGGTGGCAAACTGGGTGAAATAGTGGAAAGTGGGCCAGAGGGTGGAGTTGCTGAAGCCCTCGTAGAAGTCCCGGATTTCGGCTTCGGTCAGGAAGACCGGTGCCATGCTGTCGGCGCTCAGCTGCTCGGTGACGTACTGCTCCTCCGCCTCGTCCTGCACAAACAGGCCGGGCCAGCCGACCCACATGTTGCCTTCCTGGCGGTAGATGGAGCCCAGGCCGGTGGCCAGGCCGCCTTCACTGGGCTGGAAGGACAGGCTGTCGTCGGTTCGCTGGACTTTGGTGGGTAGGCGGTTGGATACAATAATCGTCTGGGGCATGCGCGTGACGGGATGGTGAACCCTTAGTCGTACGCAGGAAAACCAGTTGCAGCTACATTCCGACTTCGGCCTGGGCCCGAACGGTGCAGTCTGCACTGCCCTTTCGACGGGGCCAATTCAGGGCGGCCGGTAGCGCAGATGCGTTGCGCCGGCCTCGCTGAAAATTTTCATCAAATGCGTGTTTACTGGCTGAATATCAGTTTATAATGTCTTTGGTGTGGTCGCGGTAACTGTTGGCCGGTACGCCCGTTGCGCCGGGCCGAACCTGAAACAGGTCGCCGCTGTGCGGATACTGCCGCAAAATTTCTTCGCTCAGCCCCGCGCGGGCCGTAGTGATGAACAGGGTTTGCAGGTCGGGGCCCCCGAAGGCGCAGGAGGCGGTGTACGGGGCCGGCACGTGCACAGTTTGCAGCAGCTGCCCGCTCACCGGGTTATGGCAAACCACTCGGCTGCCGCCCCAGAGCGCAATCCACAGGTTGCCCGCCGCGTCGATGGTCATGCCATCGGGGGAGCCTGCACCGGCGGCAAAACGGAGGGCAATGCGGCCGTTGCCAATGGCGCCCGTGGCGTGGTCGTAGTCGAAAGCCTGGACGCTGAGCGTGGGCGTGTCGATGTAGTACATCGTGCGCTGGTCGGCGGTCCAGACCAAGCCGTTGGAAATCGTGACGTGCTCCAGCAGCTGGTAGAGGCGGTGGTCGGCGTCGAGGCGGTAGAGGCCGGCGCCGCGGGGCTTATCGTTGAGCACCATCGTCCCGACCCAGAAACGGCCGGCCGGGTCGCACTTGCCGTCGTTGTAGCGCAGGTTAGGATCGGGCAGGGGCGGAGTCAGCGGGGTCAGGGCGCCCGTGGTAGTGTGGAGGCGGTGAATGCCGGTTTGCAGGGCCACGAGCACCGAATCCGGGCCGGCGGGCACCACCGTGCTGACCCGAGAGCCGGTAGGCAGCTGCCGGTCGTGGCCGGTGGCGGGGTCGAAAATGTGCAGCACCCGGCCTTCGATATCCACCCAGTAGAGCCGCTGGTCCTGCCCGTTCCACAGGGCACCCTCGCCCAGCGCGGCCTGGGCCGGCAGCAGCAGCTCGGCAGTCAGGTCAGGGGCGGCGGGGGCGGCAGCAGGAGCCATGGGCGCGGGGAAAAAGTTAGGGTTGGTGAGTGGGCCAGGCGTGGGCCAGCACCGCGGCCTGCCCGCGCAGCGTCACTTCCTCGGCTCCTTTGAGCGTGACGGAGGCCGCCCGGGCGCTGATGCCGAGCAGCTCCAGGGCCGCCGCGTAGTGTTCCAGCAGGTGGGGCTCTCCGGCCACCACGATGTGGCCGGCGTAGTCGGCGGGGAAGGTGCTGAGCTCGGCGCCGATGAGGATGCCGCTCAGATAGTACGAGTTGGCGGGCTTGGACAGCTTGTCGAACAGGTCGTTGGTCCGCACCCGGAAGGCGTTGTGGAGCAAATTGGCCTGAGTACTGTCGCGCACTCCTCGCTCAAATGCCTGCCGATGGGCTCCAGTGCTCAGCTCCCCACCGGCCTTCACGGACGCGGCCAGAATACTTTTCGAGGACAGCAACGCGAAAAATTCGCCGGTCATGTAGGTTTCCAAAGCCACGGCCTGCCCGCCGCGGACGCGCACGTGCTTGCAGTGGGTCCCGGGGTGCAGAAACAGCTGCTCCTGGTCGGAGGTGGCGAAGTGGCAGCCCACTAACTGTACTTCCTCGCCCCGCATCACGTCGTCGGCGGTTTTTACCCCCGAAATCAGCAGCAGAGAATAAGGGAAGGCAGCGCTGGGCGCAAAAAGCTGGGTGGTCAGGTCCGAGCCGTCGGTGGCGAAGGGCAGGGGCTTGTAGGGCAGCTCCCGCATTCCGATGGTCGAGGAGGCCATGCCCGAAACCACCAGCGGCACGTCGTGGAGCGAGGTACCCTGCTGCTGTTCGAGCGTACGCAGGTGCTTGGTCAGGATACCCTGGTAAAACGCCACCCGCTGCCCGGCGGGCTGCCCGGACTGCTGCCAGGCCGCAAACGTGGCCGCGTTGCCCTCATCCGACTCCGCCTGGGCCAGCACCCGCAGGCCGGGCAGCTCCACCAGCTTGAGCCGGAACGAAGAGGTTCCCCAGTCACAGCTCAGAAATCGGGTTGGCGCGGGCATAGCTTCGGGCTTGGGTTAATAGTTTAAACGGCGGAAAAAGGCTAGGTATGCGGGAAATGACGGAGTGAACAGGCCGGGTCTGCAACCCTTTGGGCTTACCATTCGGCCACGCTGCCGTCGGTGTTGCGCCAGATGGGGTTGTGCCAGTCGTGGCCCACGGCGGCCCGCTGCTTCACGTACTCCTCGTTGATTTCGATGCCCAGGCCGGGGCCGTCGGGAATGTTAGCAAAGCCGTTTTCGTACTTAAATACGGTCGGATCGGCTAGGTAGTCGAGCAGGTCGTTGGCCTTGTTGTAGTGAATACCCAGGCTCTGCTCCTGAATAAAGACGTTGTGGCAGGTGGCGTCCACCTGCAGGCAGGCGGCCAGGGCAATGGGCCCGAGGGGGCAGTGCGGCGCCGCGGCCACGTCGAAGCACTCGGCCATGGAAATGATTTTCTTGCACTCCGTGATGCCGCCGGCGTGACTCAGGTCGGGCTGAATGATGTCGACGTAGCCTTCGGTGAGCAGCTTTTTGAAGTCCCAGCGCGAAAACATCCGTTCCCCGGTAGCAATGGGAATGGAGGTGTGTCGGGCAATTTCGCGCAGGCCTTCACTGTTTTCGGCCAGCACGGGCTCTTCAATAAACATGGGTCGAAACTGCTCCAACTCTTTGGCCAGCAGCTTGGCCATGGGCTTGTGCACCCGGCCGTGAAAGTCGATGCCGATGCCCAGGTGAGGGCCACCCACGGTGCGCACGGCCGCAATGCGGGCCACGGCGGCGTCGATTTTGGCGTAGGAGTCGACGTAGCCCATTTCCTCGGTGGCGTTCATCTTGACGGCCGTGAAGCCCTTGTCGATGACATCCTGGGCGGCCTGGCTCACGTGCTCCGGCCGGTCGCCGCCAATCCAGGAGTACACGCGCATCGTGTCGCGGGCCTTGCCGCCGAGCAGCTGGTGAATCGGCACGCCGAGGAATTTGCCCTTGATGTCCCACAGGGCCTGGTCGATGCCGGCCAGGGCGCTCATCAGGATGGGCCCGCCGCGGTAGAAGCCGCCCCGGTACATCACCTGCCAGTGGTCCTCGATGTTGGCGGGGTCTTTCCCAATCAGGTTCTGCATCAGCTCCTGTACGGCCGCGTGCACCGTGGCCGCGCGGCCTTCCACCACCGGCTCGCCCCAGCCCACGATGCCCTGGTCGGTTTCGATCTTAAGAAAAAGCCAGCGCGGCGGCACCTGATACAGCTGGAAGCCCGTGATTTTCATATTGCGAAAGGTTAGTTACCGGCGGAAACGGCCTGCACAAATTGCCGGGCCTTGTCGGTCAGCGCGGTCAGGTACTCGGGCGTAGCCGGGGTTTTGGTATCGACCAGGGAGCTGCCCAGCCCGAAGGCCACGGCGCCGGCCGCGTGCAGGTCGCGGATGTTGGCCAGCGTGACGCCGCCGGTGGGCATGAGCGGAATGTGGGGCAGGGGGCCGGCAATGTCCTTGAGGTAGCCGGCGCCCAGCGTGGCCGGAAACACCTTGATGATGTCGCCGCCGTGCTCGTAGGCGGTCAGGATTTCGGTGGGCGTGAAGGCCCCGGGAATGCTGATGGCGCCGTAGCGCTTGGTCATCCGGATGGTTTTCACGTTCAGGGTGGGCGAAATGATAAACCGGGCCCCGGCCAGCAGGGCCGCGCGGGCCGTTTCGGGGTCGAGCACGGTGCCGGCCCCAATCATCATCTGCTCGCCCAGCTCCGCGCTGAGCCGTTCGATGCCGGCCATGGCTTTGGGCGAGTTGATGGTAATTTCCACCGACCGGACGCCGCCCGCATGCAGGGCCCGCACGATATCGACGAGCCGGTCGGGGTCGGCCCCCCGGATAATGGAAACGACTTTGTGCTCCAGCAAATGAGCTAACACCTCGGACGACATAGCGCGGCGGGTAAGAGTGAGACGAACGACAATCTAGGGGCAATACGTAGGCCGGCGGCTTTTTGCCGACCCGCGCCCCGCCTTTGCCCGAGTCTTACGGCAGGTCCCAGGCCCGGCGGATGCGCAGATCGGGGTCCAGATCATAGGCCCGGATGCCGCCGGTCGGGATTTCCAGGGCTTCGACCTGGGCCACGCTCAGGCCTTCGAGCTGCATGCGCAGGGCCCGCAGCGTATTGCCGTGGGACACGACCAGCACGTTTTTGCCCCGGCGGAGCTGCGGCCCGATTTCGGTTTCAAAATACGCAAACACGCGCTGCTGGGTGTGGTGCAGGGTTTCGCCCTCGGGCGGGGCATCCTCGTAGCTGCGTCGCCAGCGGTTGACCTGGTCCTCCCCGTACTTGCGGATGGTTTCGGCCTTATTGAGGCCCTGCAAAGCCCCGTACATCCGCTCCCGTAGGGCGTCGGCCGCCACGACGGGTACCGAGTCCTGGTGAAGCTGGGCCAGAATTAGCTCCAGCGTGCGCCGGGAACGAATCAGCGTCGAGCAGTAGGCTAGGTCGAAGTGCAGGGCGTGCAGGCGCTGGCCGGCTTGGCGGGCCTCGGCTTCGCCCTGGGGCGTGAGAGCCACGTCAAGCCAGCCGGTAAAGACGTTGGCTAGGTTGGCCACGGACTGGCCGTGGCGGACAAGAACTAAAAGCGCCATGGGCCGCAAAGTTGGTGAGCAGCGGGCAAGAAGGCGCGGCCCGGGTGAGTAACGGATGAGCTTTGCCTACTCCGCTACTTTACGATGGTGATGGTGCCGTGCTGCAGCACCCGCTGCCCGGTTTCGTCGGTGGCCTCGAAGCGCCACACGTAGGCGCCCAGCACCGGCGGCTCGTTGCCGATGCGGCCATTCCAGGTCTGGGTCCGGTCGGTGGCGCGAAACACTTCCTGGCCGTTGCGGTCCACGACCACGAAGCGGAACGTGGTCAGAAAGCGGCCCTTCACTTCCAGCACGTCGTTGAGGCCGTCGCCGTTGGGACTAAAAGCCGTGGGCAGAAATACCTTAAGCTGACGCGGGACGGAGGCCACGTTGGAGTAGCTCACCGGTTGGCCGGGAGCCGAGGCCGCCACCCGGTAGCGCAGCAGCTGCCGGTCGGTGGGCGGCTGCAAATCCAGAAATTCCAGGTCGGTGAGGGCGGCGCTGACGGGCCGCCAGGAGCCGTCGGCCAGCTGGGCTTCCACGGTGTAGCGCACCGTGCCCGGGGCCACCGGGCTGCCCAGCGCCGACCACGTGAGCTGGGCCCGGGTGCCGTCGGCGTCGGCGGCTTTAGCCGTCAGCAGCACCGGGCAGAAGCTGGCTCCGGCCGCCGACTGGTTGCCGCAGGCGTCGGTGAACCGAACCGAGTAGCAGGCGCCCTGGCTTAATACCAGCGTAGAGTCGAGCAGGGTGCGGCGGGCGGTAGTAGCCAGGGGCTGGCCGTTGCGCAGGTACAGCAGCTGGCCCCCAGCGGGCAGATTGGGCACGGTAGCCGTGAGCTGCACCTGGTTGCGCGGGTTGAAGCTGGCAAACACCCGCGGCACGGGCAGCATCTGCCGCGCGGAAGTCAGCACGCTGGTTTCTGCCGTCGAAACGGCCGCCGTGGCGCCGGTGCCGACGGTGGCTTCGAGGCGGTAGCGGTAGGTGACGCCGCAGGTAATGCCCACCGAGTCGCTATAGGGCGACGCGCCGGCGGGCAGCGCCACGCCGTTGCGGAGCAGCACGTAGGTGGCAGCGGCATTGGCCGGAGTCCAGGTCAGGATGTTGCGGCCATCGGCGGAAGTGCCGGTCAGGGTTTCGGCGCAGAGCTCATTGGAAGCCAGGCTGGTAACGCTGGGCGAGCAGGCGTCGGAGAGCAAAAGGCGGTAACAGCCGCGGCCGTCGGGCGTAGCCGGGATGGTCAGGCTGGCCAGCCCCGCCGACACGGGAAAGCTGGGCTGGCCGGGGCCGCCGGTTTGCTGAAGCAGGTAGTCATAGTCGGTTTGGAGCGGGCCAAACTGAAAGGTGAAGCTGCCGTTGAGCGCATCGAGGCGGCGCAGCCGGGGCTGGACGGCCGCCGGCTTGGGCGTGAAGGACTTGGTGGCTTCGCGGGTGCAGCCGTTGAGGAAAATGCCGGTGACCCGCACGGTGGTAGCGCTGCCCGTGGGATAGGGCGTGGGCGTATTACGGAAGGCGGGTGCGGCCGGGGCATTGCCAATCTGCACCAGGTACTGGTCGTAGATCTGGTCGTCGATGGTAACCTGGACCACGCCCGGCGAGCAGGTGGTCAGAACAAAGGACGGGTCGGGCAGGGCGCGCACCACGAACGAGCGGCCGAAGATCACGCCCAGCTTGAGCGGGTCGGCGCTGGGCGTGTTCTGGGTGATAACCACGGTGCCGGCCGCGGCGGGCGTGTAAAACGTGCTCGTATCGGTGTCGGCGGGGTTGCAGGTCAGGGCGGGCAGCTTGGCGTAGCGCACCAGGGCGGGCGGAATATTGCGGCCGCTGGCGTCCTTGAGCCGGTAAACGTTGCCCACGCAGAGCTCAGTCACGGGCGTGCTGCCCCCGGGCCGGTACACCAGAAAGTTGGTGGTCGGGTCGGGGTTGGGCACGCATTGGGCCAGCGCCGGGGCGCCGGCCGCGCAGAGCAGCAGCGCCAGCAGAAAAAGCAGTTTCGTATTCACTGTCTTCATAACGAGAGCCCGGCGCGTTTCCGTTTTCGGCCGCCTTAAAAATAGCAATTCCTATTCCCAGGCGTAGGTGCGTACGAAGGCGGCGGCGGCGTGCAGGTCGGGGTAGAGCACCCGGTCCCGGCTCACGAACTTCACCTTTTCGCGGAAGGCGTCCACCACTTTTTCCAGGGCCGGGGAGGTGCGGGCCGGGCGGCGGAAGGCCAGGGCCTGGGCGGCGTTCATGAGCTCAATGCCCAGCACCTGCTCCACGTTTTCCACGACCCGGCGGGCCTTGGTGGCGGCGTTGGAGCCCATGCTCACGTGGTCTTCCTGCCCGTTGCTGCTCACAATGCTGTCGATGGAGGCGGGGGTACAAAGCTGCTTGTTCTGGCTCACGATGCCGGCGGCGGTGTACTGCGGAATCATGAAGCCCGAGTTCAGGCCCGGCTCAGCCACCAGAAACGGCGGCAGCCCGCGCTGCCCGCTGATGAGCTGGTAGGTGCGCCGCTCCGAGATGCTGCCCAACTCGGCCACGGCAATGGCCAGAAAGTCGAGGGCCAGGGCCAGGGGCTGGCCGTGGAAATTGCCGCCCGACAGAATCAAATCATCGGCGGGGAAGATGTTGGGGTTGTCGGTGACGGCGTTGCACTCGGTTTCGAGGGTCTGGGCCACGTAGCCCAGCGCGTCGCGGGAGGCACCGTGCACCTGGGGCTGGCAGCGGAACGAGTACGGGTCCTGCACGGCGGTTTTGGGCTGGCTTTGCAGCTCACTGCCGGCCAGCAGGCCCCGGATTCGCTCGGCGACTTTCAGCTGCCCGGCGTGGGGCCGGATCCGGTGCAGGCGGGCATCGAAGGGCTCGGGCCGGCCGTCGAAGGCTTCCAGCGACAACGCGCCGATAACGTCGGCGGCATCGGCGAGCCGCTCGGCCCGCAGCTGGCAGTGCACGCCGTAGGCCAGCATAAACTGGGTACCGTTGAGCAGGGCTAGCCCTTCCTTGGCTTCCAACGCCAGCGGCTCCCAGCTAAACAAACTCAACACGTCGGCGGCCTGCAGGCGGTAGCCCTGGTAGTTGACTTCGCCCAGTCCCAGCAGCGGCAAACACAGGTGGGCCAGCGGGGCCAAATCGCCGCTGGCGCCCAGGGAGCCCTGTTGGTAGACGATGGGGAAAATGTCGCGGTTGTAGAAGTCGAGCAGGCGCTGCACGGTGGCCAGCTGCACGCCGCTGTGCCCGTAGCTCAGGCTCTGGACTTTGAGCAGCAGCATCAGGCGCACCAGCTCCTCGGGTACTTCTTCGCCCGTCCCGCAGGCGTGCGACATGACTAGGTTCACCTGCAATTGCTGCCGCTCCTGGGGCGCGATACTCTCGTTGCACAAAGCCCCGAAGCCGGTGTTGATGCCGTACACCGGCGCATCCGACTGCTCGAGCCGGTCGTGCAGGTACTGATGGCAGGCCTCGATGCGCTGCCGGGCTTCGTCGCTGAGCTTGACGGTGGTTTTATCGGCCAGCAGGCGGCGCAGGGTGGGCAGGTCGAGGTGGGAGTCGGGGCTGATGAGGTAGTCGTCGGCGGGCATAAACGGGTGGCAAGCGGGGTTGGGTGGTCCGAAAGTTCCTCAATTCTTTTGGAACTGACTACCCGGGCCCGGCCGGGCGGAAATAAAAAGGCCGCCCGGCTGCACGCAGCGGGGCGGCCTTGCGCGGCTGGCGTAGGTTTTACGCCAGCGCGGCAATTGCCTCGGCCAGACTTAAGGTCTGTTCCTGGCCGGTGCGCAGGTCCTTGAGCTTGAAAACGCCCGCGGCGGCTTCTTCCGGGCCCTGGAGCAGCACGTAGGCAATGCCCTTGCCGTCGGCATACTTGAACTGCTTGGCTAGCTTGGTGGGCTCGGGATACAGCTCACTGGCAACGCCGGCCGCGCGCAATTCCCGCAGCACGGGCAGCATCCGCAGCATGGTATCGGAGTCGAAGTTGGCCACCAGACAGCGGGTCGTGGCCGCGGCGCCT
Source organism: Hymenobacter persicinus (assembly GCF_004167665.1). GTDB lineage: Bacteria > Bacteroidota > Bacteroidia > Cytophagales > Hymenobacteraceae > Hymenobacter > Hymenobacter persicinus. Next base: position 34,358 of record NZ_SEWE01000036.1, on the reverse strand, counting down.
TCCGGAAACAGGTTCAGCTCTTCGAGGCAGTCGTAGAGCCGGTCCACGCCGAACGAGAAGCCCACGCCCGACACGCCCGGCAGGCCGAAGGAGCCGGTCAGGTTGTCGTAGCGGCCGCCCCCGCTCACGCTGCCCATGTTCACGTTGTTGATCTTGATTTCGAAGATGCAACCGGTATAATAGGAGAGGCCCCGGGCCAGGGTGGGGTCAAACTCCAGGTTCTGAAACTGCCCAAACTCGAACCCGCGCAGCAGCTCCAGCACCTGGCCCAGCTCGCGCAGGCCCTTGTAACCCTCGGCCGTTTCGGGCGCCACGCCGGCGGTGGCGAAGCCGGCCAGCAGGCGCTCCAGCTTTTCCTGGAAGTCGCCGCTGACCGAGAGCAGCTCAAACAGCGTGTCGATAACCGGTGCCGAGAAGCCCCGCTCCAGCAGCTCCTTGCTCACGCCGTCGCGCCCGATCTTGTCGAGCTTGTCGATGGCCACGAACAAATCCGACTCCCGGCCTTCGCCGCCCAGGGCCTGGTAGATGTTGCGCAGCACCCCACGGTGGTTGATTTTGATGGTGAAGTCGGTTAGGCCGAGCGTGTTGAGTACCTCGCTCATCATGAGCACGATTTCGGCCTCGCAGAGCAGCGAGTCGGTGCCCACCACGTCGGCGTCGCACTGGTAGAACTCGCGGTAGCGGCCGCGCTGGGGCCGGTCGGCCCGCCACACGGGCTGAATCTGGTAGCGCTTAAACGGAAACACCAGCGTGCCGCGGTTCATGACCACGTAGCGGGCAAAGGGTACGGTCAGATCGTAGCGCAGGCCTTTTTCGGCTACTTTGGGCAGCACCCGGCGGGTGGCGCGCCCGTCTTCGTTGCGCAGATCCTCGGCCGTGACGTCCTTGAGAAAGTCGCCGGAGTTGAGTACCTTAAACAGGAGCTGGTCGCCCTCGTCTCCGTATTTGCCGGTCAGCACCGACAGGTTTTCCAGGGTCGGGGTTTCGAGCGGGGCGTAGCCGAACTTCTCGAAAGTGCGGCGGATAATGCCAAAAATATAGTTGCGGCGGGCCACTACGGCCGGGCCAAAGTCGCGGGTGCCTTTCGGGATGCTGGGCTTCTGAATGCTCATCGGGAAGTGTGCGGAATGATGCCGCGAAGGTACAACGGCCCGCCTGACTTCGGCACCATTGGCGGGGGCGGGCTACTCCGGGTGATTTATTTCCTGCACCGCGTCGAGCAACGACAAGGCCAGCAGGGGCTGGGAGGCCTCGTCGAGGTGGAGGAAATGGTGGCGCATGGCGTCGGGCACGTGGCAGAGCACGAGGCGGCGGTGTTGGGCGTGAAGCATAAAGGCGTAGGCCAGCAGCAGGTCCACGGCTTCTTCGGTTAGGCGCTCCACTAGGCTGCAATCGACGAGCACGGCGTACTTGTCGGAGCGGCTGGCCCGGTGCAGGGCCCGGGTGAGCTTGACTTCGTCGGGCAGGCAGCCGATGTCGGGCGACAGAATCAGCAGAAACCCGTTGGGCAGCAGTTCGCGGTGGACGTCGAGCATAATGATAGCCTAAAGACGCTGCTGGGAAAACGAACCGCGCGGAGTACGACGGCAGCTACCCGGCAAAACGCCATTGTCACAGAATAATCTAGTTTATCGGCTAACGGCCAGCGGAGTTGCCTCGCCCGGCCTGATTCTGCCTACGTTTATAGTTTTTATGCGCCCGGCCCAATTCCAGCTACCGTGCCCGCCGCAGCTGCCGTAGCACCGGTCCCGCCAGTGGCGACTTCAGCGGAGTGCGTACCCCGCTCCGGCGCAGCGTGCGGCAGGTCCAGTCGTTGCAGGTGCGCAGGGCGTGGTAGCGGCCGGTGGCCCGGAAGAAAAAATCCTCGCCGCTGTAGCCGGTTGTGCTGCGAGGCGCCCCGGCTTGGGTGCTGTCGGACTGGAAGGAGCGGACCAGCTCGTTCGTTAGCGTACGATACTGGGCTGGGGCCAGGCGCAGGGCCACCACCCGGGGGCCGGGGCGGGGCGCCGCGCGGTAAAAATCGACGTGCAGCAGCGTCGGACCGGGCAGCAGAGCCCGCGCCACGGTGCCCGGTCCCGGCTGCCGCCCGCCTCCCGACGCCAGAAAAAACTGCTCACTGCCCCAGCCGAAAGCCACGTACTGGTAGGCTGCAAAGCGCCCGGAGTCGGCGGCCGGCCGCAGCCGTGGGAGCCACGCCACGCCCGTAACCGGCTCCCGCAGCGGCACCACGATGTCGGTGTGAAACCCGTTGGACACCACGAACACCGGAATGCCCTCGGGCACGCTGCGAAACCGGCGGTGCACGGGCACCAGGGCGCCGGTCAAAAAGAGAAACAAGAAAGCTATGGCCGCCTGCATGGCGTAAAGAACAGCCGTTTCAGTCGGAAAATCCCCGACTTAGGCGGCGCCGAGTTAATACCTGGCCGCAGTAGCGCTGCCCGAGGCGGGCGCCCAAAGCCAACGCCCTTCCCCGCGACGGGAAAGGGCGTTGGCAAAACAACGTTAAAGCTGAGGGGTGAGGATGAGGGCCACTTTCGGGGGCGCCCGGCGTAGGGGCTAGCCGCCAAAGCCGCCCCCGCCGCCCTGGGGCTGGCTGTCAATCTTCTTCGGCGGCTTGTTGGCGCCCAAATACCAGCTGAAGCCCAGGTAGCCGACCCGCGTTTCGTACTTGTTGTAGTAGGAAGCGTCGAAGTTGGGGCCGTAGGCCGTGATGCGCTGGCGCTGGGTGTTGAAGATGTCACTCACGCGCAGGGTCAGGGCGGCGCGGTCCTGGAACAGGCGCTGGCGCAGGGCCACGTCGACACCGCCCTGGGGAGCCAACCGGCCCTGGGGCGTGATAACGGCGGCGCGGTAGGTGCCCGTGAGCTGCACGTCGAGCTTGGGCGTGGGGTTGAACGTGTTTTGCAGGCGGGCCGTGCCGGTCAGGTTGCGGCGGCTGAGCTCGGTGCCCGTGGCGGCCGTAATCTGGTTACGGAACAAGGACCCGCTGGCCGTCAGGCGCCACCACTTGGCCAGGGGCTGGGTCAGCGACATTTCGGCGCCCAGGCTGGTGCTCTGGCCCACGTTGCGGCTCTTTTCCGCCGTCACGACCCCGCTGGCCTCATTCTTCAGCGTGGCTTCCTCGTCCACTTCCCGGATGCGCTGGATGGAATTGTTGGTCTGGCGGTAAAACAGCGTGCTGGTCAGGCTGGTGCTGCCCCAGCTGGCTTGGTGGCTCAGCTCAAAGGCGTTGATGTATTCGGGCCGCAGGGAAGGGTCGCCGAGGCGGTAGGTGCGCGGATCCTGGTAAATCGGGAAGGCCAGCAGCTGCATAAAGCCGGGGCGGTTCAGCCGGCGGGCGTAGCTGAGCTGGAGCTTCTGGTCGTGGGCCAGGGTGCGGGCCACGGTGGCCGAGGGAAACAGGTTCAGGTAGCTCAGGTCGAAGCGGCCCTGGCCCCCCACTACCTGGCCGTAGGTGTGGGTGTACTCGGCGCGCACGCCGCCCTGGTAGCTCCACTGGCCGCGCTGCTGCTGGTAGGTGGCGTAGCCAGCCTGCAGGTATTCGGTGAAATCGTAGGCAAAGGACCGGTCGGTGATGCGGGTGGGCTGCTCGGGGTTTTGCAGCATCAGGTAGTCGTCGGTGCCGTGGTTTTGCTGCCACTGGCTTTTCAGGCCCAGGTCGAAGCGGCGCAGGGAATCAAGCGGGTGGGTATAGTCGAGCTGGCCGTAGAGGGCGTCGAGGCCCACGTTGAAGTCCTGCTGCCACTCGGGCTGCACCAGTTTCTCGGTGCTCAGCTGCTGGCCCACGTTCACGTTCACGAGCAGGTTGGTGTAGCCCACGCTGGTCGTCAGCTCCCGGCCCTTGTGGGCGGCCCAGGTCCGCCGGTAGTCCGCCGACACGTCCACCGATTTCACGTCCTCGTCCACGTGCAGGCGGTTGTCCTGGCGCGAAGTCGAGTCGGCTCCCACTTGCAGGAGGGCCAGCTGGGTGCCGAGGTTGGTGCCCCGGTTCATGTTGGGCTCGGCCGTCACGGTCAGGCTCTGCTCGGGCGAAATGGCGTAGTCGAAGCCCAGGCGGGCGCTGTGGCTCACGTTGTGGCGCTGCCCCCGGCCCTGCTGGTCAATGCTGAGCGTGGTTTCTCCGAGGCGGGTGGTTTGGTAGGAGTCGTTCTGGTTGCGGTACCGGTCGTTGCGCAGATCATAGGAACCAAAGTAATTGAACTTACCCTGGCGGCGGTTCAAACTCAGCGAGGGGTTGTACTTGTCGCGGGTACCCAGGTTGAGGGTGGCCTGCCCGTTCCAGCCGTCCTTGCGCTGCTTTTTGAGAATGATGTTGATTACGCCGCCCGAGCCGGCCGCATCGTAGCGGGCCGAGGGGTTGGTCACGACTTCCACCTTCTCAATAGCACTGGCCGGAATCTGCTCCAGGCGGGTGCCGGTGCCGCCGTTGGCCGCCCCGCTGGGCTTGCCGTCGATGAGCACCGTGATGTTGCTGCTGCCGCGCATGCTCACCGTCCCGTTCTGGTCCACGGACACCGAAGGCACGTTCTGGAGCACGTTCACGGCCGTGCCGCCCACGCTGCTCAAATCTTTTTCCACGTTGATGACCTTCTTATCGAGGCTTTCCACCACCGCGGCCCGCTCGCCCTGCACCGTCACGCCCGCCAGCTGGGTGGCGGTGGCGGCCAGCCGGAGCGGACCCAACGCAGCTTCTGACACCGCGGCCGTGAGCGAAACCGTCTGCCGCAGGGGCTGGTAGCCCAGCACCGAGGCCCGCAGCAGGTAGCGGCCCAGGGCCACGTGCTCGACGCGGAAAGCGCCATTTTCGGCCGTTTGGGCACCAGTTACAAAGCTCGAATCCTGGGCCCGGAGCAGCACCACGTTGGCGAAGGGCAGGGGCTGGCCGTTGGCGCGGTCGAGCAGGGCGCCCGATACGGCCCCGGAATTTTGGGCCTGGGCAGTGAAGAAAAAGAACGTGAGCAGCAAACCCAGGCCTGCGGCGGCCCGGCGAAGTAGCGTGGAGTTCATAAGAATAGGGGCGGAATGGGAAAGGAAGCGGGCCGGCTCAGCGGTGGGGCGGCCCCGGTCCCGGGCAGCGGAAAGGGCGCCGCTGCCCGGGAAACTGCATTGCGGGCGGGCCGAGGTGGCCCGGAGCACTAGTTGGCGGCGTAGGTGCCTTCAAAGCGACGGTACAAACCCAGACCGTTGGCTACCATTGAGTTGTTGCGGGTGCGCTGCACCTGTACCAGGGCGTTGCTGAGCATCCGGGCCGTGCGCCGGCAGCGGGCCGTGCCTTTGCTCGGGTCGAGGCACACTTCGTTGAGGCGCTCTTCGTAGATCTGCTCGTGCTGGGGCGTATAAAAGCGCACAATGCTGAAGTCGCGGCGGCTCTGGTCGGTTTCCACGGTCCAGTAGCCGGCCCCGGGCTTCTGCGCGTCTTCCGAGTAGATAACGTTCTGGGCGGCGGCAACTGATACGCTCAGACCAAACAGGACGGCCAGCAGGCTCAGGCGGGAAATCAGGGAAGTTTTCATGGCTAAGAAAGGCAAGGGGGTGAAGGGAAATGAGAAGGCAAAGCAGTGGCTAGCGGGGCCCAAAAAGCGGCTTCCGAAGCGAAAAAAGCGGGAAAGCGAAGGGTGGCGGCAGGGCCGCCCGGCTTAGCGGGCCACGGCCAGCAGGCCCTGGGGCGAGGCCAGCACGGCGGCCAGCTGGGTGCCCAGGGGTTGCAGCGCCAGGGTGCCCAAGGCTACGCTGGTTTGCTTGGCGTGAAAGGCCACGCGGGGCTGCTGGGCGCGGTAGCCGAGCACCGTGGTGCGGAAGCAATACTGGCCGAAAGGCACGTTGGCAACGCGGAAAGAGCCGTCGGCGCGGGTAGTGGCGGTGCTGACCAGGGCATTATCGGAAGCGCGCAGCAGCACGATGGTGGTGTTGGGAATGGCTTCGTGGGTGCTGGCATCGAGCAGGCGGCCGGTCAGGGTGCCGCAGCGGGTGCTCTGGGCCTGGGAGGAAAGCGCCGAAATCAGCAGCAGGGAAAAAACAGCAAGCGCACGGAAGATGGATGACATTTTCATGGCAGGGAGAAGTAAAGGGAAAGTGAGGGAAAGGGTCAGCCGATGCGCGTCCGGAAAGCCGCGGTTCTGTCCCGTAGCACGGGGCTGAGCAACAAAAAAGCAGGGTAAGCCAAGTCCGCGGAAAACGCCAAACAGAGGCGCTGGCGCGGCAATATCTCAGCCCAGCTGGCTGAAACTGCCCCGGGTGGCGGGTGGCCGGGTCCTGGGAGAAGGCAGGACCGCCGCCAGGCAGAGCAAAGGAACGCAACAAAGATAAGTTACAGTACTATGCAACGCAAGGTACTTTTAAAATTTATTTCTGTTGAGACCAAAAACTTGCAAAGAGCGGGGATAAAACAGGACGGAAATGACGGTTGTCTGATAACTCAGTCGCCCGTTTGCGCTGTTGGAAGGGTAGATGCCAGGGGCGGATTAAGCGTTGCCTGCAAGCCAGAAAAAAGCGGAAATATTCCTGTTGCTGGTGCTTAGTGCCTTTGCCAGGCCTGCTAAAGGCACTAAGTACCAGCAACAGGACGCCGGCCACTCGTCAGCGGCCGGGCCGGGGGGCAGCAGGTAGGACCGGCTTTCTCCGCGCGGCCCTACCTGCTGCCCCTATTGACTACGAAACGATTCGTAGGTTGCGCGCAGTGTATTCAATCCCGAATATATTTTTCAACAAAAGCTACGGGGCCGGCTCAGCCGCCCAGGTCGCCGCCGGTGGTGGTGCCGCTGGGTTGGTCGCGGCGGCGGGGGCGGGGCGGGGCCGGCTGGTCGTTGCCAAAACGGTAGGTGAAGCCCAGAAAGGCAATGCGGGACTCACGCTTGAAGCGGAAAGTCGATTCTAGGCCCTGGTTGTAGGCGTCGACCACGAACTGCTGGGTGTTGAACACGTCCGATACCCGCAGCGTAATCGAGCCCCGGTCCTGGAGCACGTCCTTTTTCAGGGCCGCATCCACAAAATACACCGGCGCAATGCGGCCCTGCACCGTCACGTTGGCCGAGCGGTAGTTGCCGGTCAGCTGCACGTCGAGCTTCTTCACGGGCGTGATGGTCGTGTTCAGGCGGGCCGTGTAGGCCACGTTGCGGTTGTCGGCCTCGGTACCCGTCACGGCCGACACGATGTTGCGGTAGCCCGAGCCGGTGGCCGTCAGGCGCCACCACTTGGTCAAGGGCTGGTTCAGCGACAGTTCCAGCCCGTAGGTGGTGTTGTGGCGGGCGTTGACGAACGTAGTGCGGGTCACGACCAGGTTGCTGTTCAGGTCACTGGCCTCGGCATCAACCTCCCGGATGCGCTGCACTTGATTGAGCGTCTGGCGGAAAAAGGCCGTGGTGCTCAGCGTGGCCGGTCCCCACGACTTCTGGTGGCCCAGCTCCAGCACATTGATGTTTTCGGGCCGCAGCCGCACGTTGCCCACCCGGTAGTTGCGCGGGTCGGAGTAGTTGGCGAAGGGCAGCAGCACGCTGATGTCGGGCCGGTTGATGCGGCGGGAGTAGCTCAGCTGCAGGCGTTGGTCGGCGGGCAGATTCTGGGCCAGCGTGACGCTGGGGAAGAAATTGAAGTAGTCCCGGCTGAATTCCTGGCTCGTGTTGAGCAAGATGCCGCGGGTGCTGGTTTGCTCTATCCGCAGGCCCGCCTGGTAGCTGAATTTGCCCTTCTCGTTCTGGTAGGTGGCGTAGCCGGCCTGTACGTAATCCCGGTAGCGGTAGTGGTTGGAGCGGGCCTCGTCGCGCTGGTACTCGGCGCGGTCGGCGGGCTGCACCAGAAAGTCGTAGGTGCCGTCGGTGCCGCGGTAGGTGGTTTTAAGGCCCGTGTCGACGCGGCCTTTTTCGCCCACCGGATGCACGTAGTCGAGCTGGGCCGAGGCCTGGGGCAGCTGAAACGTGATCAGCTGCTGCTGCACGAGCCGGTTGGGCGCGTCCTCGTTCTGGCGCTGCAGCAGGGTCTGGTCGCCGCCCACGGGCGAATACACGGCAGAGGCCGTCAGCTCCCGGCGTTTCTGCCCGGCCCAGGTGCGGCGGTAGTCGAGGGTGAAGTCGGCGGAGCGCACGTTAGATTCCACCACGTTGCGGCCCAGCAGGGTGGCGTAGAGCGTGGTGTCGCGGCCGGTTTTGGCACTCCGGGCGTAGCTGGTCAGGTTCGTAACCAGATCTTCCGGGGCCAGGCGGTGGTTGAGCCGGGGCTGCACGGTCACCGAAATCGTCTGCTCGGGCGTCAGGCTGTAGTCGAAGCCTACGCGCACGGCGTGGGATGAAGGCTGCTGGCGCTGGCGCGAAATCTGGTCCGTCACGTTGCGCACGCCGCCCGCCACCGAGGTTTGCAGGGTGGTATTGCGGCTCCAGAACCGGTCCTGGCGGAAGTCGTAGGAGCCGAAGTAGTTGAATTTGCCCTGACGCCGGTTCAGGCTGAGGGAGGTGTTGTACTTGTCGCCGGTGCCCGCGTTGGCCCCGGCCTGCCCGTTGAAGCCGTCCTGTTTCTGCTTTTTGAGCACGATGTTGATGATACCGCCCGAGCCCTCGGCGTCGTAGCGGGCCGAGGGGTTGGTAATCACCTCCACGCTTTCGATGCTGCTGGCCGGAATCTGGTCCAGGTTCACGTTGCGGCCCCCGCCGGCCGCCCCGCTGGGCTTGCCGTCGATGTAGATGGTCACGTTGGAGGTGCCGCGCAGGGTCACGCCGCCGTTCTGGTCCACGTTCACCGAGGGCACGTTCTGGAGCACGTTCACGGCCGTGCCGCCCACGCTGGTCAGGTCCTTGCTCACGTTGATGACTTTCTTGTCGAGGTTGTCGACGACGGCCGCCTTTTCGCCCTGCACCGTCACGCCCCGCAGGGCGGTAGCCGTGGAAGCCAGCCGCAACGCCCCCAACGCCACCACGCTGCCCTGCACCACCACGCGCTGGCGCAGGGGTTTATAGCCCAGCACCGAGGCCCGCAGTAGATACCCGCCGGCGGGTACTTTCTCCAGCCGGAAAGCGCCATTTTCGGCCGTTTGGGCGCCGGCTACGAAGCTCGAATCCTGCCGTTGCAGCAGCACCACGTTGGCAAAGGGCAAAGGCTGGCCACTGGTTTGGTCAAGCAACGTGCCCGTCACACCGCCGCTGGTTTGGGCCCGGGAGGCGAAGGGCAGGAGCACAACCAGGAGGGCCAGGCCGAAAGCGGCCCGGAGGAGGCGTAAAGTGTGTTGCATGGAATAGGGAAGAAAAGGCGCAGGACGGCGGCAGAAAACCCAGAGCGGGCCTACCAAAGAAATAGACTACGAACTAATTCGTAGTATGCGTGCGGCGCTATATATTTTTTTCGCCGGCCGGCTGCGGGCCCGGGCTGCCGCAGCATTGTTACACCCCATAGACTGCCGGGACCCGCAACGGTTGCACGAGCTGGCCGGCGCCAGAAAGCAAAAACCGCCCCCAGCAGGCTGAGGGCGGTTTGAATCCACACCGGGCGTTGGTACCGGCCTTATTTGCCGGCTTTCACTTCCTGGCCGTTGCGGAAGGTTTTCTTCTGGGTCACGGCCTTGCCATCGGGGCCGTAGTAGCTCCAGATGCCGGTTTCGCGGTTGTTGCGGAAGGCGCCAGCAATTTCGGTCGTGCCGTCTTCGCGCAACTGGCGGAAAGGGCCCATTTTCAGACCTTTCACGTAGGTCGTTTCGCTTTTGAGCTTGCCCGAAGGATAGAACTCCTGGCCCAGGCCGGTGGGCTTGCCGTTTTCATAGATCAGCTTGCTTTGCAGCGTGCCGGTGGGGTAGTAGAGCAGCTTTTCCCCGCTCAGGCGGCCGTTGACGTACGTTTCCTGCTGCTGAAGCTGTTTGCCCCCGGGATAGAAGGTGCGCCACAGGCCGCTGGGCTGGCCGTTCTTAAATTGCTGGTCGGCCTGCACGTTGCCGTCCTCGAAGTAGGAGGTCACTTTCCGGTCCCGGGCCTGGTTGCTGTACTCGATTTTCTGCTGGGGCTTGCCCGACTCGTAGTAGTCTTCCTGGGTGCCGGTGAGCGTGCCGTTGCGGTAGGTCATGCGGCTTTTCACGGCCCCGCTTTCGTAGTAGGCCTTGGCCGGGCCGTCGAGGTTTGAGGTGCCGCCGGCCAGGCTTTTGGCCTGCTTGGTCAAATCATCCGCCAGCGGATTTTTCACGGCCCGCCCCGTAAAGGTGGCCGGTAGGTAGGTGCCCTCGGTGCGGAGCTTGCCCGAGCGGTAGTAGCTGTGGTAGCTGCCCTTGCCGGTTTTGTCGGCCAGCACTTCCACTTCCACCTGCCCGTTGTCGTAGTACGTTTTGTAAGGCCCGGCCAGCAGGCCGCGGCTGTAGGTGCCTTCGCTCTGCAGCTGCCCGTTGGGAAAATACGTTTTCACCGGCCCGTTGGCCTGCCCGTTGGCGTAGGTGATTTCCACCTTGGGCTTGCCTGAGGGGTACAGCTCGCGCACCGTACCCGCGGGCTGGCCGTTGGTGAGCGTAGTTTCGAGCTTCACTTCGCCATTGGGGTGGTAGTAGCGCAGCGTACCGGTCGGTTGGTCGTTTTCGTAGGAGCCTTCCTGGGCCACTTTGCCGCCTTCGTAGTAGGTCTTGAACGGTCCCTGGCGCACGCCCTGCTGATAGGTGACTTCGAGCCGGCGCTGCCCGTTGGGGTGAAACTCGACGTAGGCCGAGTCGCGCTTGCCGCCGGCGTAGCGGGTCTGGGCCTCGAGCTTGCCCGAGCGGTAAAAGCGCTTGTAGGGCCCTTCCATTATCGTGTCGCCGGCCACAATGGCCGAGTACACTTCCCGGCGCCGGGTGTTGGTCGAGTCGTAGTAGGTCGTGAAGCGCCGCAGCTTTTGGGCCTGGGCGCCGGTGGCGAGAACCAGCAGAAAAAGCAAAAACAGAATTCGTCTCATAACCGCAAGAACGGGGGAAATAAGAAAGTATTTTCAGAGCCAGTCGAGGGGGCCAGATGCGGGCTCAAAAACAAAAGCCCTGCCGCAAACGTGCAGCAGGGCCTTGTCAGTAAGTATACCAGGACTGGGCGGGTTGAAAACCCAGTTGCCCCAGGGACTTAGATTTTCTCGATTACGAGGCTGCTGGCGCCGCCGCCGCCGTTGCAGATGCCAGTCACCCCGATTTTGCCGCCTTCGTTGCGCAGCACGTTCAGCAGCGTGGTCACGATGCGGGCACCGGAGGCGCCGAGCGGGTGGCCCAGGCTCACGGCCCCGCCGTATACGTTGACTTTCGAGCCTTCCAGGTTCAGGAGCTTGTTGTTGGCCAACGACACCACCGAGAAAGCCTCGTTGATTTCGTAGAAGTCCACGTCCGAAGCGTCAATGCCCGCATTTTTCAGCGCCTTGGGAATAGCCAGGGAAGGAGTAGTGGTAAACCACTCGGGGGCCTGCTCGGCATCGGCGAAACCGCGGACAATGGCCAGCGGGGTCACGCCCAGCTCGGTGGCTTTCTCGCGGCTCATCAGCAGCACGGCGGCCGCGCCGTCGTTGAGCGTGGAGGCGTTGGCCGCCGTCACGGTGCCGCCGTCCTTCACAAAGGCCGGCTTCAGGCCCGCTACTTTGGTGAAGTCCACTTTCAGGTACTCCTCGTCGTCCTCAATCACCGTGGTTTTGCCGCGGCTTTCGATGGTCACGGGCACGATTTCGTCTTTCTTTTTGCCGGCTTTAGCCGCGTTGGCACTGCGGGTGTAGCTTTCAATGGCAAACTCATCCTGCTGCTCACGGGTGATGCCCATTTCCTTGGCCGTATTCTCGGCCGCGTTGCCCATGGCGTAGTTGTGGTAGGGGTCCCAGAGGCCGTCGCGCACTAGGCCGTCAATCATCTGGCCGTGGCCGTATTTGGCGCCGAAGCGGGCTTTGTCGAGGTAGTAGGGCACGTTCGACATGCTTTCCATGCCGCCGGCCAGAATCACGTCGGCCTGGCCGAGCATGATGGCCTGGGCGGCGTACATGATGGCCTTGGTGCCCGAGGCGCACACTTTGTTGACGGTCGTGCATTCCACCGTGTCGGGCAGACCGGCTTTCTTGGCCGCCTGCCGGGCCGGAGCCTGGCCCAGATTGGCCGAAATAACGTTGCCCATAATCACCTGCTGCACCTCCTTGGGGTCAACGCCGGCTTTCTCCAGGGCGCCTTTCAGGGCAATGGCGCCGAGCTCCGTGGCCGAGAGCGAGGCCAGGCTACCGCCAAATGAGCCGATGGGAGTGCGTACGGCGGCAACGATTACAACTTCTTTGGTTTGCATAAGACTAGGTAGGGTGGGGATTTGGTTGGATTCGGCGACAAAGGTAAACATTGCCGGGTAGTGGCGGGGCCGGGGCCTCCACAACGCGCCGGCCACCTGCTTAGGTGCCCGGCCGGGCAGATTTACCAGCTGGGCCTACTGGAGTCAGGCTTGCGCCCCGACTTATGGGGCAGCTGCTGCAGATACTGCTGTTCGGCGGCGTTTAGGGCTTCGAGCAGCTGCCGGGCCTGACCCGAGCTCAGGTTCATCTGCTGGAGCCGCTCCCGCTGGGTCTGGAGCTGGGTTTCGCTGAGTGTGGCCTGCTCGGAGCCCGCCTGACCACTGGGGTTTCCAGCTTTGTCCGGGGCCGCGTCGCTGAGTCCCCGAACGTGGCCGGGCTCGGTGCCACGGGCTACGGCCTGCTCGTTGCCGGCGCCGGGCTCGAAGCTGCCGGCCGCACCCTGGCCGGGGCCTGCGGGCCGGTTCGGGTCGCGCTGGCCCTGCTGGTCGGGGCGGGCCTGGGGGGCATTGCGCGGGTCTTCGGGCTGAGTGGGGTCGTCGAGCTGACCGCTGCGGTCGTTTCCTTGCCGGGCCCCGCGCTGGTTTTCGGCGCTTTGCGGATCGGGCTGGCCTGGGTTGGGGGTGGGAGAGTTGTCGGGCTCGGGCACTTGGGGTTCTTGCTGGCGCTGGTCGAGGTAGGCCTTCAGAGCTTCGTAGTCGTAGCGGGCACTAGCGTTGGCCGGGTCGGCCAGCAAGGACTGGCGCAGCAGGCTTACGGCCTGGGCGTACTCGCCTTTCTGGGCCGCCAGCACCGCCAGCTGCTGCCGGGCCACGCTGCGCACCCGGGGCTGCCGGCTCGTGAGCAGGCGGCCGTAGAAGCCGCGGGCCTCGGCCGGCTGTCCGGCGCGGGCGTAGGCGTGGGCTAGGTTCAACACCACCGCTTCGTCGGTAGCCCCCAGGGTTTCCACCGCCTGCCGGTACGCCGCCGCCGCGTCCCGGAAGTTGCCGTGGGCGTACGCGGTTTCTGCGCGCTGAATGGCGGCGTTCCGGTCCCGGATGAGCGTGAGGCCGCCCCAGCTGCCCAACACCACCAGGCTGGTCAAGACGAGAGTTTTCACGGGCGAATCACTTTTACGGTCAGCAGAATATCAATCAGCAGCAGGGCCAGGGCCAGCACTAGGGGGTAGCGGTAGCGGTTGTCGGCCACCGAAACCGTCCGTACTTGCTCGGCCTGGCCTTCCACGCGGTTCAGCGCATTTACCAGCAGCGGAAACTCGTTGCGCCGATCCGTCAACTCGAAATACTGTCCGTTGGTTTGCTCGGCCAGGCGGCGCAGCGGGAGCGGGGCCAGCCGGCTCACGGCGTCGCGGCCCTGGGCGTCGCGCACGTAGCGGCCCGCAGCCCGCGGCAGCCGGGTGCCCTCCAGCGTCCCGACGCCCATGGTAAACAACCGCGCACCCGAGCGGGTCAGCTCCCGCAGGGTGGGCTCCAGGTTTTCCCCGAAATCTTCCCCGTCGCTAATCAGCACCAGGGCCGTGGCCCGCGGCGGACTGCCCGCCAGCGCCGGCGTGCTGCTGATGCGGGTCAGGGCCAAGTTGAGCGGGGCGGCCAGGTCGGTAGGACCCACGGGCACTAGATCAGTTTGCAGCGTATTAATAAAGAGTTGCAGCGCGCCCTGGTCGTAGGTGAGCGGGCACTGCACGAAAGCATCGGCGGCAAAGACAATCAGCCCGATCCGGTCGGCCTGGAAGCGGCTGATGAGGGTAGTCAGCTCAGCCTTGGCTTTCTGCAGGCGGGTTGGCACCACGTCGGGCCCGTCCATGGAGCGCGATAAGTCCACGAGCAGCCACACGTCTTTACCCGCCGTGCGCACCGGCTGCTGCGTGACGCCGTAAGCCGGGCCCAGCAGCGCGACCAAAAATAGAGCGAAGTACAGCAGGCGCAGCGTCAGCTTCCAGCCCAGGCGCCAAGCCTTTTGGCGCAGCGGAGCCGCCAGCCGGCGGGTGCGCAGGGCATAGCCGAGGTAAAGACCAAAAAAAATAAGGCCGGCCCCGAGCTCCATCCACGAAAGCGGAAAGGCCCAGTTCATGACCGCAAGTGGTAAGCCAACTGGTTATGATTCATTCGAAAACGTGCAAAAGCCGGGGCGGATTTCCCGCAAAGATAGGCCACCGCAGCGCTGGCAGGCCGTTTAGCAAAAGAAGTTATTTTTTTTCGGAGGGTTTGTTTTTCGGGACTAGTCGTATATTTGCGCACTGTTCGGACGGAACAGCAGCCCTTCTGGAGAGATGGGTGAGTGGCTGAAACCAGTAGTTTGCTAAACTGCCGTAGCTCTAAAGGTTACCGGGGGTTCGAATCCCCCTCTCTCCACTTTGATAGTTATGAATGTTGAGTTACGGATTCAGAATTGGCCATAAATCAATTCGGAATGTATAATTCAACATTCATAATTAGTTTTCGGGGTGTAGCGTAGCCCGGTATCGCGCCTGCTTTGGGAGCAGGAGGCCGCAGGTTCGAATCCTGCCACCCCGACTTTGAGTATAGCCGTCAGCCCGCCTCTGGGGCAGGCGGCTATTTGTTTTTGACCCCGTAGCTCAGCTGGATAGAGCAGCTGCCTTCTAAGCAGCCGGTCATGTGTTCGAATCACATCGGGGCCACGTTGTAAATCAGCCACTTAGCTTTCCTGCTGAGTGGCTTTTTTTGTTTTGGGTTTCTCCGGCGGCTGGTTCACCGGTAGCCGGCCCGTTGTCGGAGGCGCGGGGCTTTTTTCTGTTTATTATCCTTGAGCAATGGCATTTTTTTGGGGAAAGCCATACCTTGTCCATCCAAGCAGGAGTCTTTCCGTATAGCCAATTCCTTTCCTGTTACTGGTTCAACTAGCTTCACTTACACCCTTACCACTCTTTTTTCCTTCCATGAAAAAAACCTTACTCCCCCTCGCTTTCCTGTGCGGATTAGGTCTGTCGGCGCAAGCCCAGACGAAGTGGATCCTGCAGAATAATACCGGCACGATTACGACCCCGCCGAGCTATTTCTCCCGGCAGATGCACACCGTGAGCGACCAAGTTGCCTGGCAACTGATCCAAGAAAGCGTAACGGGCGCCACCACCAACCTGTTTACCCGCACCACCAACGGCGGCGCTACTTGGACGTTCAACACCGTTGCGGGCGCCAACAACTACCAGGCGGCCGGCATCCACGCCCTTGATGGCAACACGGCTTTCGTGGCCCAGTTCGGTGCCAACGGCGGTGGAGAAATTGTGAAGACGACCAACGGCGGCGCCACCTGGAGCAAGTCGACGACGATTTCGCAGTTTGCCGCCCCTGCCGGCTTCAACAACTGGGTGTACTTTTTTGACGCCAACAACGGCGTGTCGCTGGGTGACCCCAACGGCCCCGGTGCGGCGTATTTCGAAATCTACACCACCAGCAACGGCGGTACCACCTGGACGCGCGTGCCGTCGGCGAGCATCCCCGCTCCCCTCGACGCCAACGAATACGGCTTGGTTGGCTCGTATTGCGCCGTGGGCAACACCATCTGGGCCGGTACGACTCACCTGCTCAACCCCGCTGATGCCAACTCGGGCGTGCCAACGCGCGTGCTCAAGTCGACCGACCGCGGCCTGACCTGGACGGCTTCGGCGCCGACCCCGCTGCTGGGCTACATCAGCAAGATTGCCTTCACCGATGCCAACAACGGCATTGCCTTCCGCGGTTCGGACATGATCAGCACCACCGACGGCGGCGCTACCTGGACCACGCAGACGTACACGGGCAACTTCAACCACTTCGATATTGACGCCGTACCCGGCACCAACATCATCGTCAGCGTGGGCTCGTCGGTGGAAACCGTATCGACCACGGCCGACTATGGCTCCTCGTACTCGACCAACAACGGCCGGACTTGGATTGACATCGACCGGGGCCGCTACTCGTCCACGGTTGACTTCATCAGCCGTACGGTAGGCTACTCGGGCGCTCAAACCGACGCCGCCGGGGCCGGTGGGGTCTACAAAGCCAGCCCAACCATCCTGGCCAACCGCAGCGCCGAGCTGCAGAAGTCGCTGTCGGTGTATCCTAACCCCAGCGCTTCGGGCGTATTCAACCTGCAGCTGAGCTCGGGCATCAAAGCCGGTACTTCGGTGCGCGTATTCGACGCCGTGGGCCGTCAGGTGTTCAACCAGGTGCTCAATGCCACCAGCGTGGCTTCCCAGCTGACCACGGTGGACCTGAGCAAGGAAAAAGCCGGCCTCTACACGCTCGAACTGCGCACCGACGCTGGCGTAGCCCAGCAGAAGCTCGTGATTCAATAAGCGGCAACTGCCGCCCGACTTTCGTTAGTCGGACCGAAAAGCTCCTTCCTTCCGGAAGGAGCTTTTTTTGTGCGCCGGGCGCCCCCGCGGCGGCCTTGGTGGAAGCAGACCGGACGAGCACTCCAAGGAGGCAAGAAACTGCATTTTCGGGGTGGTCAAGCCGGATTTCATCGGCGGGAAAGCTGGCAAAAACCGGATAAAATCGGTATCTTTGTAGCTTAGCAAAACAGCTGAAACAAGACCGCCTCACATGAGCGAAACGAAAGAACAACAAGCCGATAATCAGTATTCCGCCGACAGCATCCAGGTTCTGGAAGGTCTCGAGGCCGTGCGTAAACGGCCTTCGATGTACATCGGCGACACGGGCGTGAAAGGACTGCACCACCTGGTGTGGGAAGTGGTAGACAACTCCATCGATGAGGCCCTGGCCGGTCAGTGCGACCATATCGAGGTGTCTATTCTGCCCGGCAACGCCATTTCAGTACAAGACAACGGCCGCGGCATTCCCGTGGGCATCAACCAGAAATTCGGCAAGTCCGCCCTCGAAATTGCCCTGACCGTGCTCCACGCCGGCGGTAAGTTCGACAAGAACAGCTACAAGACCTCCGGCGGCCTGCACGGCGTGGGCGTCTCGTGCGTGAATGCCCTGAGCACCCACACCCACGTAACGGTCCAGCGCGACGGCCACATCTACGAGCAGGAGTACAACATCGGCGTGCCGCTGTACGACGTGCGCGAGGTCGGCGACACCGAGGGCCGCGGCACCCGCGTGGAGTTCCAGCCCGACCCGTCCATCTTCGACGAAACCATCACCTATTCCTACGAGCGGATTGCCAACCGCCTGCGCGAACTGGCTTACCTGAACCGCGGCATCCGCATCGTGCTGACCGACCTGCGCACCCCGGCCGACGGGGGCGAGGAACAGCGCGACGAGTTTTACTCCCAGGGCGGCGTGGCCGAGTACGTGCAGTACCTCGACAGCAGCCGTTCCGTGCTCATGACCCGGCCCGTGTACGTGGCCACTGAGCGCGGCATTCCGGTGGAAGTGGCCTTCCAGTACAACGACTCGTACCAGGAGCACATCTTCTCCTACGTCAACAACATCAACACCCACGAGGGCGGTACCCACGTGGCAGGCTTCCGCTCGGCCATTACCCGGGTGCTGAAAGCCTACGCCGAGAAGTCGGGGGAGGTAGCCAAGGCGAAAATCGAAATCCAGGGCGACGACTTCCGCGAGGGCCTCACGGCCGTTATTTCGGTGAAGGTAGCCGAGCCCAAGTTCGAAGGCCAGACCAAGACCAAGCTCGGCAACTCCGAGGTGAGTGGGGCCGTCAACACCGTGGTGGGCGAGATTCTCAACCAGTACCTGGAGGAAAATCCCAAGGAGGCCCGCATCATCGTGGAGAAGGTGATTCTGGCCGCCAAGGCCCGCGTGGCCGCCAAGAAGGCCCGCGAGATGGTGCAGCGCAAGTCGGTGCTGGGCTCCAACTCCCTGCCCGGCAAGCTGGCCGACTGCTCCGAATCGGACCCCGCCGTCTGCGAGCTATACCTGGTCGAAGGGGACTCGGCCGGCGGTACCGCCAAGCAGGGCCGCAACCGGGCTTTCCAGGCCATTCTGCCGCTGCGGGGTAAGATCCTCAACGTGGAGAAGGCCCAGGAGCACCGCATCTACGAAAACGAGGAAATCCGCAACATGATTACCGCCCTCGGCGTGAGCTTCGAGAAGAAGACCGACGAGGACGATGGCAGCAGCAGCCGCTCCCTGAACCTGGACAAGCTGCGCTACCACAAGATCATCATCATGACCGACGCCGACATCGACGGGTCGCACATCCGGACGCTGATCCTGACTTTCTTCTTCCGCTACATGCCCGAGCTCATCGACAAGGGCTACATCTACATTGCCCTGCCGCCGCTGTACTTGGTGAAGCGCGGCAAGGAGGAGCGCTACTGCTGGACCGAGGAAGAACGCTCCGCCGCTCAGGAGGAGCTAGGCCGCGGCAAACCCGAAACGGTGAACGTGCAGCGCTATAAAGGTCTGGGCGAGATGAACGCCGAGCAGCTCTGGACCACCACCATGCAGCCCGATACCCGCTCGCTGAAGCGCGTGGACGTGGAGTCGGGGGTGGAAGCCGACCACCTGTTCTCCATGCTCATGGGCGACGAAGTGGCCCCGCGCCGGGACTTTATCGAGAAAAACGCCAAGTACGCCAAACTGGACGTATAGCCAACCACGCATAAAAAAGCCCGCCTCGTGCGGGCTTTTTTATGCGGCCTGCCGACTACTTTCCTCACCCCAGCCCCCGGGCCGCCATGCTACGCCACCCATGCGTCAGAACATTTCCTCCGATTCCGAGTGGGAAACTCAGGTTGGCTATTCCCGGGCCGTGCGCGTGGGCAACGTGGTGGAAGTGGCCGGCACCACGGCTCCCGGCGCCGACGCCTACGAGCAGACACGCCGGGCCCTGGAAAAAATTGAAGTCGCCCTGCGCGCGGCCGGTGCTACTTTCCCCGATGTGGTACGTACGCGTATGTACGTCACTGACATCAGCCAATGGCCGGCCGTGGGCCGGGCCCACGCCGAAGTGTTCGGCGCGGTGCGGCCCGCCGCCACCATGGTGCAGGTGGCGGCCCTGATTGAGGCCAGCCTGCTGGTTGAAATCGAGGTGACGGCCATTGTTTCCCCGCCTGAAAACGCGTAATTGAGGGCTCCGGCCGCGTATCGTACCCGGCCTTTTACTTTGCTATGAAACTCTTCAAATCAGCCGACCTTATCCGCAAGAGCAAGTATATCAGCCGCGACCTGAGCTGGCTGCGGTTCAACTACCGCGTGCTCGACCAAGCCAAGGACGCCGGCCGGACCTTGTTTGACCGGATGCGGTTTCTGGCCATTACTTCCTCGAACCTCGACGAGTTCTTCATGATTCGCGTCGGCTCGCTGTATAACTACCTCGACTACGGCAAGGAGCGCGTCGACTACTCCGGGCTGCGGGAGCTGCCGTTCCGGCGCAAGCTGCTCGACTTCGCCCACCGCTTCGTCAACGACCAGTCGCTGACCTATCTCAACGAGCTCAAGCCCCAGTTCGAGAAAAACGGCTTCAACATCCTGCGGATGGACGAGCTGACCGAGTTGGAGCTGAAAAAGGCCGAGGGCTACTTCAAGAACACGGTTTTTCCGCTGCTCACGCCGATGGTCTATGACTCCTACCACGGCTTTCCACTGATGATGAACCAGATGCTCATCTTCGGCGTGGCCACGAATATCGGCAACGAGTCGGGCACGGGGCCGCTGGAGGAAGGCAAGGGGCAGGAGCGGCTCACTTTCGTGCAGATTCCGCAGAACCTGTCGCGCTTCTTTGAGCTCACGCGCAAGGACAAAGTGATTTTCGTGCCCATCGAGGAAATCGTGCGGGCCAACCTGCCCAAGCTGTTCCGCAACGTGGAAATCGTGTCGGCCAACCTGTTCCGCATCACCCGCAATGGCGACTTCACCCTGGAAGAGTCCGACGACATCGACGTGGACTTTATCAAGGAAATTCAGGTGGGCCTCAAAACCCGCAAGAAGGGCCGCGTGGTACGTCTGGAGGTCGAGAAGGACGCCTCGCCGGTGATGATGGCTGTGCTCAAGGAGCGCTGGCAGATCGACAACGGCAACGTGTTCGTCATCACCTCCCTGATGGACATGAAGGGCATGCTCCAGATTCTGAAGCACCCGAACTTCCGCGGCAAGTCGACCAAGGCTCCGGCCACCGTGACCCCGCTGAGCCTCCCCGACGGGGCGGAGGAGAACATGTTCGAGTTTTTGAAGCACCACGACGTGCTGCTGCACCATCCCTACAACAGCATTGAACCCGTGGTGCGCCTACTCGAGCAGGCCGCCGAGGACCCGCACGTGCTGGGCATCAAGCAAACCATCTACCGGCTCGCCGACGACTCCCGCGTAACGGCGGCCCTGCTCAAGGCAGCCGAAAACGGCAAGCACGTGTCGGTGCTGTTCGAAATCAAGGCCCGCTTCGATGAGGAGCGCAACATCCGGGAGGGGGCCAAGCTCGAAAAAGCCGGCTGCTTCGTGATTTACGGCGTCAGTAAGTACAAGACCCACACCAAGCTGCTGATGATTATCCGCAAGGAGGGGGAAAAGGTGACGCGCTACGTGCACATCGGCACGGGCAACTACAACGAGCAGACCAGCAAGATCTACACCGACGTGAGCCTGCTCACCACCAACGACGTGTACGGGCACGACGTGTCGGAATTCTTCAACGTCATCACCGGCCACTCCCAGCCCGACGACTACGAGTACCTGATTACGGCGCCCAAGGACATGCGCCAGCAACTGATTCAACTCATCCGCGAGGAAGTGCGCAACGCCAAGAAGGGCCTGCCCAGCGGCATTGTGATGAAGATGAACTCCTTGGAAGACAAGGAGCTGATTGACGAGTTCTACAAGGCCTCCAAAGCCGGCGTGCCGGTGCGCTTCATCGTGCGCGGCATCTGCTGCCTGCGCCCGGGGCGGCCCGGTCTGAGCGAGAACATCGAAGTGCGCAGCATCGTGGGCGACTTTCTGGAGCACGCCCGGCTGTTTTACTTCCACCAGGCCGGCGACCCGAAAGTGTACGCCGGCTCGGCCGACGTGATGGTGCGCTCCTTCGACCGCCGCATTGAAGCTTTGTTCCTGATTGTGAACCCCCAGCTCAAGCGTGAGGCCATCAGCATTCTAATGCTCAACCTGCTCGACAACCAGAACTCCTACCAGATGCGCGAGGACGGAGCTTACGTACGCTGCCACCCCGGACCCGACGAGCCCGTGGTGAACGTGCACCGCGACTTTTACCGCCGCGACGAGGAGCGGATGGCCGCCGCCACGCCCGCCGGTCTGCTGCATCTGTTGTTCCAGCAGGCCCGGCACCAGCAGGCTGCCGAAGCCGCCAAAACGGCCGAGGAAGCTTCTCTGGAAGCTTGCCCCGAGCCCGCCTACGAAGAGGAAACCGAGGATACCGTCAGTGAAGAGGTGGCCAAGGACGTTGCCCTGGTGCAGGCCCTGGTAGAAGGTGAGCCGAACCCCGGAGAAGGCTTTGCCAACGCGTAGGGTAGCTCTAGACTTGTCCGCCTGAACCTGCATCGGGCCTCGTACTATCATGGGTACATACAAAAGCCCTCACCGAACTAACGGTGAGGGCTTTTGCATTGGAAAACAAGTTCTTCCAAACTCGGAATAACTGGCCTAAACGACCCTATTCCATTTCTGCGGCGCGGCTGGTAACGTCGGCGTAGGGAACGGTGCGGGAGTGGTCGGAGCTGGGGCGGATTTCCTCGAAGTGGTCTTCAAACAGGGTTTGGAGCATGCCATCCTTCAGGCCGATATCGGGCACAATCATCTGGCTGATGTTGGCCCACTCCATGGCCGAGAGGTAGATATGGCCGGCGGGAATAATGACGTCGGCGCGGTCGGGGTTAAGCATGGCCACGTTCACCCGCTCGTCCATGCTCATGCTGGTCAGGTTGCCGAGCACCGTGGCAATGCGGCGGCGCGTGACGGGCTTGTCGAGCGAGGATTGGGCCAGCCGGTAGAGCTTGTTGATGTTGCCGCCCGTGCCGATGGCGCGGGTGACGTGGTACTTGCGGCCGTTCTGAGTGACCCAGTCCTCCATCCGCTGCCACAGGTCGTTTTGGGCACCGGTGCTCTGCTGGCCACTTTCTTCCTGCTGCATGCGCCGGATCGAGCCGATTTCAAACGACTGCGAGGCCACTTTGCGCCGGTCGTGGTAGATGTTGAACTCGGTGCTGCCCCCGCCCACGTCGATGTGCAGGTAGTGCTTTTTGTCTTCGAGCAGGTGTTCAATGACGCGGTTGATGTAGGCGGCCTCGGCCTGCCCGTCAATGACCTGCACCGTCATGCCGAGCTCCTGCTGAATGCGGGCGGCTACGGCGGCCCCGTTGGCGGCCGTGCGCATGGCCGAGGTAGCGCAGATCAGGTAGTGCGCCACGTCGTGAACTTCCATGAGCAGCTTCAGCGCGTGCAGAAACTTGATGAATTTCTGCTCCTTCTTGGCCGAGATGTTGCCGGTGGCAAACACGTCTTCGCCCAGGCGCAGCGGGTAGCGCACGTACTCGACGCGCTTGAGCCGGTACCGGTCGCCGTAGTGGAGCACCGCCGAAATCTGGCAGCGCACCGCGTTGGATCCAATGTCGATGGCGGCCAGTTTCAGCAGAGGATAATCCATAAGGAGATGGTCAGGTGATGGGGAGCGGAAAGCCAAATATACGGGATTGAAGCCACGCAAAACTAGGCCGGCCGGGAGCCGACACCTTCGGGCAAGGGTGTAATAACCTGGATGCGGGTGCCCTGCCCGGGGGCCGAGTCGACGAGCAGCGTGGCATCGAGCAGCGTGACGCGGGCTTCCAGGCTTTTGAGTCCCAGGCCCGATACGTTGCCCTCCCGGGTGCGGTCATAATCAAAGCCGACCCCGTTGTCGGCCACGACCAGCTGGAGCCGGCCGGGCTGCTCAAGCAACTCGACGCTCACCCGGGAGGCCTTGCCGTGCCGCAGAGCATTGGTAATAAGCTCCTGCACGATTCGGTAGAGGGCCAGCTGCTGGTCGTAGGTTAGGGAGGCAGTCAGGGCAACTTGTACCAGGAGTCCATCGGGCAGGCTGCGCTCCCACATGGTGGGCAGATTGCGCAGGGCCTCGGCCAGGCCGAACCGGGCCAGCACCACCGGGTAGAGGTTTTTGGAAACGTGGCGGATATCCTGGATAGAGTCGTCCAGAATGCTTTTGGCGGCGGTTACCAGCTCCTGGTCGGCAGCGGAAGCCGTGGGAGAGGTGGCTAGCTGCGATATCAGCAGCCGGGCCGCCGAGAGGGCGGAGCCCATGTCGTCGTGCAGGTCGGAGCCGATGCGGCGGCGCTCTTTTTCCTCGGCCTGAATGGTGGCCGTAAGCAAGGCCTTCTGGTAGGCGGCCTGCACGTGCCGGAGCTCATCCTGCTGGCGAATGACTTTCTTCTGGTAGAACACGAAGAAAAACACCAGGGCCAAGGCCAGGGCCAGCATGATCAGGATGCCGCCGAACAGCAGTCCAACTAGTTCGAAGGGCGGGGACTGAGCCACAGGGCGATGGTATAGCAGGAACACAAAATCATAAACAGCACCGCGTGGACGGCCCAGACCTGTATGTTCACTGCCCGCGAATACTGTTGCAATAAGTAGTTGCTGAAAATGAAAATCAGCACGTCGCCGGCGAAGTAGAGCAGCACGCCCGCGGAAACCCAGAACATGGGCTCCCGCTCCAGCTGCCGGACCGCCGTGCCGTGGCTGAGCTTGTAGAGGTAGAGCAGGGCCAGGACCAGCAGCGTGATGCTTTCGATGGAGTGCTGGACCGGGCTAAACTGTACCGAATGCAGTTGGGTGAAGATGCTGATGCCGGTAAGCACTGCGAACAGGCCAATGGCCGCGGGCACATAGCGCGTGATGGGCCAGGGCCGCAACTCTCGTCCATAAATCCAGGTGAGCCCCACGAATTCAGCCAGCGTGTCGAGTGGGGACAAAATCAGGTTTGGCATTTTCTGCAGCATCATCCAGCGCGAAACCAACTCCATCAGCAGCCCAAACCAAACCAGCCCGGTCAGCCAGCGCATGGACGGCCCCAAATGGCGCCACCGCACTGCCCCCACCAAGCCGGCGGTGGCCAGCGGCACGGGGGCACATAGCATAATCCATTGCACGAGGGTACTGGGCATCAGGCCGGAGAGGGAAAGGAATAATCCAGCGGCACGGCCGCCACCAAAAAATCTGGGAGCCGAAGAATGGGGCTGTCGGGCTGAGGGAAAGAGGGAACAAATAGCCTCCCCATTACAGCAATAATTGCTCAAGATAACCAAGCAAGTTTTGGTTTACATAATTGGCCGGAGCAAGAAGGCTAAAAGGCCCCGCCCCAGGGCTGGCAAGGTGCCCAGGGCTACGAAAAAGCCCTGACGGATGAGGCCAGGGCTTTTAGGAGCAGCAAAGAAGGAACGCTACTGGTCGATGCGGAAGCCTAGGCCGAACTGAATCAGCCCGTTTTCCGGCGACTTCTGGTAGGACACCGATAAGGCCAGCTGGTCGGAGACGGGGGCAATAAAGAAGCCCGCGCCGTAGCTGTCGTGCCAGCCGCCGGGGGAGGAGTCTTTGAAGTAGACCCGGCCCCGGTCGTAGAAGCCGAACACGCCGTAGGAGAAGGGCAGGAATGACGTCTGCACCCGGCCCAGGGCCAGCCGCACTTCCGTGTTCAGGTAGAGGCTGGCGTCGCCGCTGAAGCGGTTGCGGTAGTAGCCGCGCAGGTTTTCGCGCAAGCCCAGGGTGGCAAACTTGTAGAACGGAATTTCGTCGTCGTTGCCGTAGTTTTTGGCCCCGCCACCTTTAACCACCAGCGTTACGGGAATGCCGAGGCGGGCCGTGCCGTAGTACTCGGCAAAGCCCTGGGTGAGGCCAAAGTTGCCCTTTGAGCGGTTGAGCTGGTGGTAGGAGTCGTGCTGGGCCAGCAGGCGCACCCCGCGGCGGGCAAAGCTTTTCCGGTCGCGCAGGTCGAGGTCAAATAACGCATTCAACCCAATCAGGCGCTGGAAGTTGGTGTTGGGTCGCACCACGTCCGGATTGGGGTTGGTTTGAAGCTGGCCCAGCAGGCTCTGGCTGCTGAAGTTGCTGGTGTACTGCTCGTAGGTAGGGCCGAAGCGGAACAGGCTGCGCTGGAAAAACGTCCGCTCGGTGAAGGCGTTGAGCGTGTAGCCCTTGTAGCGGGCCTTGTAGTAGAGGTTGTCGTAGAGGTTCTCGTCCTTGGTCGTGTTGTTGCCCAGGCCGAAGAAGTTGTAAAACGGAAAGAAGTTGCCGTACTCAGTGCGGGCCCCAATGTCCCACTGCCCGATGGCGTGGCGGTGGCGCATGTTGAGCGACACCTGGAAGTTGCCGTTGGAGGAGCCCCGCACGTCGAAACCGTAGAGGTTTTTATAGTCGGGCTTGCGGAAGCCCTGGCGCACGATGTCGAAGCCCGCGCCAACGCCGAATCCGTCGCTCTGGTTGTAGATGAGCGTGGCCCGCGGGTTGTAGCCGTCGTACTCGAAGGCTTCCCGGTCGTAGCGGTTTACTGCCAGCTTGTCGGAGGTGTGATTGTCGGTTTCCTGGCTGGGTTGCAGCTCCACGCCGTCGGTCAGGTCATACACCTTGGTCTTGGTGCGCAGGCCCCGCACGCTCGATTCGTCGGTGATTTTGTCCTTGCCGTCGCCGCCGATGATGCGCACCAGCACGCTGCGGGGCGCCGAGCCCGTGACGGTAAACACGTCTTTGCCGTCGAGGCCGTAGAGGGCCACTTCGTCGGTTTCCTTGTACTGGAAGGTGCGGTCAAACAGCGGTTCCCCGTTGGGCTCGTTGCCGTCCTTGGCCTTGTCGAACATGCGCACCCGCACGTTGCCGTCGGGCTGGCGGTCCACCTGAAACACTTCGGCCTTGTTCGAACCTACCACGTCGACGCGCTTGGCCAGCATCAGGTAGTAGTCGTCGAGGGCCTTGGGCAATTCCTGAATCCGGGCCTGGAGCTTGCGGTTGAGGTCGTTGCCGGAAATGGGCTGGATTTCCTTCGGCAACGTGGCCGTGGCCTGGTCAATGGCCGCGGGCGTCATCTTCTGCTGCATGTAGGCCCCGATCTGCTGCCACTGCTCCCGGGTCAGGGACTGCAGCAAAAACCGGTCGAGGTGGCGGGCGGGCCAGTTCAGGCTTTCCAGGTCGTGAAACTCGCTCTGGAAGTCTTCGATGCTGGGCACGGCCCATTCCCGGTTGGCAATGTAGGTCAACAAACCGTTCCAGAGGGTGAAGCTCTGGTCCCGGTCACGGGGAATAGGGCGGTAAATCGTCTTTTTGCCCTGCTTGTAGCCGGCCCATTTCCAGTTGTCCTCGTGCTTGCCGAAGTCGGCCACCAGCATGTCGAAAGCCCGGGCCTTGCCCAGGGCCACGGCGTCGATCTGGTTGTCGTGGTCTTTGTAGAGCTGGCGGAAAAAGCTGAACGAACGGCGCACCTCGTCGGCCCCGCCGAAGCCGGGCAGGTTGGGCTTGGGGTCCCCGGGCCGGTCTTCGAGCGTGCCAAACAGGCCGGCGTACTTCTCGCGGTAGGGGCCGAGCGTGTTGTTGTCGGGCAACACAAACAGCCGGGGCCGGGCGTGGAGAATGTCGGTCTGGTCAAGCAACGAGCCCGTCACCAGCGCCGAGTAGGGGTGAGCCGTGGGCGTGATGTCGCGCAGCACGTCGGCGGCCACCGAGTTGCGCAGCTCCGGGGGCAGAATCTTGGTCACGTCCTTATCGACGGAGCGGAACACGTACTCCGAGGAGTCGGCAGCAATGATTTTGACGGAGGTCGTCTGCCGGCCGCCACCCTTGCCAAAAATGCGCAGCCCGCCTTTTTCAGTGGCCAGGTTCAGCGTCGGCGCTTCCACGGGCTGGGTCCAGGAAGTGCGGTACAGGGGGCCGAGGAAAAACCGCTTACCGGGCCCGGCCTTGTACTGCGGCCCGGCGGCCAGCGTCACGGTGGGCTGAAACGGCACGTCCGGCTTGGCCGCCGCGACGCCTTTGGGGGCCGTAGGGCACTCTGGAATAAAGTAGTTGACCGGCACGTTCGGCAGCCGCGGCTCGGTGCAGGCCGACTGGAACAGGGTGGAAGAATACGCTTCCTGCACCGCGGTGCCGGCTTTATCGAAGGCAAAGAAAAAGGCTTTGACCGTGCCGTCGGCGTAGTAATCGAGGCGGGAGTAGCCTTCTTCGGCCTTGTTGAACATCGACTGCCCATTGGCGCCCACGTGCTCTTTCTCGGCAAAGCTACCGGCCACCAAGTGGAAGTTGTCCTCGAAGCGGGTGAGCTGCAGGCTGTAGTCGTGGGCGGCGGCATACACCACGCCGGGGTTTTCCTTGAGCGTGCCAAGCAGCTCTTTGCGCAGGTCCTGGTAGGCCGGGTTGGCTAGGTCCCGGGGCAGGCCCACGTTTTGGCGGTAAGCCGAATAGAGGGTGCCGAAAACCGGCAGCGGCACCCCGTTCTCGAACGGAAACAGCTGGCGGCTCAGCGGCATCCGGCCCCCGTAGACGCCGTTGGTCAGCACGGGCTGGTGACCCACGAGCAGCACATTTTTGCCCTTGGTCTCGTCCAGCACGTCGGAGAGCTGCTCCCGAAACTCCTCCTTGGTCATGGTCTTGCACTCCGTGTCGGGCGCTTCGGGCCGGTCGTAGGGGTGGGTCCACCAGGGCGAGTTGATGGCCACCAGCCGCACGTTGGGCGCCACATCCACGATTTCGGGGCCGGGGCAGCCGCCGGTCGGGATAAAGGCGTTTTGCTTGGGCAGCTTCTGCTCAATGTATTCCTCGAGCCGCTTCACGCGCTTAAAGCCGTCGGGGCCGGAGTTATCCCAGTCTTTGTCGCCGGGCAAGAAGTAGATGTGGCCATTGGGCAAGCCCTGCACCAGACCAATGAGCTGGTCGATGCGGGCCGTGGTAGCCGCGTCGGGCTCCTTTTTCAGGCCCGAGTTGGCGGCAATGTCGCCGAGGTGCACCACGGTGAAAGTGCCCGCCTGCTGCTCCAGCTGCTGGCGCAGGGCCCGCAGGTGGGTTTCGGGCAGGTCTTTCCCGGCCGTGTTGCCGAGCAAATACACGGAGTGGGCCGGGGGAGCAGCAAGTTGGGCGTGGAGCGGCGACGCAGCCGTGGCAAGCAGCGCCGCCAAAAGTAGGCGGTAGGGTTTTCGCATAAAATCAAGCGAGGCGTGGGATAGAACCCCTTCTTACGCAAGAAACCCGGCCGGGGTACATCGGTTTAGCGGACCGCGGCCGTTTGGGCGGAAAAAAGCCGTTGCAGCGTCAGGAGCACCGCGCAGGGCAGGGCCACCCAGATAGCCTCACTTTGCAGCACCCGCCACACGGTAGTACCCACAAACTGCCGCACACCGATGGGCGACACCTCAATCGGGCAGAAGCCAAAGAAGTAGCGCTCCAGCACAAAGGGGCTGAAAATTGCCACGCCCAGGCCGCCGGTAGTCATAGCGTCGAGTACGCCGTGGGAGGCCGTGGCCAAAAAGAGCAGCACCCAGAGCCGCCCCAGCGGCGGACCCGCGCGGTGGCCCAGCCGGTGCCAGCCCACCACTGCCGAGGCCACCATCACCGCCGCCAACAGGGAGTGGGTCAGGCCCCGGTGCCCCCACAGGCTGGCGTAGGCCACGTGGAATTTAAAGCCCAGCACGTCGATGTCGGGCAGAAAGGCGCAGGCGGCAGCCAGCACCCAGTAGCGCACGTAGCGCCGCTCGGGCAGCAGCAGCTTGCCCAGCGTGGCACCCAGCGTCATATGTCCGAAAATGGAAGCCATGCGGGAGTGGCGGAGGATAAAAACCGGCCGCCCCCTAAGATACGACATTCAGAGTGCGCCTCGCTAAGCGCATTCTCGCGCCTCCGACACGGGTACGGGTAACTGCGGGGGGCGCGTTAGGCCTGCTGCAGGAGCAGCGCGGCAACTTTCGGCACGCCGGTCGTGGCGGGCTCGGCGACAAAGTGCAGGTTGGCGCGCCCGGCCAGCGGCGGCTGACTGGGGTCAATAACGTACGTGGGGCAGCCGGGCCGGGTGAAGTGCACCAGGTTGGCGGCCGGGTATACCTGCAGGGAAGTACCGATGACCAGCAGCACGTCGGCCGAGGCCGTTTCCTCCATAGCCTGCTCCATCAGCGGCACGGCCTCGCCAAACCAGACGATGTTGGGCCGGAGCTGGTGGCCTCTTTCGCACACGTCGCCCAGGTGGATGGTGTCGCCGGACAGGGGGTAGATAAGCTCCTCGTGGCGGGTGCTGCGCGCCTCAAACAGCTGGCCATGCAGGTGAATAACGTGGCTGGAACCCGCCCGTTCGTGCAAATCGTCCACGTTCTGGGTGATGACGACCACCTCGAAGTCGCGCTCCAGGGCCGCCAGGGCCAAGTGGCCGGCGTTGGGCTGGGCTGCCCGGGCCGCGGCGCGGCGCTGGTTGTAGAAGTCGAGTACCAAGGCCGGGTTACGGGCCCAGCCTTCCGGCGAGGCCACGTCTTCCACCCGGTGCCCTTCCCAGAGGCCGTCGGAACCGCGGAAGGTGGCCAAGCCGCTTTCCGCGCTGATACCGGCGCCGGTCAGCGCCACAATTTTCTTTTTCATACAAGCCAGATTGAGTCTGAAAGCAGCCCGGTTGTGCGCGGTGCCGGAGTGCAGTTTACGGGAGAAGCGCGAAAAAGCAGCGCGCTGGGGTTCCGGCTGCTGCCGGCTGAAGGCTCAAAAGCGCCGGAGCTCTTCCCGGCGAAACGTCCACTCCGGCGTGTCAAATTCGGGCTCCTGGGGCTGCACGGCAAACCAGGCCCCGAGCACGGGATGGTCCACGTTGCGCAGCACGTGCATCTGCTGAGCGGGCATGTAGCTCTGGGCCAGCAGCACGTACCGGCGGCCCGTGGCGGGCTGCTCGGCCACGTCAAGCACGATGACGGCGTGACCGGGGGTGCCGCCGCGAATCAGCACGTCGCCGGGCTGCACGTCGGTCAGGGCGGCCGGCGTCAGCTCCCGGGCCAGCGACTGGGTGCCGGCGTAGGTGAAGATCTGGTCGAGGTAGCGGCGAAAGACGGCGTGCGTGGGGCGCTCCACCGGGCGGGCGGCGGGCACCACTTCCTCGTCCTGCACCCGAAAGCCCCGCCCGCTGTACCAGTCGCTAAACCAGATGTCGTGGCCGCTGGTCAGGTGGAAGTGCACCTGGTCAGGATTGCGGGCAAACAGGTACTCGCCCCGCAGCCGGATAACCGCGTCGGCGCACTGCTGCAAATCCCGGCTGCCAACGTCGAGGCGCAGCACGGCGGCATGCACGGCCTGATTATCCTTCAACGCGCCCGAGTACAGGTGCACCGCCGCGCCGGCCGGCAGCAGGGGCAGCTGCCGCAGCCAGTGCCCAAACGAGCCCGGAACTACGGCCACCCGCTGGCAGCCGCGCGGGGGCGCAAACCGGGCAGCCACACTCTGCCGGGCGTCGTAGGTGCCCGCCGGCAGCCAGGAATATATTGAGCCCGGTGCGGGCGTGGCCCGCGGAAGCTGCGGCGAGGCGCGGAAAGGGACAGCAAACGTAAGCAGGGCGACTGCGGCGGCGTAGAGACAGTGCATCGGATGAGGGGAAGCTGCTTAGCTAACGTGCAGCCGGAGCCAAAATTTCCCCCGAGGTTCCTAAACGTAAAAAAGGCCCTGATCCGCGAATCAGGGCCTTTTTATTGCCTCGTCGGCGCCGGCTTACTTGGCCTTGGCGGCGGGTTTTTTGGCGGTGGTGCCGACGGCTTTTTTCGCAGCGGGCTTTTTGGCGGCCGGTTTCTTGGCCGTCGGCTTTTTCTTGGCGGGCTTGTCGGCGCTGTCTTCGGCGGCGGGGGCCGCTTTCTTGGCGAAGCGGCCACCCTTGGCGGGCTTGTCCGGGGTGGCGTCGGCCAGCTCGATGCAGCGCTCCAAGGTCAGGTCGGCGGGCTCCTCGCCTTTCGGAATCTTCACGTTTTTCTTGCCCACCACAATGTAGGGCCCGAACCGACCATTCAGCACCTGAATGTCCTCCCGGCTGGGGAAGCTCTTGATGAGGCGCTCGGCGTCGGTTTTGCGCTTGTTTTCAATCAGGGCCACGGCCTCATCGGCGGTGATGGTGTGCGGGTCCTGCTCCTTGGTGAGGGAATAGAACTTGCTGTCGTGGCGGATGTAGGGACCAAACCGGCCCAGGGCCGCCGTCATCGACTTATCCTCGAACTCGCCCACTACCCGCGGCAGCTTAAACAAGTCCAGGGCTTCTTCCAGGGTGATGCTCTCGATAAACTGACCTTTGCGCAGGCTGGCGTACACCGCTTTTTCGTCTTCCGGCGCGCCTTCCTTGGGCTCAATCTGCACGTAGGGGCCGTAGCGGCCGAGGCGGGCGGTAAGCTTCTGCCCGGTTTCGGGGTGCACGCCGATTTCGCGGGTGCTGCCCAGGGTGCTGCGCTCAATGTCCTGGCCCCGCTCGATGGTTTCGTGGAAGGTGCCGTAGAAGCCGGCCAGCATGTCGCCCCACTGCTCCTGCCCGTTGGCAATCAGGTCAAACTCGCCCTCGACCTTGGCCGTGAACTGGTAGTCGATGATAATAGGGAAGTGCTCCACCAAAAAGTCGTTGACGACCATGGCCGTATCGGTCGGAAACAGCTTGGCTTTGTCAGCCCCGTAGGTTTCGGTTTTGACCTCGGTTTTGACCTCGTTGCCTTCCAGGGTCAGCACGTGAAACTTACGCTCCTTGCCTTCCCGGGTGTCTTTTTCCACGTAGCCGCGCTTCTGAATCGTGCTGATGGTCGGGGCGTAGGTCGAGGGCCGGCCGATGCCCATTTCTTCGAGCTTTTTTACCAGCGAGGCTTCCGTGTAGCGGGCCGCCGGGGAGGCAAACCGCTCGGTGGCTTTCAGGCTCTGCAGGGGCAGCACCTGCTCGACGCTCAGCGGGGGCAGGCCGCGCGAAAACGACGACTCCGTGCTGGCATCCTCATCCAGGGTTTCCTCGTCCTTCGACTCGCTGTAGACTTTCAGAAAGCCCTCAAACGTAATGACTTCCCCCGAGGCCGTGAGCGGCGTGCCGGGCTGGGTGCTGATACCGATGGTGGCCACGGTGCGCTCAATCACGGCGTCGGCCATCTGCGAGGCCAAGGCCCGCTTGCGGATCAAATCGTAGAGGCGCTGCTCCTGGGAGTCGGCGCCAGCCTTAAGCAAAGCAAAGTCGGTGGGGCGGATGGCTTCGTGCGCCTCCTGGGCCGAGGCCGACTTGGTCTTGAAGTGGCGGGTGTGGGCGTACTCGGGGCCATAAGCGGAGCTGATTTCGGCCTGGGCGGCCGCCAGCGCGTCCTGGCTCAGGTTCACCGAGTCGGTCCGCATGTAGCTGATCTTACCGGCTTCGTAGAGTTTCTGGGCCACGCTCATGGTCTGGGCCACCGAGAAGCCGAGCTTGCGGGAAGCTTCCTGCTGGAGCGTGGAGGTCGTAAATGGCGGGGCGGGGCTGCGCTTGCCGGGCTTTTTCTCCAGGTTCTCAATCCGGTAGGTGGCCCCGATGCAGCGCGCCAAGAACTCCTGGGCCTCGGCCTGGGTCTTGAAGCGGGTAGGCAGCTCGGCCTCCAGCACGGCCCCGCGGCCGGCGTCGAAGCGGGCCACCACGCGGTAGGCCGACGACGCCTTGAACTGGTTGATTTCCCGCTCCCGCTCCACCACGAAGCGCACGGCTACGCTTTGCACGCGGCCGGCGGAAAGCCCGGTTTTCACTTTCTTCCACAGCACCGGGCTCAGCTCAAAGCCCACGAGCCGGTCGAGGACCCGACGCGCCTGCTGGGCATTGACTAGGTTCAGGTCAATTTCCCGCGGATTGTCGATGGCATTAAGAATGGCATTCTTGGTGATTTCGCGGAACACGATGCGCCGGGTCTTGGCCTGGTTCAGGTTCAGCGTTTCGGCTAGGTGCCAGCTGATGGCCTCGCCCTCCCGGTCATCGTCACTCGCCAGCCACACGGTTTCGGCTTCTTTGGCCAGCTTCTTCAGCTGGGAAATAATGTCGCGCTTGTCGGGCGACACCACGTAGGTGGGCTTGAAGCCATTGGCAATGTCAATGGCGTTGTTATCCTTCGGCAGGTCGCGGACGTGGCCGAAGCTGGACTTCACGATGAAGTCTTTGCCTAAATACCCTTCAATGGTTTTGGCTTTGGCCGGCGACTCGACGATGACTAGATTTTTGACCATATAAGGTGCTGGAGGGCGAGAGAGGAGGGTGGGTAGAGCTAGTGAAACGCCCGAAGGAAAGCAAAAGTTGAATTTTGCCGCAAAGATGCTGGAATAATCCGGCGTAACCACGCGGCCCGCTGGAATTGTGCCGTCCCGCCGCGGGCGTCCTGATCGGCGCAAACGCAATTTCTAACGCCGCAAGCTACGCAACAGGTTCACGCAATGGCACTTTGCAAAGTGTTTTCATATTTGCAAACGTATGCGTGGGAAAAGGCGGCATTTGCTACCTTTGTAAGTCTAGGAACCGCTTGATGGCAGTTCCTGGTTGACAGCATTGCCTTCCTCTCCCAGGCTTCGCAACCCACCCCCTTGTATGGCTTCAGGTAAGATTACCAAGAATAACGCTGCTCCGGAAACCGCCTCTCCCGAGAAAGTTACTGCCGCTACTACCAATACTGCCCCCGCTTTGTCTGCGCCTTATGACAAGGCCAGCGGCAGCAGTGCGTTGCTGCGCCCCGCCGGGGCTCGCACCAGCTCCGATATTACCCGAAAACGGGGTAG
Organism: Hymenobacter persicinus; assembly: GCF_004167665.1. Lineage (GTDB taxonomy): Bacteria > Bacteroidota > Bacteroidia > Cytophagales > Hymenobacteraceae > Hymenobacter > Hymenobacter persicinus. Next base: position 528 of record NZ_SEWE01000036.1, on the reverse strand, counting down.
CGGCCGCGGCTCCGAAGACAGCCAGGAGGCGGACTACATCAACGACCAGCTCAACCGGGTGCTCTACGCCCTCGACGCCTTTAAGAAAGGTGACGTGTCGGTGCGCCTGACCAAGCAGAACGACGACATCTTCGCCGAAATCGCCGAGGCCTACAACTCGATGGTAGAGATGATCGGCGGCGTAGGGGGAGAGGTGTCGCGCATTTCGAAAGTGGCCGGGGTGGAAGGCAACCTCAAGGCGCGGGCTTCGGCCGAAAACGCTTCGGGCTTCTGGCGCGACATGATCAACAATATCAACGGCCTGGTGGACAGCATCGCCGTGCCGGTATTGGAAGTAGGCAAAGTACTGAAGAACATCAGCAAGGGCAACCTGGACGAAACCTTCCAGATTCCGGTGTCCGGCGACTTCAAGGTGATGGCCGAAACCATTAACAAGACCATCGACAACCTGAACCTGTTTGCGGGCGAAGTAACCCGCGTGGCCCAGGAAGTAGGAACCGAGGGCAAACTCGGCGGCCAGGCCAGTGT
>NZ_SEWE01000035.1 GCF_004167665.1 Hymenobacter persicinus | reverse complement strand
GGGCCTGGGCCAGCAGCCGGTGCCAGCGCGTGACATCCTCCACCGACAGCGGACGGGCGCGGCGGTGCAGCCAGCGGGTCAGCCAGGCGGCCTGCTCGGCATCGGGGGCGTCGGGTGGGGGCAGCAGGGCGGGCAGCGCCTGCTGCCAGCGCTGGGCCAGGTGGGCCTGGCGGGCCAGCTTGCCGGCCTGGGCGCGCAGCCGGTCGGCCCGCTGCAGGCATACGCGGCGGCGAAAGTCCAGCTCCCCGGCGTCGGGGGCCGGGGCATCCAGGGGGAGGCCGGCGGGCAGGGGGGCGTCGAGCAGGGCAATGGGGTTGGGCAGCTGCCGGGCCAGGGGGATCATGGCCGCCCCCACGGCCTGACTCAAACCGCGTCGGCTGGTTTCGATGCTATGCACCAGCACCGGGCTGACGCCCAGGTATTCGGCCAGCTCGTCTTGCCGCAGGCCAAACCAGCGCCGGATGCGCGCCAGCACGTTCAGAGAATCTGCCGAAGGAGGAAGCATGGACTAGGAAGTTTGTATGACTAAGTATACGCAGCTGCAAGTAGTCATACAAGGTATGTATGGCTACTTGCAGCTGGTTGCAATTGCTCATACAGGTTGTGTATGGCTACTTACAGTTTTTCGAAATCAATCATACAGTTTCGGGCGGCTTGGCAAACCGGGGAGCCAGTACGTAAGCTAGCCTGGCAAAGCAGCAGTCTTTTGAGGCTCACCTGGGTCCTCGCCGTCGCTTGGCGGTGCCGAAGGACTTCTACGCGCCCGCAACTCAACTGCGCGCGTATCTTCACGGGCATTGCTCTCCTTAACGCTTGTTTCTGCCCACCTTCCCATGCGCCTCTTCTGCTGTAGTGTAGCGGTCCTGGCCGGCTTGGCCGGCTGCACCGTTTTTAGTCCGTACAAAACCACCGCTGACTACTGGTATCACCACAGTTTGAGCAAGGCCGAGCGGGCCCTGATAGACCAGCAGGGCCGGCTGGTGAAAGACTGGCGGGCCACCAATACCGCCGGCGACCTGTGTACCGGGCCGCTGGTGGTGACCAGGGGGGCGGACGGCCGCTACCAGTTCACCGAAACCGGCCTGTGGGTAAACCGCTACACCGGCAAAGCCGCCCGGGGCTGGCGGGCCGCCGTGCTGGACTCCACCCGCTACGACGTCTACGGCAACATCCTCTACCGCGCCCGGTACCTCGACGAAAACCAGGACAGCCTGGGCCAGTACCTATTCGAGAAATGGGTGAGCACCCGTACCGACAGCCTCCGCCAAACTATCTACTCCTACTATCCCACCGGGCAGCTACGGTTTGAGCAGCAGGCCACGGTGCTGAACGACACCGCGCCGGGCAGTGAGCGTACCAGGCAAAAAGTGCTGCGGAAGATGAGCGCCTACAACGAAGCCGGCCAGCCGATTTCTTTGGCCGAGCTGCAAAAGCTGCTGTACGTGTGGTATCAGCCGCACGTGGCCATGCCGAAGAACTAGCTGTAAAGCCTGCGGCTAAGGCCCCGCCCGACCCCTGAAAAAGCGGCTGGAGCTTCCAAAGCTTCGGCCGCTTTTGCGTACTTGGCCCCGCTCCCGAATCTCAACTGCTACCTGCCCGCCATGTCCCGCACCGACGCCTTCCCGCAAACCCAGCCCCCCAGCCGCGCCGCGTGGCGGCAGTGGCTTACCGATAACCACGCCAGCGCCCCCGGGGTGTGGCTGGTGTACTGTAAAAAAGCCAGCGGCCAGCCCAGCGTTACCTACCCCGAGGCGGTGGAGGAGGCCTTGTGCTTCGGCTGGATCGACTCCCACCCCCGCAAGCTCGACGCCGACCGCACCCAGCTGCTGTTTACGCCCCGCAAGCCCAAAAGCGGCTGGAGCAAGGTGAACAAGGAGCGGCTGACGCGGCTCGAAGCGGCCGGGCAGCTGCTGCCCGCCGGGCGGGCCGCCATCGAGCGGGCCAAGTTGAACGGAGCCTGGGAAAGCCTCGACGCCGCCGAAGCCGGCCTCGTGCCCGAGGACCTGGCCGCCGCCCTGGCCACGGACGAAGCCGCCGCCCGCCACTTCGCCGCCTTCTCGCCCTCGGCCCGCAAGCAGATCCTGACCTGGGTGCTCGGGGCCAAGCAAGCGGAAACCCGCGCCCGCCGCGTGGCCGAAACCGTGCGCCTGGCCGCCCAGGGTAAGCGCGCCACCCTCGACCGGGAGTGAGCTGATCCGAGGGGGCTCAGCCGCTAAAACAAGGGTCGTGCTTCGACAAGCTCAGCATGACAAGGCTTTTACAACGTCAGCACGCGAGATTCCTCGGCTTCGCTCGGAATGACGTTCCCCGACTCAGCCTATCTAACCAGCGGGCCTAGCACCCGGCGTGGCCCCGAGCTGCCGGGCTGGCTTACCGGCAAGCAGCATCGTCCGGGTCCGCCCACGAAAAAGCCGCCTGCCACGGGCCGCGGCAGGCGGCAGCAGGGGCCTGTGGTGGACCGGGTCGGCTACGCGACGTTGGTTTCGGCGGGCTGCTCCTGGGGCACGAAGTTGGGGTCCATGTACATCACCTCCCAGAGGTGGCCGTCGAGGTCCTGGAAGTTGCGGCCGTACATGAAGTCGTGGTCCGGCTGCAACACCTCGGGCTGCTGGCCGCCGGCCGCCAGGGCTTTGTCGACGAGGGCATCGACGGCGGCGCGGCTCTCGGCCGAAAGGCAGAGGATAACCTCGGCGCTGGTGGTGGCATCCACAACCTGCTTGGTCGTGAAGGACTGGAAGAAGGGCTTCACCAGCAGCATCACGTAAATCGTGTCGCTGATAATCATGCAGGCGCCCTGCTCGTTGGTGAACTGGGGGTTGAAGCGGAAGCCGACCTGGGTGAAAAACGCCACGGAGGCGTTCAGGTCGCGGACGGGCAGGTTGATGAAAATCTGAGTAGCCATGGAGGTAGGGGTTACGGTACAAAGCAAATATACCCGGCTACCGAAGCCGCGCCGGTGGGCAAATGCGCCAATAAACGGGGCATTTGCGACTAGATGCTCAGGGGTAACTCAGTAGCAGTTGATGCAGCGGCCCAGGCCCAGATTGGCCGTCAGCCCCAAATGCAGCAGGAGCAGAGCCAGGAACAGCACCTTAGCCACCCGACGGCGGCGCCGAGTGCCGCTCTGCTGCTGGTCGAGGGCGGCCACCAACACCAGAAAGGACGGCAGACTGCCCAGCAGCAGCAGAAAATGGAATGCACCCTGGCCCTCGGCGTCGTGGCTGCCGCCGCCGTAGAGCTTGATGCTCAGGTCGTACAACGCAATAATGGCAGCCGACAAAAACGCCTTCGTCAGGGGTCCCGGCTGGCGGCAGAAGGCAATCAGCCAGACCGCCACCGGAATGAGCAGCGGAGCAAGTAAGAGGCAGGTTGTTTCGCCGTAATGGTCGCCCAGGCCAAGGCCGCCGAGCAAGGCCAAGCCCAGCGGCAAGGCCACGAGTAAGGGCAGCGGGTGGGGCGAAAAGGGGCGGGGGGCGGAAGCAGTAGGACCCAGCATACGACAAGAGCAGGTGAGGAGCCAAAGGTGCCGGCCGGGGCCAGTCTTTTTCATGACAAATGTCATTTTCGCGCCGCCACCCCGGCTTAGCCGGCCTTGTTGCGCAGGCGGCTCAGCGTCTCGGGGGCCATGCCCAGGTGGGATGCAATCTGATGCAGGGCTACCCGCTGAAACACCGTGGGAAAGTCACGCAGCAGCAGGTCGTACCGCTCGGCGGCGGTGCGGGCGCGCAGGTTCTGGGCGCGCTGCTCACTGAGCACGTAGTACTTCTCCACCAGCCGCCGACCGATGTAGTTGAACTCGGGAAAATCCTGGTAGAAGCGCTGGAGCTGGTCGTAGCTGATGGAGTGAACCACGGCAGGCTCCAGCAGCTCCAAGTACTCCTGGGAAGGCTGCTGGGTAAGAAAGCTCAGAATAGAAATCACGAAGTTGCCGGCGGGCATAAACCAGGAGGATATTTCGCGGCCGTGCAGCAGCGTATAGCCCCGGACCAGCCCGGTTTCCAGAAAATAGACCCGGCGGGCCACCTGCCCCGGCCGGAGCAGCACATGGTGGGCGGGCAGCTCTTCGCGCACCGTGCCGGCCAGCAGGGCGGCCGTCAAAGCCGGGCTTAGGGGGTGGAGTTGGCTGATAGAGGAAAGAAAGACGGACATAGCAGGCAGGGGTGACCAAGCCCGGCGGGGCCGCCGGGGGACGTATTCATAAACGCCCGCGGCCTACCCCAGCGCCGCCGCTGCGGCTCGCCCGGCAATGCGGCCCGAGTACAGGCAGCCGCCCAGAAACGTGCCTTCCAGAGCCCGGTAGCCGTGCATGCCGCCCCCGCCGAAGCCGGCCACTTCCCCCGCGGCGTAGAGGCCCGGAATCGGCTGGCCGTCGGTACCGAGCACCCGGCTGGAGAGGTCGGTTTCGAGGCCGCCGAGGCTTTTGCGGGTGATGACGTGCAGGCGCACGGCAATGAGCGGGCCCTTGGTGGGGTCGAGCAGGCGGTGGGGCGGGGCCGTGCGAATGAGCTTGTCGCCGATATAGTTGCGAGCCCCGCGAATGGCCGTAATCTGCCCGTCCTTGCTGAAAGGGTTGGCCAGCTGCAGGTCCCGGGCCCGCACTTCCTGCTCGATCTGCTGGTAGTCGAGCAGGTTGTCGCCACTCAGCTCGTTCATGGCCTGCACCAGCTCGGGCAGGGTGTCGCGCACGATGAAGTCGGCGCCGTGCTGCTTGAAGGCTTCCACCGGCGCCGGCGCGCCCTTGCCGAAGGCCCGGCCCAGGGTCTGCCGCCAGCTCTTGTTGGTCAAATCGGGGTTCTGCTCCGAGCCCGACAAGGCAAACTCGTGGCGGATGATTTTCTGGGTCAGGATAAACCAGCTGTAGTCGTGGCCGGTCTGGCGCAGGTGCTTGAGCGTGCCCAGCGTGTCGAAGCCGGGGTAGAGGGGGCCCGGCAGGCGCTGGCCGCGGGCGTCGAGCCAGAGCGAGGAGGGGCCGGGCAGAATGCGGATGCCGTGCCGGGCCCAGATCGGCGCCCAGTTTTCCACGCCCTCGGTGTAGTGCCACATCCGGTCCTCGTTGATAACGTGGCCGCCGGCGGCCTGGGTGATGCCCAGCATCAGCCCGTCGACGTGCGCGGGCACCCCGGACAGCATGTGGGCGGGCGGGGTGCCGAGGCGGGCGGGCCAGTTCTTGCGCACCAGCTCGTGGTTGGCCCCGATGCCCCCGGCCGTGACGATTACCGCCGGGGCGCGGAAGCTAAAGTCGCCGACCACCGTGCGGGAGCTTTGCTCGCCCCGGGCTGCACTGCTAGCTTCCAGTACTTCGCCCCGGGCGCCCACCACGGCACCGTTTTCCACCGTCAGCTCGGTCACGCGGTGGCGAAACTTCAGCGTAATCAGCCCCTTCTTGACGGCCTCGCGCACCCGCTCGGCGAAGGGGGCCACCACGCCGGTGCCCGTGCCCCAGGCCACGTGAAAGCGGGGCACCGAGTTGCCGGGCCCGCGGGCGCCGTAGCCGCCCCGCTCGGCCCAGCCCACCACCGGAAACAGCTTGATGCCCACCTGCTCGAGCCAGCGGCGCTTCTCGCCCGCCGCCCAGCCGACGTAGGCCTCGGCCCAGCGCTGGGGCCAGAGGTCCTCGGGCCGGTCGAAGTCGGCGTTGCCCAGCCAGTCGGACAGGGCCAGCTCGTAGGAGTCGTGGATGCGCAGGCGGCGCTGCTCGGGCGAGTCAACCAGAAACAGCCCGCCGAACGACCAGAAGGCCTGCCCGCCCATATTCTGCTCGGGCTCCTGATCGAGCAGCAGCACACGCTTGCCGGCCGCGGCCAGCTCTGAGGCCGCCACCAGCCCGGCCAGCCCGGCCCCGATTACTACTGCGTCCGCCTGCTGTTGTTGGGTTTGCATGTGCGCCGAAGAAAAAAAGCTGCCCGCACCGGCAGCCGGGCGAGAGCAAAGGTGAAAAACGGAAAAGAAAGGGCCAGAAGGTACGCTGCTGCGCGGGCCTGGCCAAGCCATGCTTCCGGGGCGGGGCCGCGCTTACCAGCTGCTGCCGGCTCCGCCCCCGCCCGAGCTGCCCCCGCTGCTGGACGACGAGGAGCTGCCACCCGACGACGAGGAGCTGCCCGACGAGGAGGAGCTGGAGGAAAGGCGGTTGGTAGTGTACTTGGTGCGCTCCTCGTGCTGGCAGAAGGCGCACAGCAGCACGTGCCAACCCCAGCCCCCGTGGGAAGAAGTAGCCGCCACGATTTCCTCGTCGGGCTGGGGCTGGGCCGTCTGGTGGTTGCACTTCACGCAAATTTCCGCGTCGGTGCTCAGGTTGGCGTAGTCAAGCACCAGCTGCTCCCCGCAGGCGCCGCACTCCCACACGTCGTAGTCGATGGAGCCCACCTGCTCCTCGGCGCGCTGGCCGGGCAGCAGCACCGCGTCGTCCTGGGCGTCGGGGAGGCGGTGCATGGGCTGGCCGCAGGCGGGGCAGGCGTAGGGCTCGTCGCGCAGGGCGGCCAGGCGGCGGCGGTACCGGGGCCAGTACAGGGCCAGGCCCAGCGGAAACACGAAGCGCAGCCAGCCCCAGCCGTGGTGGGCTGCGTTCAGAAATACGTAGCGGGCGTGCCGGCTCGGGGTGGTCAGCTGGGCGTACTCGCGCTGCACGCCCAGCAGCATGAGGTGGGCGCACAGCAGGGGCCAGCCGTAGCCCAGCACCATCAACACGGCCGGGGGCACGGCCCAGTTCAGCAGCACGGTCAGCAGCCACAGACCCAGAATCAGCACCAGCCCGCCGGCCAGCAGCCGGCGCGGGCCGGTGGTAGCCGGGGTGCCAATCCACATAATCAGCGACAGAGCCACCAGGAAAAACAGGGCCACGCCCACGCCGACCGCCTGCCCGCCGCTCCAGGCCCCGGGGTCCGCGGCGGCATAGCCCAGGGGCTGGGTGTCGGCTCCCGCGTCCGACAGGGCCGGGGCGGAGTCGGCCGCGGCCAGGGAATCGGGCAGGTCCATCCGGCCGGTGGTGAGCTGACGAATCAGGGCGGCCACGCCCTGGCGCACGGCCTCGTCGATGCGGCCCTGGCGCAGGTAGGGCACCATGTAGCGCTGCTGAATGCGGTAGCAGAGAATGTCGGGCAGGTCGGCTTCGAGGCCGTAGCCAGTTTCAAACTCCACCCGGCGCTGGTCGAGCACGAGCAGCAGCAGCAGGCCGTTGTTGAGCTGCCGGTCCCCGACTTTCCAGCGGTTAAACAGCGCCGTGGCGGCCGTCTTGGGCACTTCCTGCCCGATGCTGCGGGTCAGCACCACGTCGAGGTGGGCCCGGCGGCTCTGGTCGAGCGGCCCCAGCAGGGCGTTCAGGTCCCGGACCGTGGCGGGCTGCAGCAGGTGGTCGGGGTCACTGACGTAGCTTTCGCCGAGGGTTTTGGGGTCCGGAATGGCGGTCAGGTAAGACGACTGCGCCGCCGCCCCGCGGCCCGGGCCAAGCATCAGGAAAAGCAGCAGCGGAAGCCACACGAGCAAACTACGGAAAGGCATAGACGGAAAGGAATAGAGGAGTTTAACTGCCCAAAGAAAGCAATACCCCCGTTACTCCGCCGCCGCACCGGTTTCGCCGGGTCCGGCCGCCGAATGCACAACCTTTCGGGCAGACTCTGCGAATACTCTAGGCGGCCCGGACTGGGCTGAACCTGAGGTGGTTTGCCGGACGCACCACCCCGGGCTTTCGGGCACAGGCAGACGGTACACAGCCATGGGCAAGCACAAGAAAAAGCACTCCAAAAAGGATGACGTGGCCGAAGACCTCTTCGACGCGGCGGCCCTCTCCGTGCGCAAATTCCGCAAGGTCACCGACGAAATTGCCAAGCTCAGCCCCGGCCAGAAGCTGGTGGGCGGCCTGGCCCTGCTGGCCGGCGGGCTGCTCTACCTGAACAAGCTCAAGAACGACGGCGCCGATTTTCCCTTCAACCTCCACCTGCCCCGGCTGCCCGCGGCCCCGGAGCCGGCCGCCGAGGAAGGCAGCGCCGAGGAAGTGCCAGCCCCGCCCAAAAGCCACAAACACCACAAGAGCCCCCGCCCCGGCAAGCCGTCCGGCCCGGCGGGTAGAAAGTCGGCGGGCCCGCTCCTCGACCAGTAGCCGCCACCATTCCGACCACGTTTCCCCTCGTTATTCGCAAGCCATGAAAAAGACCAAGAAAACCAAGACCAAGGCCAAAGCCGGCAAAAAGTCCCTGCTCGGCGGGGCGGCCAAGTCGCTCAGGAAGCTCGGCAAGGGCAGCGGCCTGAGCAAGCTCAGCACCACCCAGAAGGTAGTGGGCGGCACTGCCCTCGTCGCGCTGGGGCTCAGCTACCTGGCCACGCGCCCGAAAAACGCCGGCCGCGCAACCGCTACCCCCGATGCCGCCGCGGCCGAGCAGAACCTGACCGCGCTGGAGCCCAACGACATGTAAGCTCAGCCTTGCTCCCTGACCATCAAAAAAGAGGTGCCAGCTCCCGGGGCGGCACCTCTTTTTTTAGTGGTCATACTACCGGCGGCAGCTGAGCCGTTGAAAGCTGAATAGTAGGCTCCGGCAATGCTACCCGCACCGGCGCCGCGCCGCTCTCCTGCTACTATTCTTTCCCTTCTTTCCCCGACCCGTATGAGCTTTTTCAACTTTCTCCGCCACCGCGCTGCTGTTTCCAAGCCCCAGAGCAAGGCCCGGGAGTGGCGCGACGCCATCGTGTTTGCCGTCATGGCCGCCACGTTTATCCGCTGGTCGGCCGTGGAGGCCTACACCATTCCCACGCCTTCGATGGAAAGCACGCTGCTGGTCGGCGACTACCTGTTCGTGAGCCGGCTGCACTACGGGCCCATCACGCCCCAGACGCCCCTGCAGGTTCCGCTCACCCACCAGACCATCGGCAGCACGGGGCTCAAAAGCTACTCCGACCTGATTCAGCTGCCCACCTACCGCTTTCCCGGCTTCAGCTCCATCAAGCGCAACGACGTGATTGTGTTTCACGTGCCCCACGAGCAGCAGCGGCCCGCCGACTTGCGCACCCACCTCATCAAGCGCTGCGTGGCCGTGGCCGGCGACACGCTCGAAATCCGGCGCGGGCAGGTCTTTCTCAATGGCCAGCCGGGAGCAGTGGCGGGCCAGCTCCAAACCACCTACTTCATGCAGGTGGACGCCCCCGACGATGCCGTGCGCCAGGCGCTGCACGAGCAGGGCGTGGTCGACTACAACGAGCCCGACGGCATTCCGCGCGCCGTGGCCGACCCGCAGACCGGCAAGCCCGGCTTTGTTATCAGCTGCCCGGCCCGGGTGGCCGAGCATTTCCGCCGCCAGCCCTACGTGCGGAGCCTGACGGTGGTCGACTATCCGGTGGCGCTGTTTCCCGACGTGGCCGACTTTCGCCATTCCGGCGCCCTGAGTGCCCGGCCCCACGGCTGGCAGCTCGACGCCTACGGCCCGCTGCCCGTGCCCCGCAAGGGCCAGGTTATCACGCTGACGCCGGCCAATGCGGCCGTGTACTACAAGATTATTGCCCAGTACGAGCACAACGAGGGCGTCAGCTGGCAGCAGGGTCAGATCTGGCAGCACGGCCGGCCCCTGACCAGCTACACCATCAAGCAGAACTACTACTTCATGCTGGGCGACAACCGCCACAACTCCGAGGACTCGCGCTTCTGGGGCTTCGTGCCCGAAGACCACATCGTGGGCAAGGCCGTATTCGTCTGGTTTTCCCTCGACCCCCACGCCGACCTGCTCCACAAAATCCGCTGGGAGCGGCTGCTGCGCCCGATCAGCTAGGCCAGGCCCAGCGGCCAAACAAAAAAGGCTGACGCTCCGAGGAGCGTCAGCCTTTTTTTAGGTCTTCCGGTAAAATTCTACCCGGCAATCTTGACGCCGGTGGCGCTGGCGCCTTTCGGGCCCATTTCCACCTCAAACGTCACCTTATCATTTTCCTTGATCGGGCCGCTGAGCGAGTTGGCGTGCACGAAAATGCTTTCCCCGGTTTCCGAGTCCTTAATAAAGCCGTAGCCTTTCGAGTCGTTGAAGAACGTGACCGTACCCTTGCGGATCAGGTCGGCGGGGTCCATATCTTCCTGCTTGGGCACCCCGATGTGGATGTCCTCGGCGTTGATTTCCTTGCGCTTCGTCGGATCGGGCGGGGTGGTGGAGATGTTGCCATTCTCGTCCACGTAGGCCAGCATCTCGTCCAGGCTCTGGCCTTTCTTGGCGTTGGCCTGGCGCTCTTCCTTGCGCTCCTCTTTTTCCTTCTTGTTTTTCTGACGTTTCTTCTCGTTTTCCTTCTTGCCGAAGGATGCTTGGGACCTGGCCATGATGAGCGGATGTAGTTAGGTGTTCAATCTGGCCGGGCCCATCAGAAGCGGGGCAAGCCAGAGAACCGGTGATAGATTAAGACAGATACGTACGGGTGAAAGTTCAGGCCGGGGCAGCGTACGGAAAGGACCCCGGCCGGGGCCCGTGCGGGCTCTGCCGGCGCGGGAGGGCAAACCTAGCAGAGGCCGAATATACCAAAGCTTCGGCAGTAGCTCGTTACGCGGGTAGGGAAAAATCGGCTACTTCCCGCACTTCGCCGGCCGTCAGTGCGCCCAGCTCCAGCGCGCCCACGCGCACGCGCAGCAGGCGCAGGGTCGGGAAGCCCACGGCCGCCGTCATCTTTCGAATCTGGCGGTTTTTGCCCTCGGTCAGGGTAATGGACACCCAGCTCGTGGGCCCGTGCCGGTCGTCGCGGATTTTGCGGGTGCGGGCCGGAAAGTCGGGCGCCTCATCCAGGCGGAAAGCCCGGCAGGGCAGGGTCTGGTACTTCTCGTGGCGAATCCCGATTTCGACGCCCTGCTCCAGTTGGGCCACGGCCTCGTCGGTAATCAGGCCGTCGACCTGGGCGTAGTACTCCTTCTCGACTTTCTTGCTGCGCACTTGCTCACTCATCTTGCCGTCGGTGGTGAGCAGCAGCAGGCCCTCGCTGTGCTCGTCGAGCCGGCCAATGGCCATGGTACCGGGCGGGAAGTCGTGGAGGGCACCGAGCACCTTTTTCTTCTTCAAATCGGCCACAAACTGGCTCAGGTAGCCGAAGGGCTTGTGCACCATAAAGTGCCGGTGCGGGGCGGCCGGCGCGTCCGCGCCCAGGTCGGGCGCAGCCGGGGCGGCAGATTCGGAGTCAACAGGGCTCATAGGCAGCCGGACGGGCTTAGGCTTTCTTCAAAAACTGGGTTTTGAGCACCATCGTGGTGCCCCCGGCGCGCCCCTCAATTTCCTCGGCGCTGTTCGTGAGACGGATGTTCTTGACGAGCGTGCCGCGCTTGAGCGTCTGCGAGGAGCCTTTTACTTTCAGGTCTTTGATGAGCGTGACCGAGTCGCCTTCGCTGAGCAGGGTGCCGTTGCTGTCTTTTACGTCCATTGAGATGGGAGAGGGTGGGGAATAGCCGCCGGAAGCCCGGGGCGGCGAGCCCAAATATCGGCAATTCATGACTAGCAGGGCTGGATAAAGTCGCCGGCGCCCGGCACCGGCAACGTTGCCGACAACGTTTGCGCAAAGAAATCCGGCGCCGGCCGGTGTCCGCACCGAAGCATTGTGGTAATATCAACGAGCCGGCCCCGCCTACTGAAGGCGCTGATTCCGGTGCCGTTCCGTTCCCGCTTATTCCCATCCCATGCTCTTCGCCCGACTCTACCAGCGGCTGCGCTATTCGCCCTTACGCCACGGGGCTGCCATCAGCTCGGTGGCGCTGGTAGCCCTGATTACCAAGCCCGCCGCCGTGGTTCCGCTGGCTTTCCCGGGGGCCGAAGGCGCCGGGCGCTACACTTCCGGGGGCCGGGGCACGGTGCAGGTGCCCACCACCGTGTTTGAGGTGACCAACCTGCGCGACGACAATCAGCCCGGCAGCCTGCGCTACGCCCTGACCAAGGGCGCCGGGCCGCGCACGGTCGTGTTTCGGGTGTCGGGCACCATTCACCTGACCTCCCCGCTGACCATCAGCAAGCCCAACACGACCGTGGCGGGGCAAACCGCGCCCGGCGACGGAATCTGCCTGGCCGACTACCCCGTGAGCGTGAAGGCCCACAACGTCATCGTGCGCTTTCTGCGCTTCCGTATGGGCGACAAAAACCAGAACCAGGGCCAGGTCGACGGGGCCGGCGGCGACGATGCCTTCGGGGGGCTGCGCAACTCCCGCCTGATTGTCGACCACTGCTCCATGAGCTGGAGCACCGACGAGGTGTGCTCCGTGTACGAGGGCGACAGCACCACGCTGCAGTGGAACCTGATCAGTGAGCCGCTCAACTACTCCTACCACTTCGAAGCCGGCGACAAGGACTTCGAGCGCCACGGCTTCGGCGGCATCTGGGGCGGGCAGCGGGCCTCGATGCACCACAACCTGTTTGCCAGCTGCAACAACCGCACGCCCCGCTTCAACGGCAGCCGCTACACCCACCCGGCCGGGTTCGAAAACGTGGACTTTCGCAACAACGTCATCTACAACTGGGGCGAAAACAATGTGTACGCCGGGGAGGGCGGCAACTACAACATCGTGGGCAACTACTACAAGTACGGCCCCGCCACGAAGGAAAGCGTGAAAGCCCGGGTGCTGAACCCGTATAAAATCACGGAGGGCAAAAACCCGCTGCCCTACGGCAAATTCTACCTGGCCGGCAATTACGTGGACGCCAGCGCCGAGGTGACCCGCCACAACTGGCGGGGCGTGACCATGAACGGGGGCACCGCCGCCGACACCGTGCTGGCCCAGGCCGCCCAGCCCTTCGACCTCGGGCCCGTCACGACCCAGCCCGCGGCGGCGGCCTACGAGGCGGTGCTCCAGGACGTGGGCGCCACCCGGCCCCGGCGCGACACGCTCGACCAGCGCATTGTTCGCAACGTGCGCACCCGCACTGGCCGCCTGATCGACGTGCAGGGCGGCTACCCCCACGGCACGCCCTACGAGGTGTCGCAAAAAGCCTGGCCGGTGCTGCAATCTGTGCCGGCCCCCGCCGACGCCGACCACGACGGCATGCCCGACGCCTGGGAAGCCGCGCACCAGCTCAACCCCAAAGATGCCGCCGACCGCAACCAGCGGGGCCTCGACGGCTACACGATGCTGGAAGTCTACCTCAACAGCCTGGTGGCCACTGCGGGGGTACGGAAGTAGGCCGCCTGGGGCCCTACTTTTTAAAAAAAGCCAGCACCTCGGCCTTGTAGGAGTTGCCGATGGGAATGTAGGTGCTGTCGTTGAGCACCACGTTTTCGGGCTGGAGCAGCTTGATGTGGGCCGCGGCCACGATAAAGGAGCGGTGCACCCGCAGAAAGCCCGGCCCCAGCAGCTCCACCATGTCCTTCATGGTCTGGTGGAGCAGGTAGCTTTTGTCGGCCGTTGTGATTTTGACGTAGTCCTTGCTGCCCTCCACGTACACAATGTCGCGGTGACTGACTTTGAGCAAGCCCTGGCGCTCCTTGACGAGCAGAAACTTTTCCTCGGTGGAGTCGGCGGCCGGGGCGGCCTGCACGGCGGTCAGGCGGCTGATGGCCTTCACAAACCGCTCGTAGGAAAAGGGCTTGAGCAGGTAGTCCAATACGTCGAGCTCGTAGCCTTCGTAGGCGTATTCGCGGTAGGCCGTGGTCAGGATGGTTTTGGGCGCTTCCTTGAGCGTGCGCAGAAAGTTGAGGCCCGTCATCAGGGGCATTTCGATGTCGAGAAACATCAGGTCGACGGGGTGCTGGGTCAGGTGCTCGAAGGCCTCCATGGCGTTGCGGCACTTGCCCGACAACGTCAGGCCCGGCGTCTGGGCAATGAACTGGGTGAGCACCTGGTGGGCCAGCGGCTCATCGTCCACGACGAGGCAGCGGATGGGAGCGGGGGTGTTGGTCATAACAGAGCCTGAAGGCAGCGGCCGAGGCCGGCAAGTTAGATGTGCAGCGTAAGCTGGGCCCGAAAGCGGCCGTTGGTTTCGGTGAGCAGCAGCTCGTGGGCGTCGGGGTAGTACAGGTTGAGCCGCTGGCGGATGTTGGCCAGTCCGATGCCGCCAGCGCGCCGGGGCGAAGCCGCGGGCGGGGCGGGCAGCATGTCGTTTTCGATGGTGAACTGCAGGTGGCCCAGGGCCGCAATGAGCGTGGCTTCCACGTTGCCGGCGTCGGCCAGGTGGTGGCGGCCGTGCTTAAAGCTGTTTTCGACCAGGGGCAGCAGCAGCAGCGGGGGCACCTGGAGCTGGTCGGAGGTGCCGGTGGCCGTGAAGCGGATGCGGGCCGAAGGGTAGCGGCGCTGCTCCATTTCGAAGTAGTTTTCCAAAAACACCACCTCCTCGGGCAGGGCAATGTACTCCTTGCCGCTGTCGTAGAGCACGTAGCGCATCAGCTCGGACAGCAGCAGAATAAAGCGCGGCGTTTCGGGGGAGCCGGTCAGGCTCAGCCCGTAGATGCTGTTGAGGGTATTGAACAGAAAGTGGGGCTGCAGCTGACTTTTGAGCTGTTCGAGCTGCAAAGCCAGGTTGTCGCGCTCCAGGTGGCGGCGCCGGTTTTCGTGGTCGAAGGCCACGCGCACGAAGGCCACGCAGCCGAAGCTGATCAGGTCGATGACGGGCAGCTCCAGATTCCACCAGGGCGGCAGCAGGGCCAGGTTGCGGAAGCTGCCGCCCAGCGTGCCCAGGTAGGCAAACAGCCGGGTGGTCAGCTCGTAGTTGAGCCGGGAGCCCTGCCAGAAGTACACCAGCGTGATGGTGAGCAGCATGAAGTAGCGCCGACGCCGCACCAGCAGCGGGAGCAGCCAGCGGTAGTAGGGAACCACGTAGAGCGTGGCCAAGCCGGCAAACGCGGCCAGGTGCGGGTACGGAAAATCAGAGGCTACCCGCGGATGGGGCGGGAGCTTCTCGAGGTACCACGAGTATTTGTAGAGGCCAACGTACACCGCCCACATCAGGAGCTCAAACGCCAGCGGGAAGCGACTGGGCCGGTCGGAGTCTTGTTGCTGCATACGCGCAAGTTGCTGTTTTTTCGGGCGAAAGCCGGGTTTACCGGCGCCGGGTTTCGACTAACGAGGGTTATTCTTCGACTAAAATACCAAGGAGCAGAATTGGTCGGGTTTGGGTGGGTGATGGTCGAGTAATAGGACGAAGGATGGATTCAATGTTGTTGTTTTGTATCGTTCCCAGTCGCTCAGCGGCTTTCTACTCCGACATAAAACCCTGGTTCCTATCCTCCTTTTCGATCGAACGTAATAGTATCTCTACTTACCGTATAGCGGCGGCGGCAACCTCAACAGTTGCCGCCGCCTTTTTTTGTCCCGTCCGCGGCGACCTACTTCCCGGCGGCCGGGGCCTTGTGGGGCACGTGCCGCGCCCGACTCACCTGCTCCTGGGCAATGCGCTGCAAGCGCACGGCGTCGGCGGGAGCAATGCCCAGCTCGGCGGCGGCCTGCTCCCGTCCCCCCAGCATCTGCGGGTTGCGGCCCGTGAGTTCGGCAAACAGCACGCAGGCGTTCAGGTAAGCCCCCCAGGTGCTGGGGTGATAGTGGTCTTCACCCCATAAGTCGAGCTTGCCGCCCTCGGGGGCGTAGGGGTTGCGCACGGCCACGCCGGTTTGCACGGCCCGCAGCCAGGCATCCCCGACGGGCACCACGCCCGCCAGCCGTGAATCTAGCCCCAGCACTCCGTAGTAGGCCGCGTGCAAGTCCCGGGTCATCGAGTCGATGGGCAGGCCGCTGTAGGGCACCTCGGGCGGGTAGTGCAAGTCGGCCCGGGGCCAGGTCTGGTAGAGAAACACGCGGGCGGCGGGGTTGGCTGCGTGCACGGCCTGTTCGAGCCGGACGGCGTACTCCCGAAACAGCTCAGGCTTGCCGGTGCGCCGGACCGGCAGGGGCCAAGTGCTGTGCTCCTGGAGCACCACCACGTCCCAGCGCGGCTGCTGAATGACGGCCAGGGCATTGTCGTAGTGGTACTGCAACGACTGGCCGTTGATGGCTTCCAGGTGCACTTCGTAGGCTAAGCCAGCCTGGTCGGTGAGCTTCTTGAAGATGCCCGGCGTGCCGCCCCAGCCGGGTGCCCGCGCGGGTTCCGGAGTCCGGACCAGCTCATTTCTGACGCTGTCCGTGTTGTAGCGCAGCACCGGCGGGTACTTGCCGTGAAAGAAGCTGTTGCCCACGAACAGAATGATTGTAGGCGCCGTCTTGCCTTTGGCCTGCGCCCACGCCCCGGCCGGCCCCGCCAGCAGCAGGGTGAACAGCAACAGCTGACGGAACAGGGGGTGGGGGAGCACCCGGCAAATATACTGGCCGCCGCCCGCTGCGCGCAACCGGCCGACAGCTTACCGGGCCGGCGCCAAGGCCCGCAGCTCGGCACTGATGCGCTGGTCCCAGCGCTGCTGAGCGGCGGAGTTGCTGCCGTTGCTGGTTTCGGCGTCGTATTGCTCCTGCAGGCGGTTCATTTCCTGAAACGAGGTGAAGTAAGCCAGCTGCATCGTGGCGTTGTAGTCTTCCACGGTCAGGTTGGCGGGCTGAATCTTCTGCTTGAACCGCTCGGCGACTAGCTTCACCAGGTCGAAGTGGCGCTGCTCGTGGTTGAGGGTATAAGCGTCGCGGCTGGTGGCCGAAATCCAGGACGAGTGCCGGACCACGAACACTTTCACCTGCACGCGCAGGTGCAGCCACCCCTGCTCCATCGTGGGCTGGGCGCTGAAGGCAAAGCTGGGAAACACGGCCGCCGCGTAGTGCCCCGGCCGGGTCGGCCCCAGAAAGTCGGCCACGGCCAGGGGGCGGCCGGGGGCGTAAAACAACGTGTCCGGGTCGGTATTGCGGGTGTAGTCGTCCAGGGTCAGGCACACGCCCCGGGCCAGCACCGGGTTGTGGCGGGCCTGCTGATTCATCCAGGTGTTGAGGTAGTTCAGGGCCTCGCTCAGCGCCTGGCGCAGGGTGGGCTCCACTACCGTCAGCTGCCGGGCCGGGCGCAGGTAGCGGGCCGCCCCGCGGTAGGTAGTCAGGGGCAGGCGCTGGCCGTTGCGGGCCCACTCGAAGGTCATGCCCACCGTTACGCGCCCTTCCACCTGCCCGGGCGCCCCGGCCACGGGCTGTTCACTGATGCGGCACTCGGTGAGGCGAATCGTGACGGGGCGCAGGGCGGGGTTGCGGGCCAGGCTCTGCTGCACGAAGCGGCGCAGGGCCGGCAGGCTGCCGCCCTGCAAATCGACCTGCTGCAAGCTGCCCGGGCCCGGGGCCGGGGCCGTCGGCAGCGCCCACAGCTCGGCCACGGCCAGCGGAGTGGGCCGGGCATCTTCCAGGGCGGCCACGTAGAACTCCCGGGGCTCCAGGCGCAGCTGCGGGGCCTGGAGCACCAGCGGGGGCAGCGGGGCCGGGGCGGGCTGGGCGGCCGTAGCCAGCAAAGCCAGCAGCAGTAGGCCTGCCACCCGCCCCGGGCGGCACAGCCCGCATCCGACGGCCTGGGCAAACGAAGAAACAGCTAGAAATAAGCGCATACTGCGGGCTCCCCGGATAAGGCGGCTGAACCCGGCCCGGGGCCACCCGGATTCCCGACTGCAACACGAGCGGGCAAGAATTAGTGTGCCGCGGCGAACAGGTTCAAGCAAAAGATTGTCTTTCAGGCGGAAAGAGCAGGCCCCAGCCCGCCCAGAAAACTAACCACCCCCGCTGCTATCTTAGCGGCCCCCGTAGCGCCCCGCCGTCGTATGTATCGTAACCGCCTTCTTTTGCTGCTTCTGCTCGTGCCTTGGCTTGGCTACGCCCAGCGCCCGGACAGCGCGCGGGTGCCGGTGATGCGCAAGATTGACCTCAGCAACGTGGACGTGGCGCCCACGGCGGATTCCAAGGGCTGGCTGCTGCTCGATAAAGACATTCAGACCGAGCTCGACGGGGCCATTCACAACCTCTACAACTTCAAGTTCGATAAGGCCGAAAAGCAGTTTCGCTCCCTGCGCCGCCGCTACCCCGAGCACCCTTTGCCCTACCTGCTCATGGGCCTGAGCCAGTGGTGGAAAATCATGCCCACGAGCCTGAAGGAGAAGAAGTACGACAAGATCTTCTTCGCCTACATGGATACCACCGTCACCAAGGCCGAGGTGCTCTACCGCCAGGATGGCAAAAACTACGAGGCCTGCTTTTTTCTCTCGGCCGCCTACGGCTTCGACGCCCACCTCAACGCCGAGCGCAAAAACTGGAGCAAGGCCACCGTCAGCAGCAAGCGGGCCCTCGACTACCTCGACAAAAGCAAGGAGGCCAACGGGCTGAGTCCGGAGTTTCTGTTCGGGCAGGCCTTGTTCAACTACTACCAGGTCTGGATTGCCGACAACTACCCGCTGCTGCGCCCCGTGATGCTGTTCTTCCCCAAGGGCAACAAGCAGCTCGGCCTGCGCCAGCTGCGCAGCGCGGCCGACAACGGCTTTTATACGGCCACCGAGGCCAAGTTTTTTCTGATGCAGATTCTGTTTGACGAGGAAAAAAACCTGGCTGCGACCCTGCCCACCTCGCACTATTTGGCCACCAATTTCCCCGACAACGCCTATTTCCAGCGCTTCTACGCCCTGAACTGCTTTCACCTCAACGACCAGGCGGAGTGCGAGCGGGTCAGCCGGGAGATTCTGGCGAAAATCAACCAGGGGCTGCCCGGTTACGAAGCCATCAGTGGGCGCTACGCCACCTACTTCCTGGGCACCTTCATGCAGCAGCGTCAGCAGTACGACAAGGCCCGGGAGTATTTTCAGCGCTGCGTGGTCTTTGCCGAAAGCACCGGCGAAACCAGCAGCGGGTTTTACCTGTCGGCCAATCTGAACCTGGCCCGCCTCGCCGACGACGCCCACGACACGCCGGCCGCCGTGCGCTACTATTCCGAGGTCGAGGACAAGGCCGCCCGCGACACGCCCCAGTACCGCGAGGCCAAGGAATACCTCAAAGCCCACCGCAAAGACTCGTAGCGGCCCAGACTTGCTTTTCGGGGGCGGCTTGCCGACCTTGACTGCTTCCCACTCTTTTTTTCGCGCTGCCCATGTCTTCTGCCGTCTCTGCCCCGCTAGCCGTTGTGAGTGAAGAAACCATTGCGGCCCTGTTCGAGCGGCTGCGGGCGCGCAGTGCGGCCCTGCGCCAGGAAAATTGGGAAGCCCGGGCTGCCCGCCTGCGCAAGCTCGCCGACTGGTTGAGCCGCAACCAGCCGCGCATTCAGCAGGCCTTGTACGCTGATTTTCGCAAGCCCGGCCCGGAAGTCGACCTTTCGGAAATCTACACCTCCCAGATTGAGCTCCAGCACACGCTCCAGCACCTGAAGCAGTGGATGAGCCGCCGCCGGGTAGGCACGCCGCTGCCCTTGTTCGGGGCCCGGGGCTGGGTGCAGCCCGAGCCCAAGGGCGTGGTGCTCATCATTGCGCCCTGGAACTACCCGTTTTACCTGGCCCTCGACCCGCTGATTTCGGCAGTGGCGGCCGGCAACTGCTGCATTCTGAAGCCCTCGGAAATGACGCCCGCTACCAGCCGCCTACTCCGGGAGCTGGTCGAGGAAACCTTCGACCCGGCCGAGGTGGTCGTCTGCGAGGGCGACAAGGACGTTTCGACGGCCCTGTTGCGCCTGCCTTTCGACCACATTTTCTTCACCGGCAGCCCTCAGGTGGGCAAAGTGGTGATGCGGGCCGCCGCCGAGCACCTTACCTCCGTGACCCTGGAGCTGGGCGGCAAGTCGCCGGTGGTGGTGGACGAGACGGCCAACCTGCGCGACGCGGCCGAGAAAATCGTCTGGGGCAAGTTTCTCAACGCCGGCCAGACCTGCGTGGCCCCCGACTACCTGCTGGTGCACGAACAGGTCCGCGACGAGCTGGTACAGCAGATCCGGGCCGCCACCCGCCGCCTCCACGACCCCGCCGGCGAGGGCGTGCAGAAGTCTGATTCCTTTGCCCGCATCGTCAATAGCCACCATTTTCAGCGCCTGAGCCAGCTGCTGGAGGAAGGGCAGCGGCGGGGCGGCACGCTCGAAATGGGCGGCATCGTCGACTCCACGGAGTGTTTTATCGAGCCCACCCTTATCGACGGCGTGCCCGAGGATGCGGGCCTCTGGCGGGAGGAGATTTTCGGCCCCATCTTGCCCATGCGCACTTACCGCACGCTCATGGAGGCGGCGGACTTTATCAACCAGCGGCCCCGCCCGCTGGCGCTCTACCTGTTTTCGCGCAGCGCCGACCACCGCCGTTACCTTTTGCAGCACGCCCCCTCCGGCGGGGCCGCCATCAACGACACGGTGGTGCATCTGATGCACCCCGAGCTGCCCTTTGGCGGCCTGGGCAACAGCGGCATGGGCCGCTGCCACGGCCGCTACGGCTTCGACACGTTTTCCAACCTGAAGGGTGTGCTCCAGCAGCGCGTGGGCGCAACCACGGTGAAGCTGCTTTACCCGCCCTACACGCCCAAGGTCCGGCGCATGATTGCGCTGGTGATGCGCTGGTTTTAATCCGCCGGTTTCTGCCTCTGATACTTGCGACCCCCGCCCGTGCCGCGGAGAATTGTTCTCAGCAACAATGCTGCATGCCGAGTATTTGAGAAAAATTGCCGATATTTTCGGAGGCCTACGCTCTCTGATTCGGAGCCGGGGCCTTGTTCCTGCTCCACTCCGCTGCTCATGCTGCCCACCGCCGCCCACCGCCTCACCCTGCGCGCCCTCGCCGACACGTTTATTCCCGGTTTCGAGGGCAAGGCCGACCACGCCGACTTCTGGCGCCGCCGGGGCTCGGAGGGCGTCGACGTGGAGCTGGTGTTCGAAGCCATTGCCGAGCAGCCCCAGGGCGCCCAACAGGAATTCTGGAAGCTGCTCGGGTTGCTCGACAGCCCCATGCTGGGCCTCACTTGGCTGGGTCCGCTGAAGCCGTTTCACCGCTTATCGGGGGAGCAGCGCCAGCAACTGCTGCGCAGCTGGGCCCAGAGTAATTTGCCCCAGCTGCGCAAAGGCTTTGGGGCCCTGCGCAAGCTGCTGCTGTTTCTGTATTACGGCAGCTCCAGCGCCACGGTGCCCAACGGGGCCTGGGCAGCTATGGGCTACGCCGGGCCACTGCCCGACGACGTGGTCGACTCGCCCCGGCCCATCCAGACCCTGCAGCCTATTGCCGACGTGACCTACGACTGCGACGTGCTCGTGATTGGCAGCGGAGCGGGCGGCGGGGTGGTGGCCGGGGAATTGGCTGCCGCGGGCCAAAACGTGCTGATGCTCGAAAAAGGGCCCTACTGCCACGGCTGCGACTTCACCCAGCGCGAAGTAGACATGCTGGGCCGGCTCTACGACGCCAAGGGTACGCTCAGCACCCAGGACGGCGGCGTGGGCCTGCTGGCCGGCAGCTGCCTGGGCGGCGGCACCACCGTGAACTGGGCCGGCTCGTTCCGCACTCCCGACTACGTGCTTGAGGAGTGGGCCCGGGAGCATCAGGTGCCCCATTTCACTTCCCAGGAATTCAAGCGGAGCCTCGACGCCGTATCCCGGGCGCTGAGCGTGAACACCGACTACACCCGCCACAACGGCCAGAACCAGGCTCTCTGGGACGGCTCCACGAAGCTGGGACAGGAGGTGAAGCTGATTCCGCGCAACGAAAAAGGCCTGACCGACGCGGATTTGCACTTTCAGGGCCTGGGCTACTCCACGCTCGGCGACCGGTACGGCATCAAGCAGGGCACGCTGAATACCTACCTGCTGCGGGCCTTCGAGCACGGGGCCCGCATACTGGCCGATACCCGGGTGGAGCGCGTAACCATTGAAGCCGGGTACGCCACCGGCGCCGAGGCCGTGCATACCACCGCCGACGGCCGGCCGGTGCGCGTAACCGTGCGGGCCCGGCGCGTGGTAGTGGCCGGCGGCGCCATTCAGTCGCCGGCCCTGCTGCTGCGCAGTGGGCTGCGCCACCCCCACCTGGGCCAGCACCTGCATCTGCACCCCACCGTGGTCGTGTCGGCACTGTACCCGCACCGCATGGACCCCTGGCACGGCCCGAGCATGTCAGTGGTCAACGACAGCTTTACGAAGCTTAACGGCACCAACTTCGGGGCCAAAATCGAGACGCCACCCGCCCACACCGGCCTGATGGCCATGGTGCTGCCCTGGCTCAACGGCGAGCAGCACAAGCAGATGATGCTCGACGCGGCCCGGCTGGGCAGCTTTATCGTGCTGACCCGGGACCGGGACGGGGGCCGCGTGCGCATCGATAAACACGGTGCCCCACTCATCGACTACGCCCTCAGCGACTTCGACCGGGCCAGCATGCTGCAGGGCGTGCGGGCCGCCGCTGAAATTCACGCCGCCGCCGGGGCCACCACCGTGTATTTGCCCCACGGCACGCTGCCCACCCTGCACGCCCAAGATGGCCGTATTCAGAACCCGGAAGTGCTGGACCGCTTGCCCCACCTGAGCTGGAAAGCCAACCAGTTTGGCCTCTACAGCGCCCACCAGATGAGCACCTGCCGCATGGGCGGGGGAGCTGCCACCCACCCGGTGGGGCCCAACGGCGAGACCTACGAGGTGAAAAACCTGTTCGTGGCCGACGCCTCGGCTTTTCCGGCTTGCAGCGGCGTTAATCCCATGCTTACCATTATGGCCCTCGCTCACTACACAGCCCAGCAGCTGAAGGCTAGCAGCCCGGCCACCCGGCCGGCGGTGCGGGCCGCGCAGCTAACCTAACAGTCCGAAAAAGTGGTGGGTTGGCCTGGTTCCGATGAAGCAGATAGCCACGGCCGGGGCTTTTCGCGTAAGCAGGGCGCACTCTCACCCCTTCGTCCCATGCTTTCTGCTCGTCCGCTGCTTTTTCTGGCTTTGTTCAGCACGCTTACTTTCAGCTGTGCCCGGCGCAACAAGGCGAATATTCCCGAGGCTAAATCGGTAGCTGTGGCCCCGGCGCCGGCCGCCGTACCCAAGGCCGCCGCCCGCGACCTGGCCGACGTGATGACCGACGAGCTGGGCCTGAGCGCCGACCAGCAAACCAAGGTCCGCAGCATTCTGCGCAGCACCGTGGAGCAGGTCAACGACGCCCGCCAACGCTTCGGCACCGACAAGGTGGCGCTGAACACCGAGCTGCGCCGCATCAATACGTCGGCGGAAAGCGACCTGCGCACCGTACTCAGCGCCGAGCAGTACAAGCAGTACCAGACCAAGAAGCGGGCCATGCAGGCCCAGATGCAGGCCAAGCGCGCCGCCGTTAAGTAAAGCCACAGCCATGCTGCACCCGGCAGCTCAGCGGGGGCGAAGTACGGAAATGAACCAGCGCCCATCCTTGCGCTGTCGGCCCAGGTAAAAGCTGTCCACTGCTTCAACTAGGAGGTGCTGCCGCCAACGCGCGGGCAGTTGGGCTAGCGTGCGTGCGGAGGAAAAAACGGCCACCGGCAGCTGCTGCAGCGGTAGCGAATCGGTGGCTGGTTTCCACAGGGGCACGGACCGGCCGGCGGCCCACACCTGCTTCACGGGCATTTCCTCTAGGCTGTACCACGGCAGCTGCCGGAGCGCGGGCCGGAGCCGGGCGGCCCGCAGCGTATGCAGCCCGGCCTCGGCCCGGCGGGCTTCCCAGCGCGGGTAGGCCGGCAGCAGCAGCCCCAGCAGCATCGACATCAGGGCCAGGGAAGTGGCCATCAGCGGGCGGGGTCGCAGCTGCCACCCGGCCCATAGGGCAACTGCCGCCAGCAACGCCCCTAGTAATAGTGCCAGCCCAAAGCGCACCGTACCCGGCGTCAGGTCCGGCAACCTGACCACTGCCAGAGTTACCGGTACCGCTGCGCACACCAGCGTCAGTACCCCGGCCCAGAAGCGCAGCCAGGCCCGGTCGGCGCGCGCAGGGTGTGGCCGGGCAAAACTAGTTTCCCAGGAGCGCAGCATGCCGGCAATCAGCAGAGCCAGCGGGGGCAGCAGCGGCAGCATATAGCGTTCCTTTTTTTCGGGCACGAAGCTCAACAGCAGCAGCGCCACCACCAGCCAGCCCAGCACAAAGCGGTAGGGCACGAAGGCTTGCAGACGAGGCCGGGCGTAAGGCACGACCAGCGCGGCCAAAGCCGCCGCCGCCCACACTCCGCTGAAAGCAAAGAAATTCCAGTAGTACCACGGCGGTTGCACGTGCCGCTCCCGCCACGCCGTCACCTCCGTCTGGGCTACGGCCAGGGCCATCGGCTGCACGTGCCAGTACACGTAGAGGGGCCAGCTCACGCCCACGGCCAGCGCCACGGCCGCCGCCAGCAAGGCTCCCCGGCCGTGCGTCCGGATGCCGGCCCCAAGCGGCGGGCTCACCAAGTAGCTGCCCACAAACGGCAGCAGCACGCCGTACAGCGCCACGGGCCCCTTACTCAGTATCGACAAGCCCAGCAGCAGCCCCGCCCCGGCAAAGCTGGCGTAGCCCGGCCCGGTTCCGCGCCAGCCCCGCACCAGCAGCCCCAGGGCCCCAACCAGAAAGCCGTTGGCAAAGATGTCCCACTGCCCTTCGCGCCCGGTGGTGACCACCAGCAGGCTGCTGGCCACCACCAGGGCGCTCAGCCAGGCCGTGCGGCCCGGGGCTGCTGCTTCCCCGGGCAGGTTAGCGGTAAGCTGCCGGGCCAGCCCCCAGCAGCAAAAAACCAGCAGCGTGGCCATCAGTGCGGCGGGCAGGCGCAGCAGGGCCAGGTTTTCGGTGGGGCCGGTCAGGTGCTGCAGGGCGGCCACGGCCCAGGTCGGCAGCGGAGGCTTGGCTAGGCGCAGTTCCCCGTTCATGGTGGGCAGCAGCCAGGAGCCGCCAGCCACGATTTCGCGGGCGGCCACGAAGTTGCGCGCTTCCATCAGGCTGACTTCGGGGGCGCCGGCATTGACGAAGAAGCTGAAAACGCACACGACGAGGACCGCCACCACCCGGCCAAGCGGACTTCTGCGGCGGGAAAAGGCGGGCGGATACGACACGGCTTGAAAGCTTAGCTGCCCGGGCCCGCAGGCCGGAGCGGTTGGTAGAAAACCCAGCCGTCTGGGCCACGGCAATGAACCCGGGGCGGCGGCGCAAACTGTTGAGCTTGAATTGTCTGGAGTAGTCTGACAACAAAAAAGTACGGGGTTTGGCGGTTTGGTGGGCGCTGGGCCGTCTCAAGAGGCGCGCGGGCTATGCCCAGGCAACCCCGGCGGCGCCCACCGCATCTGGTCGGGTGTGCCCAAGCCGGGCCCCGGATGAGAAGGTGGTCTTCGGCCGGAAGTATGCTGGTAAATCTGTGAATTAAGCTTCGCTAAGCCCCCTTTACGCCATGAAAATCCGCTTTTTACTCGTTTTGGCTGCCGGGCTGTTCGGGGCCGGCAACGCCCGTGCCCAGGTCAGCGCGGCCGAAAACCAGGCCCTGGCCAAGCAGCTCGCCCAGCTGATGCGCAACCCCAGCAAGCCCAAGCAGGACGTGTACCTCACCCTGCGCGGCTGCCATGCCGAGCAGGTTATCCGCGACCGGGACGCCGACGTGCAGATGAGCAAGCCTTTGGCCGTGAGCTTCGGCAACGGCACCTCGGGCTGGGCCGTGAAGATGGACAACGGGGTATTTGAGATGAAAATGGCCTTCGAGTGGGCCGACGTAACCTCCCTGACCTACGCGCCCGACACCGACGACGACGGCCGAAAGCATTACCAGATTACCATCAAAAAGAGCAAAAAGGGCAGCAATACCAGTTTCGACCTGCCGCTGTATACCACCAACGAGGCCACGGTGAAAGACGTAGTGCGCCGCCTCGAAAAAGTGCGTCGTAGCTGCGGCGGGGCCAACTAACGACCACCGGCGGGCCCCTGCGCTGCCTGATGGAGTGCTGCCCGGGCGGGTCAGCCGCGCCGATTCCCGTACTTTGCGGCCCAGATCTACTTTGCTCTTTCGCCCATGGCCGCCCCAACCCTACTGCGCACGCCCGAAACCACCCACCGCATCCATTTTCAGGACTGCGACATGCTGGGCCACCTCAACAACGCCCGCTACCTCGACTATTTTCTAAATGCCCGTGAGGAACACACCACCCTGCACTACGCCCTCAACCTGGGCGAAATGGCGAGGGTGGAAGGGGCCGGCTGGGTGATTACCAAGCACCATTTGGCTTACCTGCGCCCCGCCAACCACGGCGAAATCGTGCGCATCAAAACCCAGCTTATTCATTTCGACAACTCCAACCTGGTGGTCGAAATGCAGATGCTGAGCGAGGACGGCAGCCGGCTGAAGGCCGTGCTCTGGTCGGAAATGGCCTTTGTGCGCGTGGCCAGCGCCACCCGCACCGACCACTCCGATGCGCTGATGGACCTGCTCGACCAGCTCGATGTGCACGACGTGAACTACGACCCCGACGGCTTCGACGAGCGGGTGAAGCAGCTGCGCAAACAGCTCAAGCGCGACCGAAAGGAGGAATAATGTACCAACCGTAGTTGCGTTTCTGCGTTAGTAAAAAGCCAGTTTCCTGCCGGGAAGCTGGCTTTTTACTTTCCCGATCTATTTACTCGCCAACCCCAAAACCCATGAGCATCTTCAGCAAAGACAGCCTGAAAGGCAAAAAAGTAGCTATCCTGGCCACCGACGGCTTTGAGCAGTCGGAACTCGAAAAACCCAAGAAATTTCTGGAAGACGAAGGCGCCGAAACCCACGTTATTTCCCTGAAAAGCGGCTCCATCAAGGGCTGGGACGAGAAAGACTGGGGCGATAAGGTCAGCGTTGACAAAACCATTGACCAGGTGAAAGTAGCCGATTACGACGCGCTGGTGCTGCCCGGCGGGCAGATGAACCCCGACGTACTACGCACCGAAAAGGCCGCCGTCAACTTTATCGGCGATTTTGCGCGCTCCGGCAAGCCCGTGGCCGCCATCTGCCACGGCCCCTGGACCCTGATTGAGGCCGACGTGGTGCGCGGCAAGAACATTACCAGCTGGCCCAGCCTGCAAACCGACCTCAAAAACGCCGGCGCCCACTGGACCGACCAAACCGTCGTCGTGGATGGCAACATCATCACCAGCCGCAACCCCCAGGACATTCCCAACTTCAACGACAAGATCAAGGAAGCCCTGCTTAAAACGACGGTTTCGGCATAACGCCCAACAATCCACAAAAAAGCTCCCCGCTGGCCTGCGTTGCCGGTGGGGAGCTTTTTTGTGGGAAATATTTTAGGGCAGCAGGGCCAGCAGCTGGGCGGCGTAACGGTGGTAGACAAAGTAAAAGCTCGCGTCGAAGAGCAGCAGAAAGCCGCCCTGCAGCCATAAGGACTGGCCAAAGCCGAGCAGGCGCTCCGGCCGTTGGTCGGCGCTGGCGGCCCGGGCCCGCAGCCAGCTGCCCACGCCGAGGTAGGCCACGTCGAGGCCGGCGTTGAGCACCAGAATTTTTTCGAAGTCAAACTGGGCGCTCAGGCTGGCGGCCAGCGTCAGGCTCGCCACCCGGTTGGGCTGGGCCCGTAGCATGCCCACCACGGCCAACACGGCATTCACGAAGTTCCAGCCCACGTTCATCTGGTGGAAGTAGTGGGCGGAGGTGCGGTTGTCGGTGCGGGGCAGCCAGTAGCCGCTCACCACGAGGTTGAGCAGCGCCCAAGTGCCGAGCACGGCCATGCCCCGTTCGGCCAGCAGCTCCCGGGCGGGGTTGAGGGCGGGCAGTAGGGCAGATGCAGCGGCAGGCAGCAGGGCGGAAGGCATAACGCGAAGATTGGCAAAAAACCGGGGCACAAAAAAAGGAAGCCGGCGGGCTTCCTTTTTTTAGTTGCATAGGGTCAGTAAGACAGACTAACGGGCAAAGCCCAGACCGAGGTAGACCTGGAACACGCTGTTCTTGATGTCGTCGATGGCCTTGTTGCCCGTTACGGCCACTTGGTTGTTGATAACGTCGGCGAAGCCGGCCGTGTAGCGAGCCCCCACGCGGGCCGGACCTACCCGGGCTTCGGCACCCACGGCGAGGCCGTAGTCGAGGCTGTTGTAGCTGTAGCCGTACACGTTGCCCTCGTTGGCAATCTTACGCTCCTTGCCGTCTTCCACCACCTTGGTGAGCAACGACACCTGCGGACCAGCGTGAATGCTCACGTTGTCAACGATGTTGTAGACCAGCAGTACGGGCAGCTGCACGTAGTCGAGGCGGCGCTCATTGACGGTGGTCGTGGAAGTGCCGTTGTTGTAGGTGGAGCCACCCTTGAAGCCCTGCCGGCTGTAAAGCAGCTCGGGCTGGATGGAGAGGTGCGAGTTGAAGCCGTACTGGCCATACACCCCGGCGTGGAACGACTTGTAGTTCGAGCCATCGGTGTAGTTCTTCTTGTTGTCGCCGTACACGTCGGCCAAGTTGAAGCCGCCCTTCACACCGAAGCCGGTGTTGCGGGAACTCGTGCCGCCGGAGCCGCCGGCATAGTCGGAGGAAGAGCGGGCACCGATTTTATCAATTTCCTGAGCAAAAGCAGAGACGCTAGCCAGCGCCAGCGCTAGGAGTAGGGTGAGTTTTTTCATGAGTGCAAGCGGTTTTTTTAGTCGGGAATAAGTCCGCGGGAGCGAGAGCGGAAGCATGCATTGGTAAGGCGCTATACTTTGCCCCGGGCAGAAAGTTGCGCGCGGAGCCGAACCAGCAGAAAAAAACTTACGGCCGCGAGTCGGATATTTCGGCCTGGCTCGTACCTTTGGCGCCTTCCGGCCGTCGCCAGAAGGACTTGATGGGATATTAGCTCAGTTGGTTCAGAGCACTACCTCGACAAGGTAGGGGTCACTGGTTCGAGCCCAGTATGTCCCACATCAACCCCAAAATCAGCAGCAGCTGCCCCCGCCCGGAGGCAGCTGCTGTTGCGTTTACGCCGTACAGGTAGCCTATGCTTTCCATTGCCTGGGCCCCGCTCTACGCCCACCCGCTGCCCGCCGGCCACCGCTTTCCAATGCTCAAGTACGAGCTGCTGCCCGAGCAGCTGCTGCGCGAAGGCACCATCAGCGAAGCCAACCTGTTTCAACCCACCCCGCTGCCCGCTGCCGATATCCTGCGCACCCACCGCCCCGACTACTACGCGCGGCTGGTGAGTGGGCAGCTCACCCGGGCCGAGGAGCGGGCCACGGGCTTTCCGTGGTCGGCCCAGCTTATCGAGCGGGAAGTGACGATACTGGACGGCACGGTGGAGGGTGCCCGCCGGGCATTGCGGCACGGCATTGCGCTCAACGTGGCCGGCGGCACCCACCACGCCTTTGCCGACCGGGGTGAGGGGTTTTGTCTGCTCAACGACCAGGCTGTGGCAGCCCATTACCTGCTGGCCCAGGAGCCGACCGTGCGGCGCATTCTCATCGTGGACCTCGACGTGCACCAGGGCAACGGCACGGCCAGTATTTTCCGCGACGAGCCCCGGGTGTTCACCTTCAGCATGCACGGGGCCCGCAACTATCCGCTGCGCAAGGAAGAGTCGGACCTGGACCTGCCCCTGGCCGACGGCACCGACGACGCGACGTACCTGGGGCTGCTGGGCGCGACGCTGCCGCCGCTGCTGGAGCAGGTGCAGCCCGACTTCATCTTTTACCTGGCCGGCGTCGATGTGCTGGCTACCGACAAGCTCGGGCACCTGGGGCTCACGCGCGAAGGCTGCCGGCAGCGCGACGAGTTCGTGCTGCGCCTCTGCCACCGCCACGCCGTGCCGGTGGTCGTGTGCATGGGCGGGGGCTACTCCGAGCGGCTGGTTGACATTGTGGAAGCCCACGCCAACACGTTCCGGCTGGCCCAGAACATTTATTTCTAGCCCCCCGCTAGAAGATAACCTGCCAGCGGAAGGCCCACTGCCAGCGCAGCTCGTAGTTCTCGATGCCGGTCCGGGCCAGGATTTCAACCCAGTCGCGGCGGGTAAACGCCCGGGCCACCGACAGCGGCGCATCGTGTTGCACGAGGTAGGAACCGCGAAACAGGCGGGTGAGCCACTTGATGCTGTAGTAGGCCAGCGGATGCCGGTGCAAATCGTTGATGACGACGCCCACCTGGGCCTGCTCCCGCAGCTGGCCCAGCAGACTCACCAAGTCATCAGTCGGGAAATGGTGGCAGAACAGGCTGCAGGTAACGATGTCGAAGGGCTGCTGGCGGAATTCGGGGGAGAAAATGTCGAGCTGCCGGAAGCTGATTTCGGGAAACGAGCGGGCCTTGTCGGCGGCGTAGCGGAGCATGAAGGCGTTGGCATCGATGCCCACCAGCTCCACGGGGAGGCGGCGGTGGCGGGCCCAGCGGGCAATGTGGCGCAGCGTGTCGCCGCCCCCGCTGCCCAGGTCGGCCAGGCGCAGGGGGCGGCCCGCCGGGAAGCCGGAGCGCAGGCGCGCCAGGGCGTTGAGCACCACCTGGTAGCCGCCCAGCCAGGTGTTGATGGTTTCGAGCTCGTCGAGGTTGCGGCGCAGCTCGTCGGAGGCCAGCGTCAGGTCGTCCATCAGCTCCTCTTCCCGGGCCCGGACGGAGAAATCAGGCATACTGCACTTGTAAGAGCATGGCTTCCAGCGTCAGGCCCGGCCCGAAGGCAAAGCTCAGCACCGGCGCCCCCGCGTCGGCAGCCGTGAGCGAACCCAGCAGTTCGCGCAGCACAAACAGCACCGTGGCCGACGACATGTTGCCGTAGTCGCGCAGCACCCGGTAGGCAAAGCGGTTGTCGTCGGTACTCATGCCCAGCTCCTGCTCGATGGTTTCCAGAATCTTGCGGCCCCCGGGGTGAATGGCAAACGAGTGAATGTCGCGCAGCTTTACCGGCAGCTTCTGCAACAAGTCCTCGGTGAGCTTGCGGATACCCTTCTGAATCATGCGGGGCACGTAGGAGGAAAGCGTCATTTCGAAGCCGAAGTCGTTGATGTGCCAGGCCATGTCGGCGTGGCCGTCGGGCTCGAGGGCGCAGTGGAAAGCCGTCAGGGCCAGGCTCGGGCCCTGCTGGGCGGGCGCGGCCTGCACCAGCGCTGCCGCCGAGCCGTCGCCGAATAAGGCGTTGGAAACCAGGTGGTCGTCTTCGGGATTTTTCTGGAAGTGAATCGTGCACAGCTCGGTGCACACAATTAGCACCCGGGCCTGGGCGTCGGCCTGGCAAAAGGCCTCGGCCAGCTTCAGGGCGTTGAAAGCCGCGTAGCAGCCCATGAAGTTGACGCAGGTGCGGCGGATGTTCGGCGAGAGGCCCAGGGCCTGCACCAGCTCAATGTCGAGGCCGGGGGCGTACATGCCCGTGCAACTGACCGTGACCAGGTGGGTGATGGTGGACAGGGCCACTTCGGGCACCTGCCGCAGGCAGTCCTGGGCCGCCGCCACCGACAAAGGCAGGGCCTGTTGGCGATACACGCCCATGCGCTGCCCCACGCTGGGAAACGGCTCCAGCCCAGGCGTATTGGGAAAAAACGTGTAGTCCCCGTTGGCGCGGCCGTAGTCGGGCAGCACCGAGTGGCGGTGCCCGATGCCGGTGACGCGGTACAGAGCCCGGAGCTTGCGGGTGTTGGCTTCGTCGAATTGCAGCGCCTCGGCCATGAAGCTGGCAATCTGAGGCTGGGCGATACGGTGGGGGGGAGTAGCAGTGCCGATGGCACAGAGGTAGCTGGTCATTGCCCGCAGTATACGCAATTGCGGGCGCTCCGGCTTGCTGAGTTGCCGTACAAAATCAGGGTTAAAACGCTTGGCCGTGGGTGAGGCGCATCAGGCCGCGCACCAGGGGCGGGGCCAGGCGCAGGCTGCCCACGGCGGCTTCGCTCAGAATAGGGCGCCCAAACAGCCCCTGCACGGCTCGACCCACCCGCAGGCGCGCCCCAAACGCGTGCTGCCACTCCCGGCGGTACGCCGCTTCCAGCGCGGGGCGGGTGGTGTGGCTCTGCAGAAAGTCGTGCAAGTGGCGGCTGGCAATTTCGGCCCCGTGCATGGCCATGGCCATACCGTTGCCGCAGAGTGGGGTAATTAGCCCGGCCGCGTCGCCGCACATGAGCACGTGGTTTTCCACGCAGCTCTTGGGGGCAAAGGAAATTTCGTTGATGACCTCGGGCTGAGAATACAGGAATTCGGCCTCGTGCAGGATGCGGCGCAGGTGCGGATTGCGGGCCAGCACCTGCGCTTCCAGGGCCGGAATCGAGCCGTGGGTTTTGAGGTTTTGCCGGGTGGTGAGGTAGCAAAAGCAGTACTTACCGTCTTCGATGGCCGAAATACCCGCGTAGCCGTCGGCAAAATTGTGGAGCGCAATCAGGTCGCGCGGAAAGTCGAGGCGCAGGTGGTACTTGACGCCCAGGTAAGGGGAGCGGCGCTGGAAAAAGTCGCGCTGGAGCTGCCGGTCGAGGTTGGCGCGCTTGCCGTAGGCGCCCAGCACCGTGCGGGCCGTCAGGGTGCGGCCGTCGGCCAGCGTCACGTGGTGCTGGTCGGCCGCAGCATCGAAGGCAACGTCCGTCACGGTGGCCTGCTGCTCAAACTGCACGCCCCGGGCGCTGGCCTGCTGGTAGAGAAAGTAGTCGAGCGAGTAGCGGCTTACGCCGAAGCCGCCCAAGTCCAGGGGGGCGTGCAGGACGCGGCCGGTCGGGGAGCTGAGTTGAAACCGGGAAATGGCCGCCGGGGCCAGCGCGGCCGGGTCGGCGCCGAGCCGGCGCAGGTAGGGCAGCACCTCGTTCGAGACGTATTCGCCGCACACTTTGTGGAAGGGGTAGCGCTTACGTTCTACCAGCGCCACGGAATAGCCGCGCTGGCGCAGATCCAGGGCCGCCGTGAGCCCGCCTAATCCCCCGCCGATAATGAGAACGTCCAACTTATTCAGGGTGGTAAACGAGTGAGTACAAGGGAGTAAATAGCGTATTTAAAAGGGACTAGTTATATTTTATAACTCTGCTTAATATTACCTATTATCTTTGCAAACCTAATTGAGTGCCTGCCGTTAAGCAACTTATTCGACCCGCGCACTACCTCACGCTACAGTACGCTATGATGAAACGCCTACGCCTTTTTCTTTTACTCGCCTTCTGCTGTCTGGGGGCAATATCAACCACGCTTTCGGCGGCTTCCGCGCAGGTGGCCGCGCCCCGCGCCACGGGTCGCCCCGCCGATGAAAAGTCGTTTCTGGTGTACCCTAATCCCAGCAACGGCATCGTGCACATTGCCATCAACGGCTTCGAAAGCCGCCGGCTGGAACTGCGCATTCTCAACGTTATCGGCACGGTCATCTACCGCGAAACCATAACGGAGCTGAACGGCCCCAAGACGTTGGACTTAACCAAGTTCGCCAGCGGTCTGTACTACGTGAAGCTGGAAGGTGAAAACGCCAGCGAGATGCGCAAACTCGTGATTCACTAAGCTGAGAGCTTTTGAGCCTGAAAAAGCAGCCTCCGGGCTGCTTTTTGCATTTCGGGACGGGGGCATGAGTTAAAAAAAGAGACGCCCCAAGCTGGGGCGTCTCTTTTTTTGGCGTTGTGGGCCGTTAGCGGTTGTTGCGGACCCGAACGGGTGCGGGCTGCAGGGCTTTTTTGGCGTTGTCGAACGTGTTCAGCACAAGCAGGGCAGTAGCCACGGTAAAGCCCAGGAAGATGAGGAAAGACATGACGAAGGAATTAGAGACAAAAGAAAATCAATGCAGCAAACTCTGCGGATTGCGAAGTAGACTAGGTCACTGACTACATGCTTATCAACCGGAAAAACTACGGATGGGTTTCAGCATAATTATGTTGTTTTCAGTAGGTGCTCCACTACGTAGCGGGCATCACGCCCCACGCCGCCCATCAGGGCCGAGCTGCGGCTGTTCAGCCACGGCAGCCCCAGAAAGGCCAGGCCGGGCGCCACGCTAAGGCCGCGGTGGTGCCGGGGCTCCCCCTGGGCGTCCAGCACCGGTACCTGCAGCCAGTCGAAGCCCGGACCGAAGCCAGTGGCCCAGACTACACCTTCCAGCGCGGGCGTGTCGGCCTGCTGCCCGCGCAGCCGGGTGCCGTCGGCCTCCACGCCCAGCGCCCGGCCAATAAACGTCACGTTAGCAAAGCGGCGCAGCCGGCGCAGGTCGCTGCTCACGACCGGGTCGGGGCGCTGCTGCAGGCGGCGGCCCAGGGCGGTATGGCGGGAAATGCGCGGCAGACCGGTGGCCGTCAGCAAAAGCCACATAGCCTGGTTGTTGGGTAAAGCTGGGGTCTGCTCGTCGTAGGCGGCGTACACGGGCCGGCCGGTGGCGGCCAGGTCGGCGGCAATCTGCAGGGCGGAGTTGCCGCTGCCCACCACGGCCACCGCCCCGCGGCCCGGCAGTTGTTCGGGCCGTTGGTAGTCCTGGCTGTGCAGCTGGGTAACGGCTGGCGCGAGCTGGTCGGCAAAAGCCGGCTGGCGGGGCGCGTCGTAGGCCCCGGTGCACACAATAACGGCCCGGGCCTGGTAGTGCCGCCCCGCCGCCGTTGCCACTTCGTAGCCACCCGCGGGCCGCGGCGCCACGCGCACCACGCGCTGCTGGTGGTGAATGGGGAATCGAAAATGGGCGGCGTAGGAGCGCAGGTACTCGGCCGCCTCGTCCTTGGTGGGGTAGCGCCCCGCGGCGCCCGCCCAGGCCCGACCCGGCAGTCCGCTGGCCCAGGCCGGCGAAAACAGCGTCAGCGCGTCGAAGCGCCCGGCCCAGACGTCACCCACGGCGGCGCGCTCATCCAGAACCACGAAGTCGGTGCCGTGCTGCTGCAGGTAGTAGGCGGCCGCCAGCCCTGCCTGCCCGGCCCCGATGACAAGTACCTCAACATTGAATACGGCAGCGGACATAGCGGGGCGAAAGAAAAAAGTGGCGGGAGCTTTGGGGGCCCGAAGTACTGCAATAACCGCCGCACGGCCGCCCTAGGTTTCGAATTCCCGCTGCAGCTCGGCAATGACCTGCTCGGTTATCTGGCGCACCTGCGCCACCTGCCGGGTGAGCAGAACCGGGTCGGAAGTGGCCGAGCAGGCCTCCAGCTCCCGGATAATGCCGTGCAGGGCCCGGATGTGCATGCCGTCGAGGGAGCTTTTCAGGTGGTGGGCCACGGAAGCCAGCTTGGGCCAGGCCTGGGCGGCCAGGTGCTGTTCCAGCTCCCGCACAATGGGCGGCGTGGTCTGGATAAAGAGCTGCACCAGCCGGCCGACGAAAGCCTCGTTGCCGTGGGCCAGTCGCCGCAGGCCGCTCAGGTCATAGAGCGGAGCAGTCGGCGCCGCGGGCGGCGCCGCCGTGGGGGGCGTGGCAGGGACTGGCGCCACGAAGGGGCGGCCGTGGAGCAGGTCAGAAATAACCCGGAACAGCTCTTCCTCCCGAAACGGCTTCGACAGATAGGCGTTGAAGCCCGCGGCTAGGTAGCGCTGGGCTTCTCCGCGCATGGCGTGGGCCGTGAGGGCCAGCACGGGCGTGGCCGCGCGCTGGGCGTCGGGGTGCTGGCGCAGCTGCTGAGTGGCCTCCACTCCGTCCATGCCCGGCATCTGAATGTCCATCAGCACCACGTCGTAGGGATTCTGGCGGAAGCAGTTGAGGGCCTCCGGACCGGTGGTGGCCGTATCGACGTGGAAGCCCCAGCTGTTGAGCAGGGTTTTGACCAGAAACTGGTTTACGGCGTTGTCTTCGGCCAGCAAGGCCCGCCGGGCACCCAGGCTGCGGTAGTTGGGCGCGGTTTCGCGGGCCACCACCGGAATTTCGGTTGTTTCGGCCGGGCCGAAGGGCAAATCAAACTGGAACGAGGTGCCCACGCCCGGTTGGCTTTCCACCACGATTTCGCCGCCCAGCAGCTGAACCAGTTCGTGAGAAATGCTTAGCCCTAGGCCCGAACCGCCGTATTCGCGGGCCGTGCTGGCCGACGCCTGGGTGAAGGATTCGAAGATGCGCCCCAGCTGGTGGGCCGGAATGCCAATGCCGGTGTCGCTGACGGTGAAGTGGAAGATGGGTTTTTCGTCGGACTCGGTCAGGCGCTGGCAGCTCAGGCGCACGGTGCCGTGCTCGGTAAACTTGACGGCGTTGCTGAGTAGGTTGAGCAGCACCTGGCGCAGGCGGTACGGGTCGCCGAGCACGGTGGTGGCCTGGGAGGGCAGGGGCAGCTCCAGCTCCAGGCCAATGCCCTTCTCGGCGGCCCGGGGCAGCAGCAATTGGTGGCAGGCCCGCAACACCTCCCGCAGCTCGAAAGGCGTGTTTTCGAGCCGCAGCTTGCCGGCGCTGATCTGGGTCATGGCCAGAATATCGTTGATGACCACCAGCAGCTGCTCGGCCGAGTGCCGGATGTGGCTCAGGTACTGGCCCTGCTGCTCATCGAGCGGGGTTTTGGACAGCAGCCCGGCCAGGCCCAGAATCCCGTTCATGGGCGTGCGGATTTCGTGGCTCATGTTGGCCAGAAAGTCCTGCTTCACCCGGGCATTTTCCTCGGCCGCGTCCTTGGCCCCGCGCAACGCCAGCTGGGTGCCCTTGAGCTCGGTGATGTTGCTGTCGATACCCAGCACCTGCACGGTGCCGTCGGCCAGCACGAAGGGGCGCTTCACGCTGTAAAACCAGACCACCTCGCCATTGGGACGGGTATAGGTTTTCTCGGCCGCAATTTCCTGGCGGGTATCGATAACGCGCTGGTCGGCCTCGATGTAGCTGCTCATGTCGGCTGCGGAGGCGGGCAGCTGCTCCGGCGGGGTCTGGAGCACCTGCTCCACGCTCAGGCCGTAAAGCTCGGCCGTAGCCTGGTTGGCCAGCAGGTAGCGGCCGTTGCGGTCTTTGAGGTAAATCAGGTGGGGCGTGGCGTCGATAACCTGGCGAAACAGGCGGTTCTGCTCCGACAGGCGCCGGTTGGCCGAACGCCGCTGCTCTTCGGCTAGCTTCCAGTTGGTAATATCCTCGGCCGCACCCACCACCAGCCGCACCTGCCCGGCGGCATCCCGCTCGAAAGGCGTGTGGCTCACCCGCAGCCAGCGCACCGAGCCGTTGCGGTGGTAGAGGTGGTACTCAATATCAGCCGTCTGGCCGTCGGCCAGCTGGCCCACCTGCACGAAGTGCTCCCGCAGGCGGCTGGACTCGTGCTCGGGCATGAGCAGCGTCAGCATCGACTGCCCCATGGCCTGCAGCTCGGCGGCGGAGTAGCCCAGCACGGTTTCGATGTAGCGGTTGCAGTACACGTTGCGGTGCTGCTGAATGTCGTAGATATAAATTAGGTTGGGTACCGTGTTGGCCACGCGCTCCACGAACAGGCGGCTCTGGCGCAGCTCTTCCTCAATAACGCGCCGGTTGGTCACGTCTTCGCCCACCACCACCAGCTGCTGTACCATGCCGTTGGCCCGCCGGGTGAAGGGCGTGCTTTTGATGTGCAGCCACCGCCAGGAGCCGTCCCGGTGCCGGGCCTTGTACTCCGAAATGTGAGTCTGGCCGTCGGGCATGGCCTTGAGGCGCGGAATCTGACTTTGCCACAGCTGCCAGTCGGCGGCGGTCATAATGCGGGGCAAAATCTGGGCGCCGGCCGCAATAACCTCGGCTTCGGAATAGCCCAGCAGGGCCTGGCACTGGTTGTTGCAGTGCGAAATGCTCAGCGTTTCCAGGTCGAAGACGAAGACCAGCGTGGGCACCGTGTCGTTGATGCGCTGGGTGAAGAGCTGCTGACGCCGGAGCTCCACTTCCACCCGCCGCCGGGCCGTGATGTCGGTCAGGTAAATCGTGCACTGGTCGTCGGGCACCGACGGTACCACGGTCCAGAGGTAGAAGCTGCCGTCGAGGTGCCGCTCACTGCGGCGGGTTTGCCTTTCTTCCAGGGCCAACCGGATTTCGTGCCCCAGAAACTCCCGGCTTTCCCGCTCGTGGGTTTGAGCCAGCAAGTTGAGCAGGCGCCGGCCGGCGGGGTTGGCGTAAAACACCTGCACGTGCCGGTCGCAGCGCATCACCGGGTTGGGGTTCAGCTCCGTCAGGCGCGACAATTCGTGGATGTGCCCCTGCTGCTGCTGCTGCTGGGTGACGTCCTCGTAGCTCCACAGGTGTAGCACGGTTTGGCCTTCCTGCCCCACAGGCAGGTATTCCTGTTGGAGCACGGTGCCGTTGTCTAGCTCGTACAACTCGCCCCGCACGCGCTGCCCAGCCGCTACCAGCGCTTCGGTCCGGGCCCGGGCAGCCGGCTCGTCGCGGAAACGGATAGTGCCCTGGGTTAGCACGGCCGCCCAAGACTGGCCCAGGTAAGTGGCCGGGGCGCCGGGCAAACCCAGCAGGGTGCACAGGCGTTGGTTGATCAGCGTCACCTGTCCGAGCTGGTTGGCCGCCAGCAGGGCCGTGGGCATGGTTTGCAGCAGCGCCGACGCCTGGTCGGCGGCGGCGGCCCGCTGCCGGGCTATCTGCTCTTGCAGGGTCTGCAACTCCAGCTGGGCTGCGGCCTGCGCGCGGCGGGCCTGCCGGAGTTGCCGCTGCAGATGTCGATAGCCAATGGTAGTCATACTGCCGGGCTGGGGAGCAAATCAGTTGATGCGGATTTCGTTGTTCTGAAGCATCCGGTAGATGGTCGATTTCCCAATCTGGAGCTTGGCCGCCACCTGCACGATGTTGCCCTTGTAGGCATCGAGGTAGCGCTGGATGATGGCGGCGGTCTGGGCCTTGAGGGAGTCGTCGCCGGCCAGGGTTTCGGCCAGGCCGAGGCCCCCCTGCGAATTACCGCGCAACGACAAATCCTGGGGCTGAATCTGGTCGCCCTCGGCCAGCACGGCCGCCAGCTCCATCACGGCCTTTAACTCGCGCACGTTGCCAGGAAAGTGGTACTGAAGCAGCAGCTGCTGGGCCGCATCCGAGATTTTGCAGACCACCATGCTGTTGCCGTGGCAGAAGTCGTGCAGAAACGTGTTGGCCAGCAGCAGCACGTCGTGGCCCCGCTCGCGCAGGGGCGGCAGAGTAATGGGCAGCCCCAGCAGGCGGTAGTACAGATCTTCCCGGAAGCGGCCTTCCTGCACTTCCAGCAGCAGGTTGCGGTGGGTTGCCACCATCAGGCGGGCGTCGAACGGGATGGCCGTGTTGCTGCCGATCCGGCTTACTTCGCGCTCCTGAAGCACCCGTAGTAGTTTGGCCTGCAGGCTCAGGTCAAGCTCGGCAATTTCATCCAGAAACAGGGTACCCTTGTTGGCTTCTTCGAACCGGCCCACCCGCCGGCTGACGGCCCCGGTGAAGGCTCCTTTTTCGTGGCCGAACAGCTCACTTTCCAGCAGCTCCCGCGGGATGGCCGCCACGTTGACGGCCACGAACGGACCGTCGCGGCGGTCGGAGCGGAAGTGGATGGCTTTGGCTACCAGCTCCTTGCCGGTGCCTGTTTCCCCGCTGATGGACACCGAGATGTTGGCGCGGGCGGCCTTGTCGATCAGGGTGGAAAGCTGCTGAATCTGGGGACTCTCGCCCAGGATGGGCTGCTGCAGGTCGTATTTCTGCCCGATCTGTTGCCGCAGCCGCCGGTTTTCCCGCCGTAAGAGCAGCTGCTGGTGCACGTTGCCGGCGGCATTCCAGAGGCGGTCGGCAGTTTCCTCGTCTTTTACCAGGTAGTCGTAAGCGCCCTGCCGCAGCAGAGCAATGGCCGTGCGCACGTCTTCCTGGCCGGAAATGACGATAACCGCCACTTCCGGCAGCTTGTCTTTGATGGCCTTCAGCACCTCGTCGCCCTTGCCGTCGGGCAGGGTGTAGTCGAGCGTGATAAGGTGGGGTTTGTCGGTCAGGTTATCGAGGCAGGCCTTGGCCGTCGTGAAGCGCCGAACCGCGTAGTCCGGATTCTGGGACAGGCGGTACTCGAGCAGCTCTCCGTACCAGGCGTTATCTTCAACGATAAATATAAGAAAGGAGGTAGAGTCCGGCATGAGCAACTAAAGATGAAAACAGGTGCGCTGAACAGTATAATCCGTTGCAGAGCGGGAAGGGTTGCTGATACAGACGGATTATATTCTTCTCCGGCGGATTCTGGCTTTTTCAGGAAGGCAAAAACCACCCGAAGTGCGAGTATAGACCTAAATACGGGGTTTGCCAAAAATTCCCAAATCGGGATTTTTTGTCCCAGAATGGGACGGTAAAATATTGTCGAACATTGTTTAACAAGCTGAAATGCAGTTGTTTGCTATAATGTTTATACAAAATCAAGCTAAATTGATTTAGTACAACACACAAGCGCGAAATTGGTGGAGTGAGTAGAAGTGAGTGGCTTGGCTGAAATGATTTATCCGGCTTGGCCCGTTTCGGGAGACCCAGACTTGGTGGAACTGAAGAAAGCTAAATCAAGGCTGCTTACCTGTTCTCCCGGTTTGCTTCAGCCAAAATTTTTTTCTGGCAATTCTTCCGCTAATCCTACTTCTCGGGCGGGCCCTAGATAGCTTTTTACGGGGAAGGTTGTCTAAAAATGAGAAAGCCGAAAAAACCGTGTTTAAAGCGGTTCAAAGCAGAATTCTATCAAAGCGGCAGGGCACAACAAGTAGGCTTCACCGTCCGCAGCGGAAATTTCAACGATTCCCAGAATAGGAATATAAATCCCGGTTAGGGAGATGTTGAAAGCGGCGGCTG
This sequence comes from Hymenobacter persicinus, assembly GCF_004167665.1. Classification (GTDB taxonomy): domain Bacteria; phylum Bacteroidota; class Bacteroidia; order Cytophagales; family Hymenobacteraceae; genus Hymenobacter; species Hymenobacter persicinus. The sequence continues at coordinate 12,113 of NZ_SEWE01000035.1, read as the reverse complement.
GGGGTAAGTGGCTGATTGGTAGAGGTGTGTAAATCCATTTTAGGGATGGCCGGCGGCTTGCATAGTCCGGGTTATTCCGTCGTGCGTGCGCCGGCTTAACCTCTTACAGTATGAGACCCATTCTTTACTCTCGCGCCATTCGCTCCATTTTGCTGCTGGCATTCTGGGGCTTCAGCATTCAGCTGGCCCAGGCCACTAGTGCCCCCATTTATTCCAACACGGGCGCGCCCAATGCCAGCAAAGTGATTCAGACCTGCATCACGGAGCTGTTTACCACCAAGTGCTACGGCTCGGTGCAGAATCCGGAGCTGGCCACCGACGCCAGCCTGGAAACGGCCGCCACCATCGACGCCCCGCTACTGCTGCTGGGCTCAAGCAGCATTGGCCTGCGCATGGATCTGGCCCAGCAGGCCCCCGCCTACTATCGGGCGGGCGTCGTGGTGAGCCGCCACGGCGCCGTGCTGAATCTGCTGGGTCTGAACCTGGCGGGCAGCATTGCCGTGCGAACCTACCTGAAGGTGGGCTCCAGCTCCCAGTTCCAGCAGCAGATGCTGGTTAGTGCCACGCTGGCCAACACGATTCTGGAAGGCAACGGGGAGCGGGTACGGCTGGAGTTCGTGACCGACAAGCCCTTCGACCAGGTTGAAATCGTGACTTCTTCCCTGGCCACGCTGGGCTACAAGCTCGACGTGCACTACGCCTACGCCATCGACTCGAACCGCAACACCACCGCCAAGGGCTTGGTAACGCGCTTCGCCACGCCCGTCAGCGGCACCGACTACAGTACGTCCGTCATCAAAAACGGGGTTACGGTGTGCGTCAACAACGAAGTCGACCACCCGGAATGGGCCACCGACCTGTCGTTGACCAACCACGCCACGTTCGGGACGATGGCCAACCTGAGCTGCCCGACCACGCTGCGCACTCGTCTGGAGGCGCTCGCCCCGGCGGGCTACTTCGCGGGCTTCGTGGTGGGCAGCCAGAGCCTGCTCGACGTTAGCGCCTTGGAGGGCATCCGCGTCACGACCTATAAGAACGGGGTGGCGCAGGAGTCGGCTACCGGGGGGGCGCTGCTACGGCTAAATGTGCTGCCCGGCGGTCAGCAGCAGGTGAGCTTTGCCACGACTAAAGAGTACGACACGGTGGAAATTACCCGCACCAGCCTGCTGAGCGTGCTCGACAACCTGAGCGTGTACTATGGCTTTGGGCTAGAGCCCCGGGTGTTTATCGACGAAACGCCGGTGCTGTCCAACTTCACGGCAGCCAGCGACAAATACGAAGTGTATTCCAACGGTCTGCTGTGCCTGCTGTGCGCCAACGTGGAAAACCCCGAGCGGGCCGCCAATGCCAACACCGGCGCCAACGACTACGCCGAAATTCGCACCGGGCTGCTGGGCGGCATTACCTCGACGGCGCTGCGGCTAAGCTTGAACGGCTCCGGCCTGGCCGGCAATACGGCCGGCGTGGTCCTGAACCAGGGTACCGGCCTGCTCAACACCCAGCTGCTGGGCGGCCTGCGCATCAAAACCTACGGCGGCCCAGACGGCAACCAGCTGCTCGAAACGGCCAGTGGCGCCAACCTGATCAGCCAGGGCCTGCTGGCCGATGGCCGGGTGGAGCTGTCCTTCCTGACCACGCAGAACTTTAGCCGGGTGGAGCTGGAAGTCGATAACACGTTGAGCCTGCTGGACCGCACCCGGGTGTATTACGCCTTTGCCGAAGACCGGCCCACGGGCTTCCCGACCACTATTACGGCCCCCGGCCCGCTGCCCGTGGAGCTGCTGAGCTTCCAGGCCCGGGCCTTTGGGTCGGTGGTGAACCTGACCTGGACCACGGCTTCGGAAAGAAACAGCAGCCATTTCGTGGTGGAGCGGTCCACGGCAGCTGATGGCACCTTCCGCACCATTGGTCAGGTAGCCGCCCAGGGCACCAGCAACCAGCAGCACAACTACCTGTTCCAGGACACTGAGGCGGGCATGCAGTTGGCCCCAGTGCTGTACTACCGCCTGCGGCAGGTTGATTTCGACGGCAAAGAGTCCTTCTCCCCCGTGGTGGCCGTCAGCCCCAGAAACGACTCGCCTTCGAAGATGCAGGTATATCCGAACCCGGCCACTACCTCCGACCTAGTGCGGGTACGTCTGCTGCAGGAGCAGCCCAAGGGCACGACCGTGCGCCTGTACGGGGTGAACGGAGAGCAAGTAAACAGTCTGCCCGCCGCCGGCCAGCTGCTGCAGGTGGGCACCGGCAACCTGCGCGCCGGCCTCTACCTGCTCGTGCTGACCGATGCCACCGGCCGCCATTTGTCGTCCCAGCGCTTGGTTGTGACGGGGCATTAAGTCGGGTTTAAAAGAAAACAGAGTGCAGTAGAAGCGAAAGACCCCACCAGTTTGGTGGGGTTTTTTTGCGTGTCGTAGCTCAGGCTAGTAATCAGGTGCGAGAGAGGCAGGCAGCATACCGGCGCAGTACAATAGCGCCCCGGTGACCTGCGGGTCGAAAGTGCAACTTTTCCCGCGGTGGGCAGCCTTCGGCCGGCTTGGGCAGAACTGGGTGAAACCGGGATGAATAGCCACTGTTGGGCTTCTATAAATGCCATAATATTATATTATTAATACCAGCTTTTCTTTCAACCTTGTCAGGGTCGAAAGGTTCTTTGGAAAATGCCATCAAATGATAATACTCCGGTAACAGGCTTGTCTGACCAGAGTACCACCTTTGCAGCTGTTTCCGCCGGGCTTTTCAGCACCGCTCCGCTTACCCTTCTCTCACTCTTTTCTCACCAAAATTCCCCTTTGTATGAAGCGTACCCTTTACCGCGTACTTAGTTTCTGCTTGGTCGGCTCCCTGGCCGTATCCTGCGCCAAAGATGAAAATGTGACTCCCGGCCCGGACGTCGTGGCGCAAACCGCCGACGCCACCGCCACCCGGGACAGCAACATTGCTCTGGGAAATCCGAGCGGAGCAACCACCGACGCGGCCAACTACACCAACTACCTGCTTTCCAAGACCCAGTATTCGGCATCCTACCACCGCGACCGGGGTATTCCGAACTGGGTGAGCTGGCACCTGAGCAGCGCCTGGCTGGGCACCACGCCCCGGCAGGACAACTTCTCTTCCGACGCTACGCTGCCCACCGGCTGGTTCCGCGCCACCAGCAGCAGCTACACCGGCTCGGGCTTCGACCGGGGCCACAACTGCCCTTCCGCCGACCGGACCGGCTCGGTGGCTGACAACTCGGCCACGTTCCTGATGACGAACATGATGCCCCAAGCTGCCAACAACAACCAGCGCACCTGGGCCGGCCTCGAAAACTACTGCCGCACCCTCGTCGATGCCGGCAATGAGCTTTACATCATCTGCGGCAGCTACGGCACCGGCGGCACCGGCCTGAATGGCTACACGACTACCATTGCCAGCGGTAAAATCACGGTGCCCAGCAACTGCTGGAAAGTAGTAGTGGTGCTGCCTAATGGTACCGGCGACGCTGCCCGCGTCACGACTTCCACCCGCGTTATTGCCATCAACACGCCCAATACCCAGACCGTGAACACCGACTGGGCCGCTTACCGCACCACCGTGGACGCCATTGAGGCCGCCACCGGCTACAACCTGCTGTCGGCCGTGTCGTCGACGGTGCAGAGCACGATTGAGTCCCGCGTCGATACGGGCCCAACCAACTAAGCCCGCTGGCTTAAGCGCTAAAAATCAGCCGCCCCGGTTGCCTACGAAGCAGCCGGGGCGGTTTGCGTTGCGTAGAGCCACATCTTGACATTAATATCAGATTATATGAACTTTATAGTAAAGGTATTCGCGGCAGAAGCGTATATTTAGAAGTGAGTAAAAGACTGTCACAAAGTGAGTAATAACAGGAAAGCCGCGCTGCAACGCGGCTTTCGGCGTTTTTAGCCCAGCCGGGCTCGCCGCCATAGTCCGCCCGGAGCCGCCAGTCCCGCCGGCTTGCTGACCAGAGTCAGCAACCCCACCCAAACCGGCCCGGCTTGCCCAGGCAGTCAGGGCGGGCATCCCAGCGGTCCGGTAGTCATCGACTTGGGGGCAGCCCAAACCAAAAAAAGGTCGTTCCGCGGGGGCAGAACGACCTTTTTTTAGTGAGGCGGGAGTTAGTCCTTGTCCGAGGCAGGTAGCCCAACGGTGCCCTCGGCTCCGGCTGGAATGCTGTTCATGTAGGAGCGGAAGCTCATGGCCGCCTCACTGGCCAGGGCGTTGGCCTGGGCCGCCACGCGCCGCTCGTTGAAGGTGCGGGCACTGGCTTTTTCGGCGCCCAGCTGGGTGAGGTAATCGGCCAGGGGTACGAGCTCCGCGGGCTTCTTGGGGTCGGGCACCCACTGGAAGGCGCCCACGCTGTAGTCGTAGCCGGAATCAGTGGCGCGGAAGGTGAAGGTGAAGCGCACAACCTGCTCGACTTCCTTGCCCGCGGGCGTGACGGGCTTCACTTTGCCCGTGCCTACTACGCGTACGGTGCCGGCGCTGGCGTCAGCCTTGAGGTCGGTTTTGGGTCCGTAGGCAAAGTGGTTTTCCGTCCAGTCGAGGGCGCGGCGGTAGAGAGCATCCCGGCCTTGGTCTTCGGAGGGCACCTGCTCGCTGTATTCAATCCGGGCACTTTCCTGGGCGTAGGCAGCGGGAGCTACCATCAGCAGGCCGGCAAACGCTATTCCGAGTAACACTTTTTTCATGGCCGAAGAGGGTTGGGGGCGAAGAAATGCCTGGGTACAAAAGTAGAACCGGACCCATAATTGAACTTCAGAAAGACAATTATGAATATGTTATGTTCTGAGCAAGCGTGAAAAGTCGGTTTGGAAGAAAAAGAGCAGCAATAAGGTGGGAGGGGGGCGCGGGAGGTTACTGGATCAAACGCAGAAGCAGTTGCGGAATATGCAAACTTCTTGGTGAGACGAATATAGCATTTATTTAAGTATCCTGCACGTTTTGTAAGAAACTATACATAGAGAGTGTCTGCGGAGCTAACTGCACTATACAAAGGTACGACCTGAGTGAATATCGAGGGTGAAAAATTGAAATAAATTGAATAGCGTTGATGGTCAGGGTGCTATTGCTCAATATTAGCCGGCCAGCCGGACCAAGCTGGGTAAAGCCGGAAAAGAAGGGTGGTAACATTTTGGTAACATAAACTTAACCTTGCCCTAGGCCGGATGCTCAGCAGGATTGGTACTTTTGCGACGTGCTTCACCTCACCCCCAATAACTAATGAAGCGCGGGACTCGACATATCGACGTCCTGCGAGAAGACCGGAAGGTCTTTTCCCCCGTTAGTTTTTCTATTTTTTACGGTTTTTGCCCCGTTCCCCGCTCCGGTTTCCGAAGCGGTTTTTTTATGCCCGGCCGGTTCGGTTTGGGCGCCGGCAACCGTGTCTCCGCGTCATTTCTCAACCTTCACCCTCATACCTGGTAAACTCATGAACGACACCACCACCCTCGCCCAGCAGATGGTAGCCGCCGCTCCCGCCGCCACCCGCAATGTGAACCTGAGCACGGACCCCAAGCGCATGGCCATTATCAAAGTATGGGACGCCATGTTCCGCGGAGCCCGCAAGTACGTGGAGTCGGAAGGCTTCGTGGCCATCCACAACATGCCCCACATTGTGGGCGTAACCGGCGCCTGCGAAAACACCGACACGCTGTTCACCATCGACTGGTACGACGGCCGTAAGATGTTTCTGCCCCAGTCCAACCAGCTCTACATCGAAATGCTGACCCAGGCCATCGAAGGCGGCCGGGTGTACGGCGAAATCCAGAGCTTCCGCAAGGAAATGAAGGCCGACGGCCGCCGCCTGGCGCAGTTTAGCCTGTTTGAAATCGAGCACATCGGGGACCTCGACGAGCTGCTGGGCCACCTCTCGGGCATCGTGGCCTCGGCCTCGCGCCAAGTAGCCCAGGACTGCGCCAAGGAGTTGGAGCTGTTCGGCCGCAACCCCGCCGACCTGACCAACGTGACCTTCAAGCGCATGACCTACGAAGCCGCCGTGGAGCTGCTCAAAACCGAAGGCTTCCCCGAGCTGCAGTTCGGCGACGACCTGGTGGCCGAGCACGAAGGCCGCCTGACTGAGCTGATGGGCCCGATGTTCGTAACCCACTACCCCGAGGAAATCAAGTTCTTCAACATGAAGAACAACGACGAAGACTCCCGCGTGGTCAACTCCTCCGACCTGCTGCTGCCCCTGGCTGGCGAGTCGGCCGGCTCGGCGGAACGCGAATTCGACGCCGACAAGCTGCGCGAGAAGCTCATGAAGTCGTCGATGCTGGAAGGCCTGCTGCGCCAGGGTATGAAGCTGGAAGACTTCAACTGGTACCTCGACTTCCATAAGGAGCACGAAGTGAAGCTGCACTCCGGCGCCGGCGTGGGCATGGCCCGGGTGGCCCAGTTTATCCTGGGTCAGAAAGACATCCGGGACTGCGTGCCCTTCCTCATCAACCGGGACAACGTAATCTAACGACCCACCTCCCAAAGCGCCCGGCTCACCCCGGGCGCTTTGCTTTTCCCGGCGGCGAAGCCGTCGGATCGGACCAATATTCAGTTGCTCTCCTGAGCTGGCGAAGGTTCTTCTGACCACGGAAGCGGTAGGTTTCCGGTGAGAAAAGAGGCTGCTGCAAGGCTGGCAGAAGCTTTTGCCAGCTCTGGAGGGCACTTGTGTTATCAAGCGCGCGACATCATGCAACTAGGAAGTCTTACGCTGCAAAACCCCGTTTGCCTGGCCGCGGCCGCCTGGCAGCTGGAAGGCGCCGGCTACGAACGGCTAGGCGCCATCTTCACCCGGACCGTGACCATGGAGCCCCGGCCCGGCCTGTACGAGGAAGGAATCTGGCAGGTGAACGAGCAAACCCTGCTCAACGCCACCAACATGCGCACCGAAAATGCCGAAATCCTGGTGCAGGAGCACTTGCCCAACCTGCTGCGCTACGGCGTGCCGGTGCTGGTCAGCATCACGGCCCCGGGCATTCCGGGCTTCCGCAAAATTGCCCGCTTTCTGCGCAAGGAAGCCGGAACCCAGATTGCGGGGGTGGAAATCTACATTGCCCAGCCCGACACGGCGAAAGGGGAGGAGCTCACCGCCCGCTTCGTGCGCGAAGCCACCCAGGCCGTGCGCAACGAACTGGGCCCCGCCGCGGTACTGGTGGTGAAGCTGCCGCCCTGGCCCGAGCACATCCGCAGCTTGGCCCTGGGCGCCCAGGAAGGCGGGGCCGACGCGCTGGCCGCCACCAACCTGCTCAAGGCCCTACACCTGCCCGACGATGCCACCGCCCCGCCCGTGGCCGGCGGGCTTTCCGGCGAAGCCCTGCGCCCAGTGGCCCTGCGCTGCGTCTGGGAGCTGGCCCACGACGCGCGCCTCACGCTGCCCATCTTCGGCACCGGGGGCGTGTTTACCGCCGCCCACGTCACCGACTTTCTGCGCTGCGGCGCCGGGGCCGTCCAGATTGCCAGCGGCGAATGGCTGGAGCCCGGCCTCACCGCCCGCCTGGCCGCCGAGTGCGGCCATCTGGTGCCCGTAAATCAATAGCGCGCCGTTTTACCCCCCGTCAAAGGAATTTCGCCTTATATCCCACCCGACTATGGAAAAGCTGACTCAGCGTACTGCGCACACCCACACCCTGCTCTGCGTGGGTCTCGACCCCATCGGCGACGACGCCCAGGTAACCCGGCGCCTGGCCGAGGTTATCGACCAGACCAGCGAGTACGCCGCCGCCTTTAAGACCAACCTGGCGTTTTTCCTGAGCCGGGAAAACGGCGTGCAGCTGCTGCGCGACACCGTGCAGCGCATTCCGGAAAGCATTCCGGTGATTCTGGACGGCAAGTTCGGCGACATTGCCAACACCGCCGACCACTACGCCCGCTTCGCCTACGATATCATCGGGGCCGACGGCGTGACGGTGAACCCCTACATGGGCGACGACGCCATTGTGCCCTTCGCCCGGCCCGGTAAGTTGGTGTTTGTGCTGGCCAAGACTTCCAACAAGCCCGCCCATTCGTTGCAGGATGTGGCCCTGACCCGCGGCGGCTACCTCTCCGACTGCGCCGCCCAAGTGGCCCGCAAGCTCGACGAGGAGCACGGCGGCATTGGGCTGGTGGTGGGTGCTACCAACGCCGAGGCTGTGGCCCGCCTACGCGCCCAGAGCCCCGAGCAGTGGTTTCTAGTGCCCGGCGTGGGCGCCCAGGGCGGCGACCTGGCCGCGACCCTGCGCGGGGGCCTGCGCGCCGACGGCTCGGGCTTGCTCATCAACACGTCCCGGGTACTCTGGCAGGCCGCCGACGCCGGCGCCGTGGCCCGGCAGCTGGTTGAGCAGATCAACGAGCTGCGGCCGGTGGCGGTGTAGCAAGCCGCTGGTCATGATGAGCTTTCCTTTCCCGACACATTATAGTAGAGTAGCTGCCTTGACTTCCCCCGAAACCATCCAAACCGCCGCCGCCGCCCTGGAGCAGCAGCTCCAGCAAGAAGATGCGCTGCTGCGCGGGCACTTTCGCCTGTCGTCGGGCCTGCACTCCGACACCTACGTGCAGTGCGCCCGGTTTCTGCGCCGTCCCGACCTGGCCGAGCCCGCCGCCCGGCAGCTGGCCGCCCTGATTCGGGAAGCTGGCCTGATGCCCGACCTGGTAGTGGGGCCGGCCATGGGCGGGGTCGTCATGGGCTACGAGCTGGCCCGGCAGCTGGGCGTGCCCGGTATTTTCACGGAGCGCGACGATACGGGGCAGATGACCCTGCGGCGGGGCTTTACCATCGAGCCAGGCCAGCAAATCGTCATTGCCGAAGACGTGGTGACCACCGGCAAGAGCACCAACGAGGTAGCCCGGCTGCTGACCGAGCTGGGGGCAAAAGTTTTGGCCGTGGCGAGTTTAATTGACCGCACGGGTGGGGAAGCCTCGCTTTCTTTTCCGAACTTTGCCCTGCTGCCGGTCACGGCGGCTACCTACGCACCCGATGAGTGCCCGCTGTGCCGGGCAGGTATTCCGGTGGTAAAGCCGGGCAGTCGGCCCGACAAAGCGTTTTCTTAAACCTACCGCAGCGGCAAACGGCCCGCGGCAAGGCATTTTCGGCGTTTCCTGCCTGGGTTGCGCTTCCTCACGACGGCACTATTGCCGCGTGGGAATCCGAAAAATAGATAACCTCCTTTTGGAAAGTACCCAACATACCATTCAGCTGCTGCTCCAGCCTGGCCAACACGACGGCGAGGGCCAGCGCGTAGCGGAAGCCGCCCACCGCCACCTGGGCCTGCGCACGGGCCGGGTGCAAAGCACCGCCCTCTACACGGTGCGCTACCCCCTGACCAGCGAGCAGCTGCGCGACTTTGCCACCTGCTGCCTCCAGGACCCGGTGCTGCACGAAGTAGCCCTCAACGAGTTCCGCCACGATTCCCGCTACCGCAGCTACATTCTGGTGGCCAAGCTGCCCGGAGTCACCGACGACGAGGGACTTTCGGCCCAGAACGCCCTCGGCGACCTGCTCAACGAGCCGCTCGACACCCACACCCAGCACATCTTCAGCAAGCGGCTGTACTTTCTGGAAGAAGACCTGCCCGAAAGTAGTCTGCGCCGCCTGGCCCAGGAGCTGCTCGGCAACCCGCTCATCCACCGCTTCGAAACCGGCCCCATCACCGATATCCGCGACTACACCCCGCGGCCCGGTGGCGGGGCCGAATCCGTTACGGCCCTGGTGCCGCTGGCGGGCTTGTCGGACGAGGAGCTGGTGCAGCTTTCCAAGCGCAACCTCTACGCCCTGAACCTGGCCGAAATGCAGGCCGTGCGCGCGCACTACCTCAGCATCCAGGCCGCGCGGTCTGCCGCCGGACTGCCCGCCGACCCCACCGACTGCGAGCTGGAAATCATTGCCCAGACCTGGTCGGAGCACTGCAAGCACAAGGAGTTTTCGGCCCTGATTCACTACCGCGACGCCGACACCGGCGAGACGTTCGAGGTTGACTCCTTATTTAAGACCTACATCAAGGATGCCACGGCCGAAGTCGACCGGCAGCTGCGGGCCAACGGCAACGACTGGCTCATCAAGGTCTTTTCCGACAACGCCGGGGCCGTGCGCATCAACCCCAACTCGCTGTTCGTCTGGAAAGTGGAAACCCACAACTCGCCCTCGGCTATTGACCCCTACGGTGGGGCCATTACCGGCATTCTGGGCAACAACCGCGACCCGCTGGCTACCGGCATCGGGGGCGCGCGGCTCCTGTTCAACACCAACGTGCTCTGCTTCGGCAACCCCGAGTTCGACGGCACGCTGCTCAGCAACCAGCTCCATCCGCGCCGCATTTTCGAGGGCGTGCGCAAGGGCATCGAGGACGGCGGCAACAAGTCGGGCGTGCCCACGGTAAACGGCGCCATCGTCTTTGATGACCGGTACGCCGGCAAGCCGCTGGTGTACTGCGGCACCGGGGCCGTGCTGCCCATGCAGCTGGCCGGACTCGATTCCTGGGAAAAGCACATCGACGCCCAGGACCGCATCATCATGGCCGGCGGCCGGGTGGGCAAGGACGGGATTCACGGCGCTACTTTCTCCAGTATCGAGCTCGACGAAACCTCGCCGGCCACCGCCGTGCAGATTGGCTCCCCCATCACCCAGAAGCTGGCCATGGACTTCCTGATCCTGGCTACCCGCCGCGGCCTGATCAAGTGCAGCACCGACAACGGCGCGGGCGGCCTCTCGTCGAGCATCGGTGAGCTGGCCACCATCAGCGGAGGCGCGGTAGTCGAATTGGAAAAGGTACCGCTGAAATACCCCGGGCTGCGGCCCTGGGAAATCTTCGTGTCGGAGTCGCAGGAGCGGTTTTCGTTGGCCGTTGAGCCCAATAAGCTGGATGAGCTGCTGGCGTTGGGCCGGGAAATGGAAGTGGAGCTGACCGATATCGGCTACTTCACCGCCGCCGGCTTTCTGGACGTGCGCTTCAACAACGAGCCGGTGGCCTACCTCGACATGGAGTTTTTGCACAACGGCGTGCCGCGCAAGGTGCTGGAAGCCGAGTGGCAGAAGCCGGCGGTGCAGGAGCCCACGCTGCCCGCTGACCTCAACTATACCGACGTTTTGTACCGTCTGCTCGGCAGCCTGAATATCTGCTCCCGCGAGTCGGTTATCCGGCAGTACGACCACGAGGTGAAGGGCCGCACCATTATCAAGCCGCTGATGGGCGCCACGGGCCAGGCCCCGCAGGATGCCGCCGTGGTGCGCTTCAACTTTGAAACCTGGGAAGGCGTGGCCGTGAGCAACGGCATCCTGCCCCGGTTCGGGGATCTGGACGCCTACCACATGTCGGCCGGGGCCTTCGACGAGGCCGTGCGCCAGATTGTGGCCGTGGGCGGCAAGCTGCCCAACCTGCACTACGCCGACGGCAACTTCTGGTCCGTCAACGACAACTTTTGCGTGCCCGACTCGGTGTACGACTCCGTCATGAACCCCGACGGCAAGCTCAAGCTGGCCAAGCTCGTGCGCATGTGCCAGGCCCTGCGCGACGCCACGGCCGCCTACTGCATTCCGCTCACGAGCGGCAAGGACTCGATGAAAAACGACTTCAAGGCCGACGGGGTCAAGATTTCGGTGCCTCCAACGGTCTTGTACTCGATGACGGCCAAAATCGCGGATGTGCGCCGCACCATCACCTCCGACTTCAAGCAGGCCGCCGACCTGATTTATGTGCTCGGCGAAACCTACGACGAGTTGGGCGGCTCGGAGTTCTATCAACTGTTCGGCGAGCTGGGTGCCAACGTGCCCCAGGTACGGTTTGCTGAAGCTAAGGCCCTGTATGAACTCGTGGGCCAGGCCAACGACCAGCACCTGATTCAGTCTTGCCACGACCTCTCGGACGGCGGGCTGGCCGTGGCCCTGGCCGAGGCCACGTTTGGCTACGGCTTCGGAGCCGACGTTGACCTGGATGCCGGCCTGGACCCGGCCGGGGAGCTGGCAGTGGCGGCGCTGCTGTTCAGTGAGTCGCACTCCCGCTTCCTGGTGACGGTAGCGCCCGAGGACGAGGACGCGTTTGAGCAGCACTTCGGCGGCCGGGCCTACTACCTGGGCGTGGTGACGGAAGACGGGCAGCTGCGGGTGCAGCACCAGGGCAACAGCCTGATTTCGGCCAGCACCGCGGTACTGC
>NZ_SEWE01000034.1 GCF_004167665.1 Hymenobacter persicinus | reverse complement strand
TCCCGGCAGTTTTTTCGGGAGCTGAGCATCGGCACGGCCAAGCCCACGGCGGCCGAAATGCAGGGCGTGCCGCACCACTTCATCGACTCGCACAGCATTACGGAGGACTACAACGCCGGCCGCTTCGAAGTCGACTGCCTGGCGCGGCTCGGGGAGCTGTTTCAGCGCCACCCGCTCGTGATTCTGACCGGGGGCTCGGGCCTGTACCTGCAAGCCGTGACCGAGGGCCTCGACGACATGCCCCAGACGAGTCCGGCCGTGCGCGCGGCCCTGCAGCAGGAGCTGGCCGCGCACGGCCTGGCCCCGCTGGTGGCCGAGCTCGAGCGCCTCGACCCGGTCACCTACGGGCGCATCGACCGGCAAAACCACCAGCGGGTGGTGCGGGCTTTGGAGGTCACGCGCAGCACCGGGCAGCCGTTTTCCAGCTTCCACACCGCCAAAGCCGCGGCCGCCCGCCCGTTCAACGTCATCAAGGTGGCCCTGACCCGGGAGCGGGAAGAGCTGTATCAGCGCATCGACCAGCGGGTGGACTCCATGCTGGCCGCGGGGCTGCTCGAGGAGGTGAAAGCTTTGCTGCCTTACCGCCACCACAACGCCCTGCACACGGTGGGCTACCAGGAAATCTTCGACTACCTCGACGGGCTGCACGACTGGCCCGAGGCCGTGCGCCTGCTCAAGCGCAACACCCGGCACTACGCCAAGCGCCAGCTGACCTGGTTTCGGCGCGACCCGGCCTACCAGTGGGTGGAGCTGGGGAAATAACGGCCGCTACCAGGCCCGGCTGAGCTGCACCTGCCCGCCGGGCAGCACGGTGCCGCGGGTGTCGTTCTGCACCGACACTTTGGTGCCCAGCCGCCAGGTGCGGCTTGCACTCAGGGCGAAGTCCAGGGTGGCCGAGGCCAGGTAACCCGCGTGCAGGCCCCGCTCGTTCTGGGGCAGGTAGTAGAAGCGCTGGGTTTCGAAGTCGATGCCGGCCCGGGTGAAGCTCTGCTGGCGGCCGTAGCCCGCAAACCCGCCCCCGCCCAAACTGAATTCCACAACCTTGTTGGCCCCAAATGGCAGCCAGTACACTTCCTGCTCCGCATTCAGGGCCTGATACTGCTGCGGAACCGAGTAGCCCCGGCCGAAGTCGTAGGGCTGGTTGCCCGACAAGTACGCCAGGCGGGAGCCCAGGCGCCAGTGCTGGCCAAACTGCGGGGCGTATTCGAGGTAGGTTTTGAGCACGGCGTAGTCGCCTGTGCCGTTGAGGCAGCTGCCCAGCCCGGCGCGCAGCAGGGCCGGCCGGTGAGCGGCGGGAACCGTTTGGGCCAGGGCGGGGGCGGCGGTCAGCAGGCCAGCCAGCAGGGAAAGCAGGGGTAGAGGACGAATCATGGCGGTACAAGAGAATAAAGTGGCGGTGGAAATAGAAGCTCGGGTCAGGGAGCACATAACAGAGGGGCGGCAACTAACCCGATGGTTGGTTGCCGCCCCAATAATTTTTTAGCGCCTGGTTTTGGTTGGAAAAAGCGCCTACACGCTCAGAATTTCCACCATTCGCATGAAGCTCTGGTTGATGAGCTTTTTCTTGTTGATCGTGTCGGCGAAGGGCGTGTACACCAGCTTGCGGTCCACGATGCCGGCCATCACGTTGCGCATGCCGTTCATGAGGCCCTCCACGGCGGCAATGCCGATCTGGGAGCCCAGCAGGCGGTCGGCGGCGGTGGGGGAGCCCCCGCGCTGCACGTGCCCGATGATGGTCACCCGGGTGTCGAGCTCGGGAATGGCGGCCTTCACTTTCGCGGCCACCTGCGTCACGTTGCCTTCTTCCTCGCCCTCGGCCACCACCACGATAAAAGACGTCTTGGAGCGTTTCCAGCCCGCCCGCAGCGTGTCAATCACGGCGTCGGTCGACATCTGGGTTTCGGGAATCATCACTATTTCGGCCCCGCCACCGATGGCGCAGGGAATGGCAATGTAGCCCGAATCGCGGCCCATGACTTCGATAAAGAAGCACCGGTCGTGGGAGTCGGCCGTGTCCCGGATCTTGTCGATGGCCTCCAGGGCCGTGTTGACGGCCGTATCGTAGCCGATGGTGTAGTCCGTGCCGTAGAGGTCGTTGTCGATGGTGCCCGGGGCGCCCACGGTCGGAATGCCGAACTCCTGCTCGAAGATGGTGGCGCCGGTAAACGTGCCGTTGCCGCCGATGGCCACCAGGCCGTCGATGCCGTTGTTGACGAGCTGGTCGAAAGCTTCCTGCCGGCCTTCCTTGGTCTGGAACTTCATGCTCCGGGCCGACTTGAGGATGGTGCCGCCCTTTTGCACGGTATTGGACACCGAGGCGGAGTCGAGCTTCACGAATTCGCCTTTGATCATGCCGCTGTAGCCGCGCATGATGCCGTATACTTCAATGCCGTGGTAAACAGCCGTGCGCACCACCGCCCGGATGCAGGCGTTCATACCAGGCGAGTCGCCGCCGCTGGTGAAAACTGCAATGCGTTTCATCATTTCTTGGGGTAAGCCGAATCAATTCGGAATGAAGCAGGCAAAGGTGAGGATTCCGCGGCAAAATCAAAGCCTGCCGCCGGCGCTAAGTCGACTTGAGCGCGCGTCGGCTGGCTGTTTTTTTTGAAACTGCGTATTGGATGATACCGGGGGAGCTGTTATCTTAACAGCCCACAGAAGCCCGTTTAACCGGATTTCGGCCCGCCTCTTCTTTAAACATTCCCACCCCTCCTTAAGCGACGCCCCTATGTTTGGCTTTTTCGAAAACGAACAAACTAAGAAAGTAAAGAGCCACATCATGAATCTGGCGGCCCTGGCCAAAGCTGATGGGCACATCGACGAGCGGGAGATGAGCTTTATCGTGGCCGTGGGGAAAAAGAACGGCATGCGGGCCGACGAAATCAAGAACGTGGTGGCCAACTCGGGCAGCGTCAACCTGGTGATTCCCGACAACGACTCGGAGCGGTTCGACCAGATTTTCGACCTCGTGGACATGATGCTGGCCGACGGCGTGGTGGACGACCACGAAATGGACTTCTGCATCGACATGGCCGAAAAACTGGGTTTCCGCAAGGCCATCGTGGGGGTGCTGGTGCGCAAAATATCGATGGGCGTCAAGGACGGCCTGCCCCGGCAGCAGATCAAGGACGAAAGCCAGTCGTTTCTCAACTTCCAGAAAGACGGCCACGGCCCCGGGCTGTAAGCCGCCCCTTTCGAATAGAAAACAACAAGTCCTGCCGCGCGCGAGTGCAGCAGGACTTTTTTGTTGCGCCGCAAGCCGCGGGTTAGGCCGTTGCGGGCTGGGCAGTAGTTACGAAATCAATGGCGCGCAGCAGGGCGGCGGCGGCCTCGTCGATTTCGGCTTCGGAAATGGTCAGGGGCGGGGCTAGGCGCAGGGAGTTGTCGCAAAACAGAAACCAGTCGGTGAGGATGCCCTCGTGCTCCAGGGCCCGGTCGATGATGGGCTTGAGCACGGCGTAGGAGTCAAACTCGACGGCCATCAGCAAGCCGTGCCCGCGCACGGCCCGAATGGCCGGGTGGCGCAGCAGCTGCCGGAACCGGGCCGCCTTGGCGGGCACGGCCGCCAGCAGGTTCTCGTCCTGAATCACGCGCAGCGTGGCCAGCGAAGCCGCGCACGACACCGGGTGGCCGCCAAACGTGGTGCAGTGGCCCAGCACCGGGTTGCTCTTGAAGCCGGCCATAATCTCCCGAGAGGAAATAAAGGCGCCGATGGGCATACCCCCGCCCATGCCCTTGGCGCAGACGAGAATGTCGGGCTCCAGGCCAAACTGTTCGAAAGCCCAGAACGAGCCCGTGCGCCCGAAGCCGCACTGAATTTCGTCCAGAATCAGCAGGGTGCCGGTTTCAGTGCAGCGCTGGCGCAGGGCCGGCAGGTAGCCCGGCGCCGGTACCCGCACGCCGGCCTCGCCCTGCACGGTTTCGACAATGACGGCCGCGGTGCGCTCCGTAATCAGGTCCAGGTCGGCCAGCTCGTTGAAGCGCAGGTGGCGCACGTCGGGCAGCAGGGGGCGGTAGCTTTGGCGGAAGCTTTCGGAGCCGGTGATGGACAGGGCGCCGTGGGTGGAGCCGTGGTAGGCGTTGTGGCAGGAAATCAGCTCGGTGCGGCCGGTGTGGCGCTTGGCCAGCTTCAGAGCGCCCTCAATGGCTTCGGCCCCGGAGTTGGTGAAATACACCGTGTCGAGGTGGGTGGGCAGGGTGTGGTGCAGGGCCTGAGCCAGCTCGGCCGGCGGGGCCTGCACCAGCTCGCCGTACACCATCAGGTGCAGGTACTTGTCGGCCTGGTCCTTGATGGCCTGCACCACCCGCGGGTGGCGGTGACCCACGTTGCTGACGCCGATGCCGGAAATCAGGTCGAGGTAGCGGCGGCCGTCGGGGGCGTACATGTACACGCCCTCGGCGCGCTCAATTTCGAGCAGCAGGGGCGTGTCGGAGGTTTGGGCCTGGTGGCGCAGAAACAGCTGGCGGGAGGTAAGCATCATCAACTCTAAACAGATTCGGTCCGCAAAGGTACGCACACCGGGCCGCCGGTAGGGGAGTAGAGTAAAGGCAAAGGAGCCGGGGCTAACGGCGCGGCCAACGAAAGGCTATGCTGCCGAGTCGGAGCCATAAAACCGAAAAAGGCTGCCGAAGCAGCCTTTTCTTACGATGCAGAGGTAACCGGAATCAGTCGTCGGCGCCGGCGGGCAGGGCCCCCGGGCGGCCGGTGACGCGCTTGAGCACTTCTTTCGTGAATTCCCGCTCGGCCTGAAACAGCTTGCCTACCTGCCGGATGCTGAGCACTTTCTGAAACCGCTCGAAGTACTCTTTTTCCAGGTTGACCTCGCTCTGGCGCAGGGTCAGGGCCTGAGTCAGGTTGTCCCGGATCTGCTGGTCAGAAAGGCTTTCCGTGTCACTGATGCGCAGCTGGCGCATGCGGCGGTTGAGGTCCCGGCGCTTGCCGGCAAATTCGTTGTAGACGGGCCAGAACTTCTGGGCCTGGTCCTGGGTGAGGGAAATTTTCTCGGTGAGGTAGGCAATCTTGGCGTTTTCGAGCTGGCTGAGGCGGCGTCCGCCCTGGGCGGCCGCAGTGCCCGGCCCGGCCGCCAGCAGCAGCAGCGCCAGCAGGGTACGAAGCAGGTATTTCATAGGAAAAGGAGTGGGAAACATGGGGAATACAGCGCTATAAATAGGTTTCTTCGGTAGGTTGGGCGTCTAGGGCATCCTGCAGCTCGGTGGGTGAAGCCTGCAGGTAGCTGGTCATGGCCTGGTCGGTGGCGGGCAGCTCGGCCAGGTCGGTGAGCGAAACGCGGGTATCACTGGCCAGCAGGTACTGCACCAGCTCGGCTTGCGGTACCCGGGCCAGGGCCGTGGTGGGCGCGGAGGCGGAAGGCGTGAGCAGAAAGGCCGTAGCAAAGCTGCCCAGCACCAGGCCCGAGGCCAACACTGTGCGCACCGGCTGCGAAAGGGCCGCCAGCCAAGACCAGGTGGCCACGGTTTCGCGGGCCGGGGCGGGCTGCACCCGGGTCATGATCTGCATCGGCAGCCGGTCGAAGTACCCGGCGGGCGGCGCAGCCAGCGGCTGGGGCCGGCGGGGATGCTCATCGAGGCGGAATGGCGTTTTCATAGGGCTTGGATGCGGCCGGGGCCGCAAAGTTTAATCGGGCTGGGTTTCGTCATTGATATACTGCTCCACTTTTTTCACCGCGTGGTGGTAGGACGCCTTCAGGGCGCCCACGCTGGTACCGGTTATTTCGGCCATCTGCTCGTAGGGCGTCTCGTCGTAGTAGCGCATGTTGAACACCAGGCGCTGCTTGTCGGGCAAACGCAGGATGGCTTTCTGCAGGCGCTTCTCCACGTCGTCGCCGGCCAGGCCGGGGTCGGCTTCGACCTTGGCGGCCAGCTCGGCGCCCACGTCGTTGAGGGGCAGGAAAAACTTGCGCCGCTTACTGCTCAGAAAGTTGAGGCACTCGTTGGTGGCAATGCGGTAAATCCAGGTGTAGAGCGAGGCATCCTGGCGGAAGTTGCCCAAGTGGTTCCAGACCTTGACGAACGTATCCTGGGTCAGGTCGTCGGCGTCGGCGTGGTCGATGACCATCTTGCGCACGTGCCAGTAGACCTTCTGCTGGTACTTGCGCACGAGCTGGTTGAAGGCCAGATTCCGGCTGGCCGGGTCGGCGAACTTGGCAAGGATGTCCTGGTCTTCCAAGCAGGGAACGGGGTTAGAAGCGGCGGTGGTGAGCTGGTTAGAAGACCAAGATACGGTCGGGTTTAGTGGGGGCGGAATAATTTTTTCCGCCGCGCCCGTCAGCCGGCCTGGCGGAATGCGCCGCAAAAACCGGTTTGATGAGTAAGTTGCGGCCCCAAAAGCTTCCCGGGCAGCTGTAGCCAGCCGGGGCCTTTAGCCGAATTCTCAGCTCCTTCGCATGCGCGCATCTTCTCTTTCGTGTTGGGCCCTCGGGGCCGGTATTGTGGCCGGGGCCCTGGGTGGCTGCTCCCCCAAAAAAGCCGAGAACAAGGCCGTCACCCAGGCGCCGCCCCCGGCCGCGGTGCCGGCCGCGCCGTCGGTTATTGATACTGGTGCGGCCATGGGGGCCCCCGCGCTGGACTCGGCCAATCTGTCGGCTAAGTTTGTGCGGGGCCTGCGGGAGCTGACCGGCGGCAAGGACTACCGGGTGCGGGGCAAGTACCTGATTCTGGGCCGCCAGGACTCGGTGGCGTTTCCCACGGCCCTGCCCGCGGGGCGCCCGGTTATCTACACCGGGCAGCGCGGCGACCAGACGGCCACGCTCACCGTCACGCGCCTCAATTACACCAGCATCGAGTTTGTGGCCGAGCTGGCCGGCGACGAGCACAAAGCCCAGCGCGTGGAAGCCGTGGCCGACCTGAACCCGGGATTCTACCTGGGCGCGGAAGCTCCCGAAGACTCCCAGTCGCAGACGGCCTTCGGGGCGGCCGAATTCGTGGCCGAAACGCCCCAGGGCAACTTCTCGGTCCAGATTGGCCTGGATAAGGACGCGGACAAGGCTACACTGTTTGCCTACGACGCCACCGGCAAGCCTTTGCCCAAATGGCGGAACATGCCCACGCTGTGGCGGCTGGCGCTGTAATGGACGCCTTGGTTTTCCGCCGCCTGAGGCTTCTGCTGGGTGGAGTAAACCAAGGCCCGCGGGCTATTTCGTGCTGAAGGCCACACCCAGGGTCACGTTGGTATTGTCGGTGGGCTTGCCTTCCAGCACCCGGCTCTCGAACGTGTAGGCGTAGGTGGCCGAGAGGGCGAAGCGGGCGCTGAAACGCAAGGCCAGAGTCGTGAGCTGGGTGGCGCGGTAATCGGCGAAATAGGCCAGGTTGGGCTGGTAGAGCGTGGTGGCGTTAAGCGTGAACACGCGGTAGGAGTAGACCACTTTCAGCCGCGTGGAGCTGCGCGACACTACCCGCTCGGTGCCGCCCTGGAAGTAGGTGGCCTCCCGGATCAGCAGGTTGCTCAGGGCCACTTCCCGGCCCAGCGAGTCGGAGTAGAACGCCCAGCCCGGGCCGGCGCCCAGCTGAAAGCGGTTGTTGATGCCCCGCAGGTTGCTGCGCTCGTAGCCCCCGATGCCGTAGAAGCGGAACCGGCCCTTCCAGTAGTAAGGCGTGGCGTTGAAGAGCCACTCCCGCTCCCGCAGCCGCCGCTCCTGCTTGCCAAACGTGAAGCTGCCCGTGACGGGGGCGCCGAAGTGCAGGCCGCGCAGGAAGGTGGCCGAGTGGCTCGTGGAAAACAGCGTGCGGTTGACGCCCCCGGCCGAGTACTGCCCCGCCAGCTGCCCGCCGTAGCGGATAAGGGTGGTGTCGGGCTTCTGGGCCCGGGTGGGAGCCGCCAGCAGCAGGAGCAAAGGCAAAAGAAGCGGAAGAAAACGCATGGGTACCGGGGCAGCAAAAGGGCTGCGCCGGCTCAAAGGTAGGCCCGGCGGCCGGGAGTGCCGGCCCGGGGCTGCTCATACGACCCTCATCGGGGAGCCCTACCTTTGGGCCGGCGCTCCGTACGTGCCCGGGTCCGCCCGCTTCTTTTCGCCCTGTTCCTCCCTGCATGCAGCTTCCCGAACCGCTCCGCCGCCAACTCAAGGCCCGCTACGATGCCATTGCCAACCACCACATCAAGCGCGACCTGCTGAATGCACTGCCCTTTTGGGTCGGCGCGCTGGTGACGGGGCTGGTGTCAGTGCTATACGCCAAGCTGTTTGGCTGGGCCGAGGCGGGCACGCGCTTTATCTACCACCAGTCGCCGTGGCTGTTTCTGGGCGTCACGCCGGTATGCTTTCTGGTGGGGTGGTGGCTGGTGCAGCGCTACGCGCCCTACGCCCGGGGCAGCGGCATTCCGCAGGTCAGCGCGGCCATCGACCTGAGCAACCCCCGCCACCGCTATAAGGTGAGCCGGCTGCTGAGCTTGCGGGTGCTGACGGTCAAGATTATTTCGAGCCTGATCGTGGTGGTCGGCGGCGGCGTCATTGGGCGGGAGGGGCCCACCATCCAGATTGCGGCCTCTATTTTCAAGAAGATAAACGACTGGCTGCCGGCTTGGTATCCCAAGGTCTCGCGGCGCAACATGATTGTGACCGGCGCCGCCGCCGGGCTGGCCTCGGCCTTCAACACGCCGCTGGGCGGTATCGTGTTTGCCATTGAGGAGCTGACCAAAACGCACTTCAACTACTTCAAGTCGGCGCTGCTCACCGGCGTTATCATTGCCGGCCTGACGGCCCTCAACCTGCTTGGGCCCTACCTGTACCTGGGCTATCCGGCGCTTGACCATCTGCCCATCTGGATTATTTTCGTGGTGATGCTGGTGGCCGTGCTCACGGGCCTCACTGCCAGCAGCATGGCGGAAGGCATTCTGTGGATAATGCGCCAGAAAAGCCGGCTCAAAAGCCTGCCCCAACAGGCCCTCTATACGCTCGTGTGCGGCCTGCTCATTGCCGGGCTGGCCGTGAGCGTAGACGAGCAGATGTTTGGCTCGGGCAAGGAAATCATGGTCCGCACGCTGTTTACGGCCGACAAGCACGTGGCGTGGTACCTGCCGCTGCTGCGCATCATCGGGCCGGTCATTTCGTTTTCCACCGGGGCGGCCGGCGGCATCTTTGCCCCTGCGCTCAGTGCCGGGGCCAGCATGGGGGCCGTAGTGGCCGATTGGATGTACGTACCCGCCACGGCTGCCAACCTGCTGGTGCTCTGCGGCATGACCGGTTTTCTGACCGGCGTCACGCGCAGTCCGTTCACGTCCTCGATTCTGGTTATCGAAATGACCAACAGCCACAACATCATCTTTTATTTAATGCTCACGGCCCTGCTGGCCAATCTGGTGTCCAACCTCGTCACCCGCCATTCCTTCTACGACCAGCTTAAAAACCAGTATATTCAGCAGATCCACCACGCCGAGGCGCAGGCCGCCACGGGAAAATAACGGACGTGGCCTAGCGCCTACTTCAACCTGCTTTACCGGGTGTAGCCCGAAAAAAAGCCCCGGCTGCAGCGCGCAACCGGGGCTTTTTTGAGTACTGCCGGAAAAACCTACTTCGCCTTGCGGGCCAGCACTTTCTCCACGGCCTTCACGATGTCGTTTTCCATCAGGCCGTATTTCTCCATGAGCTGGTCGGGAGTGCCGGACTCGCCGAAGGAGTCGTTGACGGCCACCATTTCCAGGGGCAGGGGCTCCTCGCGGGCCAGCAATTGGGCTACGGAGTCGCCGAGGCCGCCGTTCATCTGGTGCTCTTCGGCCGTCACTACGCAGCGGGTCTTGCGGGCCGAGGTCAGGATGGCCTGGGCGTCGAGGGGCTTGATGGTGTGGATGTTGATGATTTCCACGTCGATGCCTTTCTCCGCCAGAATATGGCCGGCCAGGATGGCTTTCCAGACCAGGTGACCGGTGGCAAAGATGCTCACGTCGGCACCCTCGTTGAGCATGACGGCCTTGCCGATTTCAAATTTCTGGTCGGCGGGGGTGAAGTTGGGCACCACCGGGCGGCCGAAGCGCAGGTACACCGGGCCCTCGTAGTCGGCAATGGCGATGGTGGCCGCCTTGGTCTGGTTGAAGTCGCAGGGGTTGATGACGCACATGTGGGGCAGCATCTTCATCATGCCCACGTCTTCCAGAATCTGGTGGGTGGCGCCGTCCTCGCCCAGGGTTACGCCGGCGTGGGAGGCACAGATCTTCACGTTCTTGCCCGAGTAGGCAATGCTCTGGCGGATCTGGTCGTAGACGCGGCCGGTGCTGAAGTTGGCGAAGGTGCCCGTGAACGGGATTTTGCCCCCGATGGTCATGCCCGCCGCGAGGCCCATCATGTTGGCTTCGGCAATGCCGACCTGGAAGAAACGCTCGGGGAAATCCTTTTTAAAGGCGTCCATCTTGAGCGAGCCGGTCAGGTCGGCGGTGAGGGCTACCACGTTAGGGTTGGTTTTGCCCAGCTCGTGCAAACCCACGCCAAAGCCGGAGCGGGTGTCTTTTGATTCGGTGTAGGGGAAGTCTTTCATGTATGGGGAGTGAGAATTTTTACTTGGATGAAGAGTACTTCTGACGCCGGTACGCGTCGAAGTCAGCTTGGTAAACTGGATCCTTGGGGTGTTGCTGCACGCCGTTCCACTTCTCGACCAACTGTGGGTCGTCGCGGTGAAACAGGCCGAACAGCGTGGCTTTGGGCACCAGCCACACGGCGGCACACAGCAGGGCAATGATGGCGCCCCGGTTGAAAACTGCGCTGGCCACCGGGCCATTGGACTTACGGGCGGTCAGAAACAGCCCCAGTAGCAAAGCCAGGCTGCCAAACAGCCCAATGAGTAGGTGCAAACCGAAGCCCTGCCAGAAAAGCAGGGTGCCGGCCACGCCCACAATGCCCGTTGAGAACAGAATGCCGCCCCAGATTTTCACCGCCGCGCCCTCCGTTGCCGGACCGTCAGCTGACTTTAGGTTTGGGGAGCCCTGAAAATAGCCACCCGCAAAATACAGTACCGACAATAACCCCAGGCTGAGCACCAGCAGAAAGTCACCGCCTTTAAGCAGGGAAATTCGCATAACCAGCCCTACCAGCGCAACGGCGGCGAAAGTTATTTCCAGCAGCTTAAAGGCTTTTCTCATGGGTGGTTACTTACTAAACATGCTCACCGAGCTGGTTTGCCCGCTGCGGATGGAAAAGTTGCGCACGTCGGTGAACTTGCTGCCGGTGGCCGTGCGGGTGCGAAATACCAGTCGGTAGGCCCCGGGCTGCATGGGCAGGTTGATTTTGCTGCTGCCCTCGGGCAGGTTATACACCCAGGTCTGCGACTCGTCGTTGTTGAGCCGGTAGATGCTGCCGTAGCCTTTCAAATCCGTGACGATGTTCAGGGCCCCGGGGGCGTCGTAGGTGACGGCCGTTTCCTGGCCCTGCCGGATGCTGATGCGGCGCACGATGCGGGGCAGGGTTAGCAGTTCCACCTCGTAGTTGCCGGCCAGCAGCTTTTGCTTCGTGCCAAAGGGTAGGCTGACCACCGTCGCGGCGCTGCCCTGGGCCCGCACCACCGCGTCCACCTTGCCGTAGGGGTTAGGCGAAATGTTCGGTGACTGCAGGCTCAGCGTGCCCTGGGGCGTTTTGTAGGTCAGCACGTTGGCCTTGCCGGGCTTGATGGGCAGATTCTGCTGGCGCACTGGCGGCACGGTGTTGATGACCAGATCGTAGCTCTGCAGGGCGTCGATGTCGAGCACGTCGGCCTTGCCCTGGGCGTCGCGGTAGTGCACGTAGTTGTACTCCGGCGTCTCGGTCACGTTGTTGACGAACGTCATATTCACGTTGCTTTCCACCGGCTTGCCGGCCTCGTCGGTCAGGTTGACGCTGACCGTGGTTTTGGTCAGGGTCTGGGAAATGACGTTGTCGAGGATGGTGCGGAAGGTGCTCACGTCGGCCGCGTTGTAGTACTGGCCCAGGCATTCAAGCTGCTTGCCGAAGTCCCGCTCGGCGCCCAGCCCGATGATGAACGGGCGCAGAAACACGTGCTTGCGCTGCAACGCCACCGAGGTAGCGCACGGGTCGCCCTTGCACGATTCGAGCCCGTCGGTAATCAGAATCAGCACGTTGCGCGACGACTTGTCCACCGGAAAGTCATTGGCCGACTGCAGAATCGAGTAGGTGATGGGCGTGTTGCCCTGGGCTTTGAGCGTGGCCAGCCGGGCCTTGATAGCCTTGGCATTTTTGGGCGCGAAGGGCACTTCCAGCTTCGAATCCTCGCAGTTGTTCTCGGAGTTGGGGTGCTGGTGCCCGTAGGCCCGCAGCCCCAATTGCAGATTGGGGTAGGCGTTGAGCGAGTCCACCATCTTCGAGAGCAGGCTGCGGGCCACGTCCCAGCGCGGGCGGCCTTCCCAGGGCGCCATCATCGAGCCCGAGGCGTCGAGCACGAACAGGATGCGGGTGGTCTTGGGCCTCTCGGGCTCGGCATTCTGGGCATGCGTCGGTAGGCCGAGCAGCAGGCTACTCAGCAGGACAATCCACCGCAAATACACCAGAGGACGCATAAACCAGCCTACTGCCCGGCGGCCGGCCCGGAAAGGTCAGCCGCCGAAGCGCGTGCGTAAAAAAGAGGTCTAGTAGTCGCCGTAGGTTTCCACCATCAGCTGCTGGAGCGCCTTTTCGAGCTGCTCGTCGTTGGGGGCCACACCGTGCCACTTGTGGGAGCCCATCATGAAGTCGACGCCGTAGCCCATCTGAGTGTCCATGAGCAGCATCACCGGCACGCCTTGGCCACAGAGGGAGTTGGCTTCTTCCAGGGCCGGGAGCAGGGTTTCAAACTGGTTGCCGTCGGCTTCGAGCACGCGCCAGCCGAAAGCCTCGAACTTGGCGCGCAGGTTGCCCAGGCCCCCGATTTCGTCGGTGCTGCCGTCAATCTGCTGACCGTTGCGGTCCACGATGGCAATCAGGTTGTCGACCTTGTGGTGGGGGGCGTACATGGCCGCTTCCCACACCTGGCCTTCTTCCAGCTCCCCGTCGCCCATGAGCACGTACACGCGCCGGTCGTCGCCATTGAGTTTTTTAGCCTGGGCCGTGCCAGTCGCCACGCTCAGACCCTGGCCCAACGAGCCCGAGGCAATGCGGATGCCGGGCAGGTGCTCGTGGGTGGCCGGGTGGCCCTGCAAACGGGAGTTGAGCTTGCGGAAGGTGCTCAGCTCACTGACCGGGAAGTAGCCCGCGCGGGCCAGCACCGAGTACAGGACCGGCGAAATGTGGCCGTTGGAGAGGAAAAACAGGTCTTCGCCCTTGCCGTCCATCTGAAAGCTCGGGTCATGCTTCATGATGCGGAAATACAGTGCCACGAGCAGGTCGGTGCAGCCCAGCGAGCCGCCGGGATGGCCGGAGTTGACGGCGTGCACCATGCGCACGATGTCGCGGCGCACCTGGGCGGCAATTTGCTTGAGCTCGGCAATGCTCTTGGGGGCTTGGGGGGCGGAGGGTGCCGAAGTAGAATGCTGAGAAAGGGAAGCGTCCTGGGACATGGGGAGTGAGTAGGAGGTTTGTAGGGCAATGGTAAGGTTCTTGGCGAAGGCACCGAACGGGAAGTTGGCGCCGCCCGACCGGGTGCATGCCCGCCGGAAATAAGGCGCATTCACCGCCTTTCCGCGGGCTCCATACAGCCAAAAGCCCAGCCGAAGGGTTCGGCTGGGCTTCGGGAGCGGGGCGGCCCGCCAGGCTACAGCAACTGGGCCGCGTGGTTTTTGGTGTCGACCTTCTCGATGATCTTCTCGATAAGGCCGTTTTCGTCGATCAGGAAGGTGGTGCGCATGGTGCCCATGTACTTGCGGCCGTACATCGACTTCTCCTGCCACACCCCGTAGGCCTCCACGATTTTCTTCTCCGTATCGACCAGCAGCGGGAAGGGCAGCTCGTACTTCATGACAAACTTCTTGTGGGACTTCTCCCCGTCCACGCTCACGCCGATAACCTGCACGTTGCCGGCCGTCAGCTCGGCTTGGTGGTCGCGCAGGTTGCAGGCCTGGGCGGTGCAGCCGGGCGTGTCGTCTTTGGGGTAGAAGTACAGGGCCACCTTTTTGCCCCGTAGGTCGCGCAGGCGGATGAGGTTGCCGTCCTGGTCGAGGGCTTCAAAATCGGGGGCGGGGGAGCCGGCAGTAAGGGTCATGCGTCGGGTTCGGTTACGGGTTGGCCCGTAAAAATGAGGTTTTCCACCGGGAATCCCAGCTCCCGGCCCTTGGCCACGAGCTGGTCGCGCCAGGCGCGCTCCAAGTGGGGCTTGCGGCTCAGGATCCAGAGGTTCTTGCGGCCCGGCTCGCCCACGAGGGCATACTGGTAGTCGTGGTGGTCGAGGTCCAGAATCCAGTAGTCGCCCTCGAAGGGCCAGAAGAAGCTGACTTTAAGCTTGGCATTGGTCGTCTTGTCGACCACGCGGGCCGTGCCCTTAACCTTTTCGACGGGGCCCTCCAGCTCGTGCTTGTGACAGGTGTTGAGCACGCTCACCTTGCCGTCGGGCATCAGGCGGTACTCGGCCGTCACGTGCTGGCAATCCTTTTCGTAGCGGGTGGGCAAGCGAGCCACCTCGTACCAGAGGCCCATATAGCGGTGCACGTCCACGTGGGGCACGGTGGGCAGCTCGGTTCGCAGGCGGCGCTTGGCGTACACGAAAGCGGCCACGCCGGTCCCGACCAGGGCGGCAGCAGCGGTATATAATGCGGGTTGGGGGCGCTTGAGCAGGTTTTTCTTGGCGGGCATGGGAGTGCGAAGTGAATAGAACTACTCTCTACGCAGTAAATCGGGCGGAGGGTATCTGGTTGAGAGCCTGCTGACAAGCAATTAAAATAAAGACCGCCAGCAATGGGATGATCAGAAAATCTACGTAGCTTACCCGCAGTATATTCTATCTGTTTATCAACTCTATATTTAAAACTGTATGAAAAAAATCATACTTAGCCTGGCATTGGTGGGCACGTTGGCCTGCTCCAAAGAAGAAAATGCCCAGCCCGCCGGTCCCAAAGTTACTCCCAGCGCGGCCACTGCCGCCTTTACGGCCCAATGGAACGTAGCCGCCGAGCAGGAAAACATCACGTTTACCAATGCTTCCAAAAACGCGGTCCGCTACGAATGGGACTTCGGCGATGGGCAGGCTTCCATTGCCACAAGTCCTACCATCAAATACCCGAGCAAGGGCACTTACACGGTACGGCTGCTGGCCTATGATGCCGAGGGCAAAGCCAGTACGCTCGAGCAAACCATCAAAGTCGGGAAGCGCTACGTAAAAGAAATCAAGCTGGCCGGTCTGAGCTTCGTCAATAACTGGGGCCTGCCCTGGGACGACGACGGCACCGGGCCCGACGTGAGCTTACGCTACAGCCTGCCGCAGGGGTGGGTGGGTACCGTGCCGCTCAGCAACCTGCAGCCCGCACAGCTGCCCTTTACCTCTTCTTTCACGACCCTGACGTTAGGCAACCGGGAGATTGTGCCCGGCCGCTTCGACCTGCTCATGGTAGATATGGACGGGCCCGGTAGTTTCAGTGCCTACGACGTGATGTACCAGTGGAAAACGACCGATGTGCCGGCGCCGGTCCGCGACGAGCTGGGGCGGGGCACCTACACGTTCCAAGGACCTGTCGGCAGTCCCGGCCCCTGGAACGTAGTCGTATCCTACGAAACGTTGCTGTAGCCTGCCGCGCCCAGCAAGCTCGCCCGGGCGGTGTTCAACCCAACAAAAAAGCCGGCCCTTCGCGGGGCCGGCTTTTTTGTGTTACAGATTCAGGTTGATGACTTTCTCATTGCCGGCCTGGTCGGTGAGGCGCAGCGTGGCGGGGCCGCGCAGGGGCGGGCCCACGGTGTCCTGGCGCTCGGTGAACAGGGTAGAGTTCTTGTACTCGTAGCGCAAGAGCCGGAACCGGCCGCCAATCATGAGCTGGTAGCTGGCCAGGCCCGAGAGGTTGTCGCCGACCTGGAACACGAGGCCGGCCGCGCCCCGGCTCACGAGGCGGGCCGAGGGCGCAATGGTATCGGCGAAGATGCGGAACTGCCCGAAGGTCTTGGCCGGGAAGGTAATCTGGTTGCCATCCCACTTGCCGCCCACGTAGGCCCGGCCGCCGCGGGCATTCACCGAGTACACCGCCGAATGCTCCTTGTCGGGTACGTCGGTGGTGGGCTTGAGCGTCACGCGCAGGGGCAGATACAACGACTGGCGCGGGTTCTGCACGGTCCAGAGGCCGTCCTTGTAGCTGGTTTGCAGGTAGAGCGTGTCAAACAGGGTCTGGGGCGCAAAGCTCAGGTTGACGAAGTTGTCGGCAAAGCCCTGCTCGGTGCCGGCCGGAATCAGGGCCTGCCGGTCGAAGCGCTTCGTGACGGAGCCGAACTGCACGGAGTCGGGCAGGCCGGCGCGCAAATCGTAGAGGTACACGTTCTGGCTCTGGGTGGTGTAGCTGGGCCGGAGCTCTAGGCGGCGGTTGCCGCGCAGCAGCACCGCGTTGGCACCCTGCCGGGCCGTGTCGGGGTCGGCGGCAATGACCTTAAGAATGTTGCGGGTCACCTCGTAGCGCAACGCCGGCCTTTTCACCGCCGCGCTGCGGGTTTTGGTGTACTGCGGCTGTTGCCCGCGCAGCACGAAGGTGAGCGGGGTGGCATTACCGTAGGAGTCACTCATGCTGACTTCCACGGTGTACACTTTGCCGGCTTCCACCCGCAGCTTGCCTTTGGAGGGGCCGGTGGTGTACATGGTCAGGGCGTTGCCATCGTCGACGAACAGCTTCTGCAAAGTGCGGCCCTGGGTCATCATCCACTCGTAGTCCACGTGCTGGTTCACGGTGCGGGTGCCGGTGGGGAAGGGTACGTTGTCGACCACGTGGGCGTAGAGCGGCTGCCCGTTCACCTTCACTTCCACCTTCTGCAGACCGTTTTTGTTCCAGGCGTTGTCATACCGGTCGAAGGCCTGGAGCAGGAAGCCCACCGTGCCGAAGGCGGTGATGGTGTCGGGCCAGACGGTGGCCACGCCGGCGCCGGGGGCATTTTTGGGCACGAACACGGCCTTGTCGAAGCGGCCCAGCACCCGGGCGTCGATGGTCAGGGGCTCCACGGCAAAGGCCTGCAGGGTAGGGGCAATGTGGTCCTGTATTTCGGCAAAGCCGCCCCACTGCAAGGGGTTAAGCTGGTTGTCCTGGGCGTCGCGCACCTCCCAGTGCACGTGCGGGCCGGCTGAGCCCCCGGTGTTGCCCGACAGCGCCACAACCTCGCCGCGCTTGACCGGAAACTGGTCTTTGGCGAAGAACATTTCCTGTTCGTAGCTCTGCTTTTCGTACTGCTTGTGCAGCAGAGCCGCGGCCACGGGTCCCAGGAAGCGGTTGAGGTGGCCGTACACGGTAACCAGCCCGTTGGGGTGGGTGATGTAGAGCACGTTGCCGTAGCCGAAGCTGCTTTGCTTGAGCCGGGAAATGTAGCCGTCGGCGGAGGCGTGCACCGGCAGGTCGGTGCGGCCGTCGGTCTTGATGTCGAGGCCGCCGTGGAAGTGGTTGGGGCGCAGCTCGCCCATGCTGGCGGCCAGGAAGTTGGGCTGGCCAGGCTTAATCGGGAACAGGAAGTAGCCGTTGGGCACGGCGGGCCGGGCGGCCGGCACGGTGGCCACCCGGGCCTTCTTTTCCTCGGAGGAGTCGGCCTCCTGCCCCCCGCAGGAGACGGGCCGCAGTCCGAGCAGCAGCAGAAACGGCAGCGCCAGGCTCAGCAGCCGGCGCGGCGGGGAAAGCAATAAGGTATTCGGCATTCGGAAAATCAATCAACGGGCACGGCGCCGGGGTAGGGCCCAAACGGAAACGTCCGGGTCCTGCAAACGGCTCAATCAACAAAAACGCATGCGGGCGGGGGCTATTTCACCGCCAGATCCAGGATTTTCTCGTCCTCGATATAGCCCGTGAGCTGGTCGCCAATCTGGACGGGGCCCACGCCGCTGGGGGTGCCGGTGAAAATCAAATCCCCCATTTTCAGGGTGATAAACTTCGACACGTAGCTGATGATGACCGCGAAGGGGTGGAGCATCAGGCTGGAGTTGCCGCGCTGCTTCACCTCGCCGTTTACTTCGAGGCGGAAGTTGATGTTGGCCAGATCGGCGAAGTCAGCAACTGGCTTGAAGGTGGTGCCCAGGGGAGCCGAGCCGTCGAAGCCCTTGGCCAGCTCCCAGGGCAGGCCCTTGCTTTTGAGCTTGCTTTGCAGGTCGCGGGCCGTGAAGTCGATGCCCAGGCCGATGGCGTCGAAATAGGTGTGGGCAAACTTCTCGTCGATGTTCTTGCCGTTTTTGCTCACCCGCAGTACCAGCTCGATTTCGTGGTGAATGTCCTGGCTGAAGTCGGGGTAGAAGAAGGGCTGGTTGCGCTGGAGCAGGGCCGTGTCGGGCTTGAGGAAGATGACGGGCGCGTCGGGCGTTTCGTTCTGGAGCTCGGCAATGTGCTCGGTGTAGTTGCGGCCGATACAGATTATTTTCATGGAGGAAAGGCGAAGGAGAAACCGGAGTCGGCCAAAAATAGCGCTAATTCACGGCCCGAAAAACCGGAAATGCTGCCTACGTAACCCCGGTGGCTGCCGTTGGCCCGGCCAAGCCAAACATTTTACCCGCCGCCCGACGTATAGCACCCCAACTACCGGGCCTGGCCCGTTTTGGCCGCCGGCTGCCCCGCCGCGCGGCCGCGCCGCTCTTTTTCCACCTACGCCACTCTTTCGCTATGCTCAACCTCAAACAGTTCGTCCTCTGCGCCGGTCTGCTCGCCGCCTCCGGCTGCACCACCGTCCCCATCACGGGCCGCCGCCAGCTCAGCCTGGTGTCCGACAGCGAGATTATCTCGCTGGCCCAGCAGCAGTACGCCGAGGTGCTCCGCACCAGCACGCTTTCCAACAACGCCGCCCAGACGGCCCTGGTGAAACGGGTGGGGCAGCGCATTCAGCAGGCCGTGGAAACCTATTTCCGCTCCCAGAATGCCCAGGACCAGCTGGCTGGCTACCAGTGGGAGTTCAACCTGATTGAGGACAAGCAGGAAAACGCCTGGTGCATGCCCGGCGGCAAGGTGGCCGTGTATACCGGCATTCTGCCCACCACCCAGGACGAAAACGGGCTGGCCGTGGTCATGGGCCACGAAATTGCCCACGCCGTGGCCAAGCACGGCTCGGAGCGCATGAGTCAGGGCCTGGTGCAGCAGCTCGGCGGGCAGGCGCTGTCGGCGGCGCTGGCTTCCAATGCCCCGGCCACCCAGCAGTTGGCCCTGCAGGCCTTCGGGGTAGGCACCTCGGTGGGTTTGCTCAAATACGGCCGCAACCAGGAGTCGGAAGCCGACCACCTGGGGCTGATCTTCATGGCCCTGGCCGGCTACGACCCCAACGGCGCAATTGCCTTCTGGCAGCGCATGGATGCCCGCGAAAACCAGGCTTCGCCGCCCGAATTCCTCTCGACCCACCCCTCCAACGGCACCCGCATTGCTGACATCCAGCGGGAGCTGCCCGAGGCCCAGAAATACTACAAGCCCCGCTAACCGCCGGGGTTTGGCCCCATCCTGATGAAGATAACCAGTCGTTTTTTACTGCTTACGGCCCTGACGGCCGCCGCCGGGCTGAGCGCCTGCGAAACCACCAAGCCCAAGGGTGGTTTCCCGGAAGTCAGCTCGCCCACCGATGCTCCCGACGAAGCCCGGCGGCGGCAGCTCGAAGCCACCAGCAAGCAGGTGGCCCGCATTGCCGAGGGCAAAGTGGAGTACCTGATTCCGCGGGCCCAGCTGGCCTCGGCCTTTATCCGGGAGTTTCACGACGGCACCGTGGTCGACAAGACCATGATCCGCAAGGTGCAGGAAAATGCCAAGGACAAACCCGTTTACTACCTGGTGGGCCTGGGGCTGCGCGACGGAATGTTCCGCTCGATGGCCATTCCGCTGGAAACTTCGACGGATAAGAGCCTGTATCTGAACTCCAACGCGGAGCGCTACATCGTGACCAGCGTGGGCTGCAACTTCTGTTACTTCTCCTTCGAGAAAAACCGGATTGTGGGCACCACCTGCGAAGACAATAGCGGGGGCAGCCGCTGCGACCTGGTCGTGGAAAACACCAACGGCATCTTCCGCAAATGAACCGCAAATGGCTCCTGCGCCTCAGCCTGACCGCCCTGGCGCTGCTGGTAGTGTCGGATAAGCGCCGCCCTAAGCCCCCGGCGCTGCCCAAGCCCGAGGACAACGAATAAAACAGGCCCGCTGCATGTGTAGCGGGCCTGTTTCGTGCCAAATGGACTGATGAGCAGCCGCATCAGGGGAGCAGCAGTTCCATCTGCACGTCGGCCCGGGCGTAGGGTGAGGGCAGGGGCTGAGCCAAGGGCTGGAAGCCAAGCTTGCGGTACAGGCTTAAAGCCGGCGTCAGCACGGAGTTGCTTTCCAGGTACACCCGGCGGCCGCCCAGCTCCCGCACCCGCTGCAGGGCGGCCTGCCCGAGCAGAAAGCCAATCTGCCGGCCCTGCACGGCTGGCGACACGGCCATCTTGGCCAGCTCGTAGCTGCCGGTTTCGGGCATGCGGAGCAGGGCGCAGGTTCCCACCACTTCCCCGGCAATTTCGGCCAGCAGAATAGCGCCGCCCGGGGCCAGAATATACTCCTGAGGATGGTCGAGGGCTTTCAGGTCGGCGGGCTCGAGGGTGAAGTAGCGCGCAATCCAATCCACGTTGAGCTGGCGGAAGGCAGGCTGGTCCCCGGCTCGGTAGTCGCGCAACACCACCGGAGCGGCTGCCCGGCGCTGGCGTGCGGCGGCCACCCGCTGGCGCAGGGGCTGACGGCGGAGCTGCTGCTCAAAGGCGTGCAAGGCCGACCACAGGCTGGGCTCGGTTTCGGCCAGCAGCTCGTCCATGCTCCGGCGCACGTCCGCCGTTTGGGCACGCAGGTGGGGCAGCACTTCGTGTCCGCGCGCGGTGAGCTGCAAACGACGACGGCGCTGGTCCTGCGGGTCCGGGGTCATGGTGAGCAGCTCGTGGCGCAGCAGCTCCTTGACAATCTGACTGACCGAGGCGTGGGTGTGTCCAATCTGCTCGGCCACTTCGTTGCTGGCAATGCCGGGCTGCTGGGCCACCAGATAAAAAACCGGGTACCAGCGGGGCTGGAAATTCAGACCGTAGTCGGCATAGATGCCGGCAGCCTCGGCCGTGAGTTGCTCACTGAGCCGGCGCAGGCGGCTACCCAAAGCCACGGGACCCAACTGTTGCAGAAAGTCCATAAGTGAAAGTATTTGTGTAAGTACTTACGCAAAAATAGCGGTTTGCATGATTTCCTGGAAATGGCGGCCGCGAAAAAACATTGTTCTGAGTGCGGGTGGAATTGGCTGCTGGTCGTCAGCCTACAAAAAAAGCCCGCAGCAGGCAGCAGCGGGCTTTTTTAGAAGGAGTACGGCGGCCCTGGCTAGGCTTGCGTGGCGGCAATAAGGGCCACGATACGGCCGGCGAGGAAATCCGGGTTCACGCGCTCCAACGGGTGGGGCGTGTTCATAATGATTTCGAAGGTGGCGTGGGGCAGGTAGGTGGCAAACTGCCGGGAAGCATCCACGTCGGCGGTTTTGTCCAGCTCACCTACCAGCACCTGCACCGGAATACGGATGGTAGCCAGGCTTTCGGCCGTCAGGGGCGGGTTGGCGGCCAGCTGCCGGAGTAGGCCCGCCGTGGCGTCTACCACCGCGCCCCAGGGCGTGGGAGCGTGGACCCGGGCCAGGTGTTCGGCGAACTGCGGCACCTTCTCCTGAATCGAGGCCGGGTTGAGCAGCCGGGTTTCCGGCCCCACGGTTTCGGCGTTCCAGTTGAACTTGGTTCCCAGCGTCGTGATGGACTTGATAGTGCCCGGAGCCAGCAAGGCACTGGTCAGGGCCACGTAGCCGCCCATGCTGAAGCCGAACACGTGCACGTCAGAAAGTTGGTGCTGGCTGATGTATTGCTGCACTTCCCGGGCAAAATGCAGCATCGTAAACTCCCCGGCCACCAGCTCCCGGCCCCCGTGCCCGCTCAGCGTGAGCGGGTGAACCTGGTAGAACTGGCTGAGCTCCCGGGCCAGGGGCTTAAGCTCCTGGGCCGAGCCCAGGGCGCCGTGCAATAACAGCAGGTGAGGCTTCATCAGCTTACTTGGTTACTTCGGCGGCCAGCTGGTTCAGGTCGAGCCCGTCGAAGGTGCCCGAGGTCATCATCAGCAGGTTCGTATCCTGCCAGTTCTGCTCGTGCAGGAAGGCGGCCAGGGCCTTGCTGTCGGTAAACACTTTGAGGTCGGGGCGCTGGAAGGCCGTTTGGACGGCCTCGGGAGGCAGCGGGGGCAGGCGCTTGTGCTCCAGCACGTGGGGGTTGAAGTAGACCACGGCCACGTCGGGCGCGTCGAAGGTGTGGGCGTACTGGGGCAGAAACGCGGGGTTCAGGGAGCTAAACGTGTGCAGCTCCAGGCAGGCCACCAAGCGGCGCTTGGGGTACTGCTTCTTAAACGCCGTGGCCGTGGCCTTGAGCTTGCTCGGGGCGTGGGCAAAGTCCTTGTACACCACCGAGTCGGCGCCCTCGCCCACTTTTTCCAGGCGGCGGGCCGCGCCCTTGAACGTGGCCAGGGCCTCGTAGAAGTCCTTGCCCTTGATGCCGAGCTGCTTGCAGACTTCCTTGGCGGCCGAGATGTTGCGCAGGTTATGGTCGCCGAACACCTGAATCGGCACTTCTTCGTCCTTCTTGGTGATAAGCAGGGTTTTGCCGTCCCGGACGACGTGCTCGTGGGGGCCGTAGCCGATGTAGGTCACGTCGGGGTTGGTCGGTACGGTCACGAGCTGGACCTGCTCGTCGTTCTGGTCGTAAATCAAGACCCCGGCCTTGGGCGTCATTTCGGCGAAGATGCGGAACTGCTCCCGGTAGTCTTCCTCCGTGGGAAACACGTTGATATGGTCCCAGCTGATGCCCGAAATCAGGCCGATGTGGTGCTGGTAAAGGTGAAACTTGGGCCGCCGGTCAATCGGCGACGACAGGTACTCGTCGCCTTCGATGATGATGATGGGCGCATCCTCGGTGAGCTGAACCATCAAATCGAAGCCCTCGAGCTGGGCACCCACGGCGTAGTCGAACTTGCGCTGGTGGTAGCGCAGCACGTGCAGAATCAGGGACGTGATGCTGGTTTTGCCGTGGGAGCCGCCAATGACCACCCGCTGCTTGTCGCGGGACGCCTCATAAATAAACTCCGGAAACGAGTAGATGCGCAGCCCTAATTGCTGGGCCCGCAGCAGCTCGGGGTTGTCGGCGCGGGCGTGCATGCCCACAATCACGGCGTCCAAGTCGGTGGTGATTTTCTCGGGAAACCAGCCTTCCTGGGCCGGCAGCAGGCCCGCGGCGGCCAGGCGGCCTTTGGCGGGCTCAAAGATTTCGTCGTCGGAGCCCGTGACCTGGGCGCCGCGGCGGTGCAGGGCCAAAGCCAGGTTGTGCATGATGCTGCCGCCGGTGGCAATCAGGTGCAGGCGGTTCAGGGAAGCGGGCGTAGCGGCCATTCAGGAAAACTAAAGCGGGGCGGATAAGCTTAACAGGGGGCGCAAAGGTAGCAAACCCCCGCATTGGCCGCCGGACCGGACCTCTCCGGACAAGGTACCGAAAAGAAAGAGTTTTTTCTTGCCCCATATTCTGCGGTTGAGCCGTTAGCTTTGTGCCCCTTTTGGGTTAGATTTGCTCAAGTACACGATGAATGACCGAATGGATGACCGCCTGAAACTTTCGGCCTCGCGGGCCAAAGCCGCCTGGAACAGCCGCCCCGCCCAGCCGGGCCCGGCGGGTGCCGCCGGCAAGCTGCCCCCGCAGGCCCTGGAGCTGGAGGCGGCCGTGCTGGGCGCGCTGATGCTGGAAAAGGATGCGCTGACCACCGTCATCGACATTCTCAAGCCCCAGAGCTTTTACAAGGAAGGCCACACCCGCATCTTCAAGGCCATTCTGAACCTGTTCGACAAGTCGGAGCCGATTGACATCCTGACCGTCACGCACGAGCTGCGGGAGATGGGCGAGCTGGAAACGGCCGGCGGGGCCCACTACGTGGCCAACCTCACGTTCAAGGTCAACTCGGCGGCCAACATTGAGTACCACGCCCGCATCATCACCGAAAACGCCATCAAGCGGGAGCTGATCAACATTGCCAGCACCATCCAGCGCGACGCCTTCGAGGATACCACCGACGTATTTAACCTGCTCGACAAGACCGAGCAGGACCTGTTTGAAGTCTCGGAATCCAACATCCGCAAGAACTTCGACGACATGCGCAGCCTGATGGGCAAGGCCATCAAGGAGCTCGAGGAAAAGAAAAACCAGAAGGACGGCCTGACCGGCGTGCCCTCGGGCTTCACCGCCTTGGACCGCGTCACCTCGGGTTGGCAACCCTCTGACTTGGTGATTATTGCCGCCCGACCCGGTATGGGTAAAACCGCCTTCGTGGTGTCGGCCATGCGCAACGCGGCGGTGGAATTCAAGAAGCCGGTGGCCATCTTCTCGCTGGAAATGTCCTCGCTCCAGCTCGTGAATCGTCTGATTTCGGCCGAGGCCGAGCTGGACTCCGAGAAAATCAAGAAAGGCAACCTGGCCGACTACGAGTGGGCCCAGCTCAATCACAAGATTTCCGCGCTGTCGTCGGCCCCGATTTACATCGACGACACGCCGGGCCTGAGCATCCGGGAGCTGCGCACCAAGTGCCGCCGCCTCAAGGCCCACCACGACATCCAGATGATCATCATCGACTATCTGCAGCTGATGACGGGCAACACGGATGGCAAGGGCGGGGGCAACCGCGAACAGGAAATTGCCTCGATTTCGCGGGCCCTGAAGGGTATTGCCAAAGAGCTGAACGTGCCCGTGCTGGCGCTGTCCCAGCTCTCGCGCTCGGTGGAAACCCGCGGCGGCGACAAGAAGCCCCAGCTCAGTGACCTGCGGGAATCGGGTTCCATCGAGCAGGACGCCGACATGGTGGTGTTTCTCTACCGTCCTGAGTACTACAAGATTACCGAGGACGAAATGGGTAACCCGACCCAGGGCACCGGCGAGGTTATCATTGCCAAGCACCGGAACGGCTCTTTGGAAACCGTGCAGCTTAAGTTTATCGGCAAGTTCACCAAGTTCGCCGACCTCGACGGCGGGGGCTTCGGCATGGACGCCGAGTACAACACCGGCGCCTTCCCGGCCAGCACCTTCGACGAGCAAACCGGCTTCACACCCGGCACCATCCGGCTGGGCAGCAAAATCAACGACGGCGGCCCCGGCCCCTCGCCCTTCCCGAAAAGCAACTTCGGCAACGACGACCCGCCATTTTAAGCTTAGCCACCTGTTTCAAAAAAGCCTCCCGCCGCACTACGGGAGGTTTTTTTATGACGGCTACCGTACAAGCCCCGCTTATGCCTGCTTCCCGAAATTCAGCCCTGCCTGCTCTGCGTGTTTCGTTCCGGCTGCTGACGCTGGTGCTGCTGGTGTGTTCCGGGGCGTGCAGCCGCAGCTCCGTGCCCCGGGAAACCCAGGCGGCGGCCACGTTTACCAATCCCATTCTGCCCGCTGGCCCCGACCCGTGGGTGACCCGGAAAGACGGCTTCTACTACCTGCTCGTCACCACCAACGACAACATCACCATTCGCAAAACCCGGGCGCTGAGCAATGCGGGGGCCGCGGCGCCGGTGGTTGTCTGGACGCCGCCCGCGGTGGGGCCGAACAGCGTCAATATCTGGGCGCCTGAGCTGCACTTCCGCCGCGGCAAGTGGTATATCTACTACACGGCTGGCTCAAATAAAGCCGATTTGAGCACCCAGCGCACCTTCGTGCTCGAAAATGCGTCCGCCGACCCCACCCAGGGCCGCTGGCTCGACCGGGGCCGTTTGTTCAGCCCCCAGGCCGACTTCTGGGCCATCGACGGCACCCTGCTGCGCTACCGGGGCACCGACTATTTCGTGTGGAGCGGCCACCCCGATGCTGTGCAGAACCGGCAGTGCCTCTACATTGCCCGCATGGCGGACCCGGTGACGCTTACGGGGCCGCGGGTGCGGCTTTCCCAGCCCGAGCTGCAGTGGGAAACCAACGGTGACCCGGACGTAAACGAGGGCCCCGAAGCCCTGGTGAGTCCGCGCGGGCACGTGTTCCTGACCTACTCGGCCAGTGGGTGCTGGACGGACGACTACGCCTTGGGGCTGCTGGCGTTGCGGCCGGGCGGCAACCCGCTGAACCCGTCGGACTGGGCCAAGTCGGCGCAGCCGGTGTTTCGCCAAAGCCCCACCAACGGCGTGTACGGCCCGGGGCACAACGGCTTCTTCAAGTCGCCGGACGGGCGCCAGGACTGGCTGATTTACCACGCCAACGCCGGCGGCAGTCAGGGCTGCAAGGAGCTCCGGTCCCCGCGGATGCAGCGCTTCCGCTGGAACTCCGACGATACGCCCAACTTCGGGGAGCCCGTCAGCCTGAAAACTCCCCAGCGGCGGCCCGCCGGGGAGCATTGAGGTAGAAGCTGCTTTGTTCTGAAGCCGGTCTAGCGCAGAGCGTCCAGGGCTTTCTGCAAACGGGGCAGCGCGGCCTGAATCGACTCGAGCGAGGCTCCGCCCACCGACATGCGGAACCAAGTGGAGGTGTCGGCGGTGCCGAAAGCGCCGAAGGGCACCAAGGCCAGCTTGGCGGCGGAAAGCAGGTAAAACGTGATGTCCTTGTTGGTGTGCAGCACCTGCCCGGCCGGGGTGGTTTTGCCGAGCACGCTGAGCTGGGCCGTAAGGTAGATGGCGCCCATGGGCACGATGGCGTCGACGGGGTAGCCGGCCTTTTTGAGGTCCTGCAGGCCGTTGTACAGCGCATTCAGGCTTTCCTGCACCTTGATCTTGAAGTCGTCGAGAAAGTCGTCGACGGCGGCCGTTTGGGGCAGAAAGCTGGCCGTGGCCACCTGCTCGGCCTTCGGGGCCCAAGCGCCCACGTGGCCCAGAATGGACTTCATCTTGTCGATGACCTCGCTGGGGCCGAAGGCGTAGCCCACCCGCACGCCGGTGGCGGCAAAGCACTTGCTGATGCCGTCGATGTACACCACATAGTCGCGCAGCTCGGGGCGCAGGTTCACCGGGTCGTAATGCCGGGTTTCGCCGAAGGTCAGCATCCAGTAAATCTGGTCGTACATGATGTAGAGCGGCTTTTCGTCGGGGCGGCGGCTCTTATTTTCGGCAATAACCAAGTCGCAGATCTGCTCGAGGTCTTCCCGCGAAAACACGGTACCGGTCGGGTTCAGCGGGGAGCACAAGGCCAGCAGGGTGGCGCCCTTCAGGTGGGGCGCCACCTCGGCGGCGGTGGGCATGAAGTTGTTTTCGGCCCGGGTTTCCACCAGCACGGCCTCGGCGCCGGAGAGGTGGCAGTAGTGGTTGTTGTTCCACGAGGGCACCGGAAATACCACTTTGTCGCCAGGGTCAATCAGGGCCAGGTAGGTGGCGTAGATGAGCGGGCGGGAGCCGCCGGCCACCAGAATGTCGTTGGGCGAGTACGCCAGGCCCAGGCGCTCCTCGGTGAAGCGGGCCACGGCCTGGCGCAGCTCGGCCACGCCGTTGGCGGGCGGGTAGTTCGTCTGGTGGGCTTTGTAGGCGGTGGCAATGCCGGCCTCCAGCTCGGCCGGAATCGGGAAGATGGCGGGGGCGAAGTCGCCGATGGTGAGGTTACAGATTTCCTCGCCCTTCTTGATCATCTCGTTGACCTCGTTGCCGATTTTGATAATCTCGGAGCCAATCAGGCTGCCGGCCATTTTGGAGACTTGCATAGGACGCGTCGGTTTTTGCCCAAATATAGGCTCCTAATCCGGGGTGCAACGCTGACCCGGCGCGACCGGGGGGAAAGTTGCGGGGCGGAATCGTTTGCAGAAGCGAATTAGCTGCTTCGTCCTGAATAACGGGGGCGAGGCCCGGCAAAAATGGCCCTGCCGGCCAGTGCGGGCGGGGACCGGCGAAACTACTTGGCGAAAAATCCTAGCTTGCGGGCCTGAGTCGAATCATTAGTCTCATTATCTATAGCAGTCTATAATGAAAGCATCAGTACTAGTGCTGGCCGGCCTCGCCGCGGCCGGCAGCGCCCGGGCGCAGTCCGTTCCAACCCCAACCGAGCCCGCCTGGCGCGTTGGCCTGGGCCTGACGTCGATGTCGGGTTACTACGTCGGGACCAACACTGCCGTGGATGACATCAGCTGGGCGCCGACGCTGCACGCCCGCTACGCCTGGAGCCCCCGCCTGGCCGCGCGGAGCAGTGTCGCCTACCAGCGCCGCCAGGTAGACCGCGACGAGAGTGGGCCCGGGCAGCGGTTTGTGAAGCACAAGGTGATTCACAGCACGCTCGTGCCCCTGCTGCTGGAGGTGACGCTGAATCCGGCCGCCCCAAAATTTCACGTTGGCCTGCTCGGCGGCCTCACACTCCGGTACTCCGACATCAACGACCAGGAAACCTACTTCTACAGCGGCACCACGAACACCTCAACCCAGAATCGGGTGGAAAAGCGCCTGGATACATTTCTGGGGGGCGGCCTAAGCCTGCGCTACCAAGCCACGCCGCGCTGGGCCGTGGTAGCCGACGGCACGCTGGGCGCCCGGCTGGGCGGCAAAACGCAGTATTACGAATGGCTGCCCAGCGCCACGCTGCTGGTCGGGGTGGGCTACGGCCTAGGGAAGTAGGGGTGAGCTTAGGCGGCTAGAACCGGCTGCTTGGCCTGCTTTTTCTTGGCCTTTTTCAGGCGGTTGAGCCACATGATGGTGCCCGTAACCGGGACCGTGACGCCCAGCAGGCAGACCACCATGGCCAGCACCTTGGACGGCGTGCCGAAGATGGCGCCCGTGTGCACGGGCTTGAACGTGCGCCGCACGCGCTGGCCCAGGTTGCGGTCCGCGAAGTTGAGCTTGCCCAGGGGCCGGCCCGTGTACTGATCCAGGTACAGCTCGTCGGTGGCTGACTCGGTGGCCGGGTTCAGGGCCAGGGTGTTTACGCGGATGCTTTCGGCCGAGTCCTTGGGCAGCTGAATGGCGTAGGAGGCGGCGGCCGGCACGGCCTGGCGGGCGGCGGCATAGGCCGCGTCGAAGCTGATGGTGCGCCCGGGCGCTACTGCTGACTTGGGCGCTTCGGGACCCTTGGGGTCGGAGTGGGTGAGGGCGAAGATGCCGTTGTTGAACCACTCAAACGACCAGGCCAGGCCGGTAAAGGCAAACACGAACAGAAACAGGGCGCTGTAGAAGCCCAGCACGATGTGCAGGTCGTGGTTGAGGCGCTTGAAGCTGGCGTCCCACTTCACGGTCAGGCGCTGGCGCACGGCCTTGCGCGTAGCCGGCCACCAGAGCACGAGGCCCGTGCCGATGATAAAGAGGAAAAACAGGGTGCTCACGCCCACCACCAGCTTGCCCACGGCGCCCCCGACCATGCCCCGGTGCAGGGCCATCACGGTAAAGAAAAACGTGTCGCGGTAGCTGACCTTGTCGATGACGGCGCCGGTGTAGGGATTCAGGTACACCACCGGGCCCCGGCCGCCTTCGCCGCCGCCTTTAGCCCCGTCCTTCTTGCCGCCTTGCTTACCGCCTTTTTCACCACGGGCTGCGCCGGCCTCACTGCCGGCGGGCTTGCGGCCGCCCTCGGGACCCCCGCCGGCTAGGCTCAGCTCCACGGTGCGGGCCGGGTCGGCGTACACTTTCAGCCCGGCAACCTTGGCCTTGGAATCCGTGGCCTGTACGGCACCCACGAGCTGGGCCAGGGGCAGGCGCGGGCCGCCGGTGGGCGTCACGAAGTAGCGCTGGGGGTGCCAGGCCTGCTCGATTTCCTTTTCGAAGACCAGCAGGCCACCCGTCAGGCAAACCAGGGCAATGATCAGCCCCGAGGCCAGGCTGAGGTAGAGGTGAATGTTGCGGAAGAAAACTTTCATGGAATTGGCACTAAGGCAGCAAAGGGGGGAAGAGCAGGCGGCCGAAAGCCCGGCAGGCCAGTTGCAGCTGGACTACGCAGACCCTCGGCCTCCACTCACCATTTCATAAATTCACAACTTCACCCCTACAGGCGGTAGCTGGCCGTGGCCGAGAACGTGCGCGGGGCAATGGGGTTCACGCTGTTGTCGTCGTGCAGGTTGTAGCTGAGTTCGTTGAGGATGTTGGCCAGCTTCACGCGTACCGAAAACCGCTCGTAGGCGTAGCCCAGCGAGGCGTCGAACAGGGTGTAGTTGGGAATGCTGATCAGCTTGAAGGCGTCGGCGGTGGCGAAGGGCTGGCCGGTGGCGGGGTCGTACTTGCGGGTGTTGCGGCCGGCCATTTTGTCGCCTACGTAGTAGGAGGTGATGCCGGCGCTCAGGCCGCGCAGGAAGGTGTGCTCCCCGAAGGCGCTGCTGAAGTTGTAGTACAAACTCAGGTTGGCGGTATGGGCCGGGTTGTAGCGCAGGCGGCTGCCGTTTTCGTAGATGTTGCTCTTGGTGTAGGCCGTGTTGTTGTAGCTGTAGCCGGTGATGATGGTCCAGCCCATCATGGGCTTACTCTGCACGTCCACTTCCACGCCCTTGCTGGTTACTTCGCCGGCCAGTTCCTTGATATTGGTGTTCAGGTTGTTGGTCACCTTGCCGTCGGCGTCGGTCAGCTGGCCGAGGTAGGTCTGGGCCAGGTTGCTGTTCACAATGCGGTAGGCCGTCACGTTGGCCGAGAGCAGACCCTTGAACAGGTCGTTTTTGACGCCCACCTCGTACTGGTCGAAGGTGGAAGGCGCCAGAGCCTTGCCGGCCGCGTCGATGCCGGTGTTGGGCTGGAAGGAGTTGGCGTAGGAGGCAAACACGGCCATGGTTTTCAGCGGCTGATACACCACGCCCAGACGGGGCGAGAAGGCGTTGTCGTAGCGGCGGTTGTTGACCAGCTGCCCGGCCAGCTTGGTGGTGGTGTTGGGCACGTTGGCGTTGTTGTTGGCTACCGTGTTGTAGTAGTACACGTCGCTGGGCGTTTCCTGGTAGCTCCAGCGCAGGCCGGCCAGCACCTTCACTTTCTCCGACAAGCTCAGCAGATCCTGGGCGTAGA
Organism: Hymenobacter persicinus; assembly: GCF_004167665.1. Lineage (GTDB taxonomy): Bacteria > Bacteroidota > Bacteroidia > Cytophagales > Hymenobacteraceae > Hymenobacter > Hymenobacter persicinus. The sequence goes on along the minus strand of NZ_SEWE01000034.1, from coordinate 27,371 downwards.
AGCCGGCCCGGCGGGTGTTGGCCTGGGTGTTGGTGTTGCGCACCAAATCCTGGAAGCCGGTCAGCCGCTCGCCGGGCTGCTTGATGGTTTTGTTGCGGTCCAGAATGTTGATAATGTCGTAGGCCGTCACGGCTTTCTTGGGGTCGGCGGCGCTGGCCGGGTTGGTGAAAGCCAGTGTGTTAGTCTCGTACTGGTCGGCGTCGGCGCCCAGCAGGACGGTGTGCTCGAGGCGGCCGGTGCGCAGCTTGCCGGTCAGATCGAGCTGGGCCAGGAAGTAGTTCTCATCGATTTCGGTGCGCTGCAGGCCGCGGGTCAGGTCGCCGTAGGTGGCGGCGGCGCCGCTGGCCACGGGGCGGGTCGCCGAGAGCAGCAGGTTGTCGTAGTGCTGGAAGCCGGCCACGCCCCGCACCTGCCAGGCGTCGGTAAGCTGGCTGGTGAGGGTGGCGGTGGTGCTGGTCTGGTTGGTTTCGTTTTTGGCGCCGTCCACGTTCAGAAAGCGGGTGCGGGAAGCCGGAATTTCGTAGTTGATGCTGCCGATGCCGAAGTCCGGGGTGCGGTTGTCGCGCAGGAAGTCGCCTTCCAGCAGCAGGGAGGTTTTGGGCGTCAGTTCAAACAGCAGGGAGGGGTTCACATACAGGCGCTGGGCCTGCACCTGGTCGCGGAAGCTGTTGCTCTGCTCGTAGGTGCCGTTGAGGCGGAAGGCCACTTTCTCGCTCTTGCCCACGGCCCCGTACACGTCCACCATCGGCTTCCAGAAGCCGAAGCTGCCCACGCGCAGACCCACCGAGCCGCCGCGCTGGAGCTGAGGCTTTTTGGTGACCAGATTCAGCACTCCGCCCGCGGCCACGTTGCCGTAGAGGATGGCCGTGCTGCCCTTGAGTACTTCCATGCGCTCCAGGGAGCTGGCTTCGGGCATCACGCCGTTGTTGAAGCGGACGCCGTTCTTAAAGGTGTTGTTGGAGCCGTAGGCGAAGCCCCGGCTGCCCAGCTCTTCCTGGGTGCCGCCGGTGGTGCTGGTCACGTACAAACCGCTCACGTTCACCAGCGCGTCGCTCAGGCGCAGCACCTGCTGCTGCTCCAGCACCTGCCGCTCCACGGTCACGGCGCTCTGGGGCAAATCTAGGGAGGCCACGGGCAGCTTGCTGATGCTGGTCGGGCGCTGGTTGATGTTGCGGCCCTCCGAAATGGTTACCTCGGCCAGCTGGTGGGGATTTACCACCAGAGTCGTGACGGGCACCGACGTGGTTTTGCCGGCCACCACGTCCACCGTCAGCTCTTGGGTGATGTAGCCCAGGCCGCTGATGTGCAGAAGCTGGTTACCGGCCGCGGCCCGCAGCTCGTAGGTGCCATCCTCGGCCGTGTTGACGCCCATGCCCGTTTTCTTCAAGCTCACCGACATATTCTCCAGCGGCTGTCCCTTGCTGCCGACCAGCTTGCCGGTGATAAGACCGGTGCCGGTTTGGGCCCAGATCAGACCGGGAAAGAGGAGAAAAGCGAGCAGAAAAGTCAGGCGGGAAGCAGTGCGGGGCATCGGGTCTTATTTAGACTGATTAAATATAAGACAAAGGAAGGGCTTGTTTAGACTTAATCAAAATAGGCGGCTAAAAGAATCTGAATTTTTTTAGGCCGGCCGCCCCGGCCACGAATCCGCCCTAAGAGTAGCGTCCGCCGCGGTGGCCCGCAAAAAAGGCCCGCGCCCGGCTTCCTGGCGCCGATTCAACTCAACCCTTGTCGGCGGGTTGCGTACGCTGAAAAGTGCCTTTGCAGGCTCTATCCACACTTCTCAGACTATATAGAAGCCGGCTGTTGCTGGCGGCATTGCTCCTTACCGCGCTCCGGTCGGGGCCGGCGTTGCCCGGCGCCCGGCGGCTGTACTTCCCAACCATTCACCTTTTCCCATGCCCGAAACCTTCACTACCTCTTCCGGGGCCGCTGCCAACGCGTCCCTGCCGCCGACCCGGGCGGTTAAGCTGCGCATCAACGGCGTGGAAAAGCAGTTGCAGTTGGCGCCCTGGACCACGCTGCTCGACGCTCTGCGCGAGTATCTGGATTTGACCGGCACCAAGAAGGGCTGCGACCATGGCCAGTGCGGAGCCTGTACCGTGCTCGTCGATGGCAAGCGCATCAACTCCTGCCTCACGCTGGCCGTGATGAAGGAGGGCGCCGACATTACTACTATCGAGGGCCTGGGCACCGAAGACAACCTGAGCCCCTTGCAGCAGGCCTTCGTCGACCACGACGCCTTCCAGTGCGGCTACTGCACGCCGGGCCAGATCTGCTCGGCCCAGGGCCTGCTCAACGAGGGCAAGGCCAAGACGGCCGCCGAAATCCGGGAGCTGATGAGCGGCAACCTCTGCCGCTGCGGGGCTTACTCCAATATCCTGTCGGCGGTGCAGGAAGTGCTCGACAATCAAAAAGCCTAGCCGATGAACAGCTTCACTTATACCCGCGCCGAGGCCGTTGAGGCGGCCGTGCGCGAAAAATCAGCTTCGGACCAGGTTAAATTCATTGCCGGCGGCACCAACCTGCTCGACCTGATGAAGGAGAATATCGAGCGGCCCACCCGGCTGATCGATATCAATCACCTGCCCCTCACCCAGATTGAGGCCTCGCCCGAGGGCGGTCTGCGCCTGGGCGCCCTGGCTACCAACGCCGACACGGCCTGGCACCCCGAGGTGGAAAAGCGCTACCCGCTGCTGAGCCAGGCTATCCTGGCCGGAGCCTCGCCCCAGCTGCGCAACATGGCTACCAACGGTGGTAACCTGTTTCAGCGCACCCGCTGCTACTATTTCTACGACCTGGCCACGCCCTGCAACAAGCGGGAGCCGGGCTCGGGTTGCTCGGCCATCGGGGGCTACAACCGCATCCTCGGGATTCTGGGCACCAGTGAGAGCTGCATTGCCACGCATCCTTCCGACATGTGCGTGGCGCTGGCCGCCCTGGCTGCCACGGTGCGCGTGACGGGCCAAAACGGGGAGCGGGTCGTTAAGTTCGAGGACTTCCACCGCCTGCCCGGCGACACGCCCCAGTTCGACAACACCCTGCAGCCCGACGAAATCGTGACAGCCATTGACCTGCCGGCCGAGGATTTTAGCCGCAACTTCAGCTACCTGAAGCTGCGGGACCGGACTTCCTACGCCTTTGCGCTGGTGAGTGTGGCGGCGGCTCTGCAGCTGGACGGCAACACCATCAGGGAAGGCCGGCTCGCCCTGGGCGGCGTGGCCCATAAGCCCTGGCGCGACCAGGAGGCCGAAAATATGCTCCGGGGCCAGCCCGCTACTGAGGATACTTTCCGCCGGGTGGCGGCCAAGGTGGTGGAAAATGCCCGGGGCTACAGCCATAACACCTTTAAAATCGAGTTGGCGAAGCGGGCCATTGTGCGCGCCCTGAAGCAGGCCACCGAAGGGCAGCCTGTCACCGAAGCCTTCCAGAATTCCAATCCCTGAGCCAGATGAGCCAAACTAACTATATCGGCAAAGCCCTGAATCGGGTGGATGGCCCGGCCAAGGTGGCGGGTACTGCCAAATACGCCGCCGAATTCAACGTGCCCGGTCTGGCCTACGGCTACATCGTGAACAGCCCCATTGCCAAGGGCAAGATAACCCGCATCGACGCGGCCGAAGTGCTGGCCCTGCCGGGCGTGCACCGGGTGTTTTCGCACGAGAACGTGCCCATGCTGGCCATCCTCGACCGGAGCTATAAAGACGACGTGGCCCCCGGCGGCTCCCCGTTCCGGCCCCTGCACGACGCCGAAATCAAATTCAGCCTCCAACCGGTGGCCCTGGTCGTGGCCGACACGATTGAGCTGGCCCGCTATGCGGCGTCCATTCTGAAAATTGAGTACGAGGCCGCGCCCCACGAAACCGACATCGAAACCAAGCGCACCAAGGGCTTTGAGCCGGGCCGGGGCAAAACGGGCTTCACGCCCCCGCCGCCGCCTCGCGGCAACCCCGACCGGGAGCTGAAAAACGCCGTGCATAGCATCGACCAGGAGTACGTGCACGGCACCCAGCACCACAACCCGATGGAAATGTTCGGCACTACCGTCGAGTACCTGGGGGAGGGCAAGCTGAACGTGTACGACAAAACCCAGGGCGCCCTCAACAGCCAGCAGTACATCCGCAAGGTCTTCGGGCTGAGCAAGGAAGAGGCCCGGGTGATTTCCAAGTACACCGGCGGCGGCTTCGGCTCGGGGCTGCGTCCCCAGCACCAGCTGTTTATGGCCGTGCTGGCGGCTCTGGAGCTCAAGCAGTCGGTGCGGGTGACCATGACCCGCCAGCAGATGTTCAGCTTCGGCCACCGGCCCCACACGCTCCAGACCGTGAAGCTGGGCACCAACGCCGACGGCACGCTGGCCGCCGTGCAGCACCACGCCCTGCACGAAACCTCCCAGTTTGAGGACTACACCGAAAACGTGGTCAACTGGTCGGGCATGCTTTATCAGTGCGCCAACGTGAAGCTGGGCTATCAGCTGGCCAAGCTCGACGTGTACACGCCCCAGGACATGCGGGCCCCCGGCGCCGCTACCGGCTCGTTTGCCCTGGAAGTAGCCATGGACGAAATGGCCTATGCCGCCGGCCTTGACCCGCTGGACTTCCGCATCCGCAACTACGCCGACCGGGACCAGAACCTGGATAAGCCGTTTTCGAGCAAGAAGCTGCGGGAATGCTACCACGAAGGCGCCGCCAAGTTTGGCTGGGAGAAGCGCAACCCCGCTCCGCGCTCCATGCGCCAGGGCAACATGCTCGTGGGCTACGGCATGGCCGGCGGGGTCTGGGATGCCAGTCAGCAGAAGGCCGGCGCCAAAGTGTCCCTGTCGGCTGACGGGATGCTGACGGTGCAGAGTGCCACCAACGACATTGGTACCGGCACCTATACCATTATGACCCAGGTGGCGGCCGAATATCTGGGCCTGCCCGTGGAAGCCGTCGACTTCCAACTCGGCGACACCGAGTTTCCGGCCGCGCCCGTGCAGGGCGGCTCCTGGACGGCTGCCTCAATTGGCACGGCCGTGAAGAATGCCTGCGAAGCCCTGGGCGAAAAGCTGCTCAAACAGGCTCAGAAAATGAAGGGTTCCCCGCTCGAAGACGCCAAGTTTGAGGATGTAGAGTTCGTCAATGGACAGCTGCGCCTGCGCCTCGACCCCGGCCAGGCCGTCGTTATCCGCGACATTGTGCAGGCCAGCGGCGAAACCAAGATGGAAGCCGACGCCACGGCCGCCCCAAACCTGCTCAAGCAGCAGGGCTACTCCCTGCACGCCCACAACGCGGTGTTCGTGGAAGTGCAGGTAGACGAAGATCTGGGCACGATTCACGTAACGCGGGTCGTGAATGCCGTGGCCGCCGGCCGCATCATCAACCCCAACACGGCCCGCTCCCAGGTATTGGGCTCGGTGGTCTGGGGCATCAGCATGGCCCTGATGGAGGAAACCGTGATGGACCACCAGTTCGGCCGCTACATGAACCACAACTACGCCGAGTACCACATTCCGGTCAACGCCGATATCCACGACATCGACGTGCTGTTTGTGGAGGAGGAAGACGACATCGTGAACCCGCTGGGGGTGAAGGGCATCGGGGAAGTGGGCCTGCTGGGCGTGGCCGCTGCCATCACCAACGCCGTTTACCACGCCACCGGCCGCCGCGTGCGGGAGCTGCCCATCATGCTCGACAAGCTGCTGTAGATCTTGGTAGAGCGCACCAAAAAAGCCCCGGAACCAGCTGGTTCCGGGGCTTTTTGATTTCTGCCTAAACCAGTCCCGTTAGCTTACGTGGCGGGTTTGGTCGGGTAGCGTAGGAGCAGGTCGGGGGCTTTGCGCCAGTGCCCACAGCCCCAGGGCCGGGCCTACCGCCAGGGGCAAAAGCAGCAGGTGGGTACCCAGCCGGGGCGCCAGCCAGGCCACGGCCTGCAGGCTGACGATGGTCAGGGCGAAGCCGAGGCAGGTGACGATGGTAAGCGAAGTACCCCGCACGGTTTCCGGCGCGGAGCGGGCCACCAGCGTGGAAAACAGCGGAGAGTCGGCCACCACCACCACGCCCCAGAAAAACAGAAACCCCAGCAGCAGCGGGGCCGAGCCGGCCCCCAACACCAGCGGCGAGGCCAGGCAGCACAGCCCCGATAAGGCCAAGGCGCCCGCGGCCACCGTGCGGGCCGGCAGCACCTGCGAAAGCAGTCCGCTGCCCACGCAGGCCAAGCTGCCCCCGCCGATGATGCCGAAGGAAAGCAAGGCCACGTTCAGTTCTGCCGCCGGGTGCCGGGCGTGGTAGCCGGTCAGCAGTACTGGCACGAAGGCCCAGAAAGTATAGAGCTCCCACATGTGGCCGAAGTAGCCGAAAGCGGCGGCCCGAAACTCCGGCTGGCGAAATCCGGTCAGGCAGGAGGTGAAATCCAGCTGCTGGGCCGGGCGGCGGTACGGCCCGTCGGGTACCAGCAGCACCATGCCCAAGCCGCCCAGCACGGCCAGCGCGGAAGTAGTCAGCGTCACGATTTGCCAGGGCAGGTGGGCCGCCAGTCCGCGCAGCAGGTGCGGAAAGGCCGTGCCCAGCACCAGCGCCCCCACCAGCCACCCCAACGACTTACCCAGCCCGGCCTGGTAGTAGTCGGCCGCTATTTTCATGCCTACCGGGTAAATGCCGGCCAGGAAAAAACCGGTCAGGAACCGGCAGGCCAGCAGCCCGGTACTTTCCAAGCCGGGCCAACTCACGCCCAGGTTGCTGAACGCGGCCAGCAGGGCGCTGACGAAAAACACCCGGGAAGGGGAAAACCGGTCGGCCACGGTAAGCAGGGCAAAGGCCAGCGTGCCGCTGATAAAGCCCAGCTGCACAGCGCTGGTTAGGGAGGCTACGAAATCGGGGCCAAGGTGAAACCGGGCCGCCAGGGCGGGGGCTACGGCATTGCCGGCAAACCAGAGCGAGGTGCAGCCAAACTGCGCCCCCACGATGGTGGGTAAAATGCGTCGCATGAGAAAACGGGTGGGAAGGGGAGCGGATCGGCAAAGTACCCAAATCCGGCTTGCCGACTGGCCAGTGCTAGGGGCGCACCGACGGGGAGAGGCCACCGGAACTACTGGGGCGGTTCACGGTTATTAGCCGACGGCGGCGTTCAAACCGCTGGCCTTCTTATCTTTTGCTATGAGCACCCTGCAAGACCTCCACGCTGCCGCCAGCACGTTCCAGAAAACCGACAAGATGCCCGTGCTCTTCATCGGGCACGGCTCCCCGATGAACGCTCTGGCCGATAACCCCTTCACCCGCACGCTCAACACCCTGGGCCTCGACATCCGCAACCGCCAGCCCCCGCGGGCCATCCTGGTGGTGTCGGCGCACTGGCTCACCCGGGGCTCGTTCGTGACCATCAACGAGCGGCCCGAAACCATCCACGACTTCGGCGGCTTTCCCCAGGAGCTGTTCGACATGCAGTATCCGGCCCCCGGCGCGCCCGACGTGGCCCAGGAGGTGATGGATGCCGTGCCCGATGCGCACCCCTCCGACGAGTGGGGCCTCGACCACGGCACCTGGACCGTGCTCCACCACCTGTTTCCCGAGGCCGACATTCCCGTCCTGCAGCTCAGCATCGACTACTACAAACCCATTACCTACCACGCCGAGCTGGCCCGGCAGCTGCAGTTTCTGCGCCGCCGCGGGGTGCTCATCGTCGGCAGCGGCAACATTGTGCACAACCTGCGCCAGAGCATGCCCCGCTTCATGCACGACGACCCCACGCCCTACGACTGGGCCGTGGAGTTCGACAGCTGGGCCAAAACCAAAATTGACCAGCGCGACTTGGCTGCCCTGGCGCACTACCAGGCGGCCGGGGCCAGCGGCCCGCTCGCGGTGCCCACGCCCGACCACTACATCCCGATGCTCTACAGTCTGGCCCTGGCCGAGCCCACCGACGCCATCCGCCACGCCTTTGAGGAAGTGAGCTTCGGGGGCATGAGCATGCGCAGCTTCGTAGTGGGGTAGGGCCGACTTATTTTCCTAAGCTTGCGGCATGAAAGACCTGCTGCGCCCCGACCTGTCATTTCGCCTCAACGGCCGCCTCTGGATTGAAGGCCCCACCGACCGATTTATGGGCATCGGGCGGCTCGAGCTGCTCCAGCATGTCCACGCCCTGGGCTCGATTTCCAAAGCTGCCAAGGCCATGGACATGTCGTATAAGCGGGCCTGGGACTTGGTGAACTCGCTCAACCAGCAGGCCCGGCAGCCCCTGGTGAGCACCCAAACCGGCGGCAGCCGCGGGGGCGGGGCCGTGGTGACGGCCGAAGGCCAGCAGCTGGTCCGGGAATTCGAAGCCATGCAGGCCCGGTTTGAGGCGTTTCTAGCCGCCGAAACCCAGCGGCTGGCCGAGTAGACGAAAACCTCGGGGCGGCAACTTCGTTATGTTTGTGGAAATATAACGAGAATAGAAGCTTCCGACTGCATGACGCACCGTTTACGCCCGCGCCGTAGCGCCCCGCTGTTAGTTTCCGTCCTGCTGCTGATCAGCGCTGCCGCCTGGGCCCAGCAGGTGCCGCGCCCGGCCCCCGCCGACACCACGCACCGGCGCGTGGTACTGGGCGAAGTGGTAGTGGCGGCATCCCGGGTGCCGGAAAGCATTTTGCAGTCGCCCGTGACGGTGGAGAAGCTCACGGCCCGGGACCTGCGCCTAACCCCGGCGCCTTCGTTTTTCGACGCCATCGACAACGTGAAGGGCGTGCAGGTGATTACGCCCAGCCTGAGCTTTAAGGTGATAAACGCCCGCGGCTTCACCAATACTACCAACGTGCGCTTCGCCCAGCTCGTCGACGGCATCGACAACCAGGCACCCCACCTGGGCGGGCCCATCGGCAACGTGCTCGGTCCCAGTGACCTGGATATCCGGAGCGTGGAGATTGTGCCGGGGACGGCGGCGGCGCTCTACGGGCTCAACGCCATTAATGGGCTGGCCAACTTCAGCACCCTGAACCCTTTTGCTTCGGAAGGGCTGAGCGTGCAGCAAAAAGCGGGCGTCAACCACGTGCAGGACCCCGGCACCGGGGCGCGGCCCTTTACTGAAACCAGCCTGCGCTACGCCAAGGTGCTGGCCTCGAAGCTGGCCTTCAAGGTGAACGGCACCTACCTGCGGGGCTACGATTGGGTAGCTAATGACCAGACTGAGCTCAACCCCAACGGCAACGCCACCACCGGCCTGCTGGGCGCCGACAACCCCGCCCGCGACCCGGTCAACAGCTACGGCAACGAGTCGTCGGACCGCAGCACGCTCACGCTGGGCGGCAAAAGCTACTCGGTGGCCCGCACCGGTTACGACGAGCGGGACGTGGTGGACTACCACCTGCAAACCATCAAGGCCGACGCGGCCCTGCACTACAAGCTTTCGGCGGCCACTGAGCTGAGCTACACTTACCGGCTAGCCGTGCTCGACAACGTGTACCAGCGCTCCAACCGCTTCCGCCTCCAGGACTACCGCCTCCAGCAGCACGCCCTGCAGCTGCTGGGCCCCGTGGTGCAGGCCCGGGCCTATATCACCACCGAAAACACCGGCAAAAGCTACAACCTGCGCTCCGCGGCGGAAAACCTGGACCGCAGCTTCAAGCCCGACGACGTGTGGAACCGGGAGTACACGGCGGCCTGGAACGCGGCTACCGGCAACGGGCAGTCGGTTGCCCAGGCCCACGCCGCGGCCCGGGCCGCCGCCGACGCCGGCCGCCTGCAGCCCGGCACGGCCGCTTTCCGCCAGCGGCTGAGCGAGCTGCAGGACCTCAACAACTGGGACCAGGGCGCGGCCCTGCGGGTGCAAGCTGATTTGCTCCACGCCGAAGCCCAGCTGGACCTTGGGGCCGCCCTGCGCCGGGCGGGGCAGACCTGGCTGCCGGCGGCGGTGGATGTTCGGGTCGGGGCCGACCACCGTACCTACCTCATTGTGCCCGACGGCAACTACTTTATCAACCCGGGCCCGGGCAAGGACCCGCTGCGCGACAACCTGACCTACTCCAAAACCGGCGGCTTCGGGCAGGCCGGCCTGCACCTGTTCGACGACAAGGTGCGGCTCACCGCCACGCTCCGGGCCGACAAGAACGACTACTTCACCATCCGTTTCAACCCGCGCTTCACGGCCGTGTACTCGCCCTGGCGCGAGCACAACTTCCGCCTCAGCTACCAGAGCGGCTACCGGTTTCCGAGCTTGTTTGAGGGCTTTTCCAACGTCAACAGCGGACAGGTCAAGCGCATTGGCGGGCTGCGGGTGATGTCGAGCGGGGTGTTTGAGAACAGCTACCTGCGCTCCAGCATCGACGCCTTCAACGCGGCCGTGACGGCGGCCGTCAACGCCGATAAGTCGGGCGCCACGCCGGCCCAGAAAAAGGAGCGGGCCATAACGCAAAGCCAGGGCCTGCTGCGCCGCACCCCCTACACCTACCTGCGGCCCGAACACATCCGCTCCCTGGAGCTGGGCTACAAGGCCGCCCTGCTGCCCGGGGGCCGCCTGCTGGTCGACGTGGACTTCTACTACAACGCCTACCGCGACTTTATTGCCCAGGTGGAGGCCTACGTGCCCAAAACGCTGAACCCCGACTCGGCCGCCATCTACCTCAACAGCCGGTCCACCCAGAACCGCTACCGCCTCTGGACCAACGCCCAGAGCAAGGTGTACAACTACGGCGGCTCGTTGGGGCTGCGCTACGAGCTGCCCCGGGGCTTTCGGGCCGGGGCCAACGCCACCTACGCCCGCCTGGCCCGCACCGAGTCGGGCGACGGACTGGAGGACGGCTTCAACACCCCGCGCTGGCTGTACAACGTGAGCCTGGACAACGAAAACCTGTACCGCGGCCTGGGCTTCGGGCTCCGCTACCACTGGCAGCAGCGCTACTACTCCCAGACCTTCCTGGTGAGCGGGGAGGTGCCCGCCTACCACTCCCTCGACGCCCAGCTCAGCTACGCGTTGCCCCGGCCCGACCTGCGCTTTAAGCTCGGGGCCACCAACGTGCTCAATCAGTACTACGTCACGTTTCTGGGCGGGCCGAGCGTGGGCGGGCTCTACTACGCGTCGGTGACCTACGCCGTGAAGTAAGCTGGAGCAGAGGCGGGGAGGGCCGCGTGCAACCCCGGCCGGGAAACGGGGTATTTAGCGCCCGGACAAAACCCATGACTGGGTTTTGTGCTACTTTTGTGGTTTCGCCGGCTCTTTAACTCCCTTCCTTTCTTCATTCTTATGCTTCTAGTGAAAAAGTGCGCGTTCCTGCTGGTGCTGCTGGCCCTGCCGTTTAGCCTGCGGGCCTGGGGCGTGCAAGGCCACCGCGTGGTGGGCAAGATTGCCGAAAACCACCTCTCCGACAACGCCCGCAAGCAGGTGGCCCTGCTGCTGGGCACCCAGCGCCTGCCCCTGGCCACCACCTGGGCCGACGAGGCCCGCTACTCGCCCGAATACTCGTTTACCGCGCCCTGGCACTTCATCAACACGCCCTCGGGCATGTCGTTTGAGCAGTACAACACGGCCATCAACGCCATGACCGAGCCCAATGCTTACCAGGCCCTGCAGCAAAACCTCAAAGACCTCAAGGACCTCACCAAGACCCGGGAGCAGCGGCAGGTGGCGCTGAAGTTCGTCATTCACATCATCGGCGACGTGCACCAGCCCATGCACGTCAGCCGGGCCGAGGACAAGGGCGGCAACGCCATTACGGTGAAGTATCAGGGCAAGGACACCAACCTGCACAGCCTCTGGGACAGTGGCCTGATTGAGTACGAGGGCATGACCTACTCCGAGCTGGCCGCCCTGCTCGACCACGCCAGCTCGGCCCAGGTGAAGCAGTGGCAGAAGGACGCCGTGCCGACCTGGCTGTTTGAGTCCTATACCATCAGCCAGCAGCTCTACGCCGAAACGGCCCTCAACCCCGACTTCGACTACAAGTACGTGCCCGCCCACCTGCCCTCGGTGGAAGACCGGCTCGTGCAGGCCGGCATCCGCCTGGCCGGGGTGCTGAATGCCGCCTTCTAGGCCCGGCTGCCACGCATATAAGGAAGCCCCCGCAGCAGTGCTGCGGGGGCTTCTGATTTTTAAGGAACTTGCACTTTAGCGGGTCCGGGCTGGGGGAAGGTGGCGGGAAGGTGGCTACAAGGTCCCAACTCGCTCCCGGATCGGCTTTGTCGAAAGTAGGACGATGCCGGGATGTCTACCGGTCCCCGAAGGTGTGCTGCTCGGTGGTCTGGTTGCCGGGCCGGTCGGCGGCCGTCACGATGATCCGGTCCCCGTCGAGGCTGGCATTGACGGCCTTGGCCACGAAACGGAACGTGAAGCCGTCGGCGTCGGGCAGGGCGGGGCCTTCCTCGACCAGGGTGCCGTCGGGATTCTGAATAAGGACCCGCACTTCGGTTACGGCAAAATCGTCGGTGGCCTGAACGGTGATAACGTCGCCCTTTTGGCCGCGGTAGGCGCTGAAGTCCACGTTGCGGATGTTGGGCGCGCTGAGGTAGTCGGCCACGGCCACCACGTAGGCGCTGCTGGTGTTGACGTCGATGCCGGTGGCATAGGCGGCCATGGCGGCCGGGTCCTGCTGCACGGCGCGCCCGTAGAAGGCGGCCTGCTGAAAGCGCTGCCGCTGGGCCAGCACGGCCGGGCTCGGGACCTTGGAAGAGGGGCGGGGCGCGTCGCCCACGCTGACGGTGCCGTTGGCATTGCGGCGAAATACGAGGCCCGACACTTTACCGGACAGGCCCTGGGTGAGGGCATTGGTGGCTTTAGCCATAACGAGAAAAGAATAAAGTGAAAAAGGATTGAAAACCGGCCGGCCGCAGGGACCGGGCGGGGACTATAGCAATAGGCTAGGTACGGGTAGTGGTTGAAGATGAGAAGAATAGGGGGAATGGCAAGCGCAGGCCGGGAGTTTTTGCGGGCTTTGCCGTTCTTGGCCCCGTAAGCCCCATGTGCCATGAACCTGCCGCAGCACTACGCCGCCATGCGTGCGGCCGCCGCCCGCCAGCTGCTCCGCGGGCAGGCCGAGCTGGACCCGCTGCTCGACGACGCCCGGGATTCCCGCCGGGGCCTGACCGTGCTGGCCCGGCCCCCGGCGGCCGTGACGGCCGTGGTCGGGCAGCTGCTGGCCGAATTTCGCCAACTAGAGCCGGAGCAGTACTACTACCCGGCGTCCGACCTGCACCTGACCGTGCTGTCGGTTATTTCCTGCGTGCCGGGCTTTACCCTGGAAGAAATAAACCCCGCCGACTACCAGCGGATTGTGCGGGAAGTAGCGCGGGAGAGCCGGCCGTTCCGCATCCGGCTGGCGGGGCTGACGGCCTCGGCGGGCGGCATCCTGGTGCAGGGCTTTCCTGAGGACGAGGGCCTGGCCGCCCTGCGCGATACCCTGCGCGCGGCCATCCTGGCCGCGCCCTTGCGCCAGTCCATTGACCAGCGCTACCGCCTCGAAACGGCCCATTCCACCATTATCCGCTTCCGCCGCCCCCTGCGCAACCCGGCCGCGCTGCTGGCCAAGCTGCGGGAGTACGAGCGGTACTTTATCGGCGCGTTCGAGGTGCCGGCCGTGGAGCTGGTCTACAACGACTGGTACCAGCGGGCGGCCAATACTGGGCTGCTGGGGCGCTACGAGCTGAGTGGGCGCTAACCCCACCCAGTAGTCCCGACCTTGCCGGGCCAGCTTGCGTAGGGAGAAACCTTGGCCCCCAAGGCGGGGCCTGCCCACCAACCCCTGCCGCTATGTCACCGCGTCCTTACATTCTGGCCGAAACCACCTGGAAAACCGTCCGGGAGGCGAATTACGAAGTAGTGGTGCTGCCCTGGGGCGCCACCGAGGCCCACAACTACCACCTGCCCTACGCCACCGACAACTTCCAGAGTGACTACGTGGCGGCCGAGGCGGCCCGGCTGGCCTGGGAGCAGGGTGCCAAGGTGGTGGTGCTGCCCGGCATTCCGTTCGGGGTCAACACCGGCCAGCTCGACATCACGCTCGACATCAACCTGAACCCGAGCACCCAGCTGCTGATTCTGCGCGACGTGGTGCAGGTGCTGGCCCGGCAGGGCATTCCGAAGCTGGTGGTGCTGAACGGGCACGGGGGCAACGACTTCCGCCAGATTCTGCGGGAGCTCCAGGCCGAGTTTCCGACGGTGTTCTTGAGCACGCTCAACTGGTTTCGGGCCGCCGACCGCACCGCATTCTTTTCGGCCCCCGGCGACCATGCCGACGAGCTTGAAACCAGCGTCATGCTGCATATTGCTCCCGACCTGGTAAGCCCGTTGGCCGAGGCCGGGAGCGGGGCCGCCAAGCAGTTTCGCATCCAGGCCCTGCGCCAGGGCTGGGCCTGGGCCCAGCGCGAGTGGAGCCAAGTATCAGCCGACACCGGGGTGGGTGACCCGGCCGCGGCCACGGCCGAGAAGGGCGCGGCCTTTTTGGCGGCCGTGACGCGCAACATCAGCCAGTTTCTGGTCGAGCTGGCCGCGGCCGACGTGCGGGACTTGTACGAGTAGCGGGGTAGGGAAAAGGGTAGGAGCGGGGCGCCAGAAATGCATCCGCGGCCATAACCCTGCGCCCCGAAAACGAGTACCCCACAACTTCACTTACCCGGGCCCACGCCCGTCGGGCCGCACTCCGGCGGGCGCCAGTGGCCCCGCCGCTTTCTTACATCGGGATATTCTTATATTCAGGAACCCGAGCCCCCAACCTATGACGCAGGAACAACTACGCTTACTCGAGTCGAATGCCCAGAAGGCGCCGTGGAAGAAGTTTGGGCCCTACCTGACCGAGCGGCAGTGGGGCACCGTGCGCGAAGACTACAGCGCCGACGGCAACGCCTGGGACTTCGTTACCCACGACATGGCCCGCAGCAAGGCCTACCGCTGGGGTGAGGAAGGCATCGGCGGCATCAGCGACGACCAGCAGCGCCTGTGCTTGAGCGTGGCGCTCTGGAACGGCCAGGACGAGATTCTCAAGGAGCGGCTCTTCGGCCTCACCAACGGGCAGGGCAACCACGGCGAGGACGTGAAGGAGCTCTACTACTACCTCGACAGCACGCCCACCCACTCCTACATGCGGATGCTCTACAAGTATCCGCAGCGGGCTTTTCCCTACCAGCAGCTGCTAACTGAAAACGCCGCCCGCACCCGCCAGGAGCCCGAATACGAGCTGCTCGACACCGGCATCTTCAACGACCGGCGCTACTTCGACGTGTTCATTGAGTACGCCAAGGCCAGCGCCGAAGACATCCTGGTGCAGCTGACGGTGCACAACCGCGGCCCCCGCCCGGCCCGGGTGCAGGTGCTGCCCCAGCTCTGGTTTCGCAATACCTGGAGCTGGGACACCCGGGAGCCCCGTCCCACGCTGCGCGAAGCCCGCCCCGGCGCCGTGCACGCCGACCACCCCACGCTGGGCCGCTACTACTTCTACTGCGACCAGGCGCCCCGGCTGCTGTTTTGCGAGAATGACACCAATGGTGCCCGGCTCTACGGCCTGCCGGCCAAGGGCATGCACTTCAAGGACGGCATCAACGACTACGTGGTCGACGGCGTGCGGGGCGCCATCAACGCCGAGCAGCAGGGCACCAAGGTCGCGGCCCAGTACAAGCTCACCATCAAGCCCGGGGAAAGCCAGACCGTGCGCCTGCGCCTGAGCCAAAAGGAGTTCGACGACCCGTTTGCTACCTTCGACCAGCTGCTGGCCACCCGCCAGCAGGAGGCCGACGAGTTCTATGGCTGCCTGCAGGAAAACCTGCCCGACCCCGACGCCCGCAACGTGCAGCGCCAGGCCTTTGCCGGCATGCTCTGGAGCAAGCAGTTCTACTACTACGACGTGACCCAGTGGCTCGACGGCGACCCGGCCATGCTGCGGGCCCCCGCGGCCCGGCGCCGGGGCCGCAACAGTGCCTGGCGCCATCTGCACAACGCCGACATCGTTTCCATGCCCGACAAGTGGGAGTATCCGTGGTACGCGGCCTGGGATTTGGCTTTCCACTGCATCCCGCTGGCCATGGTCGACGCCGAGTTTGCCAAGCAGCAGCTGCGCCTGCTCACCAAGGACTGGTACATGCACCCGAGCGGACAGCTGCCGGCCTACGAGTGGAACCTGAACGACGTGAACCCGCCGGTGCACGCCTGGGCCACCTGGCGGGTGTACCAGATGGATAAAAAGCTCAACGCCGGCCTCGGCGACGCGGCTTTTCTGGAGGCTGTCTTTCACAAGCTCACGCTGAACTTCACGTGGTGGGTCAACCGCAAGGATAAGAGTGAGCGCAACATCTTCGAGGGCGGCTTTCTGGGCCTCGACAATATCGGCGTGTTTGACCGCAGCGCCCCGCTGCCCACCGGCGGCTTCATTGAGCAGAGCGACGGCACGAGCTGGATGGCCATGTTTGCCCTGAACCTGATGCGCATGGCCCTGGAGCTGGCCAAAACCAACCCCGTGTACCAGGAAATGGCCGGCAAGTTCTTCGAGCACTTCCTCTACATTGCCGACGCCATGACCCGGGGCGGCGACGGGGAATTCAACCTCTGGGACGCCGAGGACAAGTTCTACTACGACGTGCTCCACACCCCTGACGGGGAGCGAACCAAGCTCAAAGTGCGCTCCATCGTGGGACTGATTCCGCTGTTTGCCGTGGAGGTGATTGAGCAGGATCTGCTGGATCAGATGCCCGAATTCACGGCCCGGGCCCGGTGGCTGCTCGAAAACCGGCCCCACCTAGCCAAGCTGGTCAGCCGCTGGGAAGAGCCCGGCAAGGCGGCCCGGCACAAGCTTTCGTTGATGCGCAAAGACCGCCTCAAAAGCCTGCTCAGCCGCATGCTCGACGAGCGGGAGTTTTTGTCAGAGTTCGGTATCCGGGCCATGTCGCGCCACCACTTGGAGCAGCCCTACGTGTTCAGCACCGAAGACACGGATTTCACGGTGCAGTACGTGCCGGGCGAGGCCGAGTCGAGCATGTTCGGGGGCAACTCCAACTGGCGCGGCCCGATCTGGTTTCCTATTAACTACCTCATTATCGAGTCGTTGCAGCGGTTTTACTTCTACTACGGGGAGAAGTTTACGGTGGAATACCCCACCGGCTCCGGGCAGCAGCTCAACCTGCAACAGGTGGCCCACGAATTGGCCGGCCGCCTCAACCGGCTGCTGCTCAAGGATAAAAAGGGCCGCCGCCCGGCTTTTGGCAACTACCGGTTGCTGCAAACCGACCCCTACTTCCGGGACAATATCCTGTTCCATGAGTACTTCCACGGCGACAACGGCCGCGGTATGGGCGCCAGCCACCAGACCGGCTGGACGGGCCTGATTGTGCGTTTGCTCCAGCTCTAACTGCCCGGCAGCGCCCAGCGCGTCAGGGAGCAGCAGCAAAAAAACTGGGCATACGCGCGAGGCGGAGTGGCGGCGGCAACCGTAGAAACCCGCGCTTGTGAATAAAAAGTATGGTTGAGAATTGGTGGGCTAAATTACAGTAAATCAAAGATTTGGCATCTGTAAAAAACTAGGTGCGGCGGGCGTGTTGGCGGGCGTGAAGGCGGCAGCTAGGTAGAAATGCGTGGTTCGGGAATCGGGTGTTTTCGCCTGAAAGACGGCGGGAGCGGGGCGCTAGGTTTGTCTCAGCAATTGGATGTGTCAACGGCCAAACCGGACCGGGACGCACACTTCCAAAGGCCGGGCACACGCCGAACAGCCCTTTCCAAAGTAGGCACCCGCTACCCCTCTTTTCTCCCCCAACCGTTCACCATGGAAACCCAGACCCTCCAACCCCGCCAGACGAACGTGGCCACCCGGCCCGGCGCCATGTATGCTATTCAATCAGTAGGTGCCGGCGGCCCGATTGTGCCCATCCAGAACACGTTCTTCCAGGAACTCAACAAGCAGGCCCAGGATACCGTCGTCAAAAATTTGGGTATCAATGACATGGTGCCGGTGGATGAGGGAGCCCTCGGCGACTTTCCCTGGTTCTGGAACAATCTGGGCGTGTTCAACCTCAACACCTACCAGTGGCTCAACAACGTGTTCAGCTACAATCAGGCCGGCGGCTACGTGCAGGCCGCCAGTTCGGAGCTGACCACGGCCTACTTCAACGTGGTGTCGGGCATCACCTACCAGCTCTCGGCTGAGGATCAGGCCAGCCTCAACAACGCCGTCAACCAGAACGCGGCCGTGGCCAACACGCTCTACAATGACTGGATCAGCTTTGCCGGTCCGATTCCGGCCTCGGCCAACGCCACTACGATGGCGGCCAAGATGGGCTATATCACGAGCCAGGTAATACTGTGGGGCGCCACGGGCCTGACGCTGGGCGCTCTGCGCAGCAGCCAGGACCCGATTTCCCTGTTGCCCAACATGCCGCTGGGCTCGGAAACGGTGGTCAATGACCTGATGACTTACCTGGCTAACACCAGCGCCGTGGCCGGCATTCAGTCGTCGGTGCTCTCACGCAACAACCAGCTGGCCAACCTGCGCAAAAACCTGCAGCCCGCCCCGGCCACGGCCACCCAGGGCTGGATACAGGCCGCTGGCGCCAACGGTACGGTGCTCATCGAGCCCGGCATGAACATCGCCGAGCCCATTGGCGCCATCCAGAACGCGCTGTACCCCACCAGCGGCGGGGCGAGCTTCTCGGTGACGATGAACGTGAGCAAAGTTGACCAGAACACCGTGCACGTCACCGCGGACGGTGGATTCGGCGGCAGCGGCTCCATCGGCTGGTTTGGCATCAGCGGCAGCGCCAGCGCCTCCTACAACATGTTCTCTTTCAGTCAGCAGACCGAAAATTGCACTGTGACGATGACGTTCAACGGCGTGACCAAAGTAACGCCAACCATGGCCCCCTACGACATCTCTTCGAGCACGGGCTGGTGGCTGCCATCGGTCATCAAGCAGGCGGTCAACTTCGACCCCAAGGTGGGCGGCTACCAGTTCACGATTCCCACGTCCTACGACTTCGGCACGGATGGCACCTTCGGCATCATTTCAAGCCTGATCATCAGCCAGCTGCCCACGTTCGAAATGACTTACACCAGCACCGACTATTCCTCGTTCCAGGAAGTGTTTCAGGAGCAGTCGTCGTGGGGCGTGTCGTTCCTGGGCATTCCGCTGGCCGGCGGCTCCCAGTCGTATTACAAGTCGACGCTGAGCCAGAACTCCACGGCCGGCACCATCACCGTGACCATGTCGCCGCCCGCCAACTCGACGCCCGTACCTACGCTGGGGCAGGTCGCCTTCGTGGTGGGCGCTGAAATGCAGTGGCCGTCGGCGTAAGTCCGGCAATGCTTCGGCCGGTACCGAGTATCAAGAACGCAAAAAGCGCCCGGCACCAGTGCCGGGCGCTTTTTTTGGCGGCCGCGGGCAGTCCGCAACTGGTCAGAGCGAGTAGCGGGTTTACTTGAAGCAAAACGGTTGGAGTCGTGGGTCTTTCCGATTGCGGGTCGTGAAGAGCGTAAGCTAGTGGGTACCGTGGTAAGCAGGAGGACCGATGCCGGCATGTTTGCTTGGATGCTGCGGCGCAGACCAACTGCGCTACTGCCCGGCTCGTAGCCGCCGGCGTACCTCGTTCGTATACAGCTGGTTCTCACGAATCAGCCTCTACTGTTCCACCACCAACAACTATCGCCGATGCGCCACGACGAAAACCACCGCACTCACCGTATTGGCTGGCTCCGCGCCGCCGTGCTTGGCGCCAACGACGGTATTATCTCCACGGCCAGCCTGATGGTGGGCGTGGCCGCCGCCAGTGCCTCCCGCGACAGCGTGCTGGTGGCCGGCGTGGCCGGGCTCGTGGCCGGGGCTATGTCAATGGCCACGGGCGAGTACGTGTCCGTCAGTTCGCAGGCCGACACGGAGCAGGCCGATCTGGCCCGGGAGCGCGCCGAGCTGGCGGCCGACCCCGAAGCCGAGCATCGGGAACTGGCAGCCATCTACGTGGAGCGCGGTCTGGCCCAGCCCCTGGCCGACGAAGTAGCCACCCAGCTCATGGCCCACGATGCTATTGGCACCCATGCCCGCGATGAGCTGGGCATCACCGATACGGCCGCCGCCAACCCCATTCAGGCGGCACTGGCTTCGGCCGGTACATTTACGGTGGGCGCCGCGCTGCCGCTGCTGGTCATTCTGGTTTCGCCCGTGGCCTTGTTAACCTGGACGGTGTCGCTCACGTCGCTGGTATTTCTGGCCGCGCTGGGGGGCCTGGCCGCCTACGTGGGCGGCTCGGGCGTGCTGAAAGCGGCGGCCCGCGTTACGTTCTGGGGGGTACTGGCCATGGGGCTCACCGCCCTGATTGGCCACCTGTTCAACGTCACCACCGCCTAGGCGTTTGCCCGACCTTATCTGTGCTGTCAGCTATCCGGCAAAATCTCTCCTTCTGAACGGCACTCATCTTCACCGGCTTCTTAATTGTATTCCCAGCCTGGGCAGTCTGTTTGGCCTGCTGTTGCTCTTCGTCGCGGTGATTCGGCGCCAAGAACCCCTAATCAGGGCTGGTAACGTAGGTCGTGGCGGCCCTGCTGACCATTCCTACCCAACTGACGGGTGAAGGCGCGGAAAAGGTGGTGGAAGACCGGCCCAGCGTGACGCACGCCTTGATTCACGAGCACGAGGAGGCGGCCGAGGTGAGCTTGTAGGCCATGGAAGCCACTGGCGCTGGCAATCCTGCTGGCCCGCCGCCGCGCCAACGTCCGGCTGTATTCGCCCCAGCCATCTTATCCTATTTCAGCAGTTCCGCTACGGATTCTCCCTCTTCAGCCCGGCTGAGTTTCGCCGTGGGCCGCGCCGTCATCAGGGTGCCGTCTTTAGCACCTCCATTTAATAGCTTCCCGGCGTCCAGGACATACGCGCCAACCGCCCGGCGTGTCACCAGGCCCTGCCGCCTTTGCGGGGCGGCCAACGCAGGTTAGTTGTTGCGGTCGGTGAGCAGGGTCAGTTGGGCCGCCATTTCGGCCGGGCCCTGGTACACTAGGCGGCCATTTTTCAACGAGCCGGCGTACACTTCCACCTCGGCCGAGTTGTGGGGCACAAAGACGCGGACCGATTCGCGGTAGCCCGGCCGGATGTAAGTGGCCCCGGCTACGGCCGAGTCGGGACTGGCAATTTCGTAGAAACCGGCGTTGGCGAGCTGGGCATTGAGCATTGGAATCGGGGATTGATTTCAGGGTGCCAAATGCAATTGAAACTAGGATAGTTCATCTACTAAATAAAAATATTTCGATACTTGCTTAGGCTGCGTTGTTGGCGCTACGCTTTGCCGTTCAGCTAATTAGGGGCTGAATACAAAAAAAACGACCGGGCAAGTTGCCCGGCCGTTGCCGTAGTCACGCTTTTGCGCCCGACTACTTCAATTTAGCTTCAATCAGCTTGATGACTTCGGCGTTGCCGCTTTCCTTGGCCGCGGCCAGCGCGTCCTTGCCGTCGTCGTCCTTGGCTTTGGCATCGGCCCCGTTGGCGAGCAGCAACTCTACCACGGCCTTATGACCCTTGCCGGCAGCCGCCATCAGGGCCGTGGCCTTGAATGCATCGGGCTGGTTGATCTGGGCTTTGTGCTTGAGCAGGGCCTTAACCACCTCCAGGCTGCCGTTGTTGGCGGCCGTAATCAGGTAGGTCGTGGGAAAGCCGGGCACTACTTCGATGGCCGCGTTAGGGTCGGCGCCGGCCGTGAGCAGGGTTTCCACCTGCGGGGCGTTGTTTTTCATCACGGCCGTGAACAGCTCTTTGTTATTGGGCGGCGTGGCCAGGGCCGCGGCGCTCAGGCACAGCAGCAGGGAAAGGAACAGAAAACTCTTTTTCATGAAGCAAACAGGCGGAGAATAGGTCAGCACAAGCTGCAAAAGTACAAAACCGACCGGCTTCCACCAACAGCCCCGGCAAATGAGCATTACCGGTTCAGCTTGCCCCAGTAGCGCAGATTTTCCATCGGATCAGCCGGCTATAGGATAGGTTAATCACGATATTGTGCAGAATTGTAGTCAAGCTGCCTCTGCCACTGCTTCCCGTCGACCCATTTGCTGGGCCATGATGCTGGCCAGGATAATCTGGAGGGCGTGGTAGAGCATCAGGGGCAGGAGCAGGGCCCCCAGCGCCGCGCCCGGAAACAGCAGGCTGGCCAGCACGCTGCCGTGCACCAACGACTTCTTGGAGCCGCAGAAAATGGCCACAATCCGGTCGGGGCGGCTAAAGCCCAGCAGTTGGCTCAGGCCCCAGATCAGGCCGAAAATCAGGAAGTACAGCGCCACCATACCCACGCCCAGGGCCAGGATATCGGTGGGCACGTAGCTGCGGAACACGCCTTCGGCAAAGGATTCGCAGAAGGAGGTAAAAACGATGAGCAGAATCGTGAGTTGGTCGAAGAGGCGCAAACCCTGGCGGTGTCGCTCGGCCAGGTGCCCAAAGCGGCGGTTGAGCAGCACGCCCGCCACCACGGGCAGGACCACCTGCCAGAGCAGACTCAGCCCCAGGCTCCACAGCTGGCCGTCGGCGGTGCCCGTGTGCAGAATAAAGCTGCACCAGAGCGGGGTGACCACAATACCAATCAGGCTGGAAATGCTGGCGTTGAAGATGGCCGCCGGCAGGTTGCCGCCGGCAATGCCGACCATCACCACCGACGTCGACACGGTGCTGGGCAGGGTGCAAAGAAAGAAGATGCTCTGCCACAGCAACTCCCCCTTTTCGGAAGTCAGGAAGGGCCGGGCCGCCAGCGCCAGCAGCGGGAACAGCACGAAGGTGGTCAGCTGCACAACCGTGTGCAGGCGCCAGTTGCGCAGGCCCGCGGCCAGCTTTTCGCCGCTCAGGCGCAGCCCGTAGAAAAAGAAAATCAGGGCCACGCCCCCGGTTGTGATGGCCTTCCAGGGCACCGGGCTGGCTTTGCTGCCGGCATCGGGGAAGAAGTAGGCCAGGGTCACGACCCCAATCAGGGCCAGCAGAAACCAGTCGAGGCCGGCGCGGCTGAGCAGGGCCACCAGCGGGTGGGCCGGCTTGTCGGGCGCCGGCGCCAGTTGGGTTGGAGTAGTACGCATTGCGAAAGTATACGGGCAAAGATGGCCAGCGTCGGCCGAACGAGCAGGAGCAGGGCAGCTGGGCCCGTCCCTGCCCGGCGCGGCTTGGCAAGCAGGCAGCTCGAGGCAGTGCCGTTGCGGTTTGGGGGCGAAACTGGGTTAGCCGGCATGGGCCAACCGGGCCGGGGCCGCCGCCTGGGGCAGCTCGAAGGCTTCGGCCAGCAGCTCGTAGGAGCGGAGCCGGTCCTGGAAGTCGTAGCAGATGGTGACGGCCACAATTTCCTCGACCCCGTAGGCGGCCGCCAGACGGGTGAACTGAGCCTTAACCTGCCCGGGTGTGCCGCTGATGATGCGCTGGTGGTGGTAAGCTAGGCGGGCGCGCTGTTCGGGGGCCAGCGGAAAGTCGCGCACCGTGGCGGGCGGGCCAATGGGCGTCCGGTCGCCCAGCTCCAGCTTGAGCATCTGCAACGCCAGGGCGTCGGCCAGTTCCTGGGCTTTTTCCTCGGTGTCGGCGCAAAAGGTGAAGATGGCCACGTTGGCCCGGGGGGCGGGCAGGTCGGCTGAGGGCTTAAACCGCTCCCGGTACAGGCGCACCATATCGGGCCCGCCAACGGGGTTGATGAAGTGGGCAAAGGAAAAGGCCGCCCCGATTTCGGCTGCAAACAGCCCGCTCTGCCCGCTCGAACTCAGCAGCCACAGCTCCGGCACCGTGTCGATAAAGGGCGCGGCCTTCACCCGGGCGTGAATGGTATCGGGCACCACCTCGTCGTGCAGGTAGGCGCGCAGGTCCATGAGCTGCTCGGCAAATTCCTCGTCGCGAAACTGGTTGTGCGGGTTCAGGGCGTGGGCCGTCACCCGGTCGGTGCCGGGCGCGCGGCCGATGCCCAGGTCGATGCGGCCGGGGTAGAGGGCTTCGAGCAGGCGGAAGTTTTCGGCCACCTTCAGGGCAGAGTAGTGGGGCAGCATCACCCCGCCCGAGCCCAGGCGGAGACGGGTGGTTTCGGCGCCCAGGCGGCCCAGCAGCACTTCCGGAGCCGAGCCGGCCAAAGAGCCGGCGGTGTGGTGTTCCGAAACCCAGAAGCGGGTGTAGCCCAGCCGGTCGGTGAGGCGGGCCAGCTCCAGGGTTTCGTGCAGGGCCTGCCGGGCCGTGCCGCCCTGCCGGATGGGCGACTGGTCCAGGACGCTGAGCTGAAGAGAAGAAGACATAGCTAGTCGGTTGCGTAAGACAAAGTCCCCGCGGCGTGGGGCCGCCGGGTTCGGTCCATAACAATCCAGCCGCATTTTTGACTTTCGGACGCCTACTGCGGGGCAGAAGACGGAGGCGTAGCCGCGGCCGTCAGGGCAGCGTGTAGCCGGCTGGCCACCCGGTCGTGGCCGGTGGGGCCGACGTAAATGCCTTCCGCCAGGAACAGGGAGTTACCCGCCGCGTCGGTATGGCCCAGCAGGTCGAGGTACGCAATGCCGTGGGCCGCGAGCTGAGGCTCGAAAAAGCCGGCCAATCGGTTGGAAAGAGCATCCTCGTAGGCGGAGCAGGGCCGCGAAACTGGTCCGGTTACCAGCAGCCGGGTGCCCTGGGTGCGGCAGAAGTCGGCCAGCTCGAGCACCAGGTGCAGGTACTGCTCAAGGGCGTACTGCTCGTTGCCGAGCAGCGTGCCCAGGCGGTAGTTGAGTTCCCGCAGCCGCCGCGGCCCCGGGGCGTAGGAAGGCGGCGCCGGAGGCCGCGGCGTAGGCCGCGCGGGGCGCACGGTTAGCAGGTCAAACCGTTCGGCGGGCACGCGTCCCCAGCGCGGCAGGTTCAGGGCGTGGCGCAGCTGGCCGGCATCATCGAGGTGCTTGTAGTAGAGCTTGAGCAGGCGCAGCACGGGCTCAGCCCGCACGTGAAACAGCAGCACGGCAATAGGCGCCTGCGCCGCCGAGGCCCGCACCCGGGGCAGGCAGGAGCCAAACCGCTCGTAGCGGATAACGTCCACCGTGACGGCGGCCGCGCCGTCGGGCTGCTCCAGGCGGCGCTTCAGGGTCTGGTGGTAGAGGCGGTCCGGGGTGATGTTGTGCTGCACCGGAAAGCAGCCGCCGAGGATAGTGAGCTTCACGGGGTGTCAGGCTTGCAGGTGGTGGCGGGCCGCCCGCAGCTCGTGCGGACTAATCAGCGCCCGGGCGGCATCGACGGCGAAGGCGGTACGGGGGCGGCGGTGGGCAGCAAAGTCCTGTACAACGCGCCGGGCCCAGCGGGCCGCGTCCAGGCGGGAGTCGGCTAACGCAGGCAGGGGACCGGCTTCTGCTCGGGCTGCGGCGCAAAGCTGGGTTTGGGCCAAGGACAGCGTAATCTGCCCCCCAATGCTGGGATAAGCTTGCAGGCGGGTGAGCATGGCCCGGTAGGCGGGCGCGTCGTCGAGCTGAAGCATGGGCGAGTTGAGCAGGCGCTTGCCCGCGCGGTGGCAGTGCCGGTCCAGAAAGTCCAGCCAGGCCCAGTACCGGGGCGAGTCGTGGTGGTGGAAGGGAGCGTGCCCGCAGCTCAGGTTGAAGTCGCAGTGTCCGAAGGCGACCAGCGCGAGGCGCGGGTCAGGAAGGGCCAGCAGGGCTTCCGCATTGGCAAAGGCTCCCGCCGTTTCCAGCACCGGAATTACGTTTTCGACGGGGCGGGGCAGCTCCTGCAGCAATTGCTGAAGCTGACCGGGGTGCTCGGCTTTGGGCAGAAATACGCAGCCCAGCGCCGGCAGCTGGGCCAGGGCCGCCAGGTCGGCCTGGTAGTCGGCGGTGCCCACGGCGTTGATGCGCAGCCCGAGGTAGCGAAAGTCGAGCTCGGGAGCCAGCGCGAGCAGTTGCTCCACAATAGCCCGGCGCTGCTGCTGCTTCAGGACCCGGGCCCGGGCGGGATTATCGTGGCTGATGCTGTCTTCGAAATCAAAGCAGACCACTCCCCCACAGGCTCTGACGCGCTGGTAAAAGGACAGAAAGCCACTTTCCCGAAACTGGGCAAAGTGGTACGCCTGAATGCCGGACATAGGATGCGGAATACGATAATGATGCAATAACCTAGTCTGCAAGATACGCGCTGTCGTCCGGGCAGTCAACTGCCGGGCTAGGCGCGCCCCAGTCCGGCGTTCGACTTGCGCAGGGGCACTTCCGGAATAAAGAGCGAGGTCACCCAGCCCGCCGCCACCAGGCAGATGGTGCACCAGTAGATGCGCGACACGGCGTGGGCAAACGCCGCCCGCAGCTCGGCCGCCGGCATGCCACCCGGGGCCAGGGCCGAGGCCAGCACGGGACTTTCCGCGGCCACGGCCGCCGGGGCCGCAAGGGAAGTTGGGGCGGCGGGCAGGGTGCCGGCCAGGGTCATTGTCAGCACGGCGCCGAGCAGGGCCGCGGCCACGGCCCCGCCAATCTGCCGGAAAAACTGGCAGGCGGCAGTGCCCTGACCCATAAAGCGGGGCTCAATGGAGTTTTGCACGGCCAGAGTGTAGAGCGGCATGGTGGGACCCAGGCCCAGACCGCAAAGCAGCACGTACACCAGTACCTGTACGTAGGCCACGGTGGGGGGCATGGTGGCCAGCAGCAGTCCGCCGAGCAATAGCAGCCCGCCGCCCAGCATCCAGCGCTTGTAGTGGCCGTAGCGCGACACCATACGGCCGGCTAGCATCGAGCCCATCACGACGCCCATCGACAGCGGAATCAGACTCACGCCGGCCCGGGTGGCAGTGGTGCCCAGCACGTTGATCATGAACACGGGCTCGAAGATGACGATGCTCAGAAACGAGCCGCCGAGCAGGAAAACGGCTAGGATGGCGGGCCGGAACACCCGGTTGCGAAACAGCGTCAGGTCCAGAATCGGGTTGGGGGAGCGCAGGGAGCGAATTACGAATAGTGTGAGCGAGGCCGCCGCCGTCGCCAGCAGCCCCAGCGTGGGCCCGGACAGCCAGCCGTACTGGGTTTTATTGAGCTGCAGGGCAAGAATAAGCGGCACCAAGCCCGCCATCAGCAGCAGGGCGGCCACGTAGTCGAGGACTTGGCGGGGGCCGCGAGGCTTGAGCTTGGGCATGCGCGAGAGGATAAACCAGAGCGCCAGCAGGCCCAGGGGCAGATTCACGTAGAACACCAGCCGCCAGCCCGCAATGCCCGGGATCAGGCCCGTGCCGTGGTCGGTGAGCAGGCCACCCAGAAAGGGGCCCAGCACCGACGAGGTGCCGAACGTGGCACCCACAAACCCCTGGTAACGACCCCGCTCGGCGGGCGGAAACAGGTCGGCAATGACGATGAAAGCCATGGCAAACAGCCCGGCTCCGCCCAAGCCCTGCACGGCCCGGAAAATAATCAGCTGGCTCATCCCGTCGCCCAGCACCGGCAGGGTGCCAAACTCACCGGCCAGACCGCACAACGCCGAGCCGAACAGAAACACCAGGATGGCGGTGACCTCAATGGCCCGGCGCGAGTACATGTCGGCCAGCTTG
>NZ_SEWE01000033.1 GCF_004167665.1 Hymenobacter persicinus | reverse complement strand
AGCAGTATTAAAATAGCCAAACTGAGCCCAGCTACCTTCTTGCAGGACTTCGAGAGCCAGCTTCAGTTTACCAGCTTTCACTTCCCGGACAAACCGGGTTTGGTGGGTGTAAAGCAGCTCGGCCATTTCCCTCGCTTCCTGTAGTATTTCTGGTTTCGGTTACTGCATGTAAAACTCGATATGCTCAATAGGGTATTCCAGTTGATCAACAATAAGACTTACGAAGATGTATTGCCCGTTTTTTAGCAGCTGAATCCATATTTCGTGCGTGCCTTTGGCTAACCGAAATTCAAATAAATCCTGTCTCTCCTGAATGGGAATACCTAAGCCATTTGCTACTGTTTCGGCGTCTGCTGCGCTAATCATACTTGGCATAAGTCAGAGCGGGAGTTTCATCAGCTTCGGGGTGGCGTTGAAGCTGGGAAGGTAGGAAGTCGCCCACAGACTCAGTCTACCTTCAGCGGTGGGCCCACCACTTGCATGTCGCAGGCGGCGAAGATGCGGGCAATTTCCACGGGCGTGGGCTCGGTTTTGAGGCCGGCCATGGTCACGAAGAATTCCTCGAGCTTGCCGGCGGGCTGGAGCGTAACCTGCATTTTGCCCGTCGGGCTCACCTGGGTCCAGGCGTGGGGTACCTGCCGGGGCAGGAAGATACTGTCGCCAGTGCTGAGCCGGTGTTTGTCGTCGCCGACCTGGAAATAGTACTCCCCGGCCAGCACGGTGAAGATTTCGTCCTGGTACAGGTGAATGTGCAGGGGCGTGCCCCGGCCCGGGGAAAGGCTGGTTTGCTCGAAGATGGCCAGGTCGCCGTTCGTGTCGTTGCCCGAGACCTTTAAATCCAGAATGTTCGCGTTGACGCCCTTGAGTTGCAGGTGCCCGTGCAGGCGACCTTCCCCGGCCGGAATTTTAAAGCCCTTGGTAGGCCGGTCGGTAAAGTTCGGCGCCGAAAAGCCAGCCACCAAAGGCAGCGCGGCCA
Source organism: Hymenobacter persicinus (assembly GCF_004167665.1). Lineage (GTDB taxonomy): Bacteria > Bacteroidota > Bacteroidia > Cytophagales > Hymenobacteraceae > Hymenobacter > Hymenobacter persicinus. The sequence goes on along the minus strand of NZ_SEWE01000033.1, from coordinate 59,354 downwards.
GAGAGGACTGCACAAATGTTCTGCGCTGCATAGCCGGAAGAGTTAAGGGTGAGCCAAAAACGGCGGGCGTCACTAAATATAGCCATTTTAGCTTATTCAATACGACCTGCTCACAGGCCGGGCGGGCCGGCTTTAGCCGGCAAACAGGTTTCTGTCGTCACGGGCGGCCGCCAGTTGCTGCAGAACCCCCTGGCTCCGTAGGATCCGAAGCGCCTTCCCGACGTTTGCGTCCTCATTGCCCAGCCATTGGCGCAGCTCCGCGAAGGCGGCAGTGGTATTGATGTATGTCAGAAAGAAGTAGGCGTCCAGGCACCCGCATTCGGGTAGATTAGCAACAATAACTTCCACGACCTGGCCGGTGCCGGTATGCTCAAACCGGCATTCCCAGCCGTGCAGGTAGTAGGTCCATTCCTCATTCACCGCCCCACGGGCCTGCCTCATCTTAAGCTGCATCAGCTCCCGCCAGTCGTGCCGCTTACCGATCGGAACGGCCCGCGCTTCGAGGAGCAGTTCCGTTAGCTGAAAGGCCTGCTGCCGGAATGCCTGGGCGCAGTGGTAGAGCGCCTCTTGCCGGGCCAGGATGCTGACGGTGGAAACCGCTGGCGTGAGCAGGATAAGGCCGGCAGTTTCCCAGTGGAGGAAAGTGTGATTTTCCAGTGCCTGATCCAGCATTTCCAGGTAGCCAGCGGGCAGGAGCGTGTACTTTAAGCTAACCTCCCGGTACTGCTGCAGCAGCCTGGTCAGCTCGTGCGGCTGCGGCAGGCTGGCCGTTTCCGGAACCGAGTAGCGCTCCTGCATCGTCCTACCGCGTCGGACCCGTATCCACCTGGGCCTCCAGCCGGGCCTGCACGTCCACGGGCAGCTTGCTGAGCAAGTCCAGGCCAGTGGCATTTTCGATGGCGTCGATGGACACCCGGTAGCGGCTCCAGTCGGGGCTCACGCTGTTGTCGTTGGGCGTATCCACGGCCACGATGCGGGCCTGGGTCGGGATGCGCCGCAAATCATCCGAGCCTTCGGGCAGAATCACCAGCACCTTCCACACCCGGGCCGGCACGGTTACGCGGCCGTTGTCGATGGTGGTTTTCAGGCCCGCCGTGCCGGTGCCGCCCTTGCCGTAGGAGCCCATAATAATGTAGATTTCCTGGCCCCGGCTCACCTGCTGGCGGCCCCATTCCTCGAGGCTGCTCCAGGTGCGCTGGTTGTTGTTGCCGGCCTGCGGAATCATGTTGGTCATCAGAAACGTGGCCGAGTTGTCGTCCAGGTCGGTGGTGCGGTCGGCGCTGGGGCAGTTGTGGCCCCGGTCGAAGCCCGAGCCCGAGTAGGAGCGGGGCGTGACCTGGTAAAACTGCCGGGGCAGGGCCGGGTCGGGGCGGAAGTCGTCCTGACGGGGCGCGTCGCCCATCCAGGCCCGGTTCAGGTGCCAGCTCACCCAGGTCGGTGTACCCCGATTGGCATTATAGCTGAGCACGTACTGGGGCTTGGTCAGCAGGTAGTTCGTCGGGTTGTCGAGGCTGGCCGTGGCCCCGCTGGGGTTGCCCAGGGCCATGTTGTCGTCGCGGGAGCTGACGACGGCCGTGGCCTGCCGGGTGGTAGCGGGGGGCAAGGAGGTGCCGGCCGGGGCCGGACTGCTGCCAACAACCGGGGGCACCGGCGGACTGGCCGCGCCGCCGGCGGCCGGGCCGGTGGCCGTATCGAGCACGATGTCGTCGATGTTGAGCCGGCCCTTGCCCGCGTCGGTCTTGCGGATTTCCAGGCGTAGGGACCCGGTGGCACCGCCCTCGAAAGTGGTGACGACCAGCTTGGGTCCCTGCGTGCGGACCGGCTGCCCGATGCGGCGGAAACTACGGCCCCCGTCGAGGCTGCCCCAGAGCTCCCAGGTGCTGGCCGGGTCGGTACCGTAAGCCGCCGAGCTGATGCGGATGGTGCGCACGCCGGGGGCGGCGTCGAAGTTCATGCGCAGCCGGCCCTGAGCGCGCAGGCGGGCGGCGTGCTGGCCGTTCTTGTGGTCCTGGTCCGAGGAGCCGATCAGCGCTTCCTCGAAGCGCCAGGAGCCCGAACTCAGGGTTTCGTCGGCGGGCGTGTAGGCGCCCTTGCCCCCGGCCTCGAAGGTCTCGGGAAAGCTACCCGCCGCCTGGGCGGGGCGCCCGGCCGACTCGACCGGGATGGCCGCCGGGCCGTCGGGGCCGGTGTAGCGGGTGTTTTCGGCTTGCTGCTGGGAGCAGGCCAGCAGCGTCAGGGGCAGGAAGAACAGGAAGCGCGACATAAGGCGAAGGTAGCAGGTGCGGGCAGTTTGCCGCATGCCCGCGGGGTTTCGGCGGCGGGGCGGGCAACGTCGCGCGGGAAATCGGGTCCTTGTGCCCTACCTTGCCCGCTTCATTCCTACTCCCTGCATGACCAACACCTCTACTTCTAAACTCCTGCTGCTGGCCGCCGGCTGCGCGGGGGCGCTCTGGCTCGGCGCCTGTGAGCAAAGCCAGCAGGCCGGCAACCCCGAAACGGATGCCCCCGACTTGGCCTTTGAGCGGTTTAAAACCCGCTTTATCGACTCGCTCTGGTACTACAATCCCGAGTGGGCTTCCGACCAAGGCTACCACCGCTACGACTCCCTGCTGGTGATTCCGACGGCCGCCCGGCGCCAGACCGAAGCCGCCGCCCAGGCCCGCCGCCGCCAGGAGTTGGGCACCATTGCAGTGGAAAAGCTGTCGGTAAACAACCAGACTGACTTCTACCTGATTCAGAATTACCTCGACCGCAGCCGCTGGTACGCCGACACGCTGCGGAGCTGGCAGTGGAATCCGGCCAGCTACAACCTCGGCGGCCCGGTGGCCGAGCTGCTCAACGGCCGCTACCATCCCCTAGACCGCCGCCTGCGCGCCATTTCGGAGAAAATCGGGCACGCGGTGGAGTACTACGAGGCCGCCAAGCAAAACATCAGCCGGCCCACCGAGGAACACACCAAGCTGGCCATCGACCAGACCCGGGGCGGGCTGCAGGTGTTCGGGCCCGCGTTGCTTGACTCCATCAGCCGTTCGGGCCTGTCGGAGCGGGAGAAATCGGACTTCCGCACCCGCATTGCCACCACCAAGCTGGAAATGGAAAGCTACGTGCAGTTTCTCGAAACTGAGGTGCTACCCAAGGGCCAGTTTCGCTCGTTTCGCATCGGCAAAGCCCTGTTCGACCGCAAGTTTGCCTACGACATTCAGTCGACCTACACCGCCGACCAAGTGTACGCCAAGGCCCAGCAGCACCGGCGCGAACTGCTCCACGACATGGGCCGGCGCGCGGCCCGGCTCTGGCCCAAGTACTTCCCCGGCCAGCCCCAGCCCACGGATTCCATTCAGCTGATTCGCACCGTTATCAGCAAGCTGTCGGAAAAGCACGCCAAGCCCGCCGAGTTTGCCGCCGCCATCAAGCAGCAGATTCCCACCCTGGTTAAGTTCGTCAACGATAAAAAGCTGCTCACCCAGGACCCGACCAAGCCGCTGGTCGTGCGCGACACGCCGCTCTACATGCGCGGCAGCGGGGCCGGCGCCTCCATTTCCGCCCCCGGCCCCTACGACAAGGCCGCCAACACCTACTACAACGTGGAGCCCGTGCCCGCCGAGTGGACGCCCGTGCAGGCCGAAAGCTACTTGCGCGAGTACAACGACTACACCCTGCAGATTCTCAACATCCACGAAGCCATTCCGGGCCACTACACCCAGCTCGTGTACGCCAACCGCAGCCCCTCGCTCATCAAGGCCATTATGGGCAACGGGGCCATGGTGGAAGGCTGGGCCGTGTACACGGAGCGCATGATGCTGGAAAGCGGCTACGGCGGGGGCACCGACGAAATGTGGCTGATGTGGGATAAGTGGAACATGCGCGTGACGCTGAACGCCATTCTCGACCACGACGTGCAAGTCAATAACGCCAGCCAGCAGGCCGTGGTGGGTATGCTCATGCGCGACGGGTTTCAGGAGGAGCGCGAGGCCACCGGCAAGTGGAAGCGCGCCACCCAAAGCCAGGTGCAACTCAGCAGCTACTTCACCGGCTACACCGAAATCTATGACCTGCGCGAGGAGCTCAAGCGGGAGCAGGGCCCGCGCTTCGACCTGAAAACCTTCAACGAGCAGTTCTTGAGCTACGGCAGCGCCCCGGTGAAGTACATCCGGAACATGATGCTGAAAAAAGCGTAGAAGCTCAACCGTTAGCCGCTACCAAAAAAGCCGCCCACCGGGAATTTCCGGGGCGGCTTTTTTGTCTGCGCTCCAAGCTCGGCTCCGCCGCCTCAACCCGTTCTACTCTACTGCCCCGTTCATGAAAGAAGCCGACCGTCAGCGCGTCATCACCACCGATGACGAGGGCCTGCGCCGCTACACCCACGAGCACCTGAAGGTGTTTGCCAAATTCACCTCCGACAACTGCGCCATCTGCGAGCTGCTGGCCCCGCCCTTCGCCAAGTTTGCCGACGACGAAGAATTCCGCTCCATCGTGTTTTTGCGCCTGGCCTCTGAGGAAAGCCCGGTGGCCCGCAAGCTGATGCAGGAAAAAGTGGCGCCGTTTTTCGTCAGCTACTGCCAGGGCCGCCTGCTGGAGTGCGACACGCTGACCACCGAGGCGGAAGTGCAGGCCATGTTGCAGCGCCTGCGCGAGTTTTTGCCCCAGAGCCACTAGGTTCGGCCGGACGGCGGGCGAGGGATAACCGGACGGAATGCCCGGCTGGCTTTTTCCCGCTAGCTTCGCGCCGTGTTTTTTCTGCTTTCCAAACTCCTGCTCTACGCCATTCTGCCGGTCGGAATCTGGCTGCTCGTGCGCCTGGCGCGCAACCCCCGCTGGCGCCGCTGGCTGCTGCCCCTGGCCATCGTCGGGGGCGTGGTGGGTACCAACAACGCGCTCAGCAACGAGGCCCTGCTGGCCTGGGAGCTGCCCGCGGCCCCGCTGCGCACCCTGGCTCACCACGACGCAGCCGTGCTGCTGACCGGCATCACCGAGGTGCATAAGTCGCCCCACGACCGGGTGTATTTGGGCCAGGGTGCGGACCGTTTTACCAATACCCTCTGGCTGTACCGGGCCGGCCGCATCGACCGAATTATTATTTCGGGTGGCTCGGGGGCCGTGGGAGAGGTGGCCCATACCGAGGCCCGCGACCTGTACACGCTGCTGCGCCTGGCTGGCGTGCCCCGGGCGCACATTCTGCTCGAGGAGCGCAGCCGCAACACCCGCGAAAATGCCCAGTTCACGAAAGAGCTGCTGGCCCGGCACCCCGAGCTCAAGTCCCTGGTGCTCATTACCTCGGCCTTCCACCAGCGTCGGGCCTTGGGCTGCTTCCGGCGGGTGGGCCTGACAACCACGCCCTGGCCCGCCGACTTTCGCTCCACCGACCGGCTGCCCGACCCGGCTTACTGGCTCGTGCCCAGCGGCGGGGCCGTGGGCCGCTGGCTGCTGCTGGCCCACGAAATAACCGGCTACGTGGCTTACCGCATCATGGGCTACTGCTAACGGCCCTGACTCTTTTTCCCAGCCCCCGACTACTGTTTTTAAGAAAGCAAAGCCCCGCTACCAGGCAGTAGCGGGGCTTTTGCATTTCAAAAGACACGTCTGGTTGGGCAGTGCTACTCCACTTTTTTCTTGGTCGGCGCGGCTTCGCCCCCAATCCAGATGCTTTTCTGGTTCAAGAACTCCCGCAGCCCCAGGTAGGACAGCTCCCGCCCGTAGCCCGACTTTTTTACGCCCCCAAACGGAATTTCCGGCGACGACTTCACCATCGAATTCACGAATACCGCCCCGGCCTCCAGGCGCCGGGCCACGGCTTCCCCGCGCCGCACGTCGGTGGTCCAGACCGAGGCCCCGAGGCCGAAGCGCGAGTCGTTGGCCAAGCGGATGGCGTCCTCGTCGTCCTTGGCTTCCATCACAATGGCCACCGGCCCGAACAGCTCTTCCTCGTAGGCCCGCTGCCCCGGCCGGACGCCCGAAATAATTGTGGGGCGAAACAAGGCCGTACCGGGTTTCGACTGACCTCCGTACAGCTCCACCTTGGCCCCGGCCCGAACTGAATCTTCCACCTGTTGGGTGAGCTCGTCGGCTAGGTCGGGGCGGGCCAGGGGGCCGTACTGGGTGGCCTCGTCGAGCGGGTCGCCGGTGCGCAGGGCCAGCAGGTGAGTTTTGAGCTGGCTGATGAAGGGCTTGACGATGGACTTGTGCACGATAAAGCGCTTGGCGGCAATGCAGCTCTGCCCCGAGTTAATCATCCGGGCCTGGGCGGCCGTGGTGGCGGCCAGCGTCAGGTCGGCATCGGCCAGCACCACAAACGGGTCGGAGCCGCCCAGCTCCAGCACTGTCTTCTTAATCTGGGCCCCGGCCGTGGCGGCTACCTTGGAGCCGGCCAGCTCCGAGCCGGTCAGCGTGACGGCCTTTACCCGGTCGTCCTCAATGAGCTTCTCAACCAGGTCGGAGCCGATGAGCAGGGTGCGGAATGTGGCGGCCGGAAAGCCCGCGTCGTGGAAGATGCGCTCCAGAGCCAGGGCGCACTGCGGCACGTTGGAAGCGTGCTTGAGCAGGCCCACGTTGCCGGCCATCAGGGCCGGGGCAGCAAAGCGGATAACCTGCCAGAAGGGGAAGTTCCAGGGCATCACGGCCAGCACCACGCCCAGGGGCTCGTAGGCAATAAAGCTGTGCCGGGCCGCCGACTTTACGTCTTCGTCGCGCATGAATTCCTCGGCGTGGTCGGCGTAGTAGTCGCAGGTCAGGGCGCACTTTTGCACCTCGGCGCGGCCGTCGGTGATGGGCTTGCCCATTTCCAGGGCCATCAGCCGGGCCAGCTCATCCTGCCGCTCCCGCAGCAGGTCGGCGGCCCGGTGCATCAGGCGGGCCCGCTCGGCGAAGGTGGTCCGGGGCCAGGTGCGGGCGGCCCGGGCGGACTGCCCCAGAATGCGCTCCGTTTTACTCCAGGAAAAGGCTGGAAAGCGCCGCAGCACGCGGCCGGTGTAAGGGTTGAAGGATTCGATGGCCATGGGCGGAAGGAAAAAGCTGGGCGAAAAAGGACAGGGCGAAGCCGCCCTTGGGTACGCAAACCAGCTTAAACGGGTCAGGTTTCGGCCCGGGCACAGCTTTGTCAGAACTCAAATTCGGGCCCCGGGCCAGCTGCCGGAACAAATTCGAGCCCCGCCGCGGCGATTTGGGCTAAACCATATCGGCGGAATTCGCTTTATCAGTACATTCGCCCATTGTCGGCCGGTAGCCCTACTGGCGCCGGCTCCTCTTACAGTTGCTCCCGTGACACTACACTCCCCCGAGTCATCCATACCCGATTTTGAGGAATTGCTCGTGCAGCGCCTGCGCGACCGGGACGAGTCGGCCATGACTCTGTTCTACGACAAATATTCGGCGGCGCTATACGGGGTGATTCTCCGCATCGTGAAGACGGAAGAAGTGGCCGAAGACGTTTTGCAGGAAGGGCTGGTAAAAATCTGGCACTCTTTTTCGTCCTACGATTCCACCAAAGGGCGCCTGTTTACGTGGGTGCTGAATGTTTGCCGGAATTTAGCCATCGACAAAATCCGCTCCCGGCAGTACCGCGTAAGTAGTCGCACGCAACCTTTAGAGGAGAGTGCCGCGTTGCGTCAGGCCGCCGTTCCCACGTTCCGGCCCGAGCACATTGGTTTGCAGGAAATAACGGCCCAGCTCAACCCCGAGCAGAAGCAGGTTATTGACCTGCTCTATTTTGGCGGATTTACGCAAAGTGAAGTGGCGGAAGAACTCAACCTGCCCCTGGGAACGGTCAAGACCCGGGCCCGGGCGGCTATCAAAGTATTGTCTAAACTGATTCGATAACCGTGAACATTCAGGACTACATCGAATCAGGAATTCTCGAAGAATACGCCCTGGGCGTACTCAGCGAGGCGGAGCGCACCGAAGTGGAGCGCCAAGCCGCGACGCACCCCGAAATCCAGCGGGAGCTGACGGCCATTCTGGCCGCCGTAGACGGCTATGCTCAAGCCCATACGGTGGAGCCTCCCGCCGGGTTGCGCGAGCGGGTGCTGGCCGGCTGGCAGTCGGCCATTCACCAGCCTGTACAGGCGCCGGAACCGGTGGCCGCGGCCCCGGCCGAGCCCGTGGTGCGCCAGCTGGTGCCCGAAGCGGAACCAAGCGCGTCCCGCTTCAATTGGCTGATGGCCGCGTCCGTGGCGCTGCTGCTGTTGAGTGCGGCGGCCAACCTAGTGCTGTACAACCGCTGGAAAGACGCCGAAACCAGCCTCGTTATTGCCCAAACCGAACAGTCGCGGGTGGCTACGACCATGCAGGCCGTTAACAAGAGCTTGGCCAGCCAGGTGCAGGTGCTGCGCAACGACGAGTTCAAAGCCATTGACCTCTCCGGCACGCCTGCCGCGCCCACGGCCAAGGCCCGGGTACTGTATAACGCGGCGACCAAAGCCGTATTCGTGGACGTGCGCCGTCTGCCCGCCCCACCCGCTGGCAAGCAATATCAGCTCTGGGCCCTCGACAACGGCAAGCCCGTTGACGCCGGGGTGCTGGTGGCGGCCACCACGGCCGGCGACAGTCTGCAGCAGATGAAGGATATCAGCAGCGCCCAGGCCTTTGCCATGACGGTGGAGCCTGAAGGCGGCAGCGAGAATCCGACGCTGTCGACCATGACGGTTATTGGGAAGTTTTAACCTCTGCTAACGCGCCTCGTCCTATCCGGGCGGGGCGCGTTTCAGCGAGTAGCGAGGGAATTGTTGAGCTGGTCGTAACAACCGGGTCGGAGTCGGGGTTTATGCAGGAGCTTATTCCCCACCCACTTTAGCTTAGCATGCACGGCTCCATCATCAACCTGCTCAAACGCTTCGTTCAAGTTCACTATGACCACAGCACCTGGCTTCGGCTGGTGGAGTTGTCGGGCCTGAGCAGCGCCGACTTCGAGATGATGCGTGTGTATCCCGACGAGCAGATGTTTGCCCTGGTAGGGCAGGCGGCCGAAATGACGGGGATTCCGGCCGCGGAGCTCCAGGAAAAGTTCGGCGAGTTTCTGGTGCCCGACCTGATGCTGGTGTACAAGCGCTACGTGCAGCCCGGCTGGGATACGCTGGCCATGATTGAGCACACCGAGGAAGCCATGCACGGGGCCGTGCGCCGCGACCTGCCCGGCACCCGCCCGCCCGCGCTGCACGTCACGCGCCGGTCCGAAAACGAGCTGGAGGTGCGCTACGAGTCGGAGCGGCGCATGGGCGCGCTGGCCGTGGGCATTATCCGCGGCCTGGCCACCTACTTCGACGAGGCTGATCAGATTGAAGTGCAGGCCACTACCCGCGAGGATGGGCAGCAGGTCACGATTCAGGTGCGCCGCCACTAAGTAGCGGGCCGTAGCAAGCATGACAAAGAAAATTGGGTTCTGGCGGGCTGCCAAAAGCGTTTTAGGAATATTGCCGGCGTTGGTCGGCCTCGTCACGCTGCCCGCCTGCAGCAAGGAGCGTCCGGCCCAGCAGCCCGCGGGGCCCAGCGCGGCCTACGCCCAGCTGCTGCGCACGCTCTACCGCGAAACGGTGCCCCTGATTCAGCCCGCGGAGTTGGCCGCCCTGCGCCGCCAGTCCGAGGCCGTGGTGCTGCTCGACACGCGCACGCCGGCTGAGTATAAGGTTAGTCACCTGCGCGGGGCACGCTTCGTGAACTTTGACCACTACGAGCAGGCCACCTTTGCCGACTTGCCCCGCGACCAGCCTATTGTGGTGTACTGCTCGGTCGGCTACCGCAGTGAGCGGGTGGGGGAGCGGCTGCGGGCGTTGGGCTTCACCCACGTGCGCAACCTCTACGGCGGCATCTTCGAGTGGGTAAATGAGGGCCACGCGGTGGTGAATGCCCAGGGGCCAACCCAGAACGTGCACCCGTATTCCGCGCTGTGGAGTGCCTGGCTGCAGCGCGGCAATAAAGTGTACGAATAGCGAACTTACGCGCTGAAGGCCCATCTTTGGGAACCGAAGCTCCGGCCCGTTCCGTCCATTCAGTTGCTCCTTTTGTGAATCACCTGCTCATTTTTGCCCGGCACCCCGAGCTGGGCCGCGTTAAAACCCGCCTGGCCCGCACGCTCGGCGACGAAGCAGCCCTGGCCGTGTACGAAGAGCTGCTGGCCTTGACCCGCGCGGCCGCCAACGGCCTCGCCCCGGCGCACAAGACGGTCTGGTTTGCCGAGCCCGCCTTGACGCCGGGCCCCAACCGGTGGCCCGACTGCGAGCAGCGCCTGCAGCCCGCCGGCAACCTGGGCCACCGCATGGTGACGGCCTTCGCCCAGGCCTTTGCCAGCGGCGCTACCGCGGCCGTCATCATCGGTACCGACTGCCCGGAATTGACCACAACTCACTTGGAACAGGCTTTTCAGCAGCTGCAAACCCACGACGTAGTGCTGGGCCCAGCTGAGGACGGGGGGTACTACCTGCTGGGTATGAACCGGCTGCACCTGCTGCTGTTTGCCAATAAAACCTGGAGCACTGACTCCGTACTGGCCGACACTGTGGCCGATTCCCAGGAATTGGGGCTGCGACTCGCGCTGCTGCCCAAGCTGCAGGACGTGGACACGGAGGCGGATCTGACTGCCTGGCGTCAAAAAACCAAGCGCTAGAAGCCGCTTTAAGCCCCGCTTGGGAGCTGTGCCAGCGGTTTTCGGCGCAACTCCCAGAGGAGCACCAGCAGCAGCAGACCATATTCCAAGGCCACCAGACTCAGGTTTTCGGAGTAGCGCGGCCCGCGGTAGGCTCCGTACGACAGCAGCGCCAGCGCGGACCAGGCCAGGGCAAACTGCTGGCGGGTAAATACGCTCAGTGCCACCAGCGGCGTCAGGTACCACGGATGCACGGTGGTGGCCAGTAGGTAATAGCCAGTCAGGACCGCCAGGGCCGCCGTGGGCAGGGTGCTGAAACTTGGTTGCCGCTCCCGGCCGGCCACGACCAGCAGCCAAGCCGCGGCCAAAACGCCCAGCCCGGTTCCGATGCGGGCAATTTCGTTGTAGCCCGTAATCTGGTAGCCCAGAGCCCGGACCAGGTAGTATAGGCTGGCGTTGAACTCGAACTTGTGGAAGTACAAATCGAGGCTACGGCCAAAGTTGCCCACCAACCCGGCCGACAGGAATGGGGCAAATAGCAGACCCACCAGCAGTAGCGTTAGAGCGGTATAGACCAGAAATACCCGCCAGCCCAGGCGCCGCAGCAACAACGGCAGCAGCAGCAACGGCAGCAGCTTGGTAGCAATGCTCAGCGCCAGCGCCCCCGCCGACAGCGCCACCCGCCCCCGGACCAGGGCCAGCAGGGAAGCCAGCACGCCGCAGATCAGCAGGGCTTCGAAGTGCAGGTTGCCGGTAAGCTCCACGATAACCAGGGGGTTGAGCAGATACAGCAACGCTCGTTCGGTGGGCTGTCCGAAATGACGCAGCAGAGCCACCAGCAGCGCGGCCGTGCCTATTTCCGCCGCTATAATCAGCAGGCGCAGCACCACAATGAAGCCCAGCTCCTGGTCGGGAAACAGCCCGCTGGCCAAGCCGAACGCCGCTTGGCACACCGGCGGATACACCGAGTAGTAAGCCGGGGAGTTGAGCCGGTCGTACAGCGCCGACGGCTGGGCTGCCTGCAATTCGCGGGGCGTGTGCCGGTAAGGGTTCTGCCCGGCCGCCACCAGCGTCCCGTCCCAGCGGAAACGGTGGTAGTCGTCGGACAGGGCCGGGGTGGCCGGCAGCCAGAGCAGGCGCAGCAGCAGGGCCGCCAGCAACCCGCAGCGCAGGGTAAGCCCGGCGCGCAGCAGTCCGGCGTAGGCGGCGAAGGCCGTGGCAAACAGCATCAGCACCTGCGCCAGGGCCGGGCGCGGAGTCAGATAGGCCAGCCCGAGGTAGGCTGCCGCGCTGCTCAGCAGGGCTAGCACCTGAACGAAGCCGCGCCGGGTGCTGCTCATGCCCCGCGGCGGTTGTGGCGCACCGAGTAGTAAAACACCAACCCGTAGCCGGTAGTCAGCAGCAGGTGCAGGGGCAGCAGGCTGAAATTGCCGAAGTACAGGCCCGCACCCAGGCCAAACAGGAAGTAGAGCGTGAGCACGCCTTCGAGCCCGGTGCGCGCATCGAGGCCGCCGGTGCGGTAGCGGCGCTGCCAGCGTTGGGGCGGGGCCGTCAGCCCGAGCTTGGGCGTGCGGATAAAGGCCGACCGGCGCCCGGCCAGCCCGGCCAGCACCGCCTGCGTGTTGTGCAGGGAGAGCCCCATTGACATGGCTAAAAACAGCAGGAACTTGGGCACGAAAGCCGTCCAGGGAGCTGCCGGCTCGGCCAGGCGCCAGGCCGTGAAATAGTAGTAGGCCAGGGGCGCGAGGGCCAGCAGGAACAGGGAGGCCAGCTTAAAAACGGGCTCAAACTCGGGCCGGTGCTCCCGGGCAAACAGCAGGGGCACGCTCAGCACGGCCATCAGCAGAATGGCAATAAAGACGGTGCTGTTGAGCAGGTGAAACGTGGCGTGCACCTTGGTGGCCGGCCGCAGCCCCGAGCGGAGCACCCGGCCCAGGTGCTTGCGGGCGGTTTCGGCCCCGCCCTTGTTCCAGCGAAACTGCTGGGAGCGGAGCGCGTCCATGGCGGCAGGCAGCTCGGCCGGGGCCGCCACCCGCGGCAGGTAGCCGAAGCGCCACCCCCGCAGCTGGGCCCGGTAGCTCAGGTCGAGGTCCTCGGTGAGCGTGTCGGCGTGCCAGTTGCCGGCGTCCTCGATGCAGGTGCGCCGCCACACCCCGCCGGTGCCGTTGAAATTGATGAAGTGCCCGCCGGCCTGGCGCCCCACCTGCTCGACGAGAAAGTGGGCATTCAGTCCGAAGGCCTGCAACTCGGTAAGCAGGGAGTCGGCGGCGTTGAGGTGGGCCCAGCGGGTCTGCACTACGCCCAGCTCCGGGGCGGCGAAGTAGGGCACGGTGCGGCGCAGAAAGTCGGGCTCGGGCACGAAGTCGGCGTCGAAGATGGCCACCAGCTCGCCGTCGGTTTCGGTGAGGCCGTGCCGCAGGGCCCCGGCCTTGAAGCCCTGTCGGTCGGGGCGGCGCACGTGGTCGATGCGCCGGCCCCGGGCGCGGTGGTAGGCAATGCGGGCGGCGGCCAGGGCCACTGTTTCGTCAGTGGAGTCGTCGAGGACCTGAATATGGAGGCGGTCGGCGGGGTAGTCGAGGGCCGCCACGGCGTCGATGATGCGCTCTACCACGTACCGCTCGTTGTAAAGGGGCACCTGCACCGTCACCAGGGGCCAGGCCGCGGGCGCGGCGGGGGCCGGCAGGGGCGGCTGCCGGTAGGCGCGCCGGGCCAGGCGCGTGAGGTGCAGCTGCGCGAGGCTGAAACCCAGAATAAACGTCAGGCACAGGCCGTAAAGAACCAGAAGTGCGGTTTCCAGTTCGGGCATCAGCGGAAAAGAAGCATGCGGGATTGGGGAAGAAAACGGCTGCGAGACCCGGCGCACCGGGCGGGGCGGCGAGCTTACAAGTACTTAAAAATCGTCCACAGAATCTTGTAGCCCGCGCCCAGCGTGCCCTTCACCGTACCCGATACCTTCGACACACCGATGCGGCGGCGGTAGCGCACGGGTACTTCCTGGCTGCGGAGCTTGAGCTTGGCGGCCTTGAGCTGCATTTCCACGGTCCAGCCGTAGGTCGTGTCCTGCATCCCGATTTGCTTGAGGGCGTCGGTGCGAATGGCCCGAAACGGCCCCAGGTCGGTGAAGCGCACCCCGTAAAACGCGCGCAGCAGGGTAGTGGCGAGCCAGTTGCCGAAAATTTGCTGGGGCAGCATGGCCCCGCTTTCCCGCTCACCCAGGGCCCGGGAGCCAATAACCAGGTCGGCCTCCCCGCGCCGGATGGGCGCCAGCAGCTCGGGCAGCTGCTCGGGGTAGTCGGAATAGTCGCCGTCGAGAAACACGATGATGTCGGGCTGGTCGGTGGCGGGGCGGGCAAAGCAGTGGGCCATGCCCGCCAGGCAGGCGTGCCCGTAGCCGGGCCGGTTTTCGCGCACCACGGTGGCCCCGGCGGCTCGGGCCACGGCCCCGGTCTGGTCCCGGGAATTATTATCAACGACCAGCACCTCCCGCACCAGTCCGGCGGGAATGTCGGCCAGCACGCGCCCAATGGACTGCTCCTCGTTGTAAGCCGGAATGATAACGTCGATAAGCGGAACGGCGGGCAGGGGCGGAGGCATTCGGAACAAACGAGAAGACGGCGAATATGGATTGGGGCGGGGCCACTAACCCGAGGGGAAAGCGCAAAGATGCAGCCCGGAACCGGGAGAATCAGTACGCCAGCCAAACCTTCGCCTGAGCGGCGCGTTTTTTTCAACGGCATCTTTTCACTTTCTCACCCCCGCACTCATGCTCCAGGTAGGCGACCCGGCCCCCGATTTTTCCCTGACCACCACCTCCGGCGGCACGTTTCACCTCGCCGATTTGCGCGGCCGGCGCAGCCTGGTGCTGTACTTCTACCCCAAGGACGACACGCCGGGCTGCACGGCCGAGGCCTGCTCGTTCCGCGACCAGTACGAGGACTTCCGCGACCTGGGCGCCGAGGTGGTAGGCGTGAGCTCCGACAGCGAGGCCTCCCACCAGAAGTTCACCCAGAAGCACCGCCTGCCCTTCGAGCTGCTGGCCGACGCGGGTGGGCGGGTGCGCAAGCTCTACGAGGTACCCCGGGCCATGCTCGGGCTGCTGCCGGGCCGCGTCACGTTCGTCATCGACCAGCAGGGTATTGTCCGGTACATTTTCAACTCCCTGAGCGGGGCCACCGACCACGTCAGCATCGCCAAGCAGGTGCTGCAAAATCTGGCGGCCCCCAGCAAGGCCGGGTCGCGCAGAAAAAATGGCAGCCCCCGGGTGCTGTTGTAGATATTCAGGACAAGAATGGCTTATTTTTGACAAAAACTCGGCCGGCGCATTCCAGGGCGAGAAAATGTTTGTGTCATGAATACTCTACCTACGTCGCTGATTCCGGACAATGATCCGCAGCGGCTGCGCAGCTTGCACCAGTACCAGATTCTCAACACCACCCCCGAACCCATCTTCGATGAGTACGTGGCCCTGGCCGCCCAGCTGTTCAACCTGCCCATCTCCCTGATTTCCCTCGTCGACGAGCAGCAGGTGTTTTTCAAAAGCAACGTGGGGCTGCCCGACCTGGAGCGCTTGGATCGGGCCGACAGCCTCTGCTCAGCGGCCATTCTGCAAAACCAGGTGCTGACCTACACCGACTTGTCGCGGGAAGGCTGCGACCTGGTCAACCCGTTTGTGGCCCAGGCGGCAGGGCTGCGCTTTTATGCCGGGGCGGCCCTGCACATGCCCGACGGGGAGAATATCGGCTCGCTCTGCGTAATTGGCCGGGAAGCGCGCACCATTGCGCCCGAGGAGGAAACGCTGCTTGCCGAACTGGCCGGGCTGGTTAGCATGACCATGGCATTGCGCTGGGGCTATCTGCACCAGGGCCAGGTCGAAGCGTGGCAGGCCAAACAGCATGAACTGACGGATCTGCTCCACGATAGCGCCGCTTTTGCCCGCTACCTGACCATGCGGACCGGCACCATTTCGGCCAGTGCCCGCGACCTGCACTCCGTACGCCAACGGCTCCAGGAGCTGCGCGACGTGCTCACGGCCGCTCTGGCCGAGCAGTCGCCGGCCCCGGGCCGCTAGGCCAGACACGCCGCCAGATGCCCGTATCCGCTCCCGGCATCTGGGCTTTGTGGGCCGCATTTGCGTAGGAAGACCTCACCCTAGTACGCTGCAATGCCACGATACCTGCTTCTGCTGCTGTTTCTGGTTTTCGGAACGAGTACCTCCGGCCGGGCCCAGAATGTTCCGCTAAATGCTACGCTCGACGGCTACGCGTATCCGTTTGCGGTCAAGTACCTACCCCTGACGCTGGAAGGGCAGCGCCTGCGCATGGCCTACATGGACGTGCCGGCCACGGCCCGGGCCAACGGGCGCACCGTGGTGCTGCTGCACGGCAAGAACTTTTTCGGGGCCTACTGGCGCGAAACGATCCACACGCTCACGGCCGCCGGCTTCCGGGTGGTGGTGCCCGACCAGATCGGTTTTGGAAAATCCGACAAGCCGGACCTGCACTACTCGTTTCACCAGCTGGCCCGCAACACCAAGCACCTGCTCGACACGCTGGGGGTGAAAAAGGCCGTGGTGGTGGGCCACAGCATGGGCGGCATGCTGGCCGCACGCTTTGCCTTGCTCTACCCCGAAGCCACGGAAAAGCTGGTGCTCGAAAACCCCATCGGCCTCGAAGACTACCGCGTCGGGGTGCCGTTCTAGTCCGTGGACCAGGCCGAGGCTACCGAGCTGAAAAGCACTGAGGCCAGCATCCGCAAGTACCACGCAACCTATTACCCCAACGGCTACCCGGCGGCCCACGACCAGTGGCTGCTGCCCCTGGCCGCCCAGACCCGCAGCCCCGACTTTGCGAAGGTGGCCCGCGCCAATGCCCTGACCTTCGACATGATTTACCAGCAGCCGGTCAACTATGAGTTCAGCCGCATCACGGCACCCACGCTACTCATCATCGGCCAGGCCGACCGCACAGTCGTAGGCAAGGCCCTTATCAAAGACCCGAAAGTGCTGGCCTTAATGGGCCAATATCCGGCCCTGGGCCGCCGCACGGCCAGCCTGATCAAAGGCACCAAGCTGGTACAACTGGAAAAGGTGGGCCACATTCCGCACCTCGAAGCCCCGGCGCAGTTCTACAAGGCGCTGCTAGGGTTTCTGGGGTAAGGCTCAACTTAGAAAGGGGCGTCGGATTGGCTTTTCAGCCAAAGGACCGTTTTTTTTGAACTAGGCGAACAGTTCAGTCATCATTATGTAATGGATTAATGTTTTTATTCTTCTCCCGTACAGTGGTAATATTGCTCACTTACTTATTGCTAAGTGAAGCACCCTCATCCACCTATCCCATCCGATACTCGGGCAGTGTGGGGCGGGGTGAAATCCGAATGTGGCTAACCTTAGTGGGGCCCGACATCTACACGTATAGCGAATGGACCCATACAGGCTATTCCGTCGAGGATTCGGGGCACTACGAAACGCGCCCGCAGCACTTGCTGCTTACTTCCATTCATACTGTCCATAAGACAAGAAAGCGCAGAAAGCGCCTGCTGGGTTACCGTATAGCGATACCCGCTAAAACCAGTTATCGACCTCTGTTTCGACGTTCCAGTGCTTTCGTGGATGCCGATACAATTTTGATCAAAAAACGGCACGTCTTGATCAACAAAGACTTTGACATGTACTTGGTGAAAAGAAAATAAATAGCTCCTTTCATCCTCCAGGCTGCAGTGAGAAGCGCGTGGTACTATATTCGGCTCATGTCTATTTACGACGGGAAAGGCTTCAAAGGAAAGTTGCTGGTGGGAGTGGCCATCGGTGTGCTGCTGCTGGTCATGTTCAGCATCTACTGGGTGCTCACGAAAGGGTACGCTTGGCTCTCTTCTCATTAATCATTGGACCGTCTTTTCAATGGTAGCGGCCCGTTTATGGTTGTGGTAACAGCCGCACCAGCAGGGCCACTATCCAGACCATAAACCCCTCACTTGTTGTGGGGGCGAGATGCTATACCCTTCATTGCTAGGTGATGGATGATAATCAATAGCGGAAGGCTACATAAGGAGGGAAGAAAAGTAATTAGATAGTCTGGGTCATGCGTCCAGATCTGTATATAATCCGGTAGGAATAATGTTCGAATGCCTATGTTCCGTCCTGTTCTATTTGCGATTCTGGTAGGGCTATTGAGCGCGTGCATCGGTACGTCCCATGTGGAGAGCTTAGACCCGCGCATTGATACCTTTTTTCGGAATTCCTTTGCTGTACTGCACCGCGAAGTGAATGGCTTGGGTGTCGGTGGGCGAAATCGGACGGATTATGCAGCCATTGCCGGCGATAGTGTATTTGTGGTGGCCGGCATCAGCAGAGCCCTTGGGTTTATGCAAACTATTACTGGCATCTCGGCCCCGTTGCGAAACCCAGCGCAGTACACCGCTGCTCATACTACCACGCCCGAGGTGGTCCGCCGCTGGGAGCAGTGGTATCTCATCCATCGCCGCGAGCTACGCTGGGACGAGCAAACCAAGCAACCGATACGTGGCAAGCGTACCTATAGGTAGAAATGCCCTCGATTAGTTGAACTGCTACTTATAGCTCATTCATAACGTAGCTGATATTGGCGACTGTCTTATGCTGAGTTCAATAAACAGGTGCACGAAATCAACGTGCATAAAACGCTTGCAGCAGTGAGTTTCGTGAACCCGCACTTAGCGCGTTTCACTAGAGTAAGTTTTTATAAAAACCTGCCTGGCGGGCTAGCTCAGGATTCGCAGCGAATCCGAGTGGATAAGGGCGGAGGCTTGGTAGCGGCCCGTGCGGGGGCCGTTTTCGAGGTTGAGCACGCCCCGGGGGCAGGCCGTGGAGCAGAGGCCGCAGCCCACGCAGGCCGCCCGGATGATGGGCTCCCCGCGCTGGGCGTACTGCTTCACGTCGATGCCCATCTCGCAGACGTTGGAGCAGTTGCCGCAGCTAATGCATTGGCCGCCGTTGGTGGTGATGCGGAAGCGGGAGAAGTGCTTTTGCAGCAAACCCAGGTAGGCCGCCATGGGGCAGCCGAACCGGCACCAGACCCGGGCTCCCATAATCGGGTAGAAGCCCACACCAATAACGCCCGAAAACACGGAGCCAATCACGAAGCCGTAGGTTTTGCTCAGCCCTTCGGCCAGGGGCTGCACGGCCGGCACGGCGCCCGAGGCCGCCACCCACAGCAGAACCGTGACCAGGATGATGAAGCCCAGAATCGGGTAAATCAGGCGCACTTCCCAGCGCCAGGCGGCCCGGCTTTTGTCGGCCAGGTGGCGGTACGGGTCGCCGGCGGTTTCGGCCAGGCCCCCGCAGCCGCACACCCAGGAGCAGTACCAGCGCTTGCCGAAGAAGTAGGTGAGCACCGGCGTGGCCAGAAACGACATTACCGCGCCCCAAAATACCATAAACACGCCCAGGGCCTGCCCGTCGCGGAGCAGGTAGCTCACCGTGCCCGGAAACAGGTAGTCGTATTTCAGGGGCCAGAAGTAGGAAAAGTAGAACTCCGGCTTTTGCAGCAGCAGCAACAGGCCCGGCAGCAGAAAGCTAAAACCCAGCTGAAAGAACATCACCGAGCCGGTCCGGATAAGCTGGTAGCGGGAGTGGCGGTATTTCCACAGGGCCCGCCCACCCATTAGCAGCACGGCCAGGGTGTAGAACGTGCCGTAGAGAAACCACTGGTCCGCGGGCTTGCCGCGCAGCAGCTGGCTGAGCGGGTCGAGGGTGCGGATCAGGTTTTCGAGGTAGGCCGGAAACCAGTACAGCACCACGTAAAAGCCCGTCAGCGCTACCCCCAACGCCCAGGCAATGGCGCCCCGGCTGGTGCTAGCCCGCTGCCAGAGGTGGTCGTGGCGCACCCCGGCCGGTGGCCGCCCAAACTTCAGCGCCGCCCAAGTGAGCGTGCCGATGCTCAGCAGGAACAGGGCCACGTACATACTCAGCCGGGCCCGGGCAGGGTCGGCCGCGGTGGCCGCCACGAGCAGGGCCAGCAGCCCCAGGGCCACGGCCGCCAGCGGAAGCTTTTCGGCCGGCGGGGTAGCGGGCAGCGGGGCAGGAGCCAGCAGGGTAGATGCGGAAACGGAAGCAGCCATCAGAGACGAGGAAAAGTAGAGCGGCGGAAGGCGGCGCTCAATGAAAAGGCGCAGCCTAGTGGTGGTGGTGATGCCCTTCGCCGGGCTTACCAAACAAATTCATCAGCGAGGCCACTACGTACAGGGCAGTCCAGCAGACGTAGAGCCAGGAAAAGCCCTCGGGCTGGCGGTGCACGAAAAAATGCAGCACCAAGTGGGCCCCGGCGCTCATAATCAGGCCGGTGATGGCAATGAACTGGTAGCTGTTGAGGGCGCTGGGCTTGTAGAGCTTGGAGAAATCCACGACTTGAAACGTTGAATGCAGAAAAAATAAAAGGGAAGCCCTCCGAGCAGAACGGATGGTGAGCACCGGCCTGCCGCACCTCGATTAAACCGGCCCGCTCAGCCTGCCCCACAGTCCCTTACGGCGCCGCAGCCCGACGGGCTGCTGGGGGTAGGCCGCCGCAAAGGCCGCCACGATGGCCGGCTCGTGCTGGCGGAAGAACTCGGGGTCAAAGTTAGCCGCTCCGAGCTGCTCCAGCACCGCGTGCACCGGCGTGCGGGTCCCGATCCAGCCGGCGCAGACTTCGTGGCGCAGGCGCAAGCCCAGGGCGTTGAAGCCCAGGACGGCGTGGCCGCCCGCCGATTCGAAGTTAATCCGCAGGGCCTGACGGCCATCCGGGTGCTGCCAGTAGAAGCTCTCGATACCCGCAGTGGGCCGGGCCGGCACCTGTCCGTAGGTCTGGTATTCGAGGTTGAAGAACTTGGCCGAGTTAAACCAGATACCGCGGCGGTAGGGGGTGGCCTGCCCGCAGATAGTATGGGCCACGGCTTCGCCCTGCATCCGGCCTGTGTACCAGAGCTGCTCCACGGCCACTTCGCCCGCGCCGGGCTGCCGGTGCTGGGCGCAGTCGCCGGCGGCGTACACGTGGGGCACGCTGGTTTGCAGCCGCTCATCAACCAGAATGCCCTGGTCGGTTTCCACGGCCGAGAGTTGAGCCAGGCTCAAATTGGGTTGCACGCCGGTGGCCACCCCCACCCACTGGCAGGCAATTTCCTCCCCGGCCGTCGTCACCACGGCCCGCACCCGGCCGTGCGCGTCGCCCAGGATTTCGCGCAGGTCGGTTAGGTAGCGCACGGGCACGTGGTTTTCGGCGAACTGCTGCTGCACGAGCCGGCCTTCCTCGGGCGGCAGCACCGAGCCCCAGTAGTGGGCGTCGCGGACCAGCACCGTGACGCTGATGCCCCTGGAGTGCAGCATTTCGGCCAGCTCCACGCCAATCAGGCCGCCCCCGACCACCACGGCCTGGCTGATGCCGCGGGTGTCGCGCGCCATCTGCTCCAGGTCGGGCAGCCCGTAGAGGCCCTGCACCCCGGCCAGCTGCCGGCCGGGCCAGGCGGCAAAGCGGCTCACCGAGCCCGTGGCCAGCAGCAGCTTGTCGTAGGGCAGGGCCTGGCCGGTGCTCAGGGTCACGGTCTGGGCTTCGGTATCGAGGGCGGTGGCGGTGGCGTGCACCAGTTCCAGGCGGTTTTCGGCCCAGAACCAGTCCTCGTACGGCTTGATGTCGGGGTAGCGCAGGTGGCCCATGTACACGTACATTAGCGCCGTGCGGGAGTAGTGGTGCTTGGTTTCGGCCGAAACCAGCGTGATGTGGGCCGCGGGCCGGAGCCGGCGCACCGTCAGGGCCGCCGTGACGCCGGTGATGCCGTTGCCGATAATAACGAGGCGCATAGTGAAGAGTAGGGAACCCAAAGCCAGCCAGACCAGCCGCTTTACCGTCGGGCTTCAAAGGTAGCGCCGCCACAGTAGAACCCGGTTTGGGCAGATGTACTGGTTCGGGCGGGTTTCGGTTTGCGTCGGGGTTCCCTGCCGGGCCCAACCAAGCCTCGCAAGGCGCGTAAGAGAAAGCACACGTCACTAAAGATTCCCCACCATGGCCATCGACAACCAAAACGATACTTCGGCTGGTAAAAACGAGCAGTTCGAAAACGAGAAAGAATTCAAGAAGAGCGTCAGCAACGACAAGGAGTCGGACGACGCCAGCGCCCACCGCAACATCGGGGCCCGGGGCTACACCCAGCGCTCCGACCAGAAAGACCAGCTCGAAAACCTGCACATCGGCGGCAGCGAAACCACGCCCCAGGGCGGCAACGACCACTACAACGAGGGCGAGCAGGCCCAGGGGCCGGGCTTTACCAAGGAAGGCAGCAACGAAATGGGCAACAGCATCCGCACCCAGGACCAGGATTTTGGCGAGTCGGCCCCCAGCGGCCCCGCCTCCCCAGCCCACGACTAGCCTGCTTTACTTAGGCCACAAAAAAGCGGCTGCTTTCGTCACGCGACGGAAGCAGCCGCTTTTTTTTGTGGCCGGCCATACGCACTAGTTTGCAGTCAGGTTACGCTTGCGTTATGATTGTGCTGGACTATTTCTATATCTTTAGAATCCCATAGTGGCCTTGCTGCTAGGGGATTGTTTTTTCTACTTCCTCGAACTGGTTTTTTGCCCGCCTGAACCCACTCTTTTACCCCGAAGCTCTCCTTTATGAATTCTAACAACTACTCTGAACCGGAACTCGACAACGAAACCCAACTCGATGACGAAGAGCAGGCGTTGTCCTCGGGCAACGGTAAGCTGGCCATCATTGTAGGCGCCGTGGTGGTGCTGGCGGGTCTGGGCTACGCCTTTGCCCCCGGCAAAACCGGCAAGGCCCCGATTTCCAGCGTGATGCCCTCCATTATGCTCGGCGACGCTACCGTCACCGGCAGCCGCCCGGCCGAGGAAGCCGCCGCTGCCCCCGCGGAGGAGGCGACTACGGAAGAAGTTAAGAAGTCCGGCGCCACGGCTACCGTAGCCGCCCGGCCCGCCGCCCGCCCCACGGCCATGGCCGGCGCGGCCGCGGCCCCAGCCGAAGCCGCTCAGCCCGCCGCCGCTCCGGCCGTGGAAGAAGCGCCGGCCGCTGTTCCCGCGGCCACTGCTGAACCCGCTAACGTGACGCTTTCGGGCCGGATTCTGGACGAGGAAGGCAAGCCCATGGCCGGCGCTACCGTGATGCTGAAAGGCTCGCGCAAAGTGACCAGCACCGACGCCAATGGCAACTACTCGCTGGAAGTACCCGCCGGCGACAACACGCTCAGCTATGGCTACGGCGGCTACCAGGACCAGGAGATGCGCGCCCGCGGCTCCCAGCCCGTCAACGTGACCCTGCTGCCCAAGGAAGGCAGCAAGCGCCGCCGCAAGTAGCCGCTGCGGTTCCGTTAGTAAGACCAATAAAAAAGCCCCGCCGTGAATACGGCGGGGCTTTTTTATTGGGAGCTTCGGGGTTGCTATTCCGCCGCGGCGCGGCTGGCGAAGCGGTTGCCGAAGATGAAGTACACCGGCAACCCGAGGGCCACCAGTCCCAGGCCGCGGCGGGAAAATTCGGCGGTGTCGGGGGCAATGAGCAGGATGATGCAGAAAGCCGAGGCCAGCACCACGTAGAGCAGGGGCACCAGCGGGTAACCCCAGGCGCGGTAGGGCCGGGGCGCGTCGGGCCGGGTGCGGCGCAGCACGAAGATGCCGATGATGGTCACGACGTAAAACAGAATCACGGCGAACATCACGTAGTTCAGCAACTGTCCGTAGGAGCCGCTCAGGCACAGCAGGCTGGCCCAGAGAGCCTGCACCCACAGAGCCCGGCTGGGTACGCCGGCACCGTTCAGCCGCGCCAGGCCGGGGAAGAAGAGTCCGTCCTTGGCCATGGCGAAGTAGGCTCGGGCTCCGCTCAAGATGATGCCGTTGTTGGCACCGAAGGTGCTGAGCATAATCAGCACGGCCATCACCGCGGCGCCCACCGGCCCCAGCACCGACTCGGCCACGGCCGTGGCCACCCGGTCGTCGGTGGCGTACTGAATGCCGCGGCCCGCCAGCGTGGTGGCCTCTGGCGAGCCAGCCAGGGGCAGCACCAGCAGATACACCACGTTGATCAGGATGTAGAGCGCCGTCACGATGGCCGTGCCGATGGCCATGCTGCGCACCAGGGTCCGCTCCGGGTTCTGGATTTCCTCGCCCGCGAAGCCGATGTTGTTCCAGGAGTCGGAGGAGAACAGCGAGCCGGTCATGGCCATGCCGATGGCAATGAGCAGAGTTGAGCCGCTGATGGGCGTGGTAGCGGCCGTCACGCCGGGGGCTGCCGAGCGGGTGGCACTCCACAAATCGTGGAAGTTGGCCTGAATGGCGTCGGAGTTGATCCCGAAGGCCACGCCCAGCACGATGAGCAGGGCCAGGGCAATGAGCTTGGTGCTGCCCAGCACGTTCTGAATCAGCTTGCCGGCCTGCACGCCCCGGGCGTTGATGGCCGTGATACCGACGATGAGCAGAATGGCCAGCAGCTGCACCGAGGAAAAGGTGAAATCCCAGCCGAAGATGACGGTTTCGTACAGCACGTTCTTGACGCTGAACCAGGGCACGAGCACGCCGGTAAACTTGGCGAAGGCCACGGCCACGGCGGCAATAACCCCGGTCTGAATGACCAGAAACAGCGTCCAGCCGTAGAGAAAGGCCGTCAGGCGCCCGAAGGCCTCGCGCAAATACACGTACTGTCCGCCCACTTTCGGGAACATGGAGGCCAACTCCCCGTAGCTGATGGCCCCGGCCATCGTGATAAAGCCGGTCAGCAGCCAGACCACCAGCAGCCAGCCCGCGCTGCCCACCTGCCGGGCAATGTCGGCCGAGACGATGAAGATACCGGAGCCAATCATGCTGCCGGTGACCAGCATAATGGCGTCAAAAAGAGTAATGGCGCGCTTGAAGTGGCCTTGTTGTTCGGACATTGAAAGAAGGGAAAGAGGGAGTTTAGGCCGGAAGATAGGACGTTGGAAAGGATTGCTGGCAATCTGCTGCTTCGAAGCCCATCTTGCTTGCCGCCCGGCCAGCCGGGGAACCCCGCCCAGCACCCCTCAAATTCGGAAAATCCGAGCTACGGCCCTAAAACTCGCTGCGGTCGTACCAGCTGCGCATGCGCCAGGGGGCGTCCTTGTTTTTGCGCACCAGCACCAGGCGGGCCGAGCCGGCCCCGGTGAAGTTCTGGTCGTCGCGCTGCTCGATGCTCAGGCTAAAGCCGCGCTCCACGTACACTAGCGTGTCGGAAAAAGCCGTGTCGGAGGTGGGTAGGTACTGAGTCCACTGCAAGTTGGCGCTGCGGGCCGCCCGAAACATCTTGTAGGTCGTGTTAATCTCCACGTCCCGGTTCCAGGTGCGGTCCACGTTGTTGGCAAAGTCGCGGTAGGTGAACGTGAAGCGCCTATCGAGCAGCTGCCCGTAGAGCGTGGAGTCGCGCAGTTGGTAGCTGGCCCGAAACCGGTCGAAGAAGCCCCGCACCGTGACCGGGTTGCCCAGCAGCTTGTTGGGGTCCGTCACGGCGTCGTCGAGGGCGGGGGCGAAGGGGTTGCAGCCCGCCGTGGCCAGCAGCCCGGCCGCGGCCAGCAGCCGGCGCAGGGCCGGGGGGCAGGGCAGCAGCGACGGGGGCAGGAGCGAAGAGGGCATGGGGAGTAGGCCGGCGAAGCGGAAGAAAGCAGCTAGTGGCTGATAAAGTATTTTTTCAGGTCGGTCCAGGTTGTCTGATTGGCGGCTGTGCGCTGGTCGCGCCAGCCGGCAATCTTCCACTCGTTGTTGCGCCGCCGCACCAGCAGCCGGATGCTGCCCTCGAGCAGGCTCGCCCGAAAAGCCGTGTCCTGCTGCGGCACCCGCAACTGGTAGAGCGCCGACACCTCGGCCGAGTCGGTGGTGAAAAACTGGTCGCGCCGGCTCGTGAGCGTCAGCTGGTTCTGGCCCGAGGCCGGGGCCCGGCGGCGCAGGCTGTTGAAGTAGTCGCGCTCCTCGCTCACGCTCCAGTTGGCAAACAGCGCCGCCGTGGTGCCGGCCGAGGTGGGGTCGGGCACAAACCGGTAGCCCGGGCCGCTGAAGCACCGCTCGTAGTTGGCCGGGTTGCGGCTCTGCACGGCGGTGCTGAAGTTGGTCAGCAGAATATCAATCTGGGTGGGCTGAATCCACTCGCTGACTGCCCCGGCCGGCTCCGGCTCGCGCAGCTGAAAGCAGCCGGCAAGCGCCACCAGGAAACCGAGCAGAAGAAGACGAGCGCGCCGCATAGCATTGATTGAGTACCCAATATAGAACCTGGCCCGCATATTTCGAGTCGGGGCGCGGGGCCGGGTAAAAGTAACCTTCCGCCGTCCGGCCTCGAATAGCTATTTTTGCCGCCCGCATCTCCCGGCCCCACTGCATGTCGCAAAAGCTTCTGGTGTTTCTGATTGGACTGCTGCTGGTTTCGGCCCTGGGCTCCTACGTCTACTACCGCCGCAGCGTGGCCAGCGTGCCCGTCGACAGCTGGGCCCTGGTGCCCGACGATGCCGTGTTTGTGATGGCCACCCACGACCATCCTACGCTGATGCGCCACCTGAAGGAAACCCAGCTCTGGGACAACCTGACGGCCGTGCGCTACTTCCAGCAGGTCGAGGACAACGTGACGCTGGCCGACAGCGTGGCCGGGGGCCGCAACGTGGTACTGCGCTTTCTGGGCCGCAAAAAGGTGCTCACCTCCGTGCACGTGACCGGCCCCGCAAGCTTCGACGTGCTGTTTCAGGTGCCCATCGGCAGCGTGCGCGAGTACCGGCAGGTGCGCACCCTGGTCGATGGCCTGCGCCGCGACGCCCGCTACGTCATCAGCAGCCGCGACTTTCACGGCGAGGAACTCACCGACGTGCGCGAGAAGGGCACCGGCCACGGCCTGACGTTTTTCAACTACCGCAACCACCTGATTCTGAGTGCCAGCTCGGCCCTGGTTGAAGCCGTGATTCAGCGCCTCGACCACCCCGGCCTGCCCTCGGTGGCCGCCGATTTTCAGAACACCGACTTCTTCCAGCTCAAGGACGTGGACGCCACGCTGCTGATCAACTACCGGCGCATGCCGCAGTTTCTGAGCTTGTTTTTCCGTTCCGAGGTAGGGCCGGGGCTGGCCGCCGTCACCAGCCTGGCCCGCAACGGGCAGTTTGAAATGAAGCTGGCCGGCAACAAGGTCGTGTTCAACGGCTTTGCCAACCCCGAGGTGGCCCACGGCACCCTGCACCAGCGCCTGCGCGGGCAGCCCGCCCAGCGCCTGCGCATGGCCGAGGTGCTTTCCCTGCGCACGGCCGTGCTGGTGCACCTGGGCCTCGACAAGGCCGCCGTGCTGCGCGAAGCTCGCCTGAGCGCCCCGCCCGCCGACTCCCTGGCCGCGCGCACCGGCCCGCTCATCGACAGCCTGGCCGCCGGCCTCAGCCAGGAAGTGGGCCTGTGCTATCTGGCCGCGCCCTCGGCCCGCAGCCGCCCGGCCAAGCTGGCGCTGGTCTACTGTCCCAGCCAGGTAAAGGCCGCCATCTGGCTCGGGCAGCTGCGCCGGCAAACCGGGGCCAGCCCCAGCTTCGAGCGGGTGGGGCCCTACCAGATCTACCAGACCGGCGTGCCCGAGCTGCCGGCCCGGCTGCTGGGCTCCTTATTCAAGGGCTTCGCGGCCCCGGTCGTGACCCAGGTTGGCAACTACCTCGTGTTTGGGGAAGATGCCGCCGGCCTGCGCGGCTGGCTCACCGACGTGGTGGCGGGGCAGGTCTGGAGCCGTTCCCCCACCCAGGTGGCGTTTTTGCAGGAAACCCAGCCCCTGGCCCGCATGAGCGTGTTCTTGGACACCCGCAACAGCTGGAACGTGCTGCTGCGGGCCTTAGTCGAGGAGCGCCGGGCGGGGCTGCTGCGCAACGAAACCCTGTTTAAGCGCTTTCCCCAGGTGGCCCTGCAGTTTGTGCCCGCCGCCAACGAAAACGACGCCGACGCGCAGTATTACACCCAGCTCGTGCTGCGCCATCCGGCCCTGGGCCCCGCCGTGGCCCGGCCCCAGACCCAGAACGGCACCAGCGGCACCCTGGCCTTCAAAACCGGCCTGACCAGCTCGCCCACCCTCGTGCCCGTGGCCGGCACCACCCGGCCCGGCGCCCTGGTCCAGGACGCCCAGCACGTGCTGCACTACGTGACGCCCGACAACGTGGTCAGCTGGTCGGACTCGCTGCCGGGGCCGGTGGTGGAGCCGGTGCAGCGCCTGGGCGCCAACGGCGGCTACCTCTTTGCCA
Organism: Hymenobacter persicinus; assembly: GCF_004167665.1. GTDB lineage: Bacteria > Bacteroidota > Bacteroidia > Cytophagales > Hymenobacteraceae > Hymenobacter > Hymenobacter persicinus. The sequence goes on along the minus strand of NZ_SEWE01000033.1, from coordinate 31,581 downwards.
CCCCCGACCAGCTCCACCTGCTCGACGAGCGGGGCCGGGAGGCGCCCAATTTCCCGCTGAACCTACCCGATACGGTGCAGATCAGCTCCCTGACCGTCTCGCCGGGCGGGACGGCCACCAACCCGGCGGCCCGGCTGCTGGTGGCCGGGGGCGGGGGCAACCTGTTTCTCTACGATGCCCGCGGTACTGCTTACCCAGGTTGGCAGCCCAAGCGCATGGAGTTTGCCCTGGCCGCCCCGCCGCACTACCTGGTGGTGGGTGGGCGCGACGTACTGGTGGTGCCCCTGGAAAACGGCTACGTGTACGCCTTCGACCAGCAGGGCGGCGTGTACCCGGGCTTCCCCATCAGCATGGGCGCGCGCCTGCACACCGGCGCCTTCGTGGAGGCCGCCGCCACGCTGAGCCGCACCCGCCTGACGGTGGTCACCCAGCACGGGGAGCGGGTCACGTTCAACCTCAGCGGCGACATCGTGAGCCGGAGCCGGGTGGCCACCTGGAGCCGCAACTCGGTTTTCCGCCTCGTGCCCGACCAGATTCAGCACAGCTACGTGGTGGTGCGGGAGGAAGGCGGCCGCCTGAGCTTGTTTGAGCCCGGCGGCCGGCTCCTGCTCAGCCAGACCTTCGTCACGTCGGGCCCGAAGCCGGTGCAGTACTTCGACTTCGGGGCCGGCCGGCGCGTGTTTGTGCTCACCGAGCCGGGCCCGCGCAAAGCCTACCTCTACGACAGCCAGGGCCGCCTCGTGAGCGGGCAGCCCTTCGACAGCAGCGCCCCCCGCGTGGGCCTCACCCACGACAAGGCCGCCGCGGCCTACGAGCTCTACCGGGTCATGGGCCCCGAGCTGCGCCGCACTACCCTCAAGTTCGAGTAGCCGTCCGCCCCCGGGAGCTGACCTCTCACCGGGCGGATCATTGTGATTTTTCGAAGAAGGCTCGTAAGGGGTGGGGATAGGCTGCCTACACTGTGCCTATCCGGAAACCGGTCCGGAGCAGGCTGCCGCCGCCGGCTTGGCAATAGCACAAAACCAAGGCGGCCGGCCTCAGCGCCCGTTCGTCAGCCAGCCTTTGCGGTAGAAGTAAATCAGCTGCCCGGTCACGATGAGGGCCAGCAGGGCCAGCAGGGCGGGGTAGCCCCAGGGCTCGTAGAGCTCGGGCATGTTCAGGTGATTGATGGTGCCGTCGGGGGCCTCGCGCTGGAAGTTCATGCCGTAGAGGCCCACCACGAAGCTCAGCGGAATAAAGATGCTGCTGATAATGGTCAGCACCTTCATCACCTCGTTCATGCGGTTGCTCTGGTCGGAGAGGTACAGGTCCACGAGGCTGCTGACCGATTCGCGGTAGCTTTCGGCCAGGTCCATGGCCTGGATGGCGTGGTCGTAGCAGTCCTTGAAGTACAGCTTGATGTCTTCGGGAATCACCTCGTCGTGCATGCGCAGGATTTCGGCAATCTTCTCCCGCTCCGGGTACACCAGCCGCCGGAAGCGTACGATGTCTTTCTTGATGTGCAGAATCCGGTTGAGCACCCGCCGGTCGGAGCGGCCGTTGAAGATGCGCTCCTCCAGCGTTTCGATATAGTCGCCGATGGCGGCCATGGTGGGGTAGTAATGGTCGAGCACCACGTCGGTCAGGGCGTAGGCCAGGTACAGCACCGGCTTCTGCTTGATCTTGCTGAAGCCCGACCGGATCCGGCTCCGCACGCTGTCGAGGCAGTCGTCGTAGTCGTCCTGGAAGCTGATGACGTAGTTGGGCCCGGTGAAGATGGAAAGCTGGTCGTCGTCGATTTCGAGCAGGGGCGTGAAGTCGGTCATGCGCGAGACCAGAAACAGCCGGTTGTCGTCGAAGAGCTCCACTTTGGCCCGCTGGTAGTCGCCGAGCACGTCTTCCATCTGGAGCGGGTGCAGGTTGAAGTCCTGCATCAGGCGCTCCATCAGGGCCAGGTCGTTGTAGCCGCGCACGTCAATCCAGTGGCGCAGCTCGGGGTGGGCCCGGAAGAAGTCGAGCAGCTCGTCGTAGCTGGTGTACTCGGTTTCCTGAAAGAACGTGTCGTCGTAGGAAATCAGAAACAGCCGGGGCGGCAGCGAGCCTTCCCGCACGGTGAGCGTGCCCGGCCGCTGCCCCACCGACTGGGCCCGGGCCTGCCGGGTGGCGTCGCGGTCGGATACGCCGCCCAGAGCCTGGTCGGCGGCGAAGGAGCCGGGGGCGGGCTCGGCGGGTGGGGGAGTGACCGTGAGGTTGTTGGGGTCGGAAAGCATGGGGCAGCGTGTGGTCGGGAGCAGGGCGTAGGCCGTGTACGTAGCGGACGGGGCCGGGCGTTGCCGTTGGCTCGTGGGGCGCAAAACTAGCGCGCTTCGGCCAGCGCGTGGTATTTACTCGTACTTTCGCCCCCCGTGCCCCGCTAGTTGCTATTCCCTTGAGTGTGTCCGCTGCCTTCATTCACCTGCTGCCCCTGCCCGCCGATGCGCGGTACGCGGTGCGCGTACAGGTGGGCGCCTGCTACGAGGACCCCGCGCTGCCCCTGGCCTTTGAGTCGTACCTCTACCTGCGGCCGGCCCACCTAAACCTGCAGCGCCACGCGGGCCCGCGACTGTCTTTCTACTTGGAAGACCAGGCCGCGGGCCGCACGGTGGCCCAGCTGCACGCCGGCGGCGTGGCCGACACGGCCTATAGCCCCTGGCAGGCTCCGTTCGGCTCGGTGCAGCTGGCGGCCGAGGCCGTCAGTGCCCCCGTGCTGGCCGACTTTCTGCGCGCCGCCGGGCAGGAGCTGGCCGCCCGCGGCCTGGCACACGTGCAGCTGCGCGGCTACCCCTTTGCCTACGACCCGGCCGCCAGCACCCTGCTGGCTGAAGTACTGCCCCGGCTGGGCTACCGGGTCCGGCAGGCCGAGCTGAACAACCACCTGCCGCTGACGGCCAGCTTCGAAGCCCGCCTGCACCCCTCGGAGCGCCGCCGCCTGCACAAGTGCCGCCGCCACGGCTTTCACTTCGAGCAGGAGCCGCCTTACCTGCTGCCGCTGGCCTACGAGTTTCTGGCCCGCTGCCGGCAGGAGAAGGGGCAGGAGCTGTCGTTGGCGCTGGAGCGCCTGCAGGAGCTGTTTCGGCTGTTTCCGCGGGAGCATTTCCTGTTTTCCGTCCGCGACGCCCAGGGCGAGTGGGCCGCGCTGACCGTCGCCATTCAGGTCAGTGGGCAAGTGCTCTACAACTTCTACCCGGCCAGTCCGCTGGCCTACAACGCCTTTAGCCCCGTGGTGCTGCTCAATGAGGGCCTGCACGCCTTCGGCCAGGCCAGCGGCCTGCGCCTGCTCGATCTGGGCACCTCCACCTTGCCCGGGGGCCTAAACCAGTCGTTGCTCCAGTTCAAGCGCCACCTGGGCGGGGTACCCAGCCTGCGCCTGACCTATGAGAAGTAGCCGGGCCGCTGCCGCGGCCTGCGGGAGTACCTTGGCCCAACATCCGCTACTTTTGCCCTGATGCCGCCCGTGACTCCCGCCGTTGCCGCCCTGCCCGAAACCCGTGCCGCCGTGCTCGGGCGCTTTTTGCGCGGCTCGGCCGGCTCGGGCGTGGCCATCGGGGCCCGCACGGCCGGGGCGCTGCTGCTCAACAAGCTGCTGGCCGTGTACGGCGGCCCCGGCGGGCTGACCCTGCTGGCCCACTTCCAGAACCTGATGGCCCTGTTCACGACCCTGCCCAACGAGGGCGTGCACGTGGGGCTCATCAAGTACCTGGCCCCGCTGCGGGCCGGCTCGGGCCGCTACCGGGCCTGGCTGGGGGCGGCCCTGGCCCTGAACGCCGGCGCCCTGCTGCTGGGCACGGCCGTGCTGGTGGTGGGGCGGCAGCCGCTGGCGGGCATCTTCCGGCCCTCGGTCGGCTGGCTGGCGTTGTTTGCCCTGGGCATCGGATTGCTCACGGCCCACGTGTTTCTGGTGTCGGTGCTGCTGGCCGCGGGCCGGCTGCGGGCCTACGTGTGGCTGACGGTGGTGCTGAGCGGGTTGGGCACGGGTGCCGTGGCGGTGGTATTGGCGGCGGGCTGGGCGCTGGACGAAGCCCTGCTGGCTTACCTGCTGGCCCAGGGCCTGACGCTGGTGCCCACCGTGGCCGTGTGCGCCCGCCTGGGGTTGTTGCCCCGACTGCGGGGCCCGGTGAGCCGGCCCGGCCTGCGCGGCATCGGCCGGTTTCTGCTCATGGCCGTGAGCGTGCTGCTGTTCAGCAAGGCCGTCGACTTTGTGCTGCGCGACGTGCTGATGCAGCGCTTTAGCCTAGCCCAGACCGATAACTGGCAGGCCGTGGCCAAGCTTTCCGACAACTATACCATGGTGTTTTCGGCGCTGATGGGCAGCGTGTACTACCCGCGCCTGGCCCGGCTGGCGGGGGAGCCGGCCGCGCTGCGCCGCTACGTGCGCACCGTGCTGCTGCTGCTGGCCCCGGTGCTGGCGCTGGGGCTGGGTGCGCTCTACCTCGTGCGCGACTGGCTGCTGCCCCTGCTCTTCGATGCCCACTTCGCCGCGGCCCGCACCCTGCTGGCTCCGCAGTTCGTCGGCGACTGGGCCAAGTTTCTGACCTGGACGCTGCTGTTTCTGCTCATGGCCCAGGCCCGGGTGGGGCGCTACGTGGCCGTGCAGGCCGGCTCGGCAGTGCTTTACGCGGGGCTGCTGGCCGTGCTGCTGCCCCGCTACGGGCTGCTGGGCGCGCCCCTGGCCCACGCGGCCCGCTTCGGGGTGCTGCTGCTGGGCTGCGGGGTGTATTTCCGGAATTACCTGCGGCCCTGACTTCTATGAACCAACCCGCTACTACTGACCTGCCGCTGGTGACCATCGTGGCGCTGTGCTACAACCACGCCCGTTTCCTGCGCGAGGCCCTGGACTCCATCCGGGCCCAGACCTACCCGCACCTGGAGGTCTGGCTCGTGGACGACGCCAGCACCGACGGCAGCGTGGCCGTGCTTCAGGAGTACGCGGCGGCTAATCCGGGGTGGAAAACGTTGTTGTTGTCCCGCAACGTGGGCAACTGCGCGGCGTTCAACCAGGCGTTCCGGCAGTCGGCGGGGGAGTTTCTCATCGACTTTGCCACCGACGACGTGCTGCTGCCCACCCGCGTAGCCGAGCAGGTGGCAGCTTTTCAGCGCTTGGAGGCTAGCTACGGGGTGGTGTATTCCGACGCTGAACTGATTGACGAAGACTCCCGGCACGTGCGCTTCCACTACCGCCGCGACCCGGGCGGGCAGCTGCACCCGCGGCCGGCCGCGGGCTGGGTGTTTGCTGACGTGCTGCGCCGCTACTTTATCAGCACGCCCACCATGCTCATGCGCCGCAGCACCCTGGCGCAGCTCGGCGGCTACGACGAAACCCTGGCCTACGAGGACTTCGACTTCTGGGTGCGAGCCTCCCGGCTGGCGCAGTTTCACTTTCTCGACGCCGTCACGACCCGGAAGCGTTTGCACCCGGCTTCCATGTCGCGGCGGGGCTACCGGCCCAACGACCCGTTTCTGGCCTCTACTATCCGGGTGTGTCATAAGGCCCTGGCGCTCTGCCAGACCGCCGATGAGCGGGCTGCCCTGGCCGTGCGGGTGCGCTGGGAGCTGCGGCAGGCCGTGCGCTGGGGCAACTTCCGGGAAGCCACGGAGCTGTATGCCCTGCTGCGCGAAGCCGGTTCCATCGGTCCCCTCGACCGGGCGCTGGGTTTCTACGCCGGGCTGCGCAAGTAGCCGACTGCCTACCGCACCCGGTACAGTTCCACCTGGCCGTCCTGCGCCAATAGCCGGCGGCGGGGGAAGCGCGCCAGCACCTCGGGCACTGAGTAGCGGATCAGCTTGCGGGTCAGCTCGTCATTGGACAGGGTGCTGCGGTTGAGCAGTAGCCAGGCCCGGTCCCCGGGTGCCAGCTGCACCGAGTCGGCGGCCGAGTAGCGGCGAAACCGTAGGCCCGGGGGCACCTGAAAGCCGTAGGAGAAGTCGTAGTTGCCAATCAGAAAGTCATCGACGAACACTACGCCCTGGGCCGCACCCGCTAGGTGCTGGCGCAGGATGCGCTGCTGAGGCTGGTGGGAGCTCACGCCGGGCTTCTGCATAAAGTAGAGGGGCCGCACGGCCAGCCCCGCCGCCAGGGCCGCCACGGCCAGGGCCGCAAACGGCAGCGTGCCGGGCCGCCGCCAGGCCGCGGCGGGGGAGTCGGGGTTTACCAGCGCCAGGGCAGCCAGGGCCGTAGCCACCCCAAAATACAGGGCCAGCCCGGCGTAGAGCACTGCCCCGCTGTTGTGCAGCCAGCCCGCGCACAGCAGCAGTCCCAGCGTCAGCCAGCCGCCCCCCCGGCCGGTCCGGACGAAGTTGCGCAGCCCGAAGCCCGCGGCCAGGGCCAGGGGCGGGAGCAGGGGCGTGGTCATGCGCGGCAGCAGGGTGATGGGGTTGTACTGGGTGAGGGAGGTGCTGCCCAGCCAGTAAAACGCCAGCGTGGTGGCCGTCAGCCCCAGCCAGAAGCCGGCGTCGGAATTCTGGTTTTGCCGCCCGCCCAGCGCCGCAGCCCCGGCCAGCAGCAGGGCCACCCCGAGCCCAATGCTCACCAGAAAAGCCAAGGGCTGGTAGGTGAGCCGGGCCAGCAGCGCCCCGCGGTTGCCGCCCAGGAAGTTGCCTTCCCGGAGATAGTTGTTGGTGTGCTCGATGAGGTGAATCCGGTAGAGCGCGTCGTGGGTGAACACCTGGTAGAAGGCCAGGTAGCCGGCCAGCAGCACTGTGCCGCCGAGCAGCGCCGCCCCCCAGAACCGGCCGTGCTGCTGCCGGAAAAGGTCGCGGCCGAGCAGGCCCAGGTAGAAGGGCAGGTAGTACACGATAGTCTCCTTGCTGAGCAGGGCGGCGAAGTTGAGGGCGGCAAACCCTGCTCCCCACAGTAGCTCGTTGCGCCCCAACTGCCGGCCGTGCAGCAAGGCTAACGCACAACACAGGCACCAGAACATCAGAATGTTATCGGGGTACAGGTAGTTGGTTAGGTTAAGCGTGAAGTAGTGCAGGCCCAGCAGCAGCAGGGCCCCGGCGGCCACCACCGGCTCCGTGCGGCGGTAGCTTCTCCAAAGCAGCGCGGCGCAGCCCAGCGTGCAGAGCAGGGGCCACAGCGTGGTGCTGATACTATTGACCCCGAACAAGGCGTAGAACCCGGCCACGGGCGCGAAAACCAGCCACCGTTCCTTGAGCGGGTCGTGGAGCAGCCCCTGCGGGTCGGGCACCACCTGGAAGCTGCCGCTGAGCAGCTGGTGGGCGTAGCGGGCGTAGAAGTAGTCGTCGAGGTCGTAGAGGCCTTCGTGGGTGAGCACGAAATAAGCCACCGTAAACAGCACCACGAACAGCAGCGTCAGATCGGGCAGAAGGGAGGGGCGGAGCTTCACGCCGCAAAGCAACCGATTTACGCCCACATCCAAACTCTGGCTGGTGTAATAGCCCTTTTCCGCCGCGGGGCGCCGGGGGCCAAACTCGACCGTGTTGTTTCCTCGGCATTTTCCAATGCTGGGGAGTTCGGTACATTTGGGCCCCGCCCGCCGCGCCGCCTCCCGGCCACCGGGCCTTACCCGTTCCGTTTGCGGCGTTGCTGAGCCCTAAATTCCTGCGCGTGGTGGTGTTGCCGGCGGCTCTGCTGCTGCTGGCTGGCCTAGCGCTGGGCTGCTACTACGAAACCAACGACGACGTGACCATCACCCTGCTGCTGCGCGGGGTGGCCGCCGCCGCGCCCGTCACCGACCTGCACCTGTACTTCCACGGACTGGCCCCGCTGCTGGCCGGCTTGTACACTCATTTTCCCGCTTTGCCCTGGTACGGCCTGCTGTTGTATGGGCTGCTCTACGCCGCCACGGTGCTGGCCTTTGCCGTCCTCGACCGGCTGCTACGGGGGCAGGTGACAGCCGGGGCATTGGTGGGGGCGCTGGTGCTGTTTTTCGGGTTGGCCTGGCTGGAGCACGGGCTATGGTTCAACTACGTGCGGGTGCCGGTGCTGCTGGCCGGGGTCGGGCTGCTCTACGCGGCCCAGCGGGCCGAACGGCTCCCGGCCCTGCTGCTGGGGCTGCTGGCCGTGGGCCTGGCCTGGCTGATTCGGCCCAGCGCGGCGCTGCTGGGGCTGCTGGCGGCCGTGCCCGGGGCGCTGTGGCTGGCCCGGCGGCGCGGGGCGGTGGTCATTGCGGCCGTAACGCTGCTGCTGGGCGTGGCCCAACTGACGCTGAGCTTGACGCGCACCCCGGCCGAGGCCACCTACCGCCGCCTCGACGTGCTCAAGTCCAACCTTAACGACTACCATCTCTATCAGATACATCCCCAGAGCCGCCTTGACAGCCTGGGCGTGCGGGCCGTAGCGCACTGGGCCCTTGGCGACTCCACCCTGGTCAACGAAGCGCTGTTTCGGCGGGCCACCCGGTTTGAGGCTGGCACGTTCGGGCGGGAGCAGGTGCCGGCCAAGCTCTTGACCCTGGTCAGCCAGTTGGTGCGTGATTATTTCCCGCTGCTGCTGCTCCAGTTGGGACTGGGGCTGGAAATTCTGCGCAACCCGCGCCGCTACGAGGGCCGCGGCCGGTTCTGGCTCGTGCAAGCAGGCTTCCTGCTGCTGATTCTGGGGCTGGGCAGTGGGTTGAAGCTGCCGCCCCGCATCGGGCTGCCGCTGCTGAACCTCTGGACTCTGAGCAACCTGAGCTACGTGCTGCGGGTGCCGCGCCGTCCGGTGCGTCTTGCGCCCCTCAGCACCGCCGCCCTATTGCTGGTAGTGCTGCTCTACGGTTATAAAACCATCCACCGGGGGCAGGTGCTCAAGCAGGAGCAGCAGCAAAACGTCCGGCAACTGGCCGCGTGGCTGGGCCCGCCGCCGCGGGTGCTGGTGGGGGCGGGACTCGAAACGCTCTTTAAGTCCTGGTCCCCGTTTGCTGAGCCGGCCTTCGCACCCCACTCCGTGCTGAGCCTGACCGGCTGGCAGACCCTGGACCCGTCGCAGCCAGCCCTGCGGCAGTACCTGACCGGTACCCGCGACCAGCCCGCCGCCCTGCGCCGCTTAGCGGCCCGGCCTGCCGTGCGCTGGCTGCTGGCCCCAGCCGTGGTGCCGTGGGTAAATTCCTATTTGGCGGCTACCCGCCAGCCCGGGCAGCCGGCGCTGGTGCTGTCGGCGGCCCGGCCGGTGGGCGCGGGCGAAACGGAGCAGCCGCGGCAGTACCAAGTGCGTGTAGAAACGATGAAATAGGGGAAAAGGCCAAAATTTTATAGGCGGTAGTTAACCAGCTTCTAACGTATCAGTGAGGGGTGAATGCCTACATTTGACCCGATTTCCATTTCTACCCTCCCTGCCATGATTGCAACTGTAGCCTCCCGCGCGGAGGTGCTTCAGCATCTCGAACCCTTTTTGAAGGCCAACCTCGACGGCTTTCTCAAGAAGGTTGATGAAAGCTGGCAGCCCTCCGACTACATGCCGGACCCTCGCTCTGAATCGTTTTTTGACGAAGTGAAGTCCCTGCGCGAGGCCGCGCAAGGCCTGAGCTACGATTTGCTGGCCGTGCTCATCGGTGACACCATCACCGAAGAGGCGCTGCCCAACTACGAAGCCTGGTTTCACCAGCTCGACGACATGAACAAGGACCACGACAACGGCTGGGCCCAGTGGATCCGGGGTTGGACGGCGGAAGAAAACCGTCACGGCGACCTGCTCAACCGCTACCTCTACCTGTCGGGCCGCGTGAACATGCGCGAGTTCGAGGTCAGCACCCAGTATTTGATCAACGACGGCTTCGACCTGGGCACCGCCCACGACCCGTATCGCGCTTTCGTGTACACTTCCTACCAGGAAGCGGCCACCAACCTCTCGCACCGCCGCGTGGGTACCCTGGCCCGCAAGGCCGGCGACGCCCAGCTGTCCAAAATCTGCGGCATGATTGCCGGCGACGAAGCCCGCCACGCCCGCGTGTACCAGACCTTCGTCGACAAGATTTTCGAGGTGGACCCCTCCGAGATGATGCTGGCCTTCGAGGACATGATGCGCAAGAAAATCGTGATGCCGGCTCACTACATGCGCGAGCTGGGCGTGGAGATGGGCAAAACCTTCGGCCACTTCACCGACGCCGCCCAGCGCCTGGGCGTGTACACGAGCCAGGACTACACCGACATTTTGGAAAGCCTGATCAACACCTGGAAGCTCGACCAGGTAACCGACCTGAACGGCGCCGCCGAAAAGGCCCGGGACTATATCATGGCCCTGCCCAACCGCCTGCGCCGCGTGGCCGACCGCATGCCGGTGCCCAAGCTGGAATACAAGTTCAAGTGGATTGAGTAACGGACTATCCGTTGCGGTGCACCATCTCAAGCCGGGTAGAACTCTACCCGGCTTTTTTGTGCCCTGGTCTGGTCCGTACTTTCTGGCTCCTATATTTAACGCCGCTGATAGTGCGGAGCCGCCCAGTGCTTCCGCATTGGCTCTTTCTGTGTTTCCCTTCCTATTTAGTATCGTGCGTATGCCGAACTATTATTTCCGTGCTGGCGCTGGGCGGCGCTGGGGTAACGCCCCTGGCCCGGGCACAAGGCCTGGTAGTCGGCAGCAGCCTCAGCCCCGCCCGCCATGCCCGGACCGCCAGCGTGCACGCCCCCGTCGGGATTGGTTTTTCCCAGGCTATCAATCCGGGTACGGTCGGGGGCATGCGGATTCTGAGCAGCCAGAGCCGGGGCCGGATCATGCTCACGCGCACCGTAGCCGGCAACCTGGTGACGCTTACGCCCATAACGCCGGCCGGACAGCCCCTGGATTTCAGGGCTGGCGAAACGGTGTCGGTAGTTATACCGGCCTCGGTTGCCAGTACCAGCGGGACGGCGGCGGGGCCGTTCGTGTATCAGTTTACGACGGCCACCACTGGGGGCTCGGGCAATTTTCAGGCGGCGCCGGCCGTGAGTGTCAGCTCCAGCGCGACGAGCACGGCCGCTGCCGACCTAGACGGCGACGGCGACCTGGATCTGCTGACCTCGAGCTACTCCACCAACCGGGTGAGTGTGCGCCTCAACAATGGCATGGGCGGTTTCACGAACGGGGCCGACCTGGCCGTGGGCAACGGAGCCTTCTTCGTGGTGGCTGGCGACTTGGACGGCGACGAGGATCTGGACTTTGTCGCTACGAATGTGGGGAGCAACGACGTGAGCGTGCGCCTCAATGCCGGCAACGGCGCCGTCTTCACCACCGCACCCACAGTTTGGGTGGGCAACAACCCCCGCACGGCCGCCCTGGCCGATATTGACGGCGACGGCGACCTGGACCTGCTCACGGCCAATGCAGTAGCTCTCGGAAGCGTAAGCGTGCGGTTCAACAATGGTCAGGGCGTGTTTAGCGCGGGCTCGGATGTGAGGGTCGGGCAGTCGCCGTACGGTTTAGCCCTGGGCGACATGGATAACGACGGCGACCTGGACGTGGTGACGGCTAACGCCAGCAACTCCATCAGCGTGCGCTACAATGATGGTCAGGGTGCCTTTTCGGGCACTACCAACAGTACCGTACTGGGGGAGCCAATCTGCCTGGCCCTGGGGGATGTGGACGGCGACGGCGACCTGGATGCGGTGGCCGGTTGTTCAAGCAGTAACGTAGCGGCAGTGTTGGTCAACGACGGCACTGGCGCCCTGACCGCCGGGGCGCGCATACCCGTGGATGCGTCCCCGCTGGGGGTGCAGCTCGGGGACGTTGACAGTGACGGCGACCTGGACTTGCTTGCGGCGAGTTTCGTTACGCCGAGCGTGGTCAGCCTGCGGCTCAATAACGGTGCTGGCGAGTTTTCGGGCACTGCCAGCATCCCCACCGGCCAGCCCAACGCCGCCAGCCTCGTCCTGGCCGACATCGACGGCAACGGAACCCTGGATTGTTTGACGGCCCACTATTCCTCGTCGGGAGTCGTAAGCGTACTGCGCAACGCCCCGGCTCCGACGGCCGCGTCCGCGGGGCAGGCGGCTTCACCACTGGCCGTGTATCCCAACCCGGCGGCAGCTACTGCCCCGGTCTACGTGAGCCTGCCGACTGCCGCCACTGGCGGGGCTGCCGCCCAGTTCACGCTGCTCAACGCCCTCGGCCAGACGGTGGCTACCCAGCGCTTAAGCGGGTCGGCGGATGGCGGATTTACCGCCACGCTGCCCACGGCCGGCTTGCCCGCGGGTATCTACCTCGTGCGTTTGCAGGCTGGCTCCGCGCTGCTGAGCCGGCGGCTGGTGTTGCAGTAAAATCGAAGGTCATCAAAGCCTTATATGCACGAAAGCCGCCCCCGGATTTCGGGGGCGGCTTTTTTCGTATAGCCCGAACCAGTTACTGGGCCGGCCGGGCTTCGGTGACCATGCTTTTCTGCTGAAAGGCCAGGCTGCGCTCGGGCAGTACGTAGCGGATGGTGCGGGTACCGCCGCTGGGGCAGCAGTTGGCGTCGGCGGGCAGGTAGATAGGGAAGGAGCGAACCAGCTCCCGGCCGACTACCCGGAACTTGTCTTGGCCCTGGTAGCCCTGGGCGGCGGCCCCGGCCAGCTTGGGCAGGGGTGCCATTCTTTCCCAGTCCTGGCCGCCAAACCAGTAGCCGCGCACGTCGCCGTAGGAGCCGCTGCCCACGCCTTCGGTGAAGACCAGCAGCTCGTCGCCGGGGCCGGTGGTCAGCTTGGCCAGCTGGGCATCCTGCACTTCGCCCAACAGGGTGTCCTGGGCGGTGGTCAGCTCCCGGCCGTCCTGCGCGGCGCGCACGCTCAGCTGGCGCTGCCCGACGGGGCCAGTGGTGGTAATCAGGTAGTTGTAGGGGCCGCTGGTCAGCTCCCTGCGAAAGCTGGGCCGCTCGGGCGCGGTGGCCGGAGCCGGGTTAATCGTGGTTGACTGGGGCTGGCTGTAGGTGGTTTCGCGGGTGCTGTCGCAGGCAGTAGCGGTGGCCAGCAGGGAAAGGGCCAGCAGGCGGTAAGAAGCGCGCATGGGGGAAAAGTAAGAACGGGAATGTAGCGGCTATACGCAAAGCGGCTTCTAGCGGCCGATTCCAGGCTTACTGAACCACTTTCACGCCTTTCCAAAACGCCACGCGCCCCTGAATTTCCTGGGCCGCGGGCTTGGGGTCGGGATAAAACCAGGCCGCATCCTTGTTGAGCTCCCCGTTGACGCGCACGGAGTAGTAGCTGGCCCGACCCTTCCAGGGGCAGGACGTGTGGGCAATGCTATCCTCAAAAAACTCGCGCTTGATGGCGTCGGCGGGGAAGTAGTGGTTGTTTTCCACCACCACGGTGTCGTTGCTCTCGGCAATGACGGTATCGTTCCAGATAGCTTTCATAGACCCGTGTAACCAGCAACAGGCGGCAAAGTTTGGCTCTTGGCCGAATGCCAGTGTCCCCGTATCTTTATAGCTGATTTCGAGTGCCCTATCCTTACCGCTGGCAACTTGGGGCCTTTATCCTCTTCTTTTTGTCTTCCCTGCTTCCTCTACGTGCATGATTAAAACTTTACGCTACGCACTTTTCGGGGCGTTTTGCAGTCTGCTACTGGCTCCCGCCGCGCAGGCCCAGACCCCGACCACCTTCCTGACCGAGAACTTCGAAGGGCCTACCTCCATTTTTACGGCCGTCAACGGCACCCAGGCCAATAAGTGGTTTGTGGGTGAGGCCCCCGGCAACGGCCCCACCACGGCGGGCTCCAAGGCGGCCTACATTTCCAACAACGCCACCGGCAGCACCTACGCCTACAGCCTGAGCAGCTTTAACGTCACGTATCTCTACACCGACGTGACGTTCCCGGCCGGGCAAAACCAGTTCGACCTGTCCTTCGACTGGAAGGCCATCGGGCAAAACAGCGCCCTGGCTCCCGACGACTACATGGGCATCTACCTGCTGCCGGCCGGCGCCACGCTCACGGCGGGCAGCACGCCGCAGTCGTCGAGTGCGGTGCTGGTGCGCAACGATTTTCACTCCCAGCCCACCTACTCCCGGGCGCTGGTGCGCCTGCCGACCGGCAACCAGCTGGCCGGCACCACCCGCCGCCTGGTGTTTATGTGGCGCAACGACGCCACCTTTGGGCAGCAGCCCCCGGCAGCTTTCGACAACGTGACCCTGACGGCCACCACCGTGCCCCCGCTCAGCGGCACCTACACCATCGACAACACCCAGCCCCTGACCGGGCGCAACTTCAACTCCTTCACGGCGGCCTTCGAGCGGCTGAACCTGACCGGCACCAGCGGTCCAACCACGTTTGAAGTGGCGGCGGGTCAGGTATTCACCGAAAATACCCCGTCCATCACCACCGGCGGCACGGGCGCGGCCCCCGTCGTGTTTCGGCGCAGTGGGAGCGGGGCCAACCCCGTGATTGAGTCGGGCTTCGGGGCCTCGGCCGGCGTGGCCATCGTGGGAGCCGACTGGCTCACGTTCGACGGCATCGACGTGCGCAGCAAGTTCAACAGCCCCCTGCCCAACGGTTACCTCGTCACGGCCCAGCAGTCGGGAACCAACGGGGCCCGTCACATCACCATCCGCAACGCCACCATTGCCCTGACCCGCTCGGCGGTGGGCAGCTCGGCCCCGGCGGCGGCCGGCATTCGGCAGTACAACGTGGGCTTCGCCTCCGACACGGCCGGGCTGAACCGGGACCTGCTCTACGAAAACCTGACCATCAGCAACTGCATCTACGGCGTGCGCCTGACCGGCTCCGATGCGGCCTTCCCCGACGAGAAAGTGACCGTGCGCAACGTGAGCGTGAGCACCGGCACGCTCGACAGCAGCTGGGAGCTCTTTGGCTTCGTAATCCAGCACGTGAAGGGCCTGACCCTGGTCAATAACGCCGTGCGCGGGCTGCGCTCCACCTCCGGCGCCCGGGGCATCGACCTGCGCGACCTGCAGGGCACCGGCCCGCTGGCCTGCCGGGTGACTGACAACCAGATCTACGAGCTGCAGCTGGTCAGCCCGGGCACCACGTTTTCGGGCTACTACATCTGGGGGCTGATCTTCAACCAGGGCTCCAACATTCCGCCCGTCGAGCTGCGCATCCAGAACAACGAAATCCGGGACCTGAGCCTGGACTACTTCGGCACCGCTACCGCCACCCGCAACGTGGCCGGACTGTCGGTGATTCTGAGCGTGCCGGGCGTGGGCAGCCGCTTCGAGGTGTGGCACAATAGCGTCCGCCTCACCGGCACGGGCGTGCGCTACATCACGGCCGCCTTCGACTGCTCGGTGTTTGCCCCCGAAGCTCAGGCCGCGCTGAGCGTGCGCAACAACGTGTTTAGCAACGAGGTGGGCGCCCAGACCGGCGTGGCCAAGCACTACGCCTGGTATTCGCCCTATGCCAGCTTCGTGCCCGCCCGGGCCGTGGCCGATTACAACGACCTGGTGGTGACGGACCCGGCCAACGGCTACGTGGCCCGCCACAGCACCCTCGACGCGGCCACGCTGGCCGACTGGCGCGCCAGCAGCGGGCAGGATGCCCACTCGGTCAGCCTGAATCCGCAGTTTGCCGCGGGCACGGCCCTGCGCCCCGTCAACCTGGCCCTCGACAACATGGCCCAGCCCCTGGGCGTGCCCACCGACCTGACCGGAAACCTGCGCAGCCCCAGCCGCCCCGACCTGGGCGCCTACGAGTTCGGTACCATTGCCCTGGCAACGAAGCCCGGATCAGCCGCCGCGGTACTGGGCGCTTTCCCGGTGCCCTTCGCCGATAAGCTGACCCTGACCGTGCCAGCCACCGCCGCGGGCGCCGCCCGGTTGCAGCTCTGCGACGCCGCCGGCCGCGTAGTGCGCCAGCAGGCCCTATTGCTGACTACGGCCGGGCGCGCGGAGCTGAGCGGGCTAAGCCAGCTGCCCGCTGGCCTCTACTGGTTGCGGTTGACGACGGCCGCCGGGCAGCAGTACCGGGTGCGGGTGCAGCACTAAGTAACGCCTGGCCCGGTAGCTGCCTACGGGCGGGGCGAGGTTCTATCCTTTCTTGATCTATCATGCAAAAATTTGCTTCCCGGCTGCTGGGCGCCCTGCTGCTGCTGGGCGCCTCACTCCCGGCCCGGGCCCAAGCCTCGGTGACGGTGTTCACTGAGGATTTCGAAACCCCCGGTCCGAATGGCCCCGGCTCGTTTACGGCCGTCAACGACCAGCTCTACAACCAGTGGACCAGCGGCTCGGCCGCCGGCAACGGGCCGCTGCTGCCCGGCACCCGGGCCGCCTATATCACCAACACCCTGGCCAGTCCGGTCGGCTCGTATTCGTACGCCACCACCCTGAGCAGCATCGTGCACCTGTACCGCGACATTGTGCTGCCCGCCGGCTTCAACACGTTTGAGGTATCGTTTGACTGGAAAAACCGGGGCGAGGCCACCGACTATATGTCGGTGTTTGCGCTGCCGCCCAGCTACGTGGTGCAAAGCTCGTTTGAGCCGGTTTTCCTGAAGGGTGGCAGCAAGCTGACGCCAGCTAGCGGCGGCTTGCAGGGCCAGGCCACTTACACCCGCAACACCTACACGATTCCCAACGGCCCCGTGCTGGCCGGCACCACCGTGCGACTGGTGTTTAGCTGGGTGAACAACAACGCCGGCGGCACCCAACCCCCGGCGGCCCTCGACAACGTGGTGGTAACGGCCCGCAACGTAGCCACGGGCCTGGCCGGCACCTACACCATCGACAACACGCTGCCGGCCAGCGCCACCAACTTCCCCTCGTTTACGGCCGCCGTCAGCCGGCTCAACCAGGCCCTGCCCACGGCGCCCGTGACCTTCAACGTGCCCAGTGGGCGGGTGTTTGCCGAGCAGGTGCCCCCGCTGGTCGTAGGTGGCACGGCCGCCGCGCCGGTAGTGTTCCGCCGAACCGGCAACTTAGTTAACCCGGTTATCACGGCCACTTCGGGCGCCATTCTCGACGTAGCCGGCGCCGACTACCTGACGTTCGACGGCATCGACGTGCGCGCGGCCGGCACCGGGCAGGGCCCCGCCTACGGCTACCGCATCCGCAACCTGACTCCCACCAACGGGGTGCGCCATTTGCTGGTCCAGAATGCCACCATCACCCTGAACCGAAGCTACCTGTCCTCGGCCGGAGTGGTGCAGGCCGCCAACGACAACAGCGGCAGCGTGTCGCCGGCCGACACCAGCGGCTGCAACGCCCATACCCATTACCACAACCTGCTGATTCAGAACTGCTACACGGGTTTTACCGTGTCGGGCTACACCAGTACGTGGTCGGAGTTTGACCTCGAAATTGACTACGTGGTGGTGGGCAACGGCACGGCCGGCGACATCGGCAACGGGACTTCGGGGGTGGTCGGCACTCAGCTCAGCAACGTGCGCAACCTGCGCTACCACCACAACCTAACCCAAGGCCTGCGCTGCACCGGCAGCGGGATTATCTACGGGCTGTTTTTGAGCAATGTGCAGGGCAGCGGGGCCGAGGCCTCGCAGGTGTACAACAACCGCATCCTCGACCTGCGGCAGACCAACCTGAACGTGGTCACCACCCAGGAGGCCGTGTACGGCATGTACCTGACCATGGGCTCGGGCACCACCGGCAGCCACGAAATCAACGTGTTCAACAACGAAATCAGCGGCCTCGCGCGCGGGTACTCAGCTACGGCACCCGGCACCCCGTCCTTTCTGATTCAGGGTATTTACGTGCCCACGCTCACCCAGCCCAGCCGGATGCTGCTGGCCAACAACACTATTGTGGTAGACGGCAGCGCCACGCCCAACGGCTCGAGCGTGGCCCTCAACGTGGGCAGCTTCGGCACGGCCCAGGGGCAGTTTACGCTCCGCAACAACCTGCTCGTGAACCTGACCGGAGCTCAAACCGCGGCCTCGGCCCGCCACGTGGCCCTGTACGCCACCAACCGCCAGCTCGGCGCCCCCGGCTCCAGCACCGACTACAACAACTTCTACCTGGCCAACCCCACCGGCGGCTTCGTGATGGGCAGCAGTACGGCTTCGTATCCTACGCTGCCTGAGTGGCAGGCCGCCTCCCTGCAGGACCAGCACGCCCACGACCTGAATCCGCAGTTTGCCAGCGCCACCTTCGTGCCGACCAACCCAGCCCTCGACAATCTGGCCCAGCCCCTGGCCGAGGTACCCCGGGACTTCGACAACCGCACCCGCTCCGCAACCACCCCCGACGTGGGCGCCTTTGAATTCCTGGCCACTGCCACGGCGACGACGACTCCGGCCCGGGCCGAGCTGGGCCTGCGGGCCTGGCCAAACCCCGCGGCCGGGCCGCTGACTGTTGCGGCTGGTGCCGGGGTGGCGGGGCAGCTGGAGCTGCTCGACCCGCTGGGTCGCCGCGTGGGCGAATCCCGGCCGCTGCCCGCTAACGGCGTGGTAAGCTGGCCTAGAGCGGAGAACCTACCGGCCGGCCTGTACCTGCTCCGCCTCATCCGGCCCGATGGGCAGCGCCAGACCCTGCGAGTGGTCCGGCAGTAGCAGAAGTAAAAAGGCTGCCCCCTGAGCTCCCGCCGACGGGATTTTCGAGGACTCTTTTGCCGAAAAACTGCCCCGGTGAACATTGCCCGCGGGCTGGTTGTTCTCAGAGCCTAATTCCTTTCCTATGGCTGCTGGTTTTCGTTTCCGGGATTTCGTGCCCGATGACTCGCCCGAAAAAGGCTTTGAGTCCCTGTTCAAGATCTTTATGCAACTGGTCACCATCACGTCCGGCGACGTGGGGGAGGCTTTGTCCTGGCTTAATGAGCTCGATAAGCAGTACGGCCTGACCGACAATGACTACGGCATGGGCAACTTCATCGAGGACCTGAAGAAAAAGGGCTACATCGATGAGAACGAGCAGGAGCGGGGCGCCTTTAAGATTACGCCTAAAACCGAACAGGGCATTCGCAAGAGTGCCTTGGAGGAAATCTTCGGCAAGCTCAAAAAGGGTAACTCCGGCAACCACCGCACGCCCCAGACCGGGCAGGGCGACGAGCTGAGCACCGACCTGCGCGAGTTTCGTTTCGGCGACGCCGTGGACCAGATTTCGATGACCGAAAGCATCCGCAACGCCCAGCTCAACCACGGACTGACCGACGAGTTTATGCTAGCTGAGGGCGACCTGGAAGTGCGCGAAACCGAGCACAAAACCCAGACCAGCACGGTCTTGATGATTGACATCTCGCACTCGATGATTCTCTACGGCGAGGACCGCATCACGCCCGCCAAAAAGGTGGCCATGGCCCTGGCCGAGCTCGTCAAGCAGAAGTATCCCAAGGACTTCCTCGACGTTATCGTGTTCGGCAACGATGCTTGGCCCATCACCATCAAGGACCTGCCCTACCTCGAAGTCGGGCCCTACCACACCAACACCGTGGCCGGCCTGGAGTTGGCCCTGGACCTGCTGCGCAAGCGCAAGACGCCCAACAAGCAGATCTTTATGATTACCGACGGCAAGCCTACCTGCCTTAAGGAAGGCAACGGCTACTACAAAAACTCCTTCGGCCTCGACCGCAAAGTGGTCAACAAGACTCTGAATCTGGCTGCCGCCGCCCGCCGCCTCAAGGTGCCCATCACCACGTTCATGATTGCCTCGGACCCGTATCTGCAGCAGTTCGTGGAGGAGTTTACCCAGGTCAATCAGGGCAAGGCCTACTACTCGGGCCTAAAAGGTCTGGGGCACCTAGTATTCGAAGACTATAAAAAAAACCGCCGCAAGACGCTGTAATAACCGGTTTGCTGGCTAACAAAAAAGGCCGTTCTGCTCAGCAGAACGGCCTTTTTTGTTAGCCGTTGAAAATCCTTAGGCCATGGCGCAAGCAACTAGGTTAACGCTCCTGTGCCCCCAGCGTGCGGGTGCCGGCGTAGTAGTACAGCTCGGCGCGGGCCTTTTCGTAGCTGGCCCGCAGGCTTTCCTGCTTGATGCGGAGCTCAATGAGCTTGGATTCGCGGGCGTTGATGAGGAAAATGGTGCTTTCACCCAGCTCGAATTTTTGCAGCTCGGCTTGGAGCAACTGGCGCTGGTTGGCAATGGTCTGAGCCTGCAATGTCAGCTGCCGCTCGTAAGCCTGCAGGCTATTATACACGGCCTGCACCTGGTTGACGATGGTGCGTCGGCTTTGCTGCTGCTCCAGGGTGGCATCCTGCACCTTTAGGCGGGCTTGCTGGAGCTTGCCGCGCTCCTGGCGCAAAAACAGCGGAAAGGCGAAGTCCACGCCCAGCTTGTAGTTGTTCAGCCCGAAATCGTAATAGGCTGGCACTTCGGGGCGGTAGAAGTCGCCGCGGCTGAGCAGGGTGCCGCTCACGTTGATTTTGGGCTTGAGCAGCTCCCGGCGGTAACGCTCCTCCACGCCCAGTTGCCGAATTTTGGCGTCGAGCTTGAGCAAGGTGGGATGGGCCACGGCGGCCTGGCGCTGCAGCTGGCCGAACTGAACCGTATCCACGGGCACCAGCATCGGGCGCTGGGGCACGGCGTAGGCGGGTAGCTCCACGGGCTGGGCATCCTTGTTCCACAGATGATTGGAGAGCAGCAGCCGGGCATTCTGCAGTTCCACCACCAACTGCTGGGCCTGGAGCTGGCGGTCCTGCACCGTGATGCTGGCTTCCACCGAGTCGATGGGGGCCTGGTCGCCGAGCAGGGCGCGGCGGCTGGTAGCCCGGAAGCGGGTGTCGGCCAGGGCCACGCCCTCCTGCACCAGCTGGGCCTGCTGGGAGGCGTAGTACCAATTCCAATAGTCCTTCACGGCCTGCAGCCACACCTCGTTGATCTGCTTGACTTGGTCGGCCTCGGCGGCCTGCACCATAATGCGGGCCTGGCGCAGGGTGCTGCGGCGCGCATCAATGAGCAGGCCCTGACCCAGCGGCACCGACAGGCCCACGCCGGCCAGCCCGTCGAGGGGAGTGCGGTACTCGGGGTTCACGTAAGTGCCCACCATCCGGTCGTAGCCGGCCTTCAGGTCGATGCCACCGGGCCAGAGCGGGACTTTCAGCTCGTTGGCCCAACGGTTGTAGTAGTCGGTGCCCCCGAAGATTTTCCGGTCGAAGCCCGAGCCCAGCTTGGGGTCGAAGCCCCCGCGGGCGGCCAGCACCTGGGCCTGGGCGTCGGCGCTGAGCAGGGCGGCCTGCTTCACCAGCGGGTGGTTGGCGAATACCAGCTCGGCCAGGTCCTGGAGCGAAAACACCCGCGCCGTGTCCGCGGCGGGCGGGTCGGTGGCCAGCTGCCGGGTCTGGAGCGGAGCGGGCGTGAGGCCGGCCGCGCGCCGGGGCAGAGCCGGCGTCTGGGCCAGAGCGCCCAGGCTCAACAGCGTCAGCAGAGCAGCAATAGGTAGTGTAAGGTTGATGGGGGCTGGTTTTTGGGTGAGGTAGGGCCAAAAACCAGAAACCAACCACCAAAAACCAGTCGTTCGTTTCTTCATAGGGCCTACTTCTTGTCGGCTTGCGCCTTGATGGGGGCCTCGCTCGGGGCGGCCTGCAGGCTGGGCGGGAAGCCGTTGAGCTGCCGCCAGATTTCGTACCACACCGGCACCGAGTCCAGAATCACCCAGCCGTAGACGCCCGAGCCCAGCCGCAGCTGCGCCGGCCAGGCCGGGTCCTGGTTGTTCTGGCGGTCGGGGCGCACCAGCAGGCGGTACTTGCCGTTGGTGGTGCTCACCACGTCAATCACCGTGACGGTGCCGCCGAACGTGCCCACGGCCACCGAGGGCCAGCCCGAAAACTGCACTGCGGGCCAGCCGTCGAACTGCAGGCGCACGGGGCGGCCCCGCTGGATCAGAGGCACGTCCATGGCCCGCACGTAGAGTTCCACGGCCAGCACGGGCGCGTCGGGCTGCAGGGTGGCCAACGATTCGCCCTCCTTGATGGTCTCGCCGATACCGGCCTTGAGCGTGCGCACCACGTAGCCGTCCTGGGGGGCGCGCACCACGTACAGGCCGCGGCGCACCTCCACGTTGCTGATCTTGTTGCGCAGCGCCGCCACTTCGCCCTCCGACGAGGCCCGGCTCGATACGGCCGAACTGCGGTCCGACAGGGTTTTGGCCAAGTCCTGCTCGTACTTGGCGCGCAGGTTGCTCAGCTCGATGTTCGCGTTGGCCAACGACTGCTGGGAGTTGAGCAGCTTGTTGCGCTGGGCCGTCACCTTGGCCTGGTCTTCCTGGAGCTTGAGGCGGCGGGTTTCGATGTCAGTGAGGGAAAACAGACCGTTTTTGTAGCCTTCCTCGTAGCGGGCCAGGCGGGAGAGGGCCACCTGGTAGAAGTTGCGCACGGCCACTAGGTCGGCCGAGTCGATGCGGACGGTGTTGCGGGCCTGGGTGACGCGGTTGCGGGCCGCGTCGAGCTGCACGTTCAGGGTCAGGCGCAGGGCTTGAATCTGCTGGTCGGTGGCCTCGATTTTGGCCGCGTTGGCCGCCACGTTGCCCTGCTTGGCCGCCAGCTGCTCACCCAGGCGCTGGGGCAGGTTGGGGTCGAAGTACTCGTCCTTGATTTCGGAAATGGTCAGCAGCGTGTCGCCGCGCTTCACCAGCTGGCCTTCGCGCACGGCCCAGCGCTCAATGCGGCCCGCAATGGCGTTCTGCACGGTCTGGGGCCGGTCCTCGGGGCTGAGCGTGGTGAGCGAGCCGGTGCCCTCGATGGTCTGGCGCCAGGGCAGAAACAGGATGACCAGGAAAATCACGCCCACGGCCGTGAGCACCCGGGCCAGGGTGCGGGCCCCGTTGGCGCTGAGCAGCTGCCGGCGCGAGTGCTGCAACTCTTCGTGCCAGATGGAGTCGTCGACGTTCTCGTTGGAGATATTAAGCATGGGCGTCGGCGGAATGAGGGTGAACGAGGGGCAGATCCGTGACGGCGGCCAGCTTCTCCACGCCCGTGAGCATGTCGAAGACGGTAGCCACGCCGGTCATCAGCTTCTCAATCGAGCTGCTGATCTGCACGATAAGCACCTCGGCGGCCACAAACTGCCCCAGCGTCATCTGCCGCGACACCACGAACAGGGTGCCGGCAATGAGCAGGCCGCCGGTGAGCACCGTGCGCAGGGCAATGGCCCACTTGTAGTAGCTTTTGAGCACCCGAAAATGGTCGTTGCGGGCGCGCAGGTACTTGGCCGTCAGCTCGTCGGTGCGGGTCAGCACCACGTTGGGCGTGACGGCGCTGGCGCGGAGCTGGGGCAAGTCGGCGGCCACCTGCTGGAGCCAGTCCACCGTCTCGTACTTGTAGGCCGACTCCTCAATGCTGGTTTTCAGAGCCCGGCGGTAGTTGAGGGTGTAAATCAGGGCCAGCAGCACCAGAATGGTCAGGCCCAGGCCCACGAACACGGGGTGGTAAAACGAGAGCACAATGACGCCAAACAAGATCTGGATGCCGGCAAACATCAAATCAATCAGCAGCTTGGTCAGGCCCTTCTGCACGGTCAGCACGTCGAAGAAGCGGTTGACCAGCTCCGGCGGGTTTTCGCCCTCCAGAGCCTTGGGGTCGATGCGGGGCAGGCGGTAGGCGTACTCGATGGCGGCCTTGGCAAATAGGCGCTGCTCCATGGCTTCCACCAGCGTAAACTGCCCAATCAGCAGCAGCCCGGCCAGCAGCACGCCCACGACCACCACCCCAATCAGGATGTAGGTGGAGCTGAACACGGCCCCGGTCGAAACCAGGTTGAACACGGCCTGAGTGCCCAGGGGCAGGGTCAGGCTGATCAGGCCGGTGGCAATGGCGTAGAACAGGATGTAGCGGATGGCGCGGCGCTCGGGCTCGAGCATGCGGACCAGCCGCTGCCAGGGCGTGGGGGGAGGTAAAGCCAGATGTTTGGTGGCCATGGGGAAGAGTGTGGTTCGAAATGAGGCTGGGCACCCGCGGCCGGCCGTTAAGCTCAACCGTACTTGGCGGCCGAAGGTTACGCCGGGTCGGGCCCGGGCCAGCGGGCCTAGCCGCCCGCAAAACCGGGCCGCCACGGGTAAAAAACCGTTCCGGCGGGCGCCAGCTGATTGTGCCACAAAATTAGAGCCCACAACGCGGAGGCTTCTTAAAACCGAATTAAATCGGTTTTTTATCCCCATTTTTAATCCCAGGCTAATCTGGCGGCCCTGGCCGGCCGGCACCAAAACGGCCGCCCCGGGCCGGGTTGGTCGTCGGGCTAAAGTCTGTCGGGCCGCAACTGCTGGGTGAGGGCGAGGCGGTCCTAGCGGTGCGCCTCGAACCAACGGGGGGCTTAGGCAGTTATACCAGTATCCTTCCGCGCCCTGGCTACCACGCTGCCGGGCGCCGCACTATTCCCTCTCTATGAACCGAATTGACATTCGCACCCTCGGCGACCTGAAGAAGTCCGGCTACCAGCCCCGCTCCGTGAAGCAGGAACTCCGGGATAATCTTATTGCCAAGCTCCAGGCTAAAGAAGACGTGTTTCCCGGCATCTTTGGCTACGAGGAAACCGTAATTCCGGACCTGCAGCGCGCCATTCTGAGCATGCACCACATCAACCTGCTGGGGCTGCGCGGGCAGGCCAAAACCCGCATTGCCCGCCTGCTCGTGGAGCTGCTCGATGAGTATATTCCGGTGGTGGAAGGCTCCGAGCTCAACGACGACCCCTTGCAGCCGCTGAGCATCTACGCCAAAAACCTCATTGCCGAAAAAGGCGACGCCACGCCCGTAAGCTGGCTGCACCGCTCCGACCGCTACACCGAGAAGCTGGCCACCCCCGACGTGTCGGTGGCTGACCTCATCGGCGACGCCGACCCCATCAAAGCCGCCACGCTGAAACTGCCCTACTCCGACGAGCGGGTAATTCACTTCGGCCTGATTCCCCGCTCGCACCGCGGCATCTTCGTCATCAACGAGCTGCCCGACTTGCAGGCCCGCATCCAGGTGTCGCTGTTCAACATCCTGCAGGAAGGCGACATCCAGATCCGGGGCTTCAAGGTGCGCCTGCCCCTGGATATCCAGTTCGTATTCACGGCCAACCCCGAGGACTACACCAACCGGGGCTCCATCGTGACCCCGCTCAAGGACCGCATCGACTCCCAGATTATCACCCACTACCCGAAATCCATCGAAATCGGCAAGCGCATCACCCGGCAGGAGGCCCGCATCAAGGAGGCCCAGGACGGGATGGTGACGACCAACGAAATCGTGCGCGACCTGGTGGAGCAGGTGGCCGTGGAGGCCCGCTCCTCGGAGTTCGTGGATGCCAAGAGCGGGGTGTCGGCCCGCCTGACCATTGCCGCCTACGAGAGCCTGATCAGCGCCGCCGAGCGGCGGGCATTGATCAACGGGGAAAAGAAAACCTACGTGCGCATTGCCGACTTCCTGGCCGCCGTGCCCGCCCTCACCGGTAAGGTGGAGCTGGTCTACGAAGGCGAGCAGGAGGGCGCGGGCCTGGTGGCCGAAAAGCTGATGGGTAAGGCCATCCGCACCCTGTTCCTGAACTACTTCCCCGACCCCGACAAGCAGAAGAAAAAGAAGAGCATTCCGAACCCCTACAAGGAGGTGCAGGACTGGTTCAGCGCCGGCAACACCGTCGACGTGCTCAGCGACGCCTCGGATAAAGACTACCACGCCGCCCTGGAGCAGGTGCCCGGCCTGCGCAACATCGTGACCTTCCTGCACCCCAACGAGGACAAGGAAACGACCTGGTTTTTGATGGAATTCTGCCTGCACGGCCTGGCCGAGCACAGCCTGATTTCGCGCAACCGCGTGCAGAGCGGCACCCAGTTCAAGGACCTGCTCTCCTCCATGTTCACCATGCCCAGCTTCGGCGGGGATGAAGACGAGGACGACGAGGACGAGAAGCCCCGGCGGCGGCGGTAAGGGTGTATCGCGAACTTGGTAGTTCGCGTACCCCGTGCCATTCGTGTCGTTCAGGCACGCGAACTACCAAGTTCGCGCTACTGCCAACCCAATCGCCCCGCGTGCCGAAAGGTGCGCGGGGCGTTTGTGGTTAACGTCTGGTCAGGTTTTGTAGCTTATTTTTTAGTTTTTGAAAAATAAGCTACAAAAACCCTGACTCGGTTCTCAGCTGGGAAACGAGGCGCGGAATTCCAGCGGCGACTGGCTGGTTTTGGTCTTGAACAGCTTGCTGAAGGAGGGCACGTGCTCGAAGCCCAGCTCGTAGGCAATTTCGCTGACGGTCCGGGTGGTGGTCGACAGCTTCTCCTTGGCTTTGGCAATCAGCCGGGCGTGAATGTGCTGCTGGGTGTTTTGCCCGGTTGTCACCCGCAGCAGATTGCTCAGGTACTTAGGCGAAAGGTGCAGGCAGTCGGCCACGTAGTGCACGGTGGGCAGGCCTCGTTCCGGCAAGTCAGGGCTGTTGAAATAGGCTTGCAGCAGGGTTTCCAGCCGTTCGAGCACCTCGTGGTTGGCCTTTTCGCGGGTCAGAAACTGGCGGTGATAAAACCGGTCGGCGTACTGCAGCAGGCTTTCCAGGTGCGAAACGATAATCGGCTTGCTAAACTGGTCGATGGGGGAGGCATATTCCCGCTGGATGGCGAAGACGAGACTCAGAATGGCTTCCTCCTCCTTGGCGGAAAGAAACAGGCCTTCCCGGAGCGAGTAGTCCCAGAAATCATACTGCTGGATGGTCTGGGCCAGGGGCGTATTCCACAGAAAGTCGGGATGGAGGTACACCACCCACCCGGATTTCTCGACGTCCTCTGCCTTGTCGGCCACGGCGAGGCTGAATACCTGATTGGGCGCCATGAACGAGAGGATGCCTTCGTTGAAGTCGAACGAGTGCTGCCCGTACTGCATGTGCACATTGCGCATGCGCTTGATGGAAATGCAGTAGAAGTCGAAGACCAGGCTCGCCGGCTCCGCACTGGTCAGGGGGGGCACGGTGCCCACGTCTACCACGCTCAGCAGCGGATGCTGGGGCTTGGGCAGCTGCCGAAACTCGTGAAACTCGCTTATCGTGGTGAATCGTCTCATGCCGGCTCGTCGTTGGGGCTGATGTGCAGCACCAGCTTGCCTTGTACGTGCCAGGTCTGGCTTTCGCGGTGGGCCTCGGCCACCTGCGCCAGCGGATACACCCGGCTGACCACCACCCGCACCTGGCCCGCGTCAATCAGCCGGGCTATTTCCTGCAGCCAGTCCTGCCGGGGCTGGTTGGGCGCCAGCTCGCCGGTGGCCGGCCGGCTGGCCAGGGCTGTCTGCATCGCCTCGTCGAAGGGGAAGTCGAGGTTGACGCTGACGAAAGTGCCGCCCGGCTTCAGCACGCTCACCGCCTTCACCCGCGCCGCATTGTCGCGCAGGGGCGAGGCTTCCAGCACCAGGTCCACGTCGCGCACAAAGTCCTCCACCGGCTGCGTGCGGTAGTCCAGCACCTCGTCGGCTCCCAGCTGCCGCAGATACTCCAGGTTGCCGGCCGAAGCCGTGCCGATAACGTACGCCCCCCGGGCCTTGGCAAACTGCACGGCGAAGCTGCCCACGCCCCCCGAGGCGCCCTGAATCAGCACGCGCTGACCGGCCTGCAGCCGGCCGTGCCCGAACAGGCCGCTCCAGGCCGTGAGGCCGGCCAGCGGCACTGCGGCGGCCTCGGTGAAGCCGATGGTTTTCGGCTGGTAGGCAAACTGGCTGGCTTTGGCCGCGCAAAACTCGGCGTAGCTGCCGTTGCCGGGGAAGTTGGGAATGCCGTACACGGCGTCGCCCTTCCGAAACCCGGTGACCGCGCTGCCCAGCTCTTCCACCACGCCGGCCGCATCCCAGCCCAGGGTCAGCGGCAGCGTCAGGTAGGGGCGCAGCACGTCGTTGCCGCCTTCCCGCACTGCCCAGTCGACCGGGTTGACGCCGCTGGCCCGCACCCGGATCAGGATTTCGTCGGCCGCCGGCACCGGCCGCGCTACTTCTTCCAGGTGCAGGACCTCGGGCCCGCCAAAGGCATGAATTCGTACTGCTTTCATAAGAAGGGGTTTGAAGTTGATGAACGATACAAAGGTCGGTGCCGCCGCGGCCGACGGCTTAGCCGAAATGCCCTTTGTCTTAGCCAGAATGCCGCCGCGAGCCTTCCCCGCGGCCAGGCTCGTGCATACTCAAAACGCCCCGCCTACCGAAAGGTGCGCGGGGCGTTTTGAGTATGCACGATTGTAGAGACGCATATTTGCGTCTCGGCGTGCACGCCAGCCGACCGATTGTCGTTCAACGATTGAGACGCAAGTATGCGTCTCTACACCCAATCGCCCCGCGTGCCGACAGGTGCGCGGGGCGTTTGACGTTGGGCATAGCCATGTTTTGTAGGTTATTTTTCGTTTATTGAGAAATAACCTACAGAAAAGACAGTGCCTCGCAAGTCCATTCCTTCCACCACACTGCTGGCCCAAGTGCGCAAATACTTTGGCTTAGAGCAGCAGGAGCTCGCCGCCTACTTAGGCATCACGGGTGCCCATGTTGGCCACCTCGAAGCCGGCCGCCGGGCCATTACCAGCCGCGTCTTGCTGCGCCTGCACCCCCTGGCCGCCCGGCTGCCCCCTGATGCTCCGGCCCGACCCGCGCCGCCCGCACCCGAGGTGCCCCCGCCGGGCCTCCCCGCCGCCGACTTACTGGAGGCCCGCCTCGACACCTGCTGCCACCAGGCTGCCAAGCTCCGGCGGGAGCTGCGGAAGCTGGCCATGATCCAGGCCGGGGCCCGGCGCTGGCTGGAAGTGCTGCCCGGTCTGCTGGCCGCCCCCGCGTTGCCCGAGGTCCTGACCACGCCTGGTGAGGCCACCCGTACCCGGCAGTGGCTGCTGAGCCGGCAGGAGCAGGCCCACGCCACCCTGCACGACCCCGCCGACGCGGCCCGCTACCACCTGCTGCGCCTGCGGGCCGAGGCCCTCGAGGCCGAGGCCGCCGGGCTGGCCGCGCTGCTGGGCGACAGGGCGGGGGCGCGGCCAGCCTAGTGCTACTACCAGGATTTGAATTTCTAGTGCTGGCACTAATGCACGGGATAAAACCGGGCCTTACGTTTAGGGAATTCTATTTTTCACCCTAACCCCTTACCCGTTATGGCACTTGACCTAACCCTGCTCACCACCCGCGCCGAGTGCGACGACGTCCTCCAGGACCTCGAAGCCGAGCTGGAAACCTACCAGCACCGCGACTCCAACCTGAGCTACACCGATAGCCGGGTCGCCCGCAGTAAAGCCGAAACCGGGGCCCAGCTGCTCCAGGTGGAAGCCGAAATCGGCATGTACACCGGCATGCTCGCCACGCCCGGTATCTCGGCCAGCCTGCGCAAGCAGTACGAAACCAAGCTGCGCCGGGCCAACGACCGGCGCGACAACCTCCGCGACCAGGGCGGCGCCCGCAGCGCCCCGGCCCGGGTGCTGGCCGCCATCGACGCCGAGCAGATAGATGCCCAGGTCAGCGTGCTGACGGCCGCCCAGAGCCAAGTGACCAGCCACCGCGCCACGCTGGCGGCTTAAGCGCCCCGCGTTCCGCCCTTGCTGAGTGCCCCCGTATTGTTAGGCTACCCTTCCTATTGCAGTTTCTGACGGCCGTCTTGCGCAAGCAGGGCGGCCGATTTTGAAGTGGCCGCGCCATGTTAGGGAGAAAAGTTCCGCCATTCGCCCAGCCGAAAAGCTGTTCGGCGAGGAAAACACCCCGTTCGCACAGGCGGGGCGGGGGCTGGCTGAAAAGGGCGAAAAAACCGGATTCGGCGCCGTTGCTTTGTATCATTCCAACGGCCCAACGGCGCTTCGGAACTTTCCTTCAGACTCTTCGCAACCTCTTCAATCTTCCCCGTCATGAACGCTTCGCTTCTCGCCCGCCTCGCCTCGCTGTTCCTCGTTGTTGCCCTGCTCGCCGCCAGTGCTCCGGCAATGGCCAGCCGCTCGCCCTACGTGCGGGCCGTGAGCAAAGGCCGCGTAGCGCTGCATCGCCCCAACTACAAGCAATACAATGCCAACCACAATCGTTGGTTCTTCCAGCGCTGGTAAGCAAGCCGGCGCGCTACGCCGCTAGGTTTTTCACACGCTCTCTATTGCACGCTAAAAGCCGCTTGTCCGCAAGCGGCTTTTTTGCGTCCGGGCCGGCGGGCTCGGCTGCCGCATTTGGGAGCCAAAGGCCACCGCCCGGTGGGGGAAGCGGTGGTGGGCCCCAGTGGGGAAAACAGGCCGCCTGCGCCCGGGCAATAATCGTTCGGATAGAATATTCGGCCTCTCGCATAGAGCCCCCGCCAGCCGGGCTAAAAAGCCAGCCCCAGTCTCGGCGGCGGTGTTGCTTTGACTCATTCCAACGGCCCACCGGCGGCCCCGGAAAGTCCCGCAACCACTTCCCAACCCTACACACCTGTTCTGCCCATGAAAGCTTCCCTCGTCCTGCGCTTCGCCTTTTTGCTCTTCGCCCTGACCGTGCTCGTGCCCGCTTCCCCAGCGGCCGCCGCCGACCGGTCGCCCTACGTGCGGGCCGTCAGCAAGGGGCGCGTTGTTTTGCACCGGCCCAACTACAAAGTATACCGCGGCAGCCAGCCCCACGGCCCGCTCTACCGCTTCTTCCACCGCTAGGCTCCCGCGCCGGGCCCGCCTTGGGGCTCGCGCATAAAAAAAGCCGCTGGCAGACCAGCGGCTTTTTGGGGCTTTATCTAAAAAGAAGCCTAGGCCTCCTCACGCACGACAATCTTCTGAATCTCGTCGTTGGGCTTGATCTGGTCGATAACGTCGACGCCTTCCACGACTTTGCCGAATACGGTGTGCACCCCGTCGAGGTGAGCCGTGTTCTGGCGGTCATGGACGATGAAGAACTGGGAGCCGCCGGTGTTTTTGCCGGCGTGGGCCATGCTCAGCGCGCCCCGCTCGTGGTACTGGTGGCCGCCCTTGGTTTCGCACTCAATTTTGTAGCCGGGGCCGCCGGTGCCGGGCGTGCCCTTGGCGCCGTCGCGGGAGTTGGGGCAGCCGCCCTGAATCACGAAGTTGGGAATGACGCGGTGAAACTTGAGGCCGTCGTAAAAGCCTTTCTCGGCCAGGTCAGTGAAGTTTTTCACCGTCTTGGGGGCGTCCTGGTCGTAGAACTCCACTTTCATAACACCTTTGCTGGTGTGGATTTCGGCAGTTTTCATGCGGAAGAAAGAAATGGTAGATGGAAAAGTAACCCCGGGCTATACGGGCCGCAGCCCCGCGGGGTCGGTGGCAAAGGTAGCCAATATCGGCCGCGGGCTGAACATCCGGCCTACGGCGGAGTTTCGTAAGCAGAATTACCATATCGGAAACTGAATATCCCGATATTGGCCCCAACTCAACCATCTCCACCAGTTCCAATCCCAACCCCGTTCCGTTTCCGATGAAAAAGACTCTGCGCGACGTCTCCCTCGCTTTCGGCGCTGCCGGCCTGCTGGCCGCCGGCCTCAGCAGCTGCGGCGACCCCAAAACCACCGAAACCACCACCGCCACCGAAGCCGCCGTCATTGCCGACTCGGCTAACATGTCGACCGACTCGGCCCGCATGGGCAAGCCCGAGGGCGTGATGGTGGACGGCGTGGCCATGACGCCCGACAAAACCATTATCCAGAATGCCGTGCAGGCTGCCAGCGTGAGCACGCTCATCAAGGCCGTGTCGGCCGCCGACCTGGGCGGCACCCTCAGCGGCCCCGGCCCGTTCACGGTGTTTGCGCCCACCAACTCGGCTTTCATCTCCCTGCCTAAAGGCGCGCTGGATGGCCTGATGAAGCCCGAGAGCAAGGAAAAGCTCAAGGGCGTGCTGACCTACCACGTTATTGCCGGCCGCCTGCTGGCCTCCGACCTCAAGGACGGCCAGGAGCTGACCACCATGAACGGTG
>NZ_SEWE01000032.1 GCF_004167665.1 Hymenobacter persicinus | reverse complement strand
TGCAGGTGCAGGTCGGCGGGCTGGGGGCGGGGCGTGTAGGCCGTGTAGTGCAGCGTGGAGCCGCCTACGCCGGTGCCAGAGTTGTTTTTGCCGTAGGCCAGCGGGTTTTTGCCCGCCGACAGCCGCTCGTCGTTCCAGAACAGAAACTCCTGGGCTTTTTCGTCGGTGGCGAAGTCTTTCTTCGGGTCGTGCCAGGGGCCGGCTTCCAGCGCCACCACCTTCAGGCCGGCCATGGCCAGCCGGGCCAGCAGCGGGGCCCCGCCGGCGCCAGTACCGATAACCACGCAGTCGACTTCGTCGGGCGTCACCGGAATTTCCAGCTTTTCTTCCAGCTCAGTTGGGGCCGTAGGGGCGGCCGCTTCGGCCAGGATACTTTGCAGCAGCGGGTCCTGCACTTCGGGCTTCACGGGGTCGAGTACCCCTTCTTCCAGCGTTTCTTCGTCGGGCATGTGGTGAAATTGTGAAATGGTGAGGTGGTGAGGTGGCAGCAGGGTGAGAAGTGAATCGTTCGTCATACGCCGACAAAGGCAGCAGAACAACTCACCGTTTCACAACTTCACCATCTTACCGCTCTTCCGGCTCCCGGTCTTCTTTTTCGTTGAGGCCAATTTTCGCCCAGCCGGGTACGTCGGCCATTCCCACGTAGCCGATTTCTTCCTGGGCCAGCGGGTGGGCATAGTAGGTTTCGGTCATCTCGGCCAGCATTTCCTCGAAGAAGCGGGGGGCAGGCACGGTCTGCCAGATGTCGCCGGGGGCGGAGCCGGCCTGCACGGCGTGGAGCACCGCGTCCTGCTGCTCGGGCGCCAATTCCAGAAAGCCGCGGCCGTGGAGCAGCTCCGCGCTTTGATTTAGCCCCCCCAAACCCAGCCGAAACGCCTCCCGGTCGGGTGGCAGCGCATCGTAGCGCCAGCCGTCAGACAGCCCCTGGAGCAGGCGCTGGTCGATGGCGGCGGCCAGCTCAATGGGCTCGGCGCGGTCGGGCTGGGGAAACAGCCGGGCCGCCACGGCCTGCAGCAGGGCATACGTGGCGGGCTCGAAGAATTGCGGGGCCGCTGGGGGCGTCAGGCGGGCCGTCAGGGCGGCGCGGGTGGCTTCCGTGACCAGCTCAGTGGGCAGCAGGGCCCGGACGGTACCGGCGGGATAAGACGAATCGGGCATATAAAAACAGACGAAACCAGAAGGAGAAGGTGCTTCCCTGTACTGCCGAGCTTGCCGGAAGGTTGTTGGCGCCCGCGGCCGGGGAATAAGCACAACCGCGCCGGGGGCGTTTTGTCTGTTCCGGGCAGGCGAATCCGGGCGGCGGCCTGGCTGTTTCATCCTATTCTTTCTATCTTCCACACCACCTTTCACCCTCCTGCTTATTGCCTATGCAACGAATCTTCTACTCCCTGCTGGCCCTGGCGCTCAGCCACGGCGCTTTTGCCCAACTGGCAGGCACCAAAACCATTGACCCCGCCGGGACGGGGCCCAACAACTATGCGACCTTCACGGCCGCCATTACGGCCCTGAATGCGGGCGGCGTGGGCGCGGGCGGCGTCACGTTTCAGGTGAAAAGCGGGGCCGTGTTCAGTGAGCTGCCCCCGGCCCTGACGGCCAGCGGCACGGCCAGTAACCCCATTATTTTCCGCAAGGACGGTACGGCGGCCAACCCCCGTCTCGAAGGAACCGGCACTGGCGCCACCGACGCGGGCCTGACCCTCGACGGGGCCGACTACGTGACCCTCGACGGCGTAGACATTTCGGACCCGGCCGCCAACACCACCCCGGCCCAGCAGCTCGAATACGGCCTCTGGCTCAAGGGCGGCGCCACCAACAACCTCGTGCAGAACTGCACCCTGGATTTGAACCGCGCCAATACCACCCGCACCTTCGGCGTGTTTGTGCAGGACGGGGGCAACAACGCCAACCGCTTCCTGTCCAACACCGTGCAGGATTGCTTTAACGGCTACAACCTCGACGCGGGCAGCACGCTCACCGACAGCGGCAACGAAATCGGGACGCTGGCGGGCGGGGCCCCGGGCCGGGTGCTGAGCGTGGGCTACCCCGCCAGCGGCGGTCCTACCACCGGCACCGTGTACGGCATCTACCTGCGCAGCCAGACCAGCGCCAAAGTCACCGGCATGGACGTGTCGGGCCTGAGCTCGTCGAGCGCCGTGTACGGCATCTACTCCAGCGGCGCGGCCAACGTGGTCGACATCCTCGACAACCGCGTCCACGCCATGACCGGCACGGGCACGACCTCGGCCTCCCAGGGCATTTACGTCAACAGCGGCACGCTCCACAACATCGGGCGCAACCGCACCTACGACATTGCTTCCACCGGCACCTCGGGCTTTGCTTCGGGCATGGACATCACCGCGGGCACGACCAACAACGTGTTCAACAACTTCGTCTACGACATCCGGGCTACGGTGAGCACGGCCGGCACCTCGGTGCGGGCCCTGAGCTTCCGCGGGGGCACCAACAACTACTGCTACCACAACACGGTGGTGCTGACCTACGCGGCCACGGCGCCATCGAACAAAAGCGGGGCCTTCTATATTTCGGGAACTCCGGCCGTGGATTTGCGCAACAACATCTTCGTGAACCTAGTGACCGGCCTGCCCGCGGGCGGGGGCGGGGTGGCCGCGGCGTTCTTTAAGAGCACTGCCGCGCTGACCAATCTGGCCGCCGCGTCCAACAACAACCTGTTTTACGCCGGCCCGCCTTCCGCCGAAACCCCCATCTTCTACGGCGTGGCCACCGCCCCGGGCGTAGATCAGACTCTGGCTCAGTACAAGCAGCGCGCGGCGCCGGCCGAGCAGAATTCGGTGACGGAGAACGTGCCGTTTGTGAACCCGCTGACCGACCCGCACATCCAGACCGGCGTGCCTACCCAGGTGGAAGGCGGCGGCCAGAACCTGTCGGCCTCGGCCCTGCCCGTGCCCACCGACATCGACGCGCAGGCCCGCACCGTGGCCAGCCCCGACCTGGGTGCCGACGAGGGCGCCTTCCAGGGCGTCGACCTTTCCGGGCCCAGCATCGTGTATACGTCCCTGCCTAACACCGCCAGCACCGGCAACCGCAGCCTGAACGTGTTCATCAACGACCCCAGCGGCGTGAATACCACCGCCCCGCTCGGCCCGCGCCTGTACTACAAGAAAAGCTCTGACGCCAACGTCTTCACCGTTCCCAACGATGCCACCGGCAACGGCTGGAAATGGGTGGACACCGGGGCCGCGCCCGGGGGCAGCGTCAACTTTACCCTCGACGTGAGCAAGCTCCGCACGCCCCCTACGGCTGGCGACGTTATCGAGTATTTCGTTACGGCCCAGGATTTAGCCGCCACGCCCAACGTGGGGGCCTCCCCCGCCCCGGGCTTCGCCGCCACCAGCGTGGCCAGCATCAGTAGCGCGCCCACTGCGCCCAATTCCTACCGGGTGCTGGGCCTGATCAGCGGGGTGAAAACCGTGGGCGTTTCCGCAGCGGCTGACTACCCCACCCTGACGGCCGCCGTGGCCGCCCTGAACAGCAATGAGCTCAGCGGGGCCCTCACCCTGCAGCTCATCGACACGGCCTACCCCAACGAAACCTACCCCATCACGCTCAATGCCAACACCGGCTCCAGCGTGGCCAACACGGTGCTGCTGAAGCCGGGGCCGCTGCGGACGGTAGTGCTCACGGCCAACGCCGCCACTCCCCTGCTCATCATCGATGCCAGCTACGTTACGGTGGAAGGCGTTACGCCCGTGGGCAACAGCGGCTCCCTGGCCCTGGCCAATACCGGCACGGCCACCAGCAGTGGCGTCATCTTCGTGACGGGCAACAACGTGGCGCTGCGGTCCGTGGAGCTGCGGGCGGCCAGCTCCCTGACGGCCTACGGTGTGGCGTTCAGTGGCGCGGCCAACGGCATGGTGCGCAACTGCAGCATCGCACGCACGGCCACGGGCATTCAGGCCCAGAGCAACTGTACCAACTTCATGGCTGCCTTCAACTCTGTCGGCAGCAGCAGCGTGGCAGCCGACAAAATTGGCAGTAGCGGCATTGTCATCGTCAATACCACGGGCTTCCGGCTGGAGAAGAATGTCGTCCTTGGCATAACCCGGGCCACGAGTCCGGCCGTGGCCGGGATAGTGGTAAGCGGCACCTCAACCGATGGCGTTATCGACGGCAACCGTATTCGCGACGTCGTGCACACCGGCACGGGTACTTCCAACAGCTACGGTGCTACGGGCATCCGCCTGTCGGCCACGGGGAGCAATGCCAACGTGACCGTAGCCAACAACGTCATTTCTGAAATCCTGAGCAGCGGCGACGACGGCATTTCCTTCACGCCCCACGGCGTGTACCTGACCAGCGGCGGCGGCTATAAGCTGGCCTATAACACCGTGCGCATGACCGGCAACTTGGCCGAGGGCACCACGCCCGTTTCCGGCGCCGTGACAGTCGCCAATGGCGTGACGGACGTGGCGCTGGTCAACAACGTGCTGGTGAACGAGCAGACCACGACGGCGACGGGCGGCAAGGCGTACGCGCTTTACTCCGCGCCGACGGCCTCGCCCTTCACCCTGTCCGACAACAACGCCTACTCGGCTCAGGGCCCGCGGGCCACGCTGGCGTATGTCAATGGCACCCCCCGCCCCACGCTGGCAGCGCTACGCACCGCCACCGGCCAGGATGCGGCCAGCCTCGTTACCAACCCCGTGTACCGTCTGGTCAACGCCACGGACCTGGCGCCGTTGCCGAATGCCAACTGCAACCTCAACGGCCGCGCCCGCCCGGTGGCCGGCGTCACGACCGACTACAACGGCACCCTGCGCAGCACCACGGCCCCCGACATTGGCGCGTTTGAGTTCACGCCCGAGGCCCGCCCGGCGCCCGCGGCATCCAATCAAACCGCCATTTTCAACCAGCCCGTGCCAAACCTGATGGCCACGACCACCAGCCCCGGCGTGGCGGTGTGGTACGCCAACGCGGCCCTGACCCAGCGCCTGTTTGCCGGCCCGAGCTACGCCACTGGCCGCACCGCCGTGGGCGTGTACACCTACTACGTGGTCGATTCGCTGAATGCCTGCGTGAGCCCGGCCACGGCCGTCACGCTCACCATTCAGCAGGGCACGGCCACCGTGGCCGCCCTGCGCGAACTGAGCGTTTCGTGCTACCCCAACCCCACGGCGGGCCTGATGACCCTGGCCGTGCAGGGTCCGGCCCGGGCTATTGCTCTGGAGCTGGTCGATGCCCTGGGCCGGCCGGTGTTGCAGCAGCAGGTCAGCCACCGCGGCGGCGCCACCCAGCACCCCCTCGATTTGCAGAGCCTGACGAAAGGAATGTATCTGCTGCGCCTGACCACCGAGGGCCAGACCACCAGCCGACGAATCGTGGTGGAATAAACGACTGGTGAATCCAACGTAACAAGGGCGGCTCCGCAGTGGAGCCGCCCTTTTGCGTTGAAACGAAGCTGTTGCTTACTAGTCGGAGCTCATCTTGCCGCCCGTCACGTGGACCAGGCTGCCGGTCATGAAGGAGCCATCCTGGGAGGCCAGCAGCACGTAGGCGGGCGCCAATTCCTCGGGCTGACCAGGGCGGGCCAACGCCACTTCGTAGCCGAACTTCTCGACTTCCTCCCGGGGCATGGTGCCCGGAATGTTGGGCGTCCAGACCGGGCCCGGCACCACGCAGTTGACCCGAATGTTCCGCTCGCCCAGGTGGGTGGCCAACGACTTGGTAAAGGCGTGAATGGCCGACTTGGTGGCCGTGTAATCAATCAGCAGCGGGTTGCCGGTCAGGCCCACGATGCTGCCGGTGTTGATGATACAGTCGCCGGCCTTGAAGTGGGGTACGGCAGCCTGGGCCATCCAGAAGTAGCCCAGAATGTTGGTGTCGAAGGTGCGGCGAATCTGCTCCTCGGGGATGTCCTCGAACTTCTCCTGGGCCATCTGGAAGGCGGCATTGTTGACCAGAATGTTGAGGCCGCCCAGTTCGGCGCGGGTGCGGCGCACGGCCTGCCGACACTGTTCCGGGTCACGCACATCGAGCTTGAGCAATAAGCACTTGCGCTTACGCTTCTCAATCTGCCGCTGGGTTTCCTGGGCGTCCACGTCGTTTTCGTTGTAGAGCACGGCCACGTCGGCGCCTTCCAGAGCGAAGGCAATGGCCACGGCCCGCCCGATGCCGGAGTCGGCGCCGGTGACGAGGGCAATTTTGCCTTCCAGCTTGCCGGCGGCCTTGTAGTTGGCAAAATCCGTGTCGGGCTGGAGCTTCATGTCGGCCTGCTTGGCCGGGTAAGGCAGCTTCTGGGCCGCGGACTTCATGTCTTTGGCCGTGGGGCGCTTCTCGGGCTTGGCGG
Source organism: Hymenobacter persicinus (assembly GCF_004167665.1). Classification (GTDB taxonomy): domain Bacteria; phylum Bacteroidota; class Bacteroidia; order Cytophagales; family Hymenobacteraceae; genus Hymenobacter; species Hymenobacter persicinus. The sequence goes on along the minus strand of NZ_SEWE01000032.1, from coordinate 58,708 downwards.
GGGCGGCCTTCTTGGCCGGCGCTTTGGCGGCAGCAGCGGTTTTGGCGGGAGTGGCAGCTTTTTTGGCAGTCATAGCAAGGCGGAATAGAGTAGAACTTCCGCTTACGCAAAAAACCGCCGGGTAGTCGTGCCCACCGGCGCTACCGCCGAGCTTGAGTGCGCAAAAAATGCCCCGGCCCGCGACGACGCGAACCGGGGTTTTTAGGCAACGTCACCCGCGGGCTAGGCGGTAGCGTTCTGCTTGGCCAGGGTTGGGTAGTCGGTGTAGCCCTCGGGGCCGGGCGTGTAGAACTTCTCGGGGTTGGGCTGGGCCAGTTCGGCGTCCTGCTGCAGACGCGTGACCAGGTCGGGGTTGGCAATGAAGGGGCGGCCAAAAGCAACCAGGTCGGCCTTGCCGCTTTGCAGGTCGGCTTCGGCGCGCTGCTTGTCGTAGCCCCCGCTCAGAATCAGGGTGTTGGTAAACCGCTCCCGGATGCCAGCCACCAGCTCCGCCGGCACTTTCGGGGCGCCCATGCTGGAGTGGTCGACCAGGTGCACGTAGACCAGATTCAGCTGCTGGAGCTGCCCGGCCAGGGCCAGATACTGCTCGTCCAGTTCGGCAAAGGGCTTCAGGTCGCCGGCCAGGCCGTAGGGCGAGAGGCGGATACCCACTTTGTCGGCCCCGATGGCGGCGATGGTGGCCCGGGCTACTTCCAGGGCAAAGCGGTTGCGGTTTTCGACGCTGCCGCCGTACTCGTCGGTGCGCTGGTTGGCGGCCGGGTTCAGAAACTGCTCAATCAGGTAGCCGTTGGCCCCGTGCAGCTCCACCCCGTCGAAACCGGCCTCGATGGCGAGCTTGGCGCTGGCGGCGTGCTGCTGCACCAGATCTTTCACCTCGGCCGTGGTCAGGGCCCGGGGCGTAGGCTGGGGCTGGAGCTGCTGCTGGTCGGTCCACATCTCGCCGGCGGCGGCCAGAGCCGAGGGCGCCACGATTTCGGCCCCGGCGGGCAGGTTCAGGGGGTGGGAAATCCGGCCCGTGTGCATGAACTGCACGAAAATCCGGCCGCCCCGGGCGTGTACGGCATCCGTGACCAGCTTCCAGCCGGCCACCTGATCAGCGTTGAACAAGCCCGGAATGCGGGCGTAGCCCAGGCCCTCGGGGGCGGGTGAAGTGCCTTCGGTGATGATCAGGCCCGCTTCGGCGCGCTGCCCGTAGTAGGTAGCCATCAACTCGTTGGGCGTGTTGCCAATGGCCCGACTGCGGGTCAGAGGGGCCATTACCACGTGGTTTTTAAGCGTGAGGGCGCCCAGCGTAGCGGGCGAAAACAGGATGGCTTGGTCTTGGGACATGAGAACGTAAGGTTTACGGCGGGTGAAAAGCCGCTTCCGCCGCGGACGTGGGCGGGGCGGCTGCGGGTATGAACCACCGGAGCCCCGTAAAGTTGCCGACCGGCATGCGCGCCCACCGGCAACGTTGTCCGCTGCCCGGCCTTGCGCTACCTTCGCCGCACCCCTGTCCGGCCCGCCTCGCCCTTTCGCTATGCCTTCCAAGCTTTCCTGGCCCCTGCTCAACCGACTGGCTTTCGGCCTGGCCGTGCTGCTGCGCTGGGCCCACGAGCTGGCCATGCCCGCCCTCACCCGCGACATGCAGACCCAGACCGAAAGCGCGGTCAATCTGCTGCGCGGGCACGGGGTGAGCCTGGCCCGGGTGAACTGGCAGGATGTGTCGGCCCCGGTGTTTGAGCCCCTGAACCTGTGGCCGCCCGGCTACGCCTGGCTGATGGCGGGGCTGCTGCGCTGGGTGTCGCCCGAGGTGCTGGTGGGCACTCAGGTGATGCACTGGGCCGGCCTGCTGGGGTTGCTGCTGGCCTGGTGGTGGCTACTCAAACCGCTCAAAAGCAGGCTAGTGCCCTACGCCCCGGCGGTAATCTTCCTGTTCTGGGGCCTGAGCAATGCCCCGTTTCACCTGCTGTTCGGCACTGACCTGCTGGCCCTGGCCTGCTACACCGGTGGGCTGGCGGTGCTGCTGCAGCTGCTTACTCGCCCGGCCCGCCGCCCGCCCGGCCCGGGCCCGCTACTGATGAGCGCGCTGGGGTTTGGGGCCTGCCTGCTGCGGTTTGCCTACTACCCGCTGGCGTTTTTTCTGCCGCTGACCCTGCTGGTGTTTGCCTGGCGCTGGCGGCCCCAACTGCGGCGCCCGGCTCTGGCGAGTCTGCTGCTGCTGCTGGCGCTGGTCGGGGCGCTGCTGCTCTATCAGGCTCGCATTGCCGGCGACGCCTACTACATCACCAAGTTCTACACCCAGCTGGCCACCGAGGCCCCAACGGCCGCCCGGCTGGGCCTGTACTGGTACCATCTCGGACAATTCGACCCGGTGCTCTACCACAGCTTTTTCTCAAACGAGCTGGACTTCAGCCGGGTGCCTCACGGCGTCGCGCTACGAGTTGGGGCGGTGCTGGCGGTATCGGTAGTAGTAGCCGGGGTGCTGGCCCTGGGGCTGCGGCAGGAATGGCGGGCAGCCTACCGGCAAGGACGGCTTTGGCCCACGCCCGGGGTGCTGTTTCACCTGCTGGCGGGCGGCACGGCCCTGCTCTGCGCCGGCCTGTTGACGGCGCTTTCCCTGCGCTACCCGGCCGCGCTGGTAGGCTGGTTTGCCGGCGGCCGCTGGACCTACGTGGCCGACACCCGCTACTTTCTACCGGCCTTTATGAGCGTTTCGGCCATGCTGTTGGTGCTGACCTTGGCCCGCCCCGCCCGGCTGAATCCCGCCGGACGTAGGGTGGCCGTAGCGCTGCTCGGGTTTTCGCTGCTCTTGTCGTTGGCCACCCGGGACCGGCGCACGGCCCAGAACCTGCTGAAGGAGCCGGCTTTCTTTATGGATAAATCCCAGGGTATCAGTGCCGACGTGCGCCAGCTCGACCGGTTTTTGCGCACGGTGCAGCCCGGGGAACCGGTGATTATGGGGCGTAACTACTACAACAAGCGGGTGGAAATTGCGGCCCGGCTGGCCGGCCACATCGTGCTCGATGCCGACTCCCTGCTGGCCCACGCCCCCCTGCGCACCTCCCGGCCCACGCTTATGCTGTTTGACCTGAACCCGGATACGCCACCCACCCCGGCCGTGGCGGCATTTTTGGAGCAGCACCACGCCCGGCAGCGCCTATGGCTGCCCACCATGCGCACCATTATTTTGAGCGTGGAAGTCCAGCCTTAAGCTCTGCTTCTTACTGCACCACCACTTCCACCCGGCGGTTGCGGGGCCGCTGCTGCGGGTCCCGGTTGTCGGCCACGGGGCGTGTATCGCCGTAGCCCTTGGCCGTCAGCCGCACCGAATCGATGCCCTGCTGCACGAGGTAGCGCCGCACCACCCGGGCCCGCTGCTCCGACAGGCGCAGGTTCAGGGCCGGCTCGCCCACGTTGTCGGTGTGGCCCGCAATTTCGAGGCGAAGCGCGGGCTGGGCCTGCAGGGTGCGGGCCAGCTGGTTGAGCATGGGCCGCGAGGCCGGTAGCAGCGCGGCCGTGCTCTGGGTGAAGTACAGGTTGGGCAGCGTAACGGCCGCCCCCCGGCTCAGGGCCGATAAATCGGGCAACGACTTGGTAGCACTATCAGCAGCGGGCCGGGGCACTGGCGTGGGCACTACGGCGGCGGGCCGGCGGCGCAGTACGGCCGTGGGCTTCGGGGCGGGTGGCCGAGCGGGTACCAGGGCAGGCTTGGCGGGTGCCGGCCCGCCCGAGCTCTTCGCTGCCACGGGCGGCGCGGCTGCCGGAACCGGAATGGGCTTGGCCGTGGGGGGCAGCGCGGCGTAGAGAAAAGCAGGTGGTATCGGCGCGGGTTCGGCCGACGGCTCATCCGGGCGCTGCCAGGCCAGCAGGGCCCGGGTGTCCCGCTGCATTTGGTAGTACTCGACCCGCAGCGGATAGTAGCGCCCCCCGATTAGGTCGACTTCGGCCGTGACTTCGGTGGCCGCCTGGTCGTGCCAGGAACTCAGGACTTTCTTGCCGCCCACCCACACCCGCATGCCGTCGTCGCTGACCATGCGGAAGGTGTAGCGGCCGGTGACCGGGGCGTAGAGGTGGCCCATCCAGCGCACCGAGAAATACTCGGCCGGCACGCCCGGACCAGGCTCCACAAACTGCTGGGGCGCCTTGTTGGGGCTGGATGGGCCCAGAGTCCAGTTGAAGTCGATGGTCGGGTCGAGACGGGTGAGTACCAGCTTCTCGAAGTTCCTGCCGTCGTAGTACTGCGCCCGCAGGCCGGCGCCGGCCGTTTTGGGCAGGCGCTGCCCTAGCAGCGCCGCGGGCAGCAGCAGCAAGGCAGTCCACAGGAGCAGGCGAAGGGGAGGTAGCATAGCAATACGAAGCATGGCGGGCCGGCGTAAACCGTGGCCCGAAGGACAGCCGAAAAAGCGGAATACCCCGGTTCTTTCAAAATTGGATTCCGCAAATTCCTGCTGTATCTTCGTGATGTTACTTATCCAGAAAGACCGAGGGACTGGGCCCGACGACGTCTTGGCAACCTGAAATAAAACAAGGTGCCAACTCCCATTTCACAGCTCCGGCTCTGGAAGAAGATAAGAACAGGACTCGCCCCGCGCGGCTCTTTCTGGATAGGCTTTTTAGTACCGCCTTATTTGGAAAGCCGCCGATATGCAGCCCACGCCCCGCCCCGCCTCCCCGCTTTACGACATTCTGCAGCAGCGCATCCTCGTGCTCGATGGGGCCATGGGCACCATGATTCAGCGCCACACGCTGACCGAGGAGGACTTTCGCGGCTCCCGCTTCGCCGACCACCCCAAACCCCTGCGCGGCAACAACGACCTGCTCAGCCTGACCCGCCCCGACATTATCCGGGGCATCCACGCCGACTACTTCGAAGCCGGGGCCGACATGGTGGAAACCAACACGTTCAGCGGCACCACCATTGCCCAGGCCGACTACGGACTGGAGCACGTGGTGTATGAGCTCAACTTCGAATCGGCGCGCATTGCCCGGGAAGTGGCCGACGAGTTCACGGCCCGCAACCCGCAGAAGCCCCGCTTCGTGGCCGGCGCCATCGGCCCCACCAACCGCACGGCCTCGTTGTCGCCGGACGTGAACCGGCCCGGCTTCCGCGCCGTCACCTTCGACGAATTGGCCACCGCCTACCACGAGCAGGTGCGCGGCCTCGTGGAGGGCGGCTCCGACACGCTGCTGATTGAAACCATCTTCGATACGCTCAACGCCAAGGCGGCCCTGTTTGCGGTGCAGAAGTTCTTCGACGAAGGCGGCAAAGTCGTGCCGGTTATGATTTCGGGCACCATCACCGACGCCTCCGGCCGCACCCTCTCGGGCCAGACGGTGGAGGCCTTTTGGAACTCTATCAGCCATTTGCCTTTGCTGAGCGTGGGCCTGAACTGCGCCCTCGGCGCCGACCAGCTCCACGGCTACGTGAAAGAGCTGAGCCGTCTGGCCGACGTGCACATTTCGGCCTACCCCAACGCCGGCCTGCCCAATGCTTTCGGCGGCTACGACGAGTCGGCCCAGGAATTTGCGGCCGTCGTCGAAAATTACCTCAAGGAAGGCATCGTGACCGTGGCCGGCGGTTGTTGCGGCACCACGCCTCAGCACATTGCCGAGCTGGCCAAGCTGGCCGATAAATACCCGCCTCGCCGGCTGCACCAGGTACCCCCGGCCACCCGCCTGGCCGGGCTGGAGCCCTTCGGCATCACGCCCGACTCCTTGTTTGTGAACGTGGGGGAGCGGTGCAACGTGACCGGCTCCCGGGCCTTTGCCCGCCTGATCCGGACCGGCGCCTATGAAGCCGCGCTCCAAGTAGCGCGTGAGCAGGTGGAAGGCGGCGCCCAGGTGCTCGACGTGAACATGGACGAGGGCATGCTCGACTCCGAGCAGGCTATGACGACCTTTCTGAACCTGATTGCCTCCGAGCCCGACATTTCCCGGGTGCCGGTGATGATTGACTCCTCGAAGTGGAGCGTGCTCGAAGCCGGTCTGAAGTGCACCCAGGGTAAGAGCATCGTCAACTCGATTTCGCTGAAGGAAGGCGAGGAAGTGTTCAGGCAGCGCGCCCGTACGGTACGGGCCTACGGCGCGGCCATGGTGGTCATGGCCTTTGATGAAAACGGGCAGGCCGACACGCTCGAAAAGCGCATTGCCATCTGCAAGCGCAGCTACGACATCCTGGTGAACGAAGTCGGCTTCCCGGCTTCGGACATCATCTTCGACCCCAACATCCTCACGGTGGGCACTGGCATGGAGGAGCACCGCCACTACGCCCTCGACTTTATCGAGGCCGTGCGCTGGATCAAGCAAAACCTGCCCGGCGTGCTCACCAGCGGCGGGGTGTCGAACATCAGCTTCTCCTTCCGCGGCAACGACGTGGTGCGCGAAGCCATGCACTCGGCCTTCCTCTACCACGCCATCCGCGCCGGCCTCGACATGGGCATCGTCAACCCCGGGCAGCTGGCCGTCTACGACGAAATCCCGCAGGATTTGCTGGAATTGGTGGAAGACGTGCTGCTCAACCGCCGCCCCGACGCCACCGAGCGGCTCGTCGATTTCGCCGAGACCGTCAAGCAGAAGGATAAGGTGGAAGTGGTAGCCGACGCCTGGCGCAGCCTGCCGGTGGCCGAGCGGCTTCAGCACGCGCTGGTGCGCGGCATCACCGAGTTTATCGACCAGGACACCGAGGAAGTGCGCCAGCAGGTGGGCCGCCCGCTCGAAGTCATTGAAGGCCCGCTGATGGCCGGCATGAACGTGGTCGGCGACCTGTTCGGGGCCGGCAAGATGTTTCTGCCCCAGGTGGTGAAGTCGGCCCGGGTGATGAAAAAGGCCGTGGCCTACCTGGAGCCCTACCTGCTGGCCGACAAGCAGGGCTCGGAGCGGCAGACGGCCGGCAAAATCCTGCTGGCCACCGTGAAAGGCGACGTGCACGACATCGGCAAGAACATCGTGGGCGTGGTCTTGGCCTGCAACAACTTCGACATCGTGGACCTGGGCGTGATGGTGCCCCTGGAGCGGATTCTGGACGAGGCCGTAAAGCAGCAGGTCGACGTTATCGGCCTCAGCGGCCTGATTACGCCCAGCCTCGACGAGATGGTGTACGTGGCCCAGGAAATGGAGCAGCGCGGCCTGAAAATCCCGCTGCTCATCGGTGGAGCTACCACCTCCCGCCTGCACGCGGCCGTGAAGGTGGCGCCCTCCTACTCCGGCCCCCTGGTGCACGTGCACGACGCCTCCCGCTCGGTGGGCGTGGCCGCCAGCCTGCTGGGCTCCAGCGCCGAAGCCTACGCCCGCACCGTGCGCGACGAGTACACCGCCCTGCGCCAGGATTACGCCGGCCGCCAGCGCGAGAAAAGCTACCTGCCCATTGAGGCGGCCCGGGCCAACGGCTTTAAGTCGGACTGGACCGCCGTGCCCATTACCAAGCCCACGTTCCTGGGCACCAAAGTCCTCGATAACTACCCGCTGGCCGAGCTGGCCGAGTACATCGACTGGACGCCGTTCTTTCATACCTGGGAGCTAAAGGGCCGCTACCCGCGCATCCTGGACGACGAAAACCTGGGCGAAGCCGCCACCAAGCTCTTCGCCGACGCCCAGGCCATGCTGCAAAAAGTCATTGCCGAAAACCTGCTCACGGCCCGGGCCGTGGTCGGCTTCTGGCCCGCCAACACCGTCGATGCCGACACCATCGAAGTGTACGCCGACGATACGCGCAGCCGCGTGCAGACCGAGTTTTTCACCCTGCGCCAGCAGGGCGAAAAGGGCCCGAACATTCCCAACCTCGCCTTTTCCGACTTCCTCGCGCCCAAGGACTCCGGCCGGCCGGACTATATCGGGGGCTTTGCCGTCACGGCCGGTTTGGGCATTGAAAAGCTCATCGAGCAGTTTGAGGCCGACCACGACGATTACTCGGTTATCATGATCAAGGCCCTGGCCGACCGGCTGGCCGAGGCTTTTGCGGAGCGGCTCCACCAGCGGGTGCGGGAGGAGTTCTGGGGTTACTCGGCCGACGAAAAGCTGACTAAGGAAGAGCTGATTCAGGAGCAGTACCGCGGCGTGCGGCCCGCCCCCGGCTACCCCGGCTGCCCCGACCACACCGAGAAAATCACCCTGTTCAAGCTGCTCGACGCCGACAACCAGACCGGCATCCAGCTCACCGAAAACCTGGCTATGTACCCCGCTTCCTCGGTCAGCGGCCTCTACTACGCCCACCCCGATTCCCGCTACTTCGGCCTGGGTAAAATCGGCAAAGACCAAGTCGAGGATATTGCCCGGCGCAAAAACATGCCCGTGGCCGAGCTGGAGCGGTGGTTGTCGCCGAACCTGAACTACGAGCCTACCACCGTGCCCGTCACGGCGCTGTAGGAACGTAAGTTCCCCTCCTTTTTTTCAAGGAGGGGTGGCCGAAGGCCGGGGTGGTAAAATTGTTGAACGACCCGTTAAAACTAATTCTGACTTGTTCAACGACTGTCACCCACCCAACTCCTCCTCATCTGAGGAGGGGAGCTACCATTACCCACGCAATGCCTCTTCGGCCCCTGGTCGGAGCTCTCTATGAAAGTAACCGACCACCTGTCCCGCGCCGCCGGCAAGACGCTGTTTTCCTTCGAGGTGCTGCCGCCCCGCAAGGGCGAGAATATCCAGACGCTGTTTTCGAATATCGAACCTTTGCTGGAGTTCAAGCCGCCGTTTATTGACGTGACCTACCACCGCGAGGAGTACGTGTACCGCCAGCACCCCAACGGCCTGCTCGAGAAGAAAACCGTGCGTCGTCGGCCCGGCACGGTGGGCATCTGCGCGGCCATCAAAAACCGCTTCGACGTGGACACCGTGCCCCACCTCATCTGCGGGGGCTTCTCGAAGGAGGAAACCGAAAACGCCCTGATTGACCTGCACTTTCTGGGCATCGACAACGTGCTGGCCCTGCGCGGCGACCCGATTAAGAGCGAAGGAATGTTCAAGCCCGAGCCCGACGGCCACAGCTACGCCTGCGACCTGATCGGGCAGGTAGCCAACCTCAACAAGGGCGAGTACCTCGACGAGGAACAGGACGACACCTGGGCCACCAACTTCTGCATCGGCACGGCCGGCTACCCCGAAAAGCACTTCGAGGCCCCCAACTACGGCGCCGACCTGCGCTACCTCAAGCACAAGGTGGACCGCGGCGCCGAGTACATCGTGACCCAGATGTTTTTCGATAACGAGCAGTTTTTCGCCTTCGAAAAGCGCTGCCGCGACGCGGGCATCACCGTGCCCATCATTCCCGGCCTCAAGCCCCTGACCACCAAGGGCCAGCTCACCATGCTGCCCCGCTCCTTCTACCTCAACATCCCCGAGGAGCTGGCCGAAGCCGTGCACCTGGCCCCCGACAACGAGGCGGCCCGCCAGATTGGCATTGAGTGGTGCATCAACCAGAGCCGGGAGCTGATGGCCCACGGCGTGCCCTGCCTGCACTACTACTCCATGGGCAAGTCCGAATCCATCCGCCGGGTGGCCGCGGCGCTGTTTTAAAGGTAAACTGGTGAACTTGTGAAATGGCGAGTTTTCGTTCTATTAGCGCTACCTGCGCCAATGGCACGGCAGCATGGCAGCCCAGCGTCACCTTCACAAATTCACCATTTCACTATCTCACCATTTGACTCCGCTCGACGCCCTGTTTGACCAGCTGCGCACGGCCACGGTGCCGGCCGAGATTGAAGCCCTGCAAAACGGCATCTGGCAGCTCTGGCTCGAAACCGGCGACGCCCTGCTCGACAAGCAGCTCGAGGCCGGCATGCGCGCCTTGGCCGCCGACGATTACACCCTCGCCATCCACGAGTTCAGTGCCATCATTGAGGCCCGGCCGGCGTTTGCCGAGGGCTGGAACAAGCGCGCCACGGCCCGCTACCTGCGCGGCGAGTACCGCACCTCCCTGCTCGACATTGCCGAAACCCTGCGGCGTGAGCCCCGCCATTTCGGCGCCCTGGCCGGTTGGGCCACCATCCTGCGCATGCTCGGCGACGACCGGGGTGCCCTGCACGTGTTGCAGCGGCTGGCCCGCATCTGCCCCCACCTGCCCGGCCTGCAAAGCCAGCTGCGTGACCTGCAGGACCGCCTCGGCGGGCAGGCCTGACAAACCAACTTATTTTTTGGCGAGAACCGGAATAGTTGTAAATTTCCCGGATCAATGGTTTGCTCAAGCCCGGTATTAGTCTCCGTATCAGTCTGCTTATCATTGGTTACCGAGTTAAATACAGTTTAGCAGCGCTATCAATATCCAGCGCCCTTAATTGTATTTAAACGGTAATAATTTTACCAATTACTTTCTTCCCCGTTCGGTCCGCCGCATGGAAAAAGGAAGTGGTTGGCTTTTGCCCGCGCCCTGCTGCCATCCCCAATTCCCACCAATTATGAACAAACTCTTACTGTTTGGGCTCTTCGCCCTGCTCCTGCCTTTTTCCTCCCTTGCCCAGCGCCTGCGCACTACCGACACCGAAAGCGGTATGCTGGAGAAAGGCACCAAAGTCGGCGTCTGGGAGTACTACGCCCACACCCGCGACGGCCGCCAGGTGAAGGTGCAGAAGTACGACCACACCACCAAGAAGCTTATTTTCTTCCGCCCCGTGGAAGACATTCCCTACCTGGTCGAGCTGCAGCCCGGGCAGTGGACCCGCAGCCGCGTCGACCAGCCTCCGCTGTTTATCGGTGGCGACGTGGCCTTGGCAGCTTACACGAGCAAGCTGGTGTATCCGACGGCCGCCCAGCAGCGCAACCTGCAGGGCAAGGTGCTCATTGCCGTTACCATCGACACGCTGGGCCAGGCTTCCAACCACAAAGTTCTGCTCAGCGTGGGCGGGGGCTGCGACGAGGAAGCCATGCGCGTGTGCCGCAAGATTCCCAACCAGTGGATTCCGGCTCGTAAGGACGGCCACGCGGTGCCGGTGGTCTACGAGCTGCCCTTTACCTTCAAGCTCCAGGCGCCGGTGGTGGTTGCGCAGTAAGGCGCAGGCCGGCGCCGGGCAGATGGGGCCTACATCCCCGGCGCCGGAATTACGTACACCCCGGCTATGAAATCATCCAGCCTGTTTTTTCTGCCAGCGGCGGCCCTGCTGGCGGCCGTTGCCCTGACCAGCTGCGACACTACCCCGCGGGAGCGGCAGGAGATTGTGCGCACCGAAGCCCGCAACCTCGACAGCCTCGCCGACCGGGCCGCGGCCAAGCTCAAAACGGCCGGGCACCGCGCCGCTACCTTCGACTCAACCTCGCGGGCCCGCAACCGTCAGCCTCTCGACAACACCAGTCTGAGCACGTTTACGGCCGAGCTGCTGGGTACCTACGCGAGCATCGAAACGCTGACGCCCACCACCATCGAGCCGGCCTACAAGCAGTTTTTGCAGCAGGTGCGCGCCCGGCAGAAGCAGTGGACCCAGCGCGACTGGGACTACGCCACAGCCATCTACAAGCGCCTCAACGAGCAGCTCAAGGCCATCCGTCTCGACGTGAAAGGCCGCGACGAGCTCCACATCCGCGCCCTGCAGGCCGAGTTTACGGCCCTCGAAACTGGCCGCGACGTGAAGGATTTGGGCCAAGCCGTTAAAAACTAGCCGTGCTTACCCCGCTTCGTAAAGCCCCGTCTTCGTTACGGGGCTTTTTGCGTCTACTGCCCGCCCTGGCACTGCTGGCCGGCTCTGCCCACGCCCAAAGCCCGATTACCAGCGCCGAAACCGTGCCCGCCGCCAACCAGTGGCTTCAGCCCGGCGACCGGCTGCAGGTGCGCCTAAAGGGTCTGCCCGGCCAGCGCGTCACGTTTCTGCGCGGCTTGCCCATGCCGGAACTGAACCCGGCACTGACGAAGGGGCAGCGCGGCATCTACCAGGCTACTTACGTGGTCCAGCCCGGCGACACGCTCCACAACCGGCCCATTCAGTTTCAGGTTCTGCGCCCCGACAGCACGGTGCTGGCCTCGGCCGTCAGCCGCTCGAAGGTGCGCTTTCTGGACGCGAATATACCCCAGCTGGCCGTTACCAAGGGGCCGCTGGCGTATCTGAATTACGGCCTGGGCGAAGACCGGCTCGGCGGGGCCAAGATGGGCTACCTCGATTCGCTCGTGGTGCTGCACCTCACCGGCATGGTGGGCGGCCAGTACCGGGTGCGGCTAGCCGAGAATCAGCAGGCCTGGGTGCCCCAGGACGTGGTGCGCCTGCTGCCGCCCGGCAGCTTCGTGCCTACGTCCCTGACCGGCTCCTGGAGCGTCAGCGGCGACTCGCTCTACGACTACGTGCGCGTGCCGCTCGATGCCCGCCTACCCTACCGCTCCGAGCTGCTCCAGGACCCGACCACGCTGGTTGTGGACGTATTCGGGGCCACTTCCAACACCAACTGGATAACCCAGCGCGACGGCATTCGGGAGCTCGGCGACGTGCGCTACCAGCAGCTCCAGCCCGACGTTTTCCGCCTGATTTTGCCCCTGCGCCACCAGCAGGCCTGGGGCTACAGCATTGGCTACCAGGGCAACACGCTGGTCATCAAAGTAAAGCGCCCCCCGGCCAAGATGCGCCTGCGCGGCCTCATCGTCGCCATCGACGCCGGGCACGGGGGCGAAAACGTGGGAGCCACCAGCACCGCCGGCAGCCAGGAGAAGGTGCTCACGCTGGCCATTGCCCAGAAGCTGCGCCGGGAACTGGAGCAGGCCGGCGCCCGGGTACTGATGACCCGCGAAACCCAAGCCACCGTCGACAACGGCTACCGGGTGCTGCTGCTGCGCCAGCTGCGCCCCGATCTGCTGGTCAGCATCCACGTCAACTCGGCGGGCAGCCCCGCAGTGCAGGGCACGAGCACCTTTTACCGCTACGTGGCCTTTCGGCCGCTGGCGCTGGCCCTCTACGAACAGATGCGGCAGACTGGCCTCAAGGGTTTCGGCAACGTGGGCAGCTTCAACTTCGGCCTCAACGGCCCTACCGAATACCCCAACGCTCTGGTTGAAACGGCTTTTCTCTCGAATGCCGAAGACGAAAAGCGGCTCGTGGACCCGCAGTTTCAGCAGCAGATGGCCGAACGGATGCGGGCCGGCCTGGAAGGTTTTCTGCGTGCCAGCCGGGCCCAAGGTCCGCGGGGCTGGCTGCTGAAGGAGCCCGCGCTGCGCTAAACGCGAGGCACCTATAGCTGTTTAGCAATATTTATCCGTACACGGGTGAGAATAGGCCGTTAAAGCGGCTATCTTCCTTGTCTCCAAGCACCACGACCCCAATTGCTGGCCGGGCTGCGGCCGGGACCTCGCTCTTTTTCTTCTAACCCACCACATCCCCATGGCAGTTTCTCTACTGGACCGCAGCCGCACCATTGCGGGCCCCGGCTACAACCGCTGGCTGATTCCGCCCGCCGCCCTCGCCATTCACCTTGCTATCGGCCAGGCCTACGCCTTCAGCGTCTTCAAAAAACCGCTTGGCGCCCTGCTTAGCGGCGACGTGGACCATCCGGCCACCGGCGACTGGACGCCCGGCCAGATCGGGTGGATTTTCTCCATTGCCATTGTGCTGCTGGGGCTGTCGGCGGCCATCTTCGGCAAGTGGCTCGAACGGGTTGGGCCGCGCAAGGCCATGATGGCGGCGGCCCTGTGCTTTGCGGGCGGCTTTTTTATCGGCTCCCTGGGTGTGCACCTGCACAGCCTGCCCCTACTGTACTTCGGCTACGGCTTCGTGGGGGGCATCGGCCTGGGCATCGGCTACATTTCGCCCGTCAGCACCCTGATTAAGTGGTTTCCCGACCGCAAAGGCGTAGCTACCGGCATGGCCATTATGGGCTTCGGAGGCGGGGCCATGATTGCCTCCCCGCTGTCGGTGGCCCTGATGGCTCACTTCAAGGACTCAGCGCCAATGGGCGTGGCACCCACCTTTATCACGCTGGGCATCATCTACTTCCTGTTCATGCAGTTCGGCGTTTGGACCATTCGGGTGCCCGCCGACGACTGGGCCCCGGCCGGCTACGTGCCCAACGCCGAGCACAGCGCCCTGATTACCAGCGGCAACGTATCAGCCGACAATGCCATCAAGACGCCCCAGTTCTGGCTGCTGTGGGTGGTGCTGCTGACCAACGTGACGGCGGGTATCGGCGTGCTGGAAACGGCCTCGCCCCTGATTCAGGAAACATTTTCCGACAAGGCCATGGGCCCGGGCCGGGGCGTGACCGTGGCCGCCGCCGCCGGCTTTGTGGGGCTGCTGAGCTTGTTCAACCTGCTCGGCCGATTCTTCTGGTCGTCGGCCTCGGATAAGCTGGGCCGCAAGGTCACCTATGCCATTTATTTCGGTCTGGGCATCGTGATGTACGCCCTGGTGCCCACGCTGGGCCATAACGCTCAGCTCACGCTGTTCGTGGTGGTGGCCTGCGTGATTATCAGCATGTACGGTGGGGGCTTCGCCACGATTCCGGCCTACCTCTCCGACCTGTTTGGCAAGTACCAGGTCGGTGCCATCCACGGCCGGCTGCTCACGGCCTGGAGCACGGCGGGGGTGCTGGGCCCGGTTATCGTCAACTGGCTGTCGGAGAGCCGCAAGGCCGAAGGGCTCAAGGGCGCCGCCGCTTACCAGCCCGTGTTCTACACCATGGCGGGCCTGCTGGCCGTAGGCTTTCTGGCCAACCTGGCCGTGACGGCCGTCAATGAGCGCTACAACGAAAAAGGGCCCGTAACGCCCGAGGCCGGCGGCCACTAAGCCCCACCTGTTCACTTTTCTTTTCCCTAGTTCGCCATGAATCAACCCGCCAATTCGACTCCCGCTTCTACCACCGAAACCAGCTCCTCCACCGGCGCGCTGGTCATTGCCTGGGCCTTCGTGGGTATCCCGCTGCTCTGGGGCGTGTCGCAGACTTTTGTGAAGGCCCTGGCCTTGTTTCAGTAGCCGCGTATTTCGGCGCATACCCATGAAAAAAAGAGCATTTGGCCGGGCGCCAAATGCTCTTTTTGTTTGTTTCTTAGGCTCCGATTATGCCTTCCGAATCATGACCTCCCAGCCGCCGGAATCCCGCATTGTGCTCCTCGAATCCTTTGCTGACCCCATCACGGCCCACTTGGCCAAGGGCCGCCTGGAGGCCGAGCAGATTCCCTGCTTTCTGACGAATGAAAACCTAGTTTCGCTCAACCGCCTCTACGGGCCGGCCTCGGGCGGCGTGCGCCTGCACGTGCGGGAGCAGGACGCGCCGGCCGCCGCCGAAATCCTGCGCTACGAAACCGTGCCCATGACCGTCGCCCGGGCCGACGACACCCCACCCGCCGACGAGCTGCACTGCCCCGCCTGCGACTCCACCGACGTGGCCTTCGGACCCGCCACGCGCAACACCTACAGCTGGCCCATGCTGCTGCTGTCGATGGTGCTGGGCTACCCGTTGCGGGGCAAGCGCTACCACTGCTTCCACTGCCGCCACGAGTTCAAGCGCACGGAGGGGAAACTGTGAAATGGTGAATTGGTGAATTGATGTTCGGCCGGCGCGGATCTACGCCAAATGCGCAAACGGAACGACAACTCACCATCCCACTATCTCACCTCTTCCCGAAAGCGTACCAGCGGCAGAGCCTCCCCGGCCCGAAACTCCTCCTGCTCGGCATCGAGGCGCAGAAATCCGTCGCACTGGAGCAGGGAGGCCAGGTCGCCGGAGCCCCCGGCGGGCTGGGGGTGGGCCAGCAGGCAGCCCTGAGGCGAATAGTCTAGTTGCACGGGCAGAAAGTGGGTCAGGCGCGGCCGGAAGGTAACGGACGCGGCCAGCTGAGCTTTGAGCTCGGGCCGCGGGGCCTGGGGCTGCAGGCATTGCCGCAGCCAGGGCCGCACGTACTGGTAGAAATTAACGAAAGTGGACACCGGATTGCCGGGCAAAGCAAAGACTACCGCCCCGCCGGCCTGTTGCCCAAACCAGAACGGCTTGCCCGGCC
Source organism: Hymenobacter persicinus (assembly GCF_004167665.1). GTDB lineage: Bacteria > Bacteroidota > Bacteroidia > Cytophagales > Hymenobacteraceae > Hymenobacter > Hymenobacter persicinus. The sequence goes on along the minus strand of NZ_SEWE01000032.1, from coordinate 42,834 downwards.
GCTGCCGCACCTCGTGAAATACCTGCGCCACTCCCACTTCCTGCAACGCGCCGGGCAGAAAATCGGCCTGGCCCTTCGAGACGCCCCCGCTGAGTACCAGCGCGTCGAAGGTGGCCAGCAGCGGCGGCAACCCCTGGCGCAGGGCAGCCTGGTCGTCGTTGAAATGAAAGATTTCTGCTTCGGCCCCGACTTCAAGCAACGCCGCCCGCACCATGTAGGCATTGGAGCGCCGGATCTGGTGGGGCAGCGGAGCTTGGTCGAGTTCCACCAGCTCGTCGCCGGTGCTGACCACGGCCACCCGCAGCCGCCGGGCCACCGGCACCGTACTGGCTCCGATAGTTGCCGCTACCGCAATTTCGGCCGGCCCCAGCCGCACCCCGGCCGGCAGCAGCAGGTCGCCCTGCCGGCGGTCGGCAGCTTGGCGGTGCACGTTGTGGCCAGCGGCGGGCGGCGGCACCAGCACCCGGGCAATCCGGCGGCCGGCTTCTTCCCGCAGCTCGAGGTCTTCGTAGCGCACCACGGCGTCGGTGCCGGGCGGCAACATGGCTCCGGTCATAATTTCGATGGCCGCGCCCGGGTTCAGCAGCGGCTGCGGCACGGCTCCGGCCAGCTGGGTGGCCTCAATGGGAAACTCCGTCTGCCCCCCGGCCACGGCGGCAAAGGCCACGGCAATGCCGTCCATGGCCACGCGGTGAAAGGGCGGAAAGTCCCGGTCGGCGTGCAGCGCGATTTGCAGCACGCGGCCGGTAGCTTCGGTCAGCGCAACGGTTTCAGTCGGCTGGGGACGGACGGTGGCCAGCACGAGGCGGGAGGCTTCTTCAACGGAAATCATGGCGGCGGAATATGGCAAACGGGAAAGCAGGAGCGCAAAGTACGCCCGAACCCGCTCATCGGCGCCCGCGCCGGGGCCCGGCGTCCGCCGCCGAGCTGGATTTGCCGTTTAAGCTGCGTTGCCCCGGCCGGGGCCCGGCTGGTTTTTACGCGGGGTTCCGCAGTTTCTCGCAACTTTTGCCGGCTGCTCCGGCTTTTTCTTCACACGCTCCTTCTGCCTTATGTCCGACCTTGCTTCTTCCTTCACCCACCTCAACGCCGCCGGGCAGCCCGCTATGGTCGACGTGGGGGCCAAGACTCCAACCCGCCGCCTGGCCCGGGCCCGCAGCCGCGTGGTGCTGGGAGCCGACATTCTGAAGCTGGTCCAGGCCGGCGACCTGCCCACCCGCAAGGGACCGGTGTTTCAAACCGCCATTCTGGCCGGCATCATGGCCGCCAAGAAAACCGCCGACCTGATTCCGCTTTGCCACCCGCTGGGCCTCGACGACTGCCAGATTCAGATTGAGGTGCAGGAACCCGACGCCATCCACATCATCTGCACGGCCACCGTAACCGGCAAAACCGGCGTGGAGATGGAAGCCCTGACCGGCGCTTCCGTGGCGGCCCTCACCGTGTACGATATGTGCAAGGCCATGTCGCACGACATCGTGATTCAGGAAACCCGCCTGCTGGACAAAACCGGCGGCAAAAACGACTTCCACCATGCCGGCTAATGCCCCCACTCCGTCCCAGACCCGGACCAAGCACGCCGCCCTGGCCCGCCCCGCCGTGGGCGAATTCAGCCGCCACGAGCTGGCTATTCTGGGTGCGCCCTGCGGCAAGATCAAGGAGCTGGTCACCCGGCTGCTACCCTTGTTGGCTCCCGCGCTGAGCGTGGGCTACGTCGATGCCGACCACGCCGCCGGGGACGAGGCCGCCGAGGGCGGCGCGGGCGGGGCCAGCCCCATTATGCAGGCCGGAGCCAGCGCCGAGCTGACCGACAAAATTACCTTCCGCCGGGTCGACCAGCGCCGGGAGCTGGACAGCTTTGCCCAGAAAGAGTTGCTGGCCCACCAGAGCCTGGTGCTCGTTAATGGCAACCACTTTCGCGCCCGCCAGCAGATCATCATCCTGGACCCGGCCAAGCCGTTGGAAAAGAAGCTGGACCGCCTCACCGACGTGCAGCTGATCCTGCTCTCCGAAGGCGTGCGGGAGTTGCCGGCGTACCTGCTGGCGCACTTTGCCGAAAAGGGCCAGATTCCGACCCTGCTGCTGGACGATACCGAAGCTGTTGCGGCCTTTATCCGGGAGTGGTGGCAGCTGCACCGGCCGCCGCTGCGGGGCCTGGTGCTGGCCGGGGGTCGGAGCCAGCGCATGCTCACCGACAAGGGCCGCCTCGCCTACCACGGCCAGGAACAGCGCGCCTACGCGGCGCAGCTGCTGGCGGCGGTGTGCTCCAACGTGCACGTGTCCTGCCGCCCCGACCAAGTAGCCGAGCTGCCCGCCGGCCTGCAGGCCCTGCCCGACCGATTCCTGGAGCTGGGGCCGCTGGGCGGTATTCTGAGTGCCCTGCAAACTGACCCCAACGCGGCTTGGCTGGTGGTAGCCTGCGACCTGCCTTTGCTGACGGAAGCCACCCTGCGCCACTTGGCTGGCCACCGCAACGCGGCCAAGGTCGCCACGGCGTTTCAGAGCCCCGAAAACGAGTTTCCCGAACCCCTGATTACCATCTGGGAGCCCCGCAGCTACGGCGTGCTGCTCCGCTTTCTGAGTTTGGGCTATTCCTGCCCCCGCAAGGCCCTGATCAACTCCGATATCGAGCTGCTGGCCGCCCCCGACCCGCGGGAGCTGCGCAACGTGAACACGCCCGACGAGGCGGAGCAGGTGCGCCGGGAGTTAGGGCAGCCCACTGGAAAATAAACCGGCCGGAGTCGGGGGGCGCCTGCTACTTTCGGGCGTCACCCCGACTCTAGCCGTTATATGATCCGCTACTATCTGCTCCTGCTCAGCGTCCTGCTCAGCGCAACTACTGCCACTGCCACCTCGCTACCTGACCGGCTGCCAGACCACCAACTCACCGGGCCGGCCCCGCTCGAAACCGGTCCGACTTACCCAGCCGACCACGATACGGCATTTGCCACGGGCTCGGGCCTGCAACTGACCAACCTGAGCCGCCGCCAGCTCGACAACCTGGCGGTGTTGGGCCGGGTGTGGGGCTTTGCCAAGTATTATCATCCGGCAGTGGCGGCCGGGCAGCACAACCTCGATGCCGCCCTGCTGCGGGTGCTGCCCCTGGTGCTGCGCAGCCACTCGGTACAGGCCCGCAGCCGCGTGCTGAGTGCCTGGCTCAGCCGCCTGGGTCCCGTGCCGGCCTGCCCTACTTGCCGGGAGCCCGCCCCCGACTCCCTGCGCCTGCAGCCCGACCTGGCCTGGCTAACCGACAAAAAGCAGGTGAGTGCGCAGCTAAGCCGGCAGCTGGAACACCTGCGCCGCAACCGCAACCAGGGCCCGCACTACTACGTGCGGCTGGCGGCGGGCGCCCACAACCCGGTCTTTGAGCACGAGAGCAGCTACCCGCGCCTGCAAGGCAGCCTGCCCGATGACGGCCTGCGCCTGCTGGCGCTGTTTCGCTACTGGAACATGATTGCCTACTTTTTCCCCTACCGCTACGCCATTGGCGAGGACTGGCAGCCGGTGCTCAACGAGTTTATTCCGACGTTTCTGGGCGCCCGCACGCCCGAACAGTACCGGCTGGCGGCCCTGGCCCTCATTGCGCGTCTCCACGACTCCCACGCCACCCTCTTCGACGCCGACAAGGTGGTTGCCGCTTACCGGGGCACGTTCTTCGCGCCGGTGCAGGTGCGTTTCGTGGAGGGCCAGGCCGTGGTGACGGGCTACTTCGACCCGCTGCTGGGCCCCGCCACCGGCCTGCTGCCCGGCGACGTGGTAACGGCCGTGGACGGGCAGCCGGTGCCCACACTGCTTGCGCAGCGCCGCCCGCTCACGCCGGCCTCCAACGACGCGGCCCAGTTGCGCAACGTGGCCCGGGACCTGCTGCGCGGCAGCACCGGGCAAGTGACGCTGCTCGTGCGCCGCGACGGCCAGGAGCGGCCCGTGACCCTACCGCGCTATCCTGCCGCCCGCCTGAATATGGGCCTCAACAACGGCACTGCCGACCCCAATGCCCCCGCCTGGCACACCTTGCCCGGCAATATCGGCCACCTTACCCTGGGCTCCCTGCTGAGCAAAGACCTGCCGGCCATCATGCAGCAGGCCCGAACCACGAAGGGCCTGATCATCGACATTCGCAATTACCCGGCGGACTTCGTGGTCTTCACCCTGCCGCAATACCTGCTGGCCAAACCGGTGGACTTTGTACAGTTCAGCGAGCCGCTCACGACTTACCCCGGCACCTTCGTGCGCAAACCTTACTATAAGTTGCCTGAGGGGGAAGGTCCGGTGTACGCAGGCAAGGTGGTCATTCTGGTGAACGAGTTGTCCCAGAGCCTTTCCGAGTACACGGCCCTGGCCCTGCGCGCGGTGCCAGGCGCCACCGTACTGGGCAGCACCACCGCCGGCGCCGATGGCAACGTGTCGGCCATCGTGCTGCCCGGCAACATCGTCACCCGCATTTCGGGCCTGGGCGTTTACTACCCCGACGGCCGCGAGACCCAGCGCGTGGGCATCGTGCCCGACGTGGAGGTGAAGCCTACCATTGCCGGCATCCGAGCCGGGCGCGACGAGGTGCTGGAGCGGGCCGTGGAGCTGCTTACCAATAGTCCAAAGCCCTGAACCCGGCGCCTACGGATGGGCGGCCACCCAGACGGAGCCGTCCTCGTATTCTTCCTTTTTCCAGATGGGCACCACCTGCTTGATGGTGTCGATGATAAACTGGCAGGCGGCAAAGGAGTCGGCGCGGTGGGGGGTGGACACGGCCACGACCACGGCCACGTCCCCGATGTCGAGGCGGCCCTTGCGGTGCGTCACGGCCACTTGCCGCAGCATGGGCCACATTTCCTGGGCCTGCTCGGCTACCCGGCGCATCTGGTGCACGGCCATGGCGTCGTAGGCTTCGTAGTCGAGGCGAACCACCCGGCGGCCGGTGCTCTGGTTGCGGACGGTGCCGATAAACGAGTTGACGGCTCCCGCGCCCTCGTCCTGCACGGACGCCAGCACGGCGGCCACGTCGATGGGCTGGTCGGTAAGAAATATGTGCATTCGGTTTTGCTGTCGTCTTTCGTAAACTGACCTCCTGCGCTTGGGCAGAAGGTCAGCCGTTCTTCTTAATCCTTAGCCCCCGCTGACGGGCGGAATCAGGGCTATTTCGTCGTTTTCCTGCAGGCGGTAGTCCGCGGCGGCGTACTCGCTGTTGACGGCCACGGCAAAGCTGGTCAGCTCGCCCAGGGCGGGATACTGGCCGCGCAGCTGGTCCATCAGGCCGGTTACCGACTGCTGGTCGGGCGCGGTCAGGTCGAGTTGGGAGCTACCCACAATTTCTTTGGCAATGCCAAAAAGAGCAATTTTCAGTTTCATTTGTTTATCTCAGTCGCCGGGGCTGGTATACGCGGGCCGCGGTGGAACAGAAAGGCAAATTTGTCGTTTTTTGTTCTGAACCCCTTTTGCCGGTGCTTACGTTGAGGCACTACCTGATTTTCCCTGCTATGTCCGTTGCCTCCCCCGTTTTGTTCGACAACCACGGCCGCCCGCTCGAATACGTGCGCCTGGCCGTCACGGACCGCTGCAATCTGCGCTGCTTCTACTGCATGCCCGAGCAGGGCATCCAGTACATGCCCAAGCGCGAACTGCTGACCTACGAGGAGATGGAGCGGGTGGTGGGACTGCTGGCCGGCCTGGGCGTGCGCAAGGTGCGCCTCACCGGCGGGGAGCCCTTCGTGCGCCGCGACCTGGTGCCGTTTATCGGGCGCCTGAGCCAGATTCCGGGCATTCAGGACATCAGCCTGACCACCAACGGCGTGCTCACCGAGCCCCACATTCCCGAGCTGGTGCGGTTGGGCGTGCGGACCGTCAACCTGAGCCTCGACACCCTGGACCGGGCCCGGTTTGCCGCCATCACCCGCCGCGACGAGCTGCCCCGGGTGCTCGACACGTTTTACGCCCTGCTGGCCGCCGGCATCAAGGTCAAGATCAACGCCGTGGTGATGGACGGGCAGAACACCCAGGACCTAGTGCCCCTGGCCGAGTTGACCCGGGACCTGCCGGTGGAAGTGCGCTTTATCGAGGAGATGCCCTTTAATGGCGGCAGCCACGGCGCCATCCAGATTCCGTGGAGCCACGTGCGCATCCGCGAGCACCTGGAGGCGCACCTGGGCGCCTTTACGCCCATCACCAAGCAGCCCGGGGCCACGGCTTCGGAGTACAGCCTGGCCGGCCACCAGGGCACGGTGGGCATTATTGCGGCGTACTCGCGCACGTTCTGCGGCACCTGCAACCGCCTGCGCCTGACGGCCGAGGGCGGGCTCAAAACCTGCCTCTACGACCAAGGGGTGCTCGACGTGCGGGCCTTGCTGCGCGGCGGCGCCTCCGATGCTGAGGTGACGGCGGCCCTGGCCCACGCCTTCCGCCACCGGGCCGCCGACGGCTTCGAGGCCGAGCGGCAGCGCCCCGTGCACCAGCTCAGCTTCGAGTCGATGAGCACGATTGGGGGCTAGGCTTCCCTCGATTTCTTTGCGCATCTTCCCGGCTCACTTCGACTCAAGATGCTGGCTTTGAAAATTCTGCTCTGGCTCCTGGGCCTCGGCGCGCTGCTGTACGCGGCGGTAGTGAGCTTTATCTACTTCCGGCAGGAGCGCCTGCTGTTCTTTCCCACCAAGCTGCCCGCCGACTACCGCTTTGCCTTCGCCACCCCCTGGGAGGAGCGCTGGCTGCCCATGGCCGACGGCACCCGCCTGCATGGCCTGCTGTTTCGGGCCGACTCACCCCGGGGCCTGATTTTCTACCTGCACGGCAACAGCGGGGCCCTCGACAGCTGGGGCGAAGCCGCGGCTACTTACACCGGGCTGGGCTACTCGGTGTTTATGCTCGACTACCGCGGCTACGGCAAAAGCGAAGGCGTTATCAGCAGCCAGGCCCAGCTGCTGGCCGACGTGCAGACCGCCTACCGACAGCTGCTGACGGAATTTCCCGAAAGCCATATCACCATTCTGGGCTACTCCCTCGGCACGGGCCTGGCCACCTGGCTGGCCGCCCAGGAACACCCGCAGCGGCTGCTGTTGCAAGCCCCCTACTTCAGCATGCGGGCCGTGGCCCGGCAGCACTATCCCTGGGTGCCCGGCGCCATTGTGCGCTACCCCCTCAACACCGACGCCGTGTTGCCCCGCGTAGCCTGCCCCGTCGTCATCTTCCACGGCGACCAGGACGAGGTCATCGACCACCGGACCACGCTCCAGCTCAAGGCCCTGCTTAAGCCCCAGGACCAGTTTATCACCCTACCCGGCGTGGGCCACAACGGCATGACCACTAACCCATTCTACCAGGCCGCCCTGCGGCAGGTGCTGGGCCAGCCGTTGGGTTAAGGAAAACAAGCCAGAAATGACACCTTCCCTTTTCTTTTCCAGTCCGTCATGCTGAGCATTCCGCGAATCAAGCGGAGTCGAAGCATCTCTCCCGCTTCGTTGGCCTCACCCCAGCCCGCACCTGCTTGCTGCGCAGTATCTCGCTCACGCCCTGCAGTAGATGATTCACACCCTGCCGTAAGTCGCTCACGGCCTGCAGTAGATCATTCACACCGTCCCTACGATAGTTCACGCCGTCTCTACGTTCGCCAACACCGGCCCTGCGCTCGTTCACGCCGGCCCTACGTTCGTTAACACCGGCCCTGCGCTGGCTCCCGCTGCTCCTCCGATGACTCACGGCGTCCCTGCGTTCGTTCACGGCGGCGGGGTGGCGGGGCGCAGAGTGAAAAGTAAGTGGTAATTTTTGGGGTGGCCGGGGGTGATAGTTCGTGCTTTTGCCGATTAACTGGCAGAACGGCACTCTCCCACTTCCCAGGCGCACCAGTATTATGGAAACCGAAACCTCCGCCTCGCTCCGGCAGGCCCTGCTCACCGACCGAGAACACACCATGACCCGAATCTACCAACGGGCCTTTCCGTTGGTGCGCCGCTACGTGCAGCAGCACGGAGGCTCGGCCCAGGATGCCCAGGACATTTTCCAGGACGCCATGGTCATCTTCTACGAAAAGGCCGTGGCCGACACCTTCGTGCTGTCGTCCTCGGTGAGCACGCTGCTGGTGGGCATCAGCCGCAACCGGTGGCGGCAGGAGCTGGACCGCCGCGCCCGCCTGCCCCTTACCGACCTCACCAACCAGCCCGAGCCGCCCGCCGAAACCCCGGCGGATGAGCCTGCCTCCGTGCCTGTGCTCGACTATCTGGCCCGCCTCGGGGAGAAGTGCCAGAGCCTGCTGCTGGACTTCTACTACTTCCAGCAGCCCCTGGACCAGATTGCTGCGGCCCATGACTACGGCAGCGTGCGCTCGGCCACCGTGCAGAAGTTCAAGTGCCTGGAGCGCCTGCGCAAGTCGGTGCGGGCCGCCGTAGCCACCCTAGCCCACTAAGCCATGCGCCCCGCCCTCGACCGTTTGCAGTACCTTGAGCACCACCTGCTGGGCCGGCCCACGCCCGCTGAGGCCGCCCAGTGGCAGGTTCAGCTGCTCACCGACCCCAACCTGGCCGCCGACGCCCAAACGCAGGTTCAGCTCTACCAGGCCCTGCGCGAGGCCGGCCGCCAGCAGCTGCGCCATGAGCTGCGCCAGATTCACGCCCACTTGGAGCGCACCACCCGCCGCCGCACCTGGCTGCAAACTGCCACCGACCACCTAAGCCACCTGCTGGGCCGCCGCTAGTTTTCTACCGCTTTCCTACCGTTTGCTTTCGACCCCTGAAAAGGCCGACCGGCTTTACCATGCCTTCTCCTAACCCCTTCTTTTCCATGCTCATTTCCCAGGAATTCCGAAAATTTGCCGTCCAGGGCCAGGGACTGTCCGGCGCCAGCCTCGACCGGTACCAGCACCAGTTCGAAGGCCGCTTCTATCCCCAGCTCACGGGCATGACCCGCTCCGTGATTGAGGAGCGGCCCACCCGCTTCGCCGAAATCGACGTGTTTTCGCGCCTGATTATGGACCGGATCATCTTTCTGGGCCAGGCCGTCGACGACAATATTGCCAACATCATCACGGCCCAGCTGCTCTTTCTGGAGTCGGTGGATGCCAAGAAGGACATTCTGCTCTACATCAATTCCCCCGGGGGCTCGGTGTACGCCGGCCTGGGCATTTTCGACACCATGCAGTACGTGCAGCCCGACGTGGCCACCATCTGCACCGGGCTGGCGGCCTCGATGGGCGCGTTCCTGCTCTGCGGTGGGGCCCTGGGCAAACGCTCGGCCCTGCCCCACGCCCGGGTCATGATTCACCAGCCCTCCGGTGGGGTGCAGGGCCCCTCGGCCGACATCGAAATAACGGCCCGGGAAGTGGTCAAGCTGCGGCAGGAGCTCTACCAGATTTACGCCGACCGTACCGGCAAAACCTACCAGCAGATCCACGACGACTCCGACCGAGACTACTGGATGCGCGCCGACGAGGCCAAAGAGTACGGTTTGATTGACGAGGTGCTGGAACGGAAAACGGAATAGCATGGCGCCCGGCCCGTGAGCAGAAATGGCTGGCAATGCTGTAATTTAGAACAGCAAATTTCGGGTTGGGAAGAGCATTTCGATGTAGAGTAACTGTAAGCTGTGCGGATAAACTATAATTTTTGGCTGCTCTTCAGTTGCTTGCAGGTGGCGGTGGCCTGCAAGCCTGTGAAAAGAATTTATAGGCGTACACTCCACTGGCAGGAAAGTCAAACCCGGACCAAGTATCTGCGCCGGGCGGATATAATCGGCGGCACGGAGCTGGATAGTGGCCGCTTCGAAGTGTTGCAGTACAGCTATTCTTCTACCCGGCCCTACATCAGTGACACTTGGTATAGCAAAGAGCTGTTTGTACGCGTCAAGCAAATAGCCAATCTGCCCATCAGCCAGCCGCTGCCGGTTCCCAACTCGGCCTTTTCCGTCATTGGCTACGACCGGGCCACGTGGCACTTCGAGCAGTTCCGGAACATCACGGGCACCGTTACCCGGCTGAACAACTCGCCTACTCAGCCCCGCCTGCGGCTCGATTTGCAGTATGTGAATTCGAAAGGGCAGCAGAAGCCCCTGGTGCGGGGCACGTTTACTTTCCGGCTGGATTCCACCTACTTCCAGCGTACTCGCAAGGACTTTCAGGGCCATTATGATGACCTACGCCTGGCCCTGAAAGAGCCGGCGAAAGTCAGGTCACTGGATCTGACCACCTACGCAATTCAGTACGAGAAGCGCAACGGCCGGGACAGCGGCCCCGATACGCTGTACAGCCGGCTGGGCGAGCTGTATAATCTCGACAGCCTACGCCTGCACTTGAGCGGCCTGCCGCGTCTGCCAGCTGGCTTCGAGAAGCTAAAGCGCCTGAAAAAGCTGGACCTGAGCTACAATCACCTGACGGAATTCCCGACGGTACTTTACCAGCTCGACAGCCTGCAGGAGCTGAATCTGGAATACAACCGCCTGGACAGCATTCCGGCTTCAATCAGCCGGCTGAAAAGCTTGCGCGTGCTCAACCTCGATGATAATCGCCTAGTGCGGTATCCGGAAGCCGTGAATGGCCTGACCAGCCTGCGGAAACTCTCCCTGGGCAATGCCAACCTCCGGATAGTGCCCGGAAGCATCCGTCGACTTCAACAGCTGGAGGTATTGGGGCTGGAGGGCTTCTGGAACGATAAACACCGCAACCAAATGACGGATCTTGACGCCCTGCTGGCCCTACCACGGCTGCGGAAACTCAATTTGAAAGGTGGTCTTGCCAACAAATTGCCCGAGGTTATTTATCAGTTGCCGTTGGAAGAACTAAATGTTCAAGACAACGGGCTTGACTCTGCCGACGTGAACTTGCGGCGGCTGCCGAAGCTCAAAAAGCTGGAGCTGAAATACTACCCCTACTTCCCCAAGCCGATCCAGCCCTGACGCATAGCGTAATACACTGCCGTGCCCGCCAGCAGCCCAACCAGGTAGCCGTAGGGGAGCCCCGCGCAGAGCAAGCCCACGAGCAGGGCCACCGTCAGGTCGGCTTTCGAGATGATGATGTCACGGAGCAGGGCGGCCAGGGTCAGGGCTTCGAAGAGCAGCAACACGCCCAGCACCGGCAGCGGGAAGATCTGCACGACTTCGGCAAAGCCCTGGCTGAAAAACAGGCCCAGCACCAGAAACAGGCTGCCATAGAGCACCACCGAGCCGCCGGTCCGGGCCCCGAAGGCGTAGTGGCCGACTAGTCCGCCCGAGCCGTGGCAGACCGGAAAGCCGCCGAAAAACGGGGCCACCAGGTTCATGCAGGCGTAGGTGAAGCTGATCTGCCGCACCGTGACCTTGCGCTCGGGGAAGTGGTCGGTGAGCACCTGCTTGGTGGCTAAAATCGAGTTGCCGAGCGACAACGGAATCTGGGGCAGCGCCAGCAGCACGGCCCCGGTCAGGATGTCGGCGCGCCCGGGGATGTGGAACCCGGGCAGGTGCAGGCCGATGGCTTTCTGGGCCGTGGCCAGATCGAGCTTGAAAACCAGCGCATACGCCACGCCCAGGGCAATAACGACCAGGGCCGCGGGCCAGCGGCGGTTGCCGAGCAGCACCACCGTAATCAGAAACGCCGCCGCGGCCAGGGCAAAACCGGGCAGGCCGTCGGCGGGCACGTACTCCTTGAGCGCCAGCGTGGCCAGCTGCAAGGCCAGCCCGAACTGAATGCCGCGAATGACCGGCTTGGGAATCAGACGGGCCAGGGCGTCGATGAGGCCGGTGGCGGCCAGCACCAGCATGCTCAGCCCAATGGCCAAGCCGCCCCCGAAGATGATGCGGCCGGGAATCTTTTGGGCAATAACCAGCGCCGCAAAGGCCTTGAGCGGCTGCACTGGCATGGGCATACCGTACCAGAGCCCCGAAAACACCTGCAGCAGCCCGAACACAATCAGTACCCCGGCGCTATCGACGCCGGAAGCGGCAATGATGCCGATGAGCAGGGGCAGGTCGGTGCCCAGGTCGCCAAAGGCCCCGGCCAGCTCGTTGCGGTCGAAGCGGATGCGGGGGCGGGCCGGAACGGCGGGAGGAGCGGTAAGCGGCACGAAAAAAGGGAGGAATCAGGAGAAAAAACGGCTCTAATACTGCGGCATGTCGGCGTCGACGGTTTCGGCCCAGGCCTGGATGCCGCCCTGCAGGTTGAGCAGGTTGTCGAAGCCGAACTCGTGCTGCAGGCGAGCAATGGCCTGGGCGCTGCGGCCCCCGCGGTGGCAATATACCACCACCGGATGGTGACGCGGAATCCGGGCCAGGCTGTGCTCCAGGCTGCCCAACGGCACCAGCGTGGCGCCGGGCAGGTGGCAGGTGGCGTACTCCTCGGGCTCGCGCACGTCGAGCAGAAAGGGCGGGGTGGCCGAGCTGAGCTGCAGCTGGAGCTGGGGCGCCGTCAGGCTGGCCAGGCCGGGCTGACAGAGCTCGGCGTAGTCGGCGGGGTCGGCAGTTTCGAGGCTGATGCGGGCCCGCTCGGCGTGGCGCGGAAACTTCAGGATGCGGGTTTGAAACGAGAGGGCATCGAACACCCAAAGCCGGCCGCTGAGCACTTCGCCCAGGTCCAGAATTACCTTCAGCGCCTCGTTGGCCTGGGCGCAGCCAATCAAGCCCGGCAGCACGCCCAGCACGCCGGTGGCGTCGCAGTTGGGCGCCTCGGTGGCCGAGGGCGGGGTCGGAAACAGGCAGCGGTAGCTGGGGCCGCCGGCGTAGTTGAACACCGACACCTGCCCCTCAAACTTGTAGATGGCGCCCGAAATTAGGGGCCGGCCGGTGCTCACGCAGGCGTCGTTGAGCAGGTAGCGGGTCGGGAAGTTGTCGGAGCCGTCCACCACCACGTCGTAGCGGCCCACCAGCTCGCGCACGGCGGCCCGGTCGATGCGGTGCGGATATACCTGACAGTGCACCAGTGGGTTGAGGCGCTGCACGGCCCGGGCGGCGGCCTCGGCCTTGTTCTGGCCCAGGTCGGCGGACCCGAACAGGATCTGGCGCTGCAGGTTGCTGGTTTCGACCTGGTCGTCGTCGGCAATGCCGAGCGTGCCCACGCCGGCCGCGGCCAGGTACTGGAGTACCGGGCAGCCCAGGCCGCCGGCACCCACCACCAGCACCCGGGCCGCCTTGAGCTTTTCCTGGCCGGCGTCCCCGATTTCGGGCAGCTGCAGGTGGCGGCGGTAGCGCTGCCGTTCGTCGGGAGTAAGCATTGCGGAGAATTTTAAATCTGGACTGTGCATTCGGAATTCGCAGCAGGCGCGTTTCCGAATTCAGCTCTGGTTCTAAACTTACGCCCCAACTTAAAAGTTACCCTTCGGCCCGCCCTCGGCTTTCTTCAGCCCTTTCCCCAAGCCCGCCGGAAGCCCGTAAGTACCAATTCAGCATTCATAATTCTCCCGTGAAAGCCTTCCTGCCGCCGACCAGCTACGAGTACGCCACCATCCAGAAAGTGGCGGGTACCCACCTGACCGAGGCCTCCGACGTGCTGGCCGCCGAGGAGCCCCTGGAAATCCGGCTGGGCTACGGGCCGGCGGGGCAGCGGGAGCACCGCACCTTGTCGGTGACGATGCGCACGCCGGGCCACGACTTCGAGCTGACGGCAGGCTTCCTGCTCACTGAGGGGCTCATCCGCAGCCGCGCCGAGCTGACCGGCGTCCTCTATTGCCCCGATGTGGAAAAGGCCGAGGAGCGCGAAAACGTGGTCCGGGCCGAGCTGGCCGCGGGCCTGCCCCTGGATATGCCGCGGCTGGAGCGCCACTTCTACACCAGCAGCAGCTGCGGGGTCTGCGGCAAAACCAGCATTGAGGCCGTGCACGCCGCCGCCTGCCCCGTGCTGCCCGCCGATGGCCCCCACGTGGCGGCGTCCGTGATTCACGAGTTGCCCGGGCGGCAGCGGGCGGCCCAGGAACTGTTTGAGCAAACCGGCGGCCTGCACGCGGCGGCGCTGTTTTCCCCCGCCGGGGAGCTGCTCCTGCTCCGCGAAGACGTGGGCCGCCACAACGCCCTCGACAAGGTGATTGGGGCCGCGCTGCTCGCCGACCAGCTGCCCCTGCACCAGCACGTGCTGCTCGTGAGCGGGCGGGCTTCGTTTGAGCTGGTGCAGAAAGCAGCCGTGGCCGGGATTCCCATCATGGCGGCCGTGGGCGCACCCAGCTCCCTGGCCGTGCGGGCCGCCCAGGATTTCGGCATGACGCTCTGCGGCTTCGTGCGCCAGCAGCGCTACAACGTGTACACCCACCCCTGGCGCATCCGGGGTAATTCTTAAAACATGAATACTGAATTAGCAGGGCTTGCTTTCGCCTTTTCCGCCAACTCTGCGTAATCCAGCATTCGTAGTTCACCCTTCAGAATTCCACCCAGTGAAGCTTCGCCTCGAAGAAAACTCCTTACGTCTGCGCCTGTCCGAAGCTGAGGTGCAGCAGTTTGCCGCCACCGGCCGGGTGGCCGTCGCCCTGCCCCTGGGTCCCACGGCCACCGACACCCTGACTTACGCCCTGGAACGGGCCGAATCCGAGGAGTTTCGGGTAACCTACGGGGCCGGAGCCGTCACGGTGAAGGTGCCTGCCACGCTGGCCGCCCACTGGACCGGCACCGACCAGAACGGTTTGGCAGCCACCTTGCTGGTAGCCGAAAACCAGACCTTGCGTATTCTGGTTGAAAAAGACCTGGACTGCCGACATTAACCCGCGGCTAGGTTTCTCACTCCTTCGTTTTCACTTTGCCACCTCCCGTCATGGAAAAATCTCCCGCCGAAGACCCCAGCCAGGCTGGCAAAACGCAACAGCAGGGCGCTGAAGCCAACACTCCCAAAAGCGGGGAACGGCCCGGTCAGGGCGAGGCGCCCGCCCCCGACCACTACCGCCCCGACCCCCAGCACCAGCGCGACGAATCCAACATCAAAGCTCCCGACGTGGCCAACGCCAAATACAAGCATCCCATCCTGGCCCAGCCGCCCGAAGCCCTGACCGGCCTGCGCCTGGAAGAACAGCAGCGCGTGGCCGCCGGCGTGACGGCCGTTATCAAGTCCATGGAGTTCAACTGGGGCGAGGCCGGCCTGAGCCGGGGCACCCGCGGGCTGCTGAAAATGAACCAGAAGGACGGGTTCGACTGCTCTTCCTGCGCCTGGCCCGACCCCGACGACCACCGCTCGGTGGCCGAGTTTTGCGAAAACGGCGCCAAAGCCACCGCCTCCGACGCCGACGACAAAGCCGCCGGCCCCGAGTTTTTTGCCAAGCACAGCCTGGCCGAACTGTCGCAGATGACGGACCGGGACCAGAACAACGCCGGCCGCCTCACTCACCCGATGGTGGTGCGCCCCGGCGACAACCACTATTCGCCCATCGAGTGGGCGGAGGCGTTTAAAATCATTGCTGACAACCTCAACGCCCTGGCCTCGCCCAACGAGGCGCTGTTTTATACTTCGGGCAAGGTGCCCAACGAGCCGGCCTTTCTGTTCCAGCTCTTTGCCAAGCTGCTCGGCACCAACAACCTGCCCGACTGCTCCAACATGTGCCACGAGAGCAGCGGGGCGGCCCTGAGCCCCACGCTAGGTCTGGGCAAGGGCTCGGTCACGCTCAACGACATCCACGAGGCCGAGGTCATCCTCATCATCGGACAGAACCCGGGCACCAACCACCCGCGCATGCTCACGGCCTTGCAGAAGGCCAAGCGCAACGGAGCCCAGATTATTGCCGTCAACCCGCTGTTTGAGGCGGGGCTGAACCACTTCAAGAATCCCCAGGACTTCATGAATCCGCTCCGGGCCCTGGGCGCGCTGATGGGTGACGGCACCCAGATAACGGACCTGTTTCTGCAGGTGCGCGTGGATGGCGACATGGCCCTGCTGCGCGGCATTATGAAGCACCTCTTCGAAGCCGAGGACGCCAACCCGGGCCTGGTTGTAGACCGGCCCTTCATCGATAAGTACACCACCGGCTTCGACTCGTTTGAGCAGAACATCCGCAACACGAGCTGGGAAGACATTGAGGAGCTCAGCGGCATTTCCCGGGCGCAGCTGCTGGAGGCCGCCAACATGCTGGCCCGCAAGCAGAAGATTATCACCTGCTGGGCCATGGGCGTGACCCAGCAGCGCCAGGGCGTGCAGACCATCCAGGAAATTGTGAACCTGCATCTGCTGAAGGGCGCCATCGGCAAGCCCGGGGCCGGCACCTGCCCGGTGCGGGGCCACTCCAACGTGCAGGGCGACCGGACCATGGGCGTCTGGGAGCAGCCCACCAAGGAGTTCCAGGACAAGCTGGGTCAGGAATTCAACTTCCAGCCCCCTTACGAGCACGGCTACGATACGGTGGAGGCCATCAAGGCCATGTATAAGGGTAAAACCAAGGTCTACTTCGGCCTGGGCGGCAACCTGCTGGCCGCCGGCCCCGACACCGAAGTCATTGCCGAGGGTATGCGCAAGCAGAAGCTGACCGTGTTTGTGGGCACCAAGCTCAACCGCGGCCACCTCGTGACGGGGGAAACCAGCCTACTGCTGCCCTGCTTCACCCACGCCGACGTGGACATGCAGAAAAGCGGCCACCAGATGACGTCCTGCGAGAATTCGATGGGCGTGGTCAGTCAGAACAAGGGCGTGCTGGTGCCGCTGCCGGGGCAGATGATGAGCGAAGTAGCCATCCTCTGCGGCGTGGCCATTGCCACCCTCGGCGACAAAATCAACATTGCCGACTGGGTGGCCATGACCGAGAACTACGACGTCATCCGGGACCACATCAGCCGCGTCATTCCGGGCTTCGAGGATTTCAACGAGAAGCTGCGGCGGCCCGGCGGGTTCTATCTGCCCAACGGCCCCCGGGAGCGGAAATTCACCACCAAGAACGGCAAGGCCAACTTCACCACCACCGAGCTGGAGAAGTACAAGCTGGAGCCCGACCAACTCGTGCTGATGACCGTGCGCAGCCACGACCAGTTCAACACCACCATCTACGACTACAACGACCGGTACCGGGGCATCCACGGAGAGCGGCGGGTGCTGTTTATGAACCGCCAGGACATGGCCGACCGGGGGCTCAAGGCCAAGGACCTCATCGACATCACCAGCCACTTCCAGGGTGATGAGCGCACGGTGGAGAAGTTTCTGGCTATTCCCTACGACATTCCGAAGGGCAACGTGGCCGCCTACTTCCCCGAGGCCAACCCGCTGGTGCCCATTGCCAGCGTGGCCAAAACCAGCAACACACCTACGTCCAAGTACGTGGTGGTGACGGTGATTCCGACTAAGGCCCTCAATGCCTCCCGCGAAGACCTGGAAGCCCGGGTAAAGGCCCGGGAGCTGGCATAACTGCCGGCTAGTACAGACTGACGAAGCCCCGGCGCCCATCCGTGCCGGGGCTTTTTTCGACTACTATCTCCACCTGGGATGCTCGGAAGCCAACTGGTTGGGTTCGGAACCCAACTGGTTTACCTTTGAACCCAACTACTTCACCTCGGACCCGAACTAGCTTAGTTCAGAACTTAACTGGTTTACCTTCGAACCGAACCAGTTCGTCTCGGAACCCAACTAGTTCACCTCGAAACCGAACTGGTTTACCTTTGAAACCAACTGATTAGGTTTAGAGCCCAACTGGTTCGGTTCCGGGCGGGGCTGAACAATATTCCCTTCGCAATCTTGCGGCCCGCAACTTTTCCTTTATGTCCGACGAGCCCGAAATTTCTGTTTTCACCCACCACTTCGGCCGCCCTGAGCCCGCCGTGCCGCCCGGCGACTTTTTCGCCGACAAGTTCGACAAGAGCCTGTGGCGGATGATGTACGACGAGGTGGGCGCGGGCTGGTATCGCAACGGGTTTCTGTACCTGTTTGGGGCCGAGCTGCCCGGGCTCACCCCCATTCTGGACCTGTGGGCGCACCGACTGACGCCGGGTGTGGAGCGGACCGTCATTGGCCGCAATGCTTACGGCATGCTGCTGGTGGCCGAGCAAACCACCGACGAAGGCACCGACGCCCCCATCGGCCTGCTCGATCCTGCTGCGGGCACCTACGCCACCTTCGAGGGGCTCGACTTCGCCAGCCTGCTCAGCGACTGGCTCCCCCAGGATCAGCTGCCCGGCTTCCTGGACCAGGCGCACTACGACGCTTTCCGGCAGGCCGGCGGGCAGCTTCAGCCCAACGAGGTGCTGGCTCCGCAAATGGCAAAGGATGGCCCCGAAGACGTGCTGGCCTACCATAGCCGCATGGCCGCGCACCATACCTAACCGTCGGCCTGAATAAGGCCGGTAGGGTAACACTCCTTCTACACTCGGCTCCAACGCCTCTAGTAATGAGCACAGCCCCTGACCGCGCCAACGGTCAGGGGCTGTGCTCATTTTTATGGGTTAGCAAGGGCGCAGAGTAAGGTTCAACACGGCGCTCAGGACAGCAAAATTATTGCTCCTTAGAAGGGGTAGCCGATGGCAATGTTGTAGACGGGGGCGGTGCTGCGCTTGCCGCCGTCGGGGTCGGTGGTGCGGCCATCAGGGTAGCGCACGGGCACGGCCGCGTCGAGGCGGATGACGAAGAACTGCACGTCGATGCGGATGCCGGCGCCGGCGCCCACGGCCAGCTGGTTGAGGAAGGTGCCGGGGTTGAACTTGCCGCCGAGGCGGGCCGGGTCCTCATTGACCAGCCAGATGTTGCCCGCATCCACGAACAAAGCGCCCTTCACGTAGGGAAACAAATCCTGGCGGTACTCGGCGTTGGCCTCCAGGCGCAGGTCACCAACCTGGTCGTAGAAGTAATTGGTTTCCTGGGTCGCCGTAGTCGGCATGTAGGTCCCCGGCCCGATGCCGCGGGCCCGGAAAGCCCGCACGCTGTTGGGTCCGCCGATGCCGTACTGCTTCAGGTAGGGCAGCACGTTGGAGTTCTGGTAGGGCAAGCCAGCCCCGATCAGCAGGCGGGTGGCAATCTTGTTGCCGCTGGTCGGGTTGGTGGAGGTGCGGAAGTAGTTGCGCAGCTCCAGGTCCACTTTGGTATACTGGGCAAACTGCTGGCCCAGCAACGTGTAGGCCTTGTCGCCGCTGGCCGTGGTTATCTGGGGCTGGCCCGTGAGGCTGCTGAACAGATAAGCCAAATTACCGGACACTTCCACGCCCCCGCTGAAGTAGATCTGGTTGCGGCGCTGCTCGAGGGCCTGCTGATTGTAGGTGTAGCGGTAGCTGCTGCCCAGGATAAACTGCTGGCGGAAGCTGTTGGCAAGGAACGGCCGGTCGGCCAGCAACTGCTTGAACTGGTCGGAAGTCCCGCTGAGCTGGATATACTGCAAGTCGATGGGGCGCAGCTCCTGCTCGTTGGTGAGCTTGGTTTTCCAGGTGTAGCCGTAGTTGAGGTTGAACACGTCCTCGCGGAAGGCCTGCAGGCGCTCCACGTACTTATAGCCGGCTCCGAAAGTGGTGCGGGGCTGGAAGTCGGAGTTGCGCAGCCGGATGTCGAAGGGCGGCGTGATAAGGCGGGGCACCACGAGCTGGGCATCGGCGCCGAGCTCGTAGGAAGTCAGGCCGATGGTGTTGGAGCCGGCCTTGGTCTGGTTTTCAAACGAGCCCGTCACGTTCACCAGCAACTGCTCGGCCCCGCGCAGAGCCGAGCGGTTGCGAAACTGGATACGGAAGCCCGGCCCCACGAAGCCGTTGCTCTTGCTGACCAGCAGCACCTCGGCCCGCAGGCTTTTCTTGGGCAGCTGGGTCATGCGCACGTTGCTGATCAGGTGGCCAAAGCCGGCCGAGTCGGGCACGGCGCGGTCGGGGCGGAAGCGGATGTCCACGAACTTGAACGTGCCCAGGCTCATCAAGCGGCTCAGGGTCTGGTCGGAGCGGCGGCGGCGGTACACGCTGTCCGGGTACAGGAAGGTGGCGTTGGTAATGGCCTTGGCCTTGAACACCTCCTCATCGGGGAAGTAGCGGTACTTCTGGTAGATGATGGGCTTGCGGCCCAGCGAGGCCGTATCCGACAGGGAGTAGTCGGTGTTCAGCGTCACGCGGCTGAGCACGTAGGGCTTGGCGGCCCGGCGCGGCACCGAGCCCTTCACCTTCAGGTACACGTTGGCTTGGTTGTCGAGCGTGCTGTCGACTTCAAAGAGCAGGTAGTCGGGGGTGAAGTAGTAATAGCCCTGGTTTTTGAGCACGCCGTCGATACGGTTCCGCTCGTTGATAAAGGTTTGCAGGCTGTACGGGTCGCCAACCTTGAGCAGCGTGCCCGGCTCGGTGGCCCGGATGGCCCGGGTCAGGAGCGTGTCGCCCTCGGGGAAGTGGATTTCCTTGATCAGGTAGGGCTTACCCACCAGGGCCGTGTAGTCGATGGAAGCCGTGCGGCCCTTGGTCTGGATCTTGCTGCCCACGCTGGGCTTGAAGTAGCCGTTGTTGTTGAGGCGGTTGACCATCAGCTGCTTCACTTTCTGGGTGTCGGCCTGGCTGAGCAGCACGGGCTTTTCCCCGTACTTATCGGCCAGCCAGTGGCCCAGGCCCTTGGTTTTACCCTCGCCCATGTGCCAGAAGTAGAGCTTGGGCCGCAGCCCCAGAATGGAGGAGTTGGGCTTGGGCGTGACGACGCCTTCGAGCTCCGTGACCAGGGCCGCCTCGTTTTTGATGGGCGCCTCCGACTTCACCTTCACCGTGCTGCCGGTATAGAGCTTGGCGCCTTCGGGAATAAACTTCGTACCCGAGCAGGAAGCCAGCAGCGCCAGCGTCAGCGCGGCCAGACCGCGGCGCGGCAGGGAAGAAACGGAAGAAAGGCGGCGGGGTACAAGCACGGACGAAAGCGAAATAAAGCGGCGAAAAACGATGATTAGCGGCTGGTAGCGGCGGGGGGAGTAGCGCGAGTGGTGTCGCGGCGGGCCAGGGGCGGGGCAGCCACCTTGGTGGAATCCTGCTCAGCCTTGCGCTCCTGGCGGGTGCGGCGGCGTTCCAGTTTCACTTCCTCCTTCACCGTCTTGTCGATGCCGCGGAACAGGTCGGCCAGGGTCTGGTAGTCGCGCTGGAAGATGAGCGAGGCCCCGGTGCGCACAAATTGGCCGTCGATGTCGCCGTAGGCGTTGTTGCGGAAGGCCCGCAGGCGAATCCGGCCATTGGCCAGCACGTTGTACTCGATGCTCACGTCGCCGGCGAAGGCGCTCAGGCCGGCCTGGCTCTGCCCCGTGGAAGCCTGGTTGCCCCCGCCCAGGGGCACGTCGGTACCCAGGCGCACGGTCAGGCGGTTGTTAAACAATTGCCGGCGCACGGCCACATTCAGGTCGGTGCGGGTTTTCTCCGCGCCCGAGGAGTAGTCGGCGTAGGAATCCACGCCCAGCTCCACGCCCAAATTCGACAGGTAGGAGCCGGTCAGGTTGTTGAGCTGCTGGGTGAGCACCTGGCTGGCCGAGCCCCGCAGCTGGTCGGCCACGAAGTTGCCGTTGGAGTTCTGGAAGGGGTCCTGGGCCAGAAAGCGGTTCAGTACGATCAGCGAGAACACCTGCTTGTTGAGCTCGGTGGTTTCGCTGGGCTGGCGCAGCTGGGTGAGGCGGGCCTCGATGGGGCCGCGCAAGTCGGTGCGGGCCTCCTCGGGCAGCTTGATGTCGAAGCCGATAACGGGCTTGAGCAACTCCCCGGTCACGTTCAGATACACCTGGAAGGGCAGCTGGTTGCGGCCCACGGCCTTGAGGGTTTCCTCTTCCACGCCCTGGGCCGAGAGCAGCTCGGCCGGCGGCGCCTTCACGTTGTAGATGGCGGCCACGTTGAGCTGGGCGTTATAGGGGTCCCCGCTCCACTGAATGTAGCTGCCCTGACCGATGTCGAAATCCCGGGAAGCCAGGCCGTAGAGCGACATGGCGTACTTGCCCTTGGTCACTTCCAGGCGACCGGTGAGGGTGATGTTGCCGCTGGGGTCAATCTTGGTGTTGAGCGTGCCGGCGGCGTACACCTTGAGGTTGTCGCCCGAAACGGGGTCGATAACGATGGTGAAGGGCGTGTTGTCGTTCACCGTCACCACGGCCCGGATATCGTAGCCGGGCGCCGCTTCGGCCGAGTCGAGCTTGACGCTGCGCGCCAGCATGGTATCGAGCGGGGCGCTTTTGTCCACAAACTTGACGATACCGTCACTTTCCACCAAGCCGGCCTCGTCGTTGGGCACGGCCACCTTCAGGTCGGAGCCCTCGACCACCACGGCCCGGGTGTTGACCACGGGCAGGGTGAGGTTGCCGGTGATGCGCGAGTCGGAGTCCACGACAAGCTTGCCCCAAAACAGCGGGTTCTCGTTCTGGGTGCTTTGCACGGCCAGGAACTTGTCGGTAGTAGCCTCCAGGTCGAAGCGGAAGTCGTCGACGTAGTTTTTGGTGTACACGTTGCCGTTCACCACGGCCTTGTTGCCCACCGAGTCGAGTACGGTGAAGTTGCTGAATTCCAGCCCGCGGCCGCCGAAGGTCACGTCCTGGCTAACCAGGCGGTAGGGCGCGCCGAGCTGGGTGAGCGTGAAGCCCGCGTCGGGCGTGGTGGTGAGCACACCCCGAATCTGGGGCTGGGCCACGGTGCCCGTCACGGCGAGGTTGCCGGTGATGCCGCCGAGCATTTCGCGCAGCTGCCCGGCCGAAAAGGGCTCAATGGTCTTGAGGTCGAACTTGTTGACCGTAACGGCAAACTCAATCGGGCTGGGCGGCGTGGCCAAATAGTAGCCCACGGCCCGCACGTCGGTACCGGTGGCGTTGGTCAGGCGGGCATCCACGTTGTAGCGGTCCGGAGTGGGGTTGGTGGCCTGCAGGGCAATGTCGCCGATGGCGGCCTTGTTGTAGGCGAAGTTGGTCAGCTTCAAGTCTGCAGTAAAGGCCTGCTTGGGCTTGCCGATGCTGTAGGCCACGGCCTGCCCGTTGAGCGTGCCGGCCACCATCGAGTCGGGCATGCCGGCCGACTTGGCCAGGCCGTTGAGGTCGAAGTTGGAAATCAGGGCCTGGAGCGGGTACTGGGTGCCGGGCAGGGTCTGGAGCTTCAGCGACTGGTTGCCCTGGCTGAGCTGGACGTTGTTGGCCTGGATGGCGCCGGTGGCGGTGGTGTAACGCAGCTCGTTGCCGGGCGCCACGGTCCACTGCTGGTTGTCGAGCACCAGGTTGGGCCCGAAGCTGAAGGCGTAGGCCGCGCCCTGATTCAGCACCTGCAGCACCCCGCTCAGGTTGAGCTTCTGGGCGCTGTCCGACTCGGCGATGCGCAGGTTAGTGCCAATCTTGTTGTCGGCAATGCTGCCGGTCAGACTGGGGTTGGGCAGGCGCAGGGTCGTGTCCTGGCGGGCCTGGCGCAGCTTGAGGGCGTAGTCGAGCTTCTGCGGGTCGGAGTCGACGTGGAAGCGCAGGGAGTCGAGGGTGTACGTCTGGTACTTAATCAGCGGGATGCGGCTGTCGACGGTCAGGTTAGCCGCCCGGCTGTCGTAGCTGCCGGTGAGCTTGAAAGGCGAAATCTGCTTGAGGTCGGGCACCAGCTGGGTGGCAATCTTCGGATTCTTCAGGTTGGCCTCGAAGGTGAACTGCCGGTAGGTAGCCGACGGCCGGTACTGCACCCCGGGTAGGTCGAAATACCGGTCGAGGTGGCGCTGCAGCTCCAGGGCCAGGTCACCCAGGCGGGTGTTGCCGCGCAGCGTGGCGTCGAGCACGTTGGAGGCAAAGTCGACCTCGGTGCGGCCCGGCCGCTGCAGGATGCGCCCGTTCACCGAATCCAACGCAAACGGCTGGTTATCCTTGACAATCACGATGCGGCGGCCCCCAAACGTGCCGTTGAGGGAGTTCAGATCCGAGCCGCTGATGTTGGCCTGCAAATCCCCCTGGATGCGCAGGTCGCCGCCGGTGTAAAAGCCCAGGGCCGTGAGGTTGGCCCCGCGCAGATTCAGGCGGTCCACGGTATAGGTTGGGTTCTTGGCGTCGCGCAGGTTCACCGTGGCCAGCAGGTCCAAGTCCAGGTTGGGGTCTGACTTACTCTTGGCGTCCACCTTATACAGCTGCCGGTCGATGTCCACGTTGGCCGTGATGCCGCGGTAGTTGTAGCCGTTGTAGCGGGCACTCTGCACGTTGGCCACGAGCTTGCCGCGCATCTGGGTCGGGTCGAGGCCGCGGGCGTTCAGGCGGCCGGTAGCCGTGACCTTGCCGATAGTCGGGTCGCGCAGAAACTTGCCCACGTCGAGGCCCTGGGTGGCGAAGGTGGCCGTAATCGGCTCCTGCCCTTTCGGCCCGGCGCCCATGTTCACCTGGGCCGTAGCGTTGCCGAAGGAGGTCGTCGCGCGCAGGTTGGCGTCGAACACCTGGGCCGTGGGGCGCCCTTTAAAAGTGCCGGCCACGCTCATCCGGTCGGGCAGGCGGTACTCCTTCGGAATCGTGCCCTTGGGCAGCAAACTCTGCAGGTCGGCGTTGGTGGTCGTAAACTGCTTGATGTTAAGGTCGGTGTACAACCGGCGGTCCGTTTCGGGCAAACCCTGAATGCGGCCGTCGGCGCGCAGAATCGTGTTGCGGAAGCCCACGAACTCCAGATTCTTCACCCGGAAGTCGCCCACGCGCCCGTTCACCAGCCCGCTGATCAGCACCGACTGGTTGGGTCCCGTGTTAAACGGTGCCGTGCCGGCCAGGTCGGGAGCCAGGTAGAGGATGTCGCGGAAGCCCAGGCGCACGTTGCGCAGGTCGCCTTCGATACCCAGGTTGGGCAGCTGCTTCACGTCGGCCAGCGCGTCGAGGCTCTTGTAGCGCATGGCCAGGGTGCGGCGGATGCGGGTGTGGGGCGTAATCAGGTCAAGGCTGTCGAGGCGGGTCTGCACCGAGTCGAACACCACGTCGGCCCGGGCACTTTCCACCTGAAAGCCGCTTTTTTCCTTGCCGGCCAGGTTCACGATGCGGCCGGTGGTGCGGTTTTCGGAATAGAACAGGTTCTCCGTGTTGAGCACCAGGTCCGTGAACTTAAGGTGGTTGTAGTCCATAGCCGGCAGGCGGGTGCGCTGGGCGGGCTCGTCGAAGTTGTCGAAGGCCACGTCCACGCCGCTGATATCGGACTTTTTGAGCGTCACCACCCAGCTGGTGGCCTGGCCGGTGGCTTTTTCTACCGACTCGTTCAGGTTGCGCACGGCTTCGGCGGGGTTCACCACGCGCTGCTCCACGGGCACGTTCTCGTTCTGGGCGTAGGCCACCGAGGTGTTGCGCAGCTTGAGCTGATTCAGGGCCACGCGGGAGTGGATCAGGTCGATGTTGTCGGCCGTCACCTCGGCCTCCCCGATGCGGGTGCTGATAAACTGGGCCGCCACTTGGTTGCGGTAAGTCAGGCGCACATTGTTGAGCGCGGCCGAGTTAAGCCCAAACGTGAGCGTGAGCGGCTCGGAGGGCGTGTCCGGCGGCACCTTGGTCTGCACGATGCCGATGCTGGTGTTCTTCAGCGCCGCCGAGTTGATTTTGTAAATGGACCGGTCCACGTCCACCTCGTCCATGGTCACGGCCAGATCCCCAACCTTGGTGCGCACATCGTTGCCGTCGACCTGGTCCTGGTAGGTTAGGAAAATGTTGGACAGGTGCAGGTCGCCGATGTCGTACTTAAAGCCGCCGGTGGTATCTACCGGGGCGGCGGGGTCGGCAGGCGTGGTGAAGGCGTCCACGATAAAGTCGTAGTTCGACACGCTGTCGGGCTCGGTGCGCTTGATGGCCAGCCGGCCGTCGTTGAGCTCCAGGCTTTTCACGTTGATCTGCGACTTGGTCAGGGCCCACAGGTCCAGATCTACCCCTACGTGCCCCACAGCCAGCAGCGTATCTTTCTGCTGGTCTTCCAGATACACGTTGTCGAGGGAAATAGCGTGGCGGAAGTCGGTGCGGAATTTTCCGATGCGCACCTCCGTGCCGAGCTTGCCGCGCAGGTACTTCTCGGCCTGGCGGGCGGCAAAGTCTTGGGTGGCGGGAAACTGCAGGGCCACCACGGCCACCACCACGAGCAGCAGCACCAGCGCCAGCAGGCCGAGAATGACGTAGAGGGCGCGACGAACGTAAGTAGGCAAGGTGTTGATAGGGCAAAAAGCGTAAAGTTCCGTTCGTCCAAACGCAGGAAACCGCGCCGGGGTTGGCTCTGAATTGGCCGGCTGCCGGCCGGAAGGCGGTAGGGCTCAGCTTAGGACCCCGAAAACGGCGGGTGGTTTCGGGGCGGACCGCGGGGCGCCGGTACCGGGCCGGGTTCGCCGTTTCACCCCGGATTAGTTGCGTTAAATATTTACGTTTTCCGGGCCCCGATTACACCCGATTCCCCCTAGACTCTAGTATCTTTCGCCCCCATTCGAATTCCCGCCCTATGATTCTTCGCTTTACTCTGCCCTTCCGCACCACCTGGGGCCAGCGCCTGGTGGTCTGCGGCTCCGCACCCGCGCTGGGTGCCTGGAACCTCGACCACGCCCTGAGCTTGCACTACCAGCCCGCGGCGGGCCTTTGGAGCCAGGAAATCAGCTTGCCCGATGAGCAGGCCGGCACGGTAGAGTATAAGTACGTGCTGCTCGATGAGCGCACCGGCAGCCAGGACTGGGAATGGGGCCCCAACCGTACGGTGAGCTACGACGGCCGGCAGTTCAGCCGCCTCGTGCTGGCCGACTACTGGCGCCCGGCGGCCCAGCCCGAAAACGAGCTGCACACGGCTGCCTTTACCAAAGCCCTGATGCGCCGCCCCACCCCGGCTGCGGCCCCCGAGAAGCCCACGGCCCGCCTCGCCGACTCCGTGGTGCGCTTCCAGCTCGACGCCCCCCGCGTCGACTCCGACCACCAGCTCTGCGTGCTCGGCTCCGACCCGGCCCTGGGCGCCTGGGACGCCCGCAAGGCCGTGGTGCTCTCGGACCAGCGCTACCCGACCTGGACGGCCGACGTGGCCCTGGAATACCCCGAGCGCACCGCTCAGTACAAGTACGGCATCTGGGACCCGCGCGAGAAAAAGATTCTGCACCTGGAAAGCGGCGACGACCGGGTGATTTCGGCCTCGGCGGAGCGCAAAACCCTGCGCGTGCTGGCCGATGAGAATTTCCGCTACCCCACCGGCAACTGGCGCGGAGCCGGCGTAGCCCTGCCCGTATTTGCCCTGCGCAGCCGCCGCGGACTGGGCGTAGGCGAGTTTCCCGACCTGAAGCTGCTCGTCGACTGGGCCGTGAGCACCGGTCTGAAGCTGGTGCAGATTCTGCCCATCAACGATACTACCGCCACCCACACCTGGGTCGATTCGTACCCCTACGCGGCCATTTCGGTGTTTGCCCTGCACCCGCAGTACCTGAACCTGGACGCCATTGCCGAGCTGGCCGACCCCACCGACCAAGCCGAGCTGGAACGCCTGCGCACCGAGCTCAACGGCCGCGACTTCGTGGACTACGAGCCGGTGATGGAAGCCAAGTGGCGGTTTATCAAGAAGCTCTATCAGCAGGAGAAAAAGCAGTTTCTGGCCGACCCGGCCTTTAAAGCCTTCCGCGAGGAGCAAAAAAGCTGGCTGGTGCCTTACGCCGCCTTCTGCGCCCTGCGCGACCAGTTCGGCACGGCCGACTTCTCGCAGTGGCCCGCCGAGTTTCAGACCCCGCAGAACCTGGATTCCTTTACCGACGAAAGCCAGCCCGACTTCGACGAGGTGGGCGTGCACTTCTTCACCCAGTTTCACCTCGACAAGCAGCTGCTCGAAGCCGTGGACTACGCCCGCCAGCGCGGGGTGGTGCTCAAGGGCGACCTGCCCATCGGCATCTACCGTCACTCCGTCGACGCCTGGACTCAGCCCGAGCTCTACCACATGGACCAGCAGGCCGGCGCCCCGCCGGACGACTTCTCCACCACGGGCCAGAACTGGCGCTTCCCGACCTACAACTGGGAACGAATGGCCCAGGACGGCTACACCTGGTGGAAGCAGCGCATGAGCCACCTGGCCCGCTACTTCGACACGCTCCGCATCGACCACATTCTGGGCTTTTTCCGCATCTGGGAAATGCCGGCGCATTCGGTAGAAGGGTTGCTCGGACACTTCTCGCCGGCCCTGCCGATGTCGCGCGCCGAGATTGGGCAGCGCCTGGGTTGGTTCGACTACGGCCGCCTCTGCCAGCCCTACATCCGCTGGCACATCCTAACCGATATCTTTAAGGATCAGGCCGAAGCCGTCAAAAACGAGTTTCTGCAGGACGTCGGCTACGGGGCTTTCCTGCTGAAGGCAGGCTACCAGACCCAGCGCGAGATTGAAGCCGCCTTCGAGCTCAAGCTCGCCGCCGAGCCCAGCGCCGCCGAGCACCTGCTCTGGCTGCGCACGGGCCTTTACAAGCTCTGCAACGAGGTGCTGTTCGTGCAGACCGGCCCCGACGAGTTTCACCCGCGCATCACCGTCGACAAGAGCTACTCGTTCCGGGAGCTCAACGATGCCGACCGGCACCGCATGGCCGACATCTACAACGACTACTTCTACCGCCGCCACGAGGATTTCTGGCGGGAGCAGGGCATGGTGAAGCTGCCGCCCGTGCGCTACGCCACCGACATGCTCATCTGCGGCGAAGACCTGGGCATGGTACCGGCCTCGGTGCCGGGCGTGATGAAGGCCCTGGGCATGCTGGGGCTCAACATCCAGCGCATGCCCTCCGACCCCAAGGTGGAGTTCGGCCACCCCGACGCGGCTCCCTACCTGTCGGTGGTCAGCCCCGGCTCCCACGACATGAGCACCGTGCGCGGCTGGTGGGAAGAAGACCCGCAGCGGACCCAGCGCTTTTTCGAAACCATTCTGGGCCACTGGGGCGAGGGTGCGCCCTACCACTGCGAGCCTTGGGTAGCCCGCGAAATCACGGCCCAGCACCTGCACTCCCCGGCTATGTGGGCCATATTCCCGCTCCAGGATCTGCTGGCCATGGACCGGGACCTGCGCCGGGCCAACCCGCTGGACGAGCAGATCAACGTGCCGGCCAACCCCACCCACTTCTGGAAGTACCGCCTGCACCTGGAGCTGGAAGACTTGGTTCACCAAGCCGGCTTTAACCACGACTTGCTCCAGCTCGTGGCCCGCAGCGGCCGCAACCGCAGTTACTAGCCCTTTGCAAAGCGATTTTTCGCCCGAAAGACCAGAGCCTCATAGGAATATGACGCGCTGAGCCTTCGGGCGAAATCCGTTTGGGGCGGGCCGTAGTATGTATCGGGCGGTACGTCCGCGGCAGGACCGAGGGCTGGCGCGGAGCCATCTGCCGTTCGGTATTGTCCAGCTTCCATTCACCGAGTAATCAGGGTTGTTCAGCGAGAACCTAGGGCGGCTCTGGGACCAAAGAAGTAAGTTTGTAGCTGGGCTCTAGCCGCCGCCGCGCGCCATAGGTCCGGAGTGTTTTCTCACGTTGTTTGCCTTAGCCCTGCCCTCTGTGATGCGCTTCTTGCCAACTATTGTCGAATGCCGCGCTTGGGCAGTTGCTGGACTTGGTTTGGCTGGACCACCATAATCGGCGCTGCCGTACGCTGGAGCCCGGATTTTGTTCAATATTCAGCTAATAACCCAATGGCGCGGATAAATATTCAGCAAGATTTATGGGAAAAATCCTACGTAATTAATTTACACAGAGTAAGTTTGCACTTTCGTACGCAGACCTTGTGCTCAGCACTCTTCTTTTGCAACCTTTCTTGTTCTTTTTGTAATTTTTCATGAAAACAATCTTACGCTTAACAGCAGCCTTGTTGCTTGGTGTGACATTGACACCCCTGCAACAATCCAGGGCTCAACAATTTCTACCGCGTGTAAATAGTGCTCAGCCGGCCGCCGAACAGGCCCCGGCCGTTCCGGCCCTGGGGCTGTCGCGGGGTGCTTTCAGCGGCCCCGCCGCGGAGGCCCTGCTCCCCGCCGCATTTCTTCCCCCGGTGAAGCCGACGGCCAAGCAGCCCCTGCAGGGTACGGGCTTCGGCAAGCCGGCGACGGCTCCCGTGGCCACCAACGTCACGTCCCCGACGCTGGTGAAGAACGACGGTAACCTCGTGCAGATGGACCGCGGCCTGGCCGCCACCGACGCCGACGGCAACCTGAACACCTTCACCTTCGTGACGATTCCCGCCAACGGCACGCTGTACACGGCCAACGCGGCCATCAGCCAGTTTATCCAGGTGACGGCAGGCATGACGGTTTCGGCCAACCAGGCCCAGTATATTGCCTTTGCGACCACCGGCGCCGTCGGCGCGCGCAGCTTCACCTTCCGCGCCACCGATACCAACAACGAAGTTTCCAACACGGCTACCTACTCCTTCCAGGTAGTCAACAACCTCCCGCCGGAAGCCCGGGACTACACCAACCCCACGCTGATTGGCAACGGGATGCTGCAGGACCTGCGCGACCCAACCGCCTGGCGGCAGATTGACACGGACGGTTCGATCAGCTCGTTCCGCTTCACCCAGCTGCCGGATGCTGCCACGGGTGCCCTGTTCGTGAACGGCGCCGCCGCAGCTACGGGTCAGAACTACACCTACTCGGCGGCCACCACGCTGGCTTTCCGGCCCGCGGCGGGCTATTCGGGTACCGATGCCATTGCCAGCTTCGTCACCATCGACAACAGCGGCAACACGTCGACCAACACGGGCCGCCTGGGCATTCCGGTTAACAAGGCCACCTGCGGCCAGGCTTCCGTGTTCGACTTCACGACCCGTACCGACGGTGAAAACTGGAAAACCAACCGGACGGCAACCGTTACCAACAGCTCGGTCACGATTTCCAACAACCTGAACGGCGTGAGCGGCTATTCGTCTACGGCCGCCGCTGGCGAAACCCAGTTCACCGTGGATTACCGCGCCGCAAGCCCCGGCTACGCCCTGGACTGGTTTACGGACTACACCTCGACGGCCAACACGACTAGCACGGCCAACTTCTACTTCAACCGGGCGCTGAACAACTTCAGCTTCACCATGGGTGACCTGGACAAGGGTACGGCCGCGGAAGGCAGCGCCTTCATCGATGACGTGACCTTCAACGGCTACCGGGCCGACGGCACGATTGTCCGCTTGGACGCCGGTGACATTTCCCTGGCCCCCAACGGCAACAACTTCTTCAGCGGCAACAACCGCATCACGGGCCGCACCAACCCGGCCACCGGCACGGGCGGTACGTTTGGCCCCGACGGCAACGTGACCATCACCTTCACCGAGCCCATCGTTCGTCTGGAACTGATTTACAAAAACCTGCAGACCGAAATTGCCAACCCCGGCACCCAGGCCGTGTACATCTCCGCCTTCACCTGGTGCGAGCAGGCCGACGTCGCTACCACCATCAGCGGCCCGACCTACGCCAACTTCAACACCCTGGTAACCTACACTGCCACGACCACCAACCTCTCGGGCTTGGACGCGGCGCACAACGTGGTTCCCACGATTCAGCTGCCGCCTTTCTCCAACGGCGTGAGCGTGACCAATGGCACTTACGTGGCCAACACCGGCATCGTGACGTTCAACACCACGCCCCTGCTGGCCAGCGGTGCCTCAGTGACCAACAAGGTATCGTTCTTCATGCCTAACAGCACCGTTACCGGCACGGCCCGCAACACGGCTGACACCTCAGACCCGGTAGCGGGCAACAACAACGGCACCACGCCCGCCGCGCAGATTACGACCGTCGTCAACGCGGCCCCCACGGCCGTCAACGTCACGACCGGCGCCCTGACAATCAACACGACGGACAACCCTATTGAGCCCCTACAGGGCACCGACCCCCAAGGCGATGCTACCGTTGCCAGCTTCACGATTCTATCGCTGCCCGGCAACGGCACGCTGAAGCTGAACGGCGCCAACGTAACCCTAAACCAGGTTATCGCCGCTGCCGATGCCGGCAACCTCACTTTCTCGCCCAACGGCACGACCGGCAACCGCACCTTCACCTATAAGGCTACTGATGATTTGACTCTGACGTCGTCGAACACGGCTACGTACACCATTCCGGTTGTATCGACCATTGCCACTCCTTCCGACTTCAGCGTAACGCAGCGGCCGACGCTCGGCCCTTACCGCGTGGGACAAACGGTTACCTACACCGTAGTAGCCTCCTCTTCCGCCGTTGGCGCGGGGGTTACGGTTGATTATTTGTTGCCAACCGGCCTTACCTTCGTCAGCGCCGCCGCGCCTACCGGCACTACGTACAACAGCGGTACCGGCGTATGGAACATTGGCGCAATGACGGCCGGCAGCTCGCAGACCCTCACCGTTACGGCCCGCGTAACGCAAACCGGTGATCTGACGACCACTGCCAACATTGGTTCCACTACCACTCCTGACCGGAACAACAGCAATAACACGGCTGTACAAACCATCAATACGGCCAACAACGGTACCTACTCGGAAGATTTTGAAGGCCGGATTGCTGACTTCTGCGCAGCTACCGTTGGCGATGTGACCATTACCGAAAACTCCCTCACGGGTCGTGAGTCGCTGTCTGCCTCTGTGCCGGCCAACGTTACGACCTCGTATACGACGCCTTTCCTCAATCTGACCGGTGGTACCACTTCCTTCAACCTCAAGGTAAACACCGTTCAGAACAACCAGAACCGCCCCAACTACATCATCAACTACATTAATGCCGCAGGCACTACGGTTGCTTCCGTGACTTCGGCTGACATTACATCCACCAATGCTTTCCCGGTTTCGTCGCCTTACACGGTCACTGGAAACCTTAAAGTCCAGATCGTATTCGTCAACACTCGTGGTACGACTGTTTTCACTGTAGATGATCTGGTTATCACGAATGCCACGACGGCGGCCAAGTCTGACTGCTCGGCCAACGTGGTGCCCACCGTGGCTGACGTGACCAACGCGCGGATGTCGGACCAGTATGGTCCCACGAGCATCTCGGCCCTGTCGGGTTCGGATTCGGACGGCAGCATTGCGTCGTTCCTGATTACCAGCATTCCGGATGCTTCGCAAGGGGTTCTGTCGCTGAATGGCGTGGCCGTCACGGCTGGCCAGGAGCTGACGCCAACCGAAGCCGGCCAGCTGAAGTTTGACCCCGTAGCGGGCTATGCCGGCAACGCCGCCTTCGGCTACCAGGCTTACGACAACTCGGGGGCATTGAGCTCCAACTCGGCCACGTTCACCATTCCGGTGTTCATCACGGCCGCCGTGAGCGGCACCATTTTCGACGACGTGAACTACGGCGGCGGCGCTGGCCGCACCTACGAGGATGCCAATAACTCGGCCATTGCCTCGGGCTTCGCAGCCAACGCCATTGGCCGCAGCGGCGTAACCGTAGAGCTCTACGACGAGACGGGCGTGCTGTCGGCCACGACGACCACCACGACCGGTGGCCTGTACTCCTTCCCCATCGTGTTCAGCGGCAACTACACCGTTCGGGTAGTGAATAGCGGCGTGACGTCGGTTCGCACCGCCTCGGGTGCCGTGGTGCCCGTGCAGACTTTCCGCACCGGCGTGACGGACAAAGTAGGTGGCGAAGTCCCGGCTCTGACCGATGCCGCCGCTAACAACGGCAGCCAGAACCTGAGCGCCCTGACCTCGGGCTCCTTCGCTCCCCAGTCGGTGGCCGCCGTGGTGGTACCAAACCGGAACGTGACGGCCCAGATCAACGACTTCGGCTTCAACTTCGACGCCGTGGTGAACACCAACGACTCGGGCCCCGGCTCGCTGCGGCAGTTCATCACCAACAGCAACCGCCTCGACAACGGCAAGCTGGCCCAGCAGGGCCTGACGGCCGCCAAGGAAAGCGCCGTCTTCATGCTGAGCGACGGCCGCACGACAGGCACGGCAGTACCGGGCATCCGCCTGGGCACCGCAGCTGCTGCCGGGTATGATGCTACGAACAAGGTCTTCACCTTCTCGCCTTCGTCGTCCCTGCCCGCCATCACGGACGCCAACACGACCATCGACGGCAAGGTGCAGTCGAACCTGACGGGGGAAACCGCTGCCGTGTCGGCCACGAGCACCGGTCCGGAAGTGGTGATTGACTTCGGCTTCAACGCCGGCGTGAGCGGCCTGCTGGTGAACGCTGGTAACACCCGCATTGCTTCGATTGGCCTGCTGAACGCCAAGGGTGGCAGCTTGAGCACCGCCGGTGGCCCAGCCTCCGACGGCTCGGCCGTGACCTTCAACGGCGCCGCCGCCACGGGTTCGGTACTGACGGACGTGACCAGCTCCGGCAACGCCATTGCTTCGGTGCTGCTCACCGGCGGTGCTACCGGTATCACGGTTAGCAACAACCTGCTGCTCTCGGCCCGCTCCAGCGCGGCGGGTGCGGGCACCATTGCCTACGACGGCAACGGTATCCTGTTCTCTAATGCCTCGAGCAACACCATCAGCGGCAACACCATCAGCTCCAACAACGGCTACGGTATTACCTTCATCACGCCCGGCGGTATCGGGGCCAACGCCACGAACACCATCAGCGGCAACACCATCAGCGGCAACGGGGTGGGTACGATTTCGGCCACTGACGCGGGCATCAGCATCCAGTCGGGCAACAACAACCTGTTCAGCGGCAACACCATCACGGCCAACTCCGGCGACGGTATTGTGGCCATGAGCGGCACGTCGGGCAACCGCTTCAGCCAGAACAACATCAGCGCCAACAACGGCAACGGGGTTGCTGGCGACTTGGGCATCGACCTGTCGGCTAACAACACTAACCCGAACGGCGATGCTGTAACGCTGAACGCCGACGGCAAAACTGCCGCCAGCGGCGCCAACGGTCTGTTCAACTTCCCGGTTATCACCCAGGCCACCATCAACAACGGCAAGCTGCTCGTAACGGGCTACTCGCGGACCGGTGCTCTGATTGAGTTCTTCATTGCCAGCGCCGACCCCACGAACTTCGGCGAAGGCGCTACCTACTTCGCTACGGCTACCGAGAACACCGCGGCCGACGTCGACAACCGCATCGGTTCGTACAGCGGCGTGGTGGGCAACATGGGCCTCAACCAAGGTTCGCAGGTTAACGCCAGCCGCTTCGCCTTCTCGTTCGACGTGACGCCGGCCCAGGCCGCCAGCTTCGTGGCCAACAAGATTACGGCCACGGCCACCCTCCCGGCCGTAGTGGGCGGGCTGACCGTGGGCAACACCTCGGAGTACTCGGGCGTGTTCACTGTATCGAGCAACCAGCCCCTGCCCGTGGAGCTGAAGGAGTTTGCTGCCAAAGCCGTGAAAAACGACGCTCGCCTGAGCTGGACCACGGCCTCGGAGCGTAACAACGACCACTTCACCGTGGAGCGCTCCATTGCCGGCGGCGACTTCGTAGCCATTGGCACCGTGAAAGGCCAGGGCAGCACCACCCAGGAGCACAGCTACAGCTTCACCGATGCCGGTGTGGGCGCCAAGTACAGCGGCACGGTATACTACCGCCTGCAGCAGGTTGATACGGACGGCACCATCAGCACCAGCCCCGTCCGCACGCTGAGCTTCACGGCGCAGGTAGCCGGTGAGTTCCAGCTCTACCCGAACCCCACGACGGAAGCCAGCACCCTGGACCTGTCGACGCTGCCTGCTGGCAGCTACCAGGTAACGGTAGTAGACATGACGGGCCGCACCATCAGCACGTCGACTTGCGCCGGTGGTCTTTCGCACACGCTCAGCCTCGAGCAGGCGCCCCGCGGCACCTACGTGGTGCTCGTGCGCGGCCAGGGCCTGAAGATTACCAAGACGCTGGTGAAAAACTAACCTTCCCCGCGTAAGCCCAAAAAAGCCTCTCCCCTCGGGAGAGGCTTTTTTTATGCCCCTGCTCCGGGCGCCGAACGGGCATTTTCCGGGCGGGCAGCTTAACCGTGCGGGCCCTTTGCGGGTATAGGGTAGGCATTCCCAAATCAGCCATGCCCAAGAAAATTGCTCCCCGCCACGCCCCGCCCGAAAAGCCCCGCACCGACTTCGACGTTCTGATTGTGGGCGCGGGCAGCGCCGGCCTCAGCGCCGCCATGCTGCTCGGCCGCTGCCTGCGCCGGGTGCTGGTGTGCGGCAGCGGTGCCCCGCGCAACGTCACGTCCCCGGCCGTCCATGCCTTTCTCTCCCGCGACGGCACCAAGCCCGCCGACCTGCTCCAGCTGGGGCGGGAGCAGTTGAAGCCCTACACTACCGTGCAGCTGCAGCAAGCCTGCGTCAGCCAGATTCGGCCGACGGACTACGGCTTTCAGGTTGCCATAGAAAGCGAGGCCGGCCGCGCCTACTCGGTCACGGCCCGCAAGGTGCTGCTGGCGACGGGCGTGGAAGACGAACTGC
This sequence comes from Hymenobacter persicinus, assembly GCF_004167665.1. GTDB lineage: Bacteria > Bacteroidota > Bacteroidia > Cytophagales > Hymenobacteraceae > Hymenobacter > Hymenobacter persicinus. Next base: position 6,781 of record NZ_SEWE01000032.1, on the reverse strand, counting down.
CACCCCTGCCCGGCATGCGCGAAATGTGGGGCCGCGGCGTGTTGCACTGCCCCTACTGCCACGGCTGGGAAGCCCGCGACACGCCCCTGGCCGTGTACGGCCACGGCAAGTCGGCCACGGGCCTGGCCCTGCTGATCAGTCGGTGGTCGAAGGACGTGATACTGGTAACTGACGGCCCCGGCAACCTGACCCAGAACGCCCGGCGGCGCCTACGCCAGCAGCACATCCGGGTGCTGGAAGAACCCATCAGCCACCTCGAAGGCACCAAGCGCGGGGAACTGCGCCACATTGTGTTTAAGAACGGCGACAAGCTGGCCCGACACGCGGTATTTCTGCATCCCCAGCAGCACCAACGCAGCCCGTTGGCCCAGGAGTTGGGCTGCCGCATTACGGGCAAGGGCGCGGTGTGGGTCGACAAGGGTGGGCAAACCAGCGTGCCCGGCATCTACGCCGCCGGCGACAACACCCCCGGCCCCCAGAAAGCCATCATTGCCGCTGCCGACGGCACCCGGGCCGCCATGATTATCAACGAGATGATGACCCGGGAGGAATGCCCGCGCTAACTCCCGGCCGAAAACCGGACAATTCCGGGCAGCCGTGCACTTTCCCGGAACGCCGATGGTTGGGGGGAACAGCCCGGGGATTGGACGCGCAATTTTGCCCGCTCAGTTTTGAACCGACCGGCTTTTGGTTAGCTTGCTAATCCGGTATCCATTCGAAATGCGGCGCGGGCGGCAAACGCTTGTCTTGGCCCGATAATTTACGAAGCTGCCCTTGTTGCCTTACCCCTACCCGTTGCGCTGACGCCCGCATGAGAAACGTTTACCCGCTGCTTCTGCTTGTGCTCCTGCTGCTGGTTGGCGTTTTGCCGGGAAGCGCCCAGCGCCTCGTGTTTTCGGGCCGCGTGACCGAGGCCAGCAACGGCAAGCCGGTACCTTTCGCGTCGTTGTTTGTGCCCGGCACGGCCATTGGCATCACCGCCGACGCTGAGGGCCGCTACGAGTTGACCGTGACCCAGCCCTTCGATACGCTGGCGGCCTCGGCCCTGGGCTTTGCGGCATTGAAAAAAGCCGTGGGTCGCCAGCCCCGGCAGACGGTAAACTTCGCGCTGGGCTCCGGGGCTTTTTCCCTGGGCGAGGTAGTGGTACGCCCCCACGAAAACCCGGCCTACGAGATTCTGCGCCGGGTGCAGGCCCGCAAGCCCCAAAACGACAAGCGCAGCCTCGAGGCCTTTGAGTTTGATTCCTACAACCGCGTCCAGACCACGCTCACCAACCTGCCCGACCGCCTGGCCAAGCGCCGCGTAATTCAGGACATGTTGACCTTGTCTGACAGTCTGGGTGCGGCCCGGCCGGCGGACGGCGCGGCCAATCTGCCCATCTTCGCCTCCGAAATTCTGTCGCGCTACTACGCCCGCAACCGGCCCGGGCGCAAGCGGGAGGAAATCCGCAAAACCCAGATGCGGGGCCTCGGCCCGCGGGAAGGCTCGGTTTTGTCCCAGATTCTGGGCTCCTCCTTTCAGGACTACGATTTTTACCCCAACTGGCAGAACGTGCTGGGCAAGGACTTCATTTCGCCCATTGCCGACGGCTGGCGCTTCACGTACGAGTACGAGCTCCAGGATTCGGTCTGGATTGGCAAGGATTGGTGCTACCAGATTGGCGTCACCCCCCGGCGGCCCCAGGATCTGGCTTTCGTGGGCACTATCTGGATTACGGCCGAAACCTATGCCCTGCGCCGCCTCGACCTGCGCAAAAGCCCCCAGGCCAACATCAACTTCGTGGACCAGTTCACGGTGTTTCAGGAGCTGACCCCGCCCGCCGAGGGTCCGGGCCTGCCGGTGCGCACCAAGGTTGCTATCCGCGTCACGCCGGCCGAAAAGCAGGCCGGGGTGCTGCTCAACCTGCTCACCCTCAACTCCAACTTCACCCGCAACGCCCCCCACGACCTGGCCTTTTACGACCGGCCGGTGGCCACGGCCGCCGACGCCTACGACGTACCCCGGGACTTTTTCGCCCAGCACCGCCCCGACTCGCTCAGTGCCCAGGAGCAGCACACCTTCGTACTGCTCGACTCGGTGAAGGAACTGCCCAGCGTCCGGTCGTTGCTGGATTTGGCCGATATCGTGGTCAATGGCTACAAGCGCGTGGGCAAGCTCGACGTGGGGCCGCTGCTGGCTACTTATGGCTTCAACAACGTGGAGGGCCACCGCTTCCGCCTCGGCTTCCGCACCACGCCCGAGCTGAGCCGCGACTGGCTCACCAAGGCCTACCTGGCCTACGGCACCCACGACGGCCGCTTCAAATACGGGGTGCGCATCAACCGCATCGTGGAGCGTAACCACTGGACCGTGGCCACCGTGGAATACCGCCACGACCTGGACCAGGTCGCTTTGCTCGACAACGAGTTTGGGCAGGAAAATCCCCTCTTCGACGCCGCGGCCCGCCTGGGCAACGTGCGCCGGGGCCGGCCGCTGATGCGCAACCTCTCATCGGCCTCCCTGCAAACCGATCTGTTCCGGGGCTTCACCCAGAAAGTCACGGTCCGCCACCAGCAGTTCGACCCGCTCTACGAGTTTGCCTACTACAAAACCCCGCAGCGGGAGCCCGGCGCGCCTACGTCGGCCAACTTCACTTTGGCCGAAGTTATCCTGGAGTCGCGCTACGCCCGCGACGAGGTGCTGGTCGAAACCGAAAACCGCCGCAAAGCCATCGGGCTGATGAAGTGGCCGGTGTTTACGCTGCGCTATACCGTGGGGGCCAACCACGTGCTGGGCAGCAACTTCCAGTACCAGAAGTTCAATTTCATCGTCACCCAGAGCCTGCAGCTCGGCCAACTCGGCCGCGCCGACTACCGTCTCGACGCGGGCTACATTCCGAGCACGGTGCCTTACCCGATCCTGAAGACGCACCTGGGCAACCAGTCGCCGTTCTACAACGGGGCGGCGTTCAACCTGATGCGCTACTTCGAGTTTGTCAGTGACCGGTACGTGGCGCTGCGGGTCGAGGACCACTTCGAGGGGATGCTGCTCAACTCGGTGCCCCTGCTCAAAAAGCTCAACTGGCGCCTACTAGCTTCGGCCAACGTGCTCTACGGCGGCGTCAGCGCGGCCAACCGCCAGCTCACCCCGGCCTTCCATCCCCTCGACGGCCGGCCCTTGCCCACGTTTCAGTCATTGAGCCACGTGCCCTACGCCGAGGTGGGCTACGGTGTGGAAAACATCTTCAAGGTGGTGCGCCTCGACTTCCTGCACCGCCTCACCTACCGCGACGCCCCCGAGGCCCGGACTTTTGGCGTCAAGCTCAGCCTGCAGTTTAAGCTCTAGGCCTGGGTGGCTGCCCCAAGCCTTGCATTAAGCCGGGGCAGAACGTTATCCATTGCGCCGGATTTTCGTTGTATAATGCCCACAGCGTCCGTTCTCCCGCCCGCTTTTCCTGCCGCTTATGCTCGCCCAAGCCATTCTCACCGCGTTTCGCCAGCACTTCGACTTGGAACCACTGCTGGTCCGGGCTCCCGGCCGCATCAACCTCATCGGGGAGCATACCGACTACAACGGCGGCTTCGTGCTGCCCGCGGCCATCGACCGGGAAATGGTTTTTGCCGTCGCCTTGAACAATACGCCCACCATCCACCTGCGCGCCCACGACCTGCACGAGTCCTTTACCGCTGAGGCCGCCGCCGTGCAGCGCACCAACACGGCCTGGGCCAACTACCTGCTGGGCGTGGTGGCGCAGTTTCAGCAGCGCGGCGTTGTTGTGCCGGGCTTCGACTGCGTGTTCGGGGGCAACGTGCCGATGGGGGCGGGGCTGTCTTCGTCGGCGGCGGTAGAATGCGGGCTGGCCTTTGCCCTCAATGAGCTGCTGCGTACCGGCTTCAGCCTGCTGGAGCTGGCCCTGATCGGGCAGGCCGCCGAGCACACGTTTGCCGGGGTGCAGTGCGGCCTCATGGATCAGTTTGCCAGCCTGCACGGGCGCGCCGGCCAGGTTGTGCGTCTCGACTGCCGCTCGCTGGAATACGAGTATTTTCCTTTCGATTCGGCCGCCTACCACCTGGTGCTCTGCAATTCGGGGGTGAAGCACAGCCTGGCCAGCTCGGAGTACAACACCCGCCGCCGGGAGTGCGAGCAGGGCATGGCCGTTTTGCAGCAACACTACCCCGAAATTCAGTCCCTGCGCGACGTGACCCTGGCCCAGGTGCACGCCCATCGTGCCGAGCTAGGCCCTACGGTGCATAAGCGGTGCGTGTTTGTGGTGCAGGAAAACCACCGGGTGGAGGAAACCTGCCGCCACTTGGCCGCCGGCGACCTACGCGCCGTCGGCCATCTGCTCTACGCCTCCCACGCCGGCCTGCGCGACAATTACGCCGTGAGTTGCCTTGAGCTCGACACGCTGGTCCAACTCACCCGCACCACGCCGGGCGTGTTTGGGTCCCGCATGATGGGTGGCGGTTTTGGCGGCTGCACTATCAATCTGGTGGCCACCGAGCATGTCGAGCACTTCACTCACCACATGACCCAGGGCTACGAAAAGTTTTTTGGTCGCCCCTTGGAAACCTACGACGCCACGATCGTAGGGGGCGTGAGTACGGTCGAAGCTTAGGTACTACCAATGGCCGCCCTACCGCGGGTCTCGGTCCTGTCTCGGTATTCAGCCACAGCGCCTACCTAGGTAATGTATAAGTATATATTATATGTACCATGTTCGTTCAGTGTATTCCCAAGGGTTTGCACTGGGTATAGATAAAGCCCGTCCATACTGCCGATAAGAGCTTAAGACATTGGATTAACTATGGAAATTCTTAAAAGATTGTAAAATATAAATTAGTTTTTCTACTTTTGGTATAAGTTTTAGCCCGTCGTGTGCTACTGCTTACCCGCCCTGTTACTCCTATTGCATTAGGCCGCTTTCTGGCCTCGATTTCCGCTCCTCTTACTGCCTCTGAAGCTTTGCTGGGCTTTTTTACCCCGGCATAGCCTTAGCCCCCATGACTCCGGTCGTGTTTGATTACTCGCTCCAACCGGTGCTGAGCTGCTTACTAGTGCCCTTTACCTCTACTGTTGTGCTTTCCTTCCCCTCTAACCTCTCCTGCCGCGCCTAACTTTTGCTAGCAAGCAAAGAAAGGCCATTGGTGGCTCCACGCTTACTGGTTTTCCTCCCTTTTTGTTGCATTCATCGCTGCCACTTGGATTTAAGCAACAATCACCCTCCTTCCTACGACCTCACACAACCTTCGTTCCAGTCCTCACGCCTCGCAACATGGGAATACTTTTTACTCAACTCTCCACTGCTTCCGCTCAACCCCGCCTTGCTTCCCGTCGCCACTGGCTGAAAGGACTGGGCGCCCTCGTTGGGAGTGGCTTACTGGCCGCGCCTGCTACCTTGCTGGCGGCCCCCGCTACGCCAGCCCTACCCGCCTCGGCTAACGTGGGCGGCGAAGAATACATCGGGATGGTAAAGCTGCTGGCCGGCCCCACCGTCCCCCAGGGTTGGGCTCTCTGCGACGGGCGCGAACTACCCGTCAGCCAGCACCCGGCCCTGTTTGCCTTACTGGGCACCATGTACGGCGGCGACGGCAACGCAAACTTTGCCCTTCCCAAGCTTGTGCCGACGGGTCGGGCCGTGCCGGGCCACAGCCCGGAGCAGTCAGTGGCTCCCTTCACGCTGGCTATCAAAGTAGCCAATGCCCCCGCCACGACCGAGGCCGGCATTGAGCTTCGCTTGCAGCACCTGCGCCGCGCCAAAACGCGTCTGGTGCGCTAAGCCCTCCCAGCGGCAGCATTGCCGCTCAACACCTTCCTGCGTCAAGAATCTTTTTCCCTTCGCTTTAGCAGGGTGCTAAAGTTAATTTCCATCCTTTCCTTTCTTTTTTTCCATATGGAAGAGTACCTCGGCGTTATCAAACTGTTTGCAGGCAACTTCGCGCCCCGTGGCTTCATGTTCTGCAACGGCCAGATCCTATCCATTGCCCAGAATAGTGCCCTGTTTTCCCTGCTTGGCACCACGTATGGTGGCAATGGCCAGACCACGTTTGCCCTGCCCAACTTGATGGGCCGCGTACCAGTAGGCGTTGGCACCGGGCCGGGCCTGCCCCAAGTGGTCCAGGGCCAGATAGCTGGCACGCCCACCGTAACGCTGACGACCAACAACATGCCCGCGCACACGCACGGCCAGCAGTTCATGTCAGGCGCAGCCACGGCGGCAACTCCGGCGGCCGGCCTTTCACTGGCCCAGACCAACGGTTCGGTGCCGGGTACCGGTGATACCACCACGACCAACATCTACGGGTCGACTGGTTCGCCTGTAGCGGGTGGCCAGACCTCGGTGGCCGGCGGCAACCAGCCCGTAAGCGTGATGCAGCCTTACCTGGGCCTGAACTACATCATCTGCACGGAAGGCATCTATCCCTCGCGCAACTAATATCGGCCCAGTGGCCCCAGCGTAGGGCACCGTTCTGCCTGCCCGATGGCAGCAGGGCGGTGCCCGTTGCGACTACCAACTTTGCATTGCTTGGCGTCCCATTTTTTCACTAAATCCTTTTTCTCGTGAATCACCCATACTTTATGCGGCAGGGACTGGTCAGGCTTTGCCTGGCAGTGCTGCTGCTGCTGGGGCTCAGGCTATCCGGCCATGCCCAGACGATTACAACGGTGGCCGGCGACGGAACCACCTCCGGCACCGGTACTAGCACCGGCTTCACTCTGGGCGTGGCCATTGATCCGGCCGGCAACATCTACGTGGCGGGTGGCAACGCCCACGTTATCCGTAAAATCACGCCCGGCGGG
>NZ_SEWE01000031.1 GCF_004167665.1 Hymenobacter persicinus | reverse complement strand
TTGTCGGATTCGAGCTCGGCAATAACTTCGTCGCGCTTCACGGCCTCGCCGTCTTTCTTGAGCCACTTGGCAATGGTGACTTCGGTGATGGACTCGCCGACGGCGGGGATTTTAATTTCCAGACCCATAGGGAGGGAGTTGAAGGGTTTCGGTGGTTGGTTGTCGCCCGGACTAGCTGGTCCGCGCGACCTGAACTACATCTTATTCTACTGGCTTACTCAGCGGGCAAGCTACGTGGTGGGCGCTTAATCGGTAGCCTTGGCCTTTTCCGCCGTTTCCTTGATGTTGGCGTCGGCTACGGCTTCCCGGGGCTTGTCGAAGGCGCGGGCCACGAGGTCCTTTTGCTCCTTCACATGCACCTTGTTGTAGCCAGTAGCCGGCGACGCGGACGCCTTGCGGGCTACCACATCTTCCAGCTCCCGGCGCATGAAGCGCAGCAGGTAGTTCCAGTAGCCCATGTTTTCCGGCTCTTCCTGCACCCAGTACAGCTTGGCTTTCGGGTACTTGGCCAGCTCGGCGTCGAGCTGCTTTTTCGGGAAAGGATGCAGCTGCTCGAGGCGCACAATGGCCACGTCGGTGCGGTTCGACACGCGCTGCTCCTCGAGCAGATCGAAGTAGACTTTACCCGAGCACAGCAGCACCCGCTTCACTTTTTTGGCGTCGGCGTAGGTGTCGCCGAGCACTTCGCGGAACGAGCCGGAGGTGAACTCCTCCACCGGCGACACGCACAGCGGGTGGCGCAGCATCGACTTGGGCGACATTACCACCAACGGCTTGCGGAAGCTCCAGGTCAGCTGCCGGCGCAGGGCGTGAAAGAAGTTGGCCGGCGTGGTCATGTTGGCCACGATGATGTTGTGCTCAGCCGCCAGCTGCAAGAAACGCTCGGGGCGGGCGTTGGAGTGCTCCGGACCCTGGCCTTCGTAGCCGTGGGGCAGCTGGAGAACCACGCCGTTCATGCGCTGCCACTTGCTTTCCGACGACACGATGAACTGGTCAATCATGGTCTGGGCGCCGTTGGCGAAATCACCGAACTGGGCTTCCCAAATCACCAGGGCCGTGGGGTTGGCCATGGCGTAGCCGAACTCGAAGCCCAGCACCGCGTACTCGCTCAAGAGCGAGTTGTAGATGCTCAGCTTTTCCTGACCTTCCTCGATGTAGTCGAGCGAGTTGTAGGGCGCCGAGGTTTCCGCGTCGTGCAAGACGGCGTGGCGGTGGGAGAAGGTGCCACGCTGCACGTCTTGCCCGCTGACGCGCACAATGTGCTTTTCGGCCAGCAGCGAGCCATAGGCCAGCAGCTCACCGGCGGCCCAGTTGAGCACGCGCGTATCGAAGAACATCTTTTTGCGCTCCTCCATCAGCTTCTCAATCTGCTTGAGCGGCCGGAAGCCTTCGGGCAGCGTAGTCAGCGCCTTGCCCACTTTCTGCACCACCTCTTCGCTGATACCGGTCTGCGGCGACTGGTCGAAATCCTCGGGCTTGGAGCGGCGCAGGCTGCGCCACTCGTTTTCGAGGGCCTGGTAGTTGTAAGGCAAAGGCTTCTGCTTCACCATGTCGAGGCGGGCCTGCAGGGTGTCGCGAAACTCCTTGTCCATCTGGGCGGCCAGTTGGGCGTCTACGTCGCCGCGCTGCACCAGCATGGCATTATATACTTCCCGCGGGTTCTGGTGCTTGCTGATCAGGTTGTAGAGCGTGGGCTGGGTGAACTTGGGCTCATCCGACTCGTTGTGGCCGTGGCGGCGGTAGCACACCATATCGATGAAGATATCGGCGTGGAACTGCTGACGGTACTCGGTGGCCAAGCGCACGGCAAATACCACGGCTTCGGGGTCGTCGCCATTCACGTGCACCACCGGCGCATCAATGATTTTGGCCAAGTCGGTGCTGTAGATAGACGAGCGGGCGTCCTCGAAGTCGGTGGTGAAACCGACCTGGTTGTTAATCACGAAGTGAATCGTGCCGCCGGTTTTGTAGCCTTCCAGCTGCGACATCTGCGTCACCTCGTAGCCGATACCCTGGCCGGCCAGGGCGGCGTCGCCGTGGATCAGAATGGGCAGAATCTGATGGTAGTCGCCGCCGTACTGGTGCTCAATCTTGGCCCGCACGAAGCCTTCGACCACCGGGTTCACCGCCTCCAGGTGGGACGGGTTCGGCGCCAGCTTCAGGTTGACTTTCTGCCCGCCCTCGGCTTCCACCTCCGACGAGTAGCCCATGTGGTACTTCACGTCGCCGTCGCCCATGGTCAGATCCGGCACGGCCGTCCCTTCAAATTCGGAGAAGATCTGCTCGTAGGTTTTACCCATGATGTTGGCCAGCACGTTCAGGCGGCCGCGGTGGGCCATCCCAATCATTACTTCCTTCACCCCCAGCTCCGACGACTTATTAATAATGGCGTCGAGGGCCGGAATGGTCGTTTCGCCGCCTTCCAGCGAGAAGCGCTTCTGCCCCAAAAACTTGGTGTGCAGGAAGTTCTCGAAGACCACCGCCTCGTTGAGCTTCTTCAGAATCCGCTTCTTGTACTCCACGCCGGGATTGAAGCTCAGCGAGTCCTTCTCCACTTTTTCGCGGAACCAGTCGAGCACCCGCGGGTCGCGGATGTACATGTACTCGAAGCCGATGCTGCCGGTATAGATTTTCTCCAGCGCCGCCACGATGTCGCGCAGCTTGGCCGTCTTGCCCAAACCGAGCAGGTCGCCGTTGCGGAAGGTAGTGTCAAGGTCGGCTTCGCTGAGGCCGAAGTCGGCCAGGTCGAGGCGGGCTTGCCGGTCTTTCCGCTCGCGCACCGGGTTGGTTTTGGCGCGCAGGTGGCCGCGGCTGCGGAACGCTTGAATCAGGTTGCGGACGGCCGTTTCCTTGTCGGTAGCCTGCCCGTCGAGGGGCACGATGCCACCGCCATTGTTGGTCGAAGCGCTGGTATCGAGCACCCCAAAGCCGTCCGGCTGGTCGGGTGTATTGGCCGGCCGCACAATGGGCTGGGCTGCGGCACTGCCGACGCCTGGCTCGCCTTCGGCGGAATACTGCTGCGAGAAGTCGAAGCCTTCGAAGAATTTGCGCCAGCCGAAATCCACCGACTCGGGGTCGGCCTGATAGGCTTTGTACAGCTGGTCGATGTAGTCGCCGTGGGCGTTGGCGATATAAGAGTAAGCGTCCATAGGGTCGGAGCTGGGTGAGTCAGCCGTAAATGTATACAGCTTGATTGTAAGGCAAAAACTTACATTCGCGTATGCAAATACGCCTCTTAATCAACCCTTTGCTTGCGTGGATGTTTCCGCAGCCGGCGGGTTGGTCAGCCAATCTATTCAAAAATTACTTGGGCAGGGCCATTTTGAAGATGGTGTAAGGCTGATCCTGCCGCCCGACGCCCTTATTCCAGGTCGGCGTTTTATGAATGGCGGAAGCCGTAACGTACAGGCTGCCATCGGCAAACGCAAACGTATCCGGCCACTCGAGGCGCTCATCCTGCACGACCGTTTCAATTTTACCCGCCGGCGTGCGCCGCACCAGAGAGTGGTTTTCAAAGGCCGTCATGTAGAGATTGTTCTGGGCGTCGATTTCCATTCCGTCGCAGGCGGGCACCTTACCCAGGTCTTCAATCTGCGCAGCCAACTGAGCCTCCGATAGGGCCGCGTTGCGCAGGGCCTCCGTTTTGATGCGGTAGAGCTTATAGCTGGTGAGCGGCTTCCAGTAGAGGTATTGCCCATCCTGGCTCAGGGCAATGCCGTCGGCGTTGAAGCGGGCTCGCTTACCGGTGGCATCAATCATTTCGTGGCCGTCGGCCTTGATGTTAAGCGTGGTGTCGCCCATCATCGAAGCGTGGGCCTTCAGCAGCCGACGCGCTTTGCTGGTCTTTAAATCTACCACCACCAGGCTGCCTTCTCCCGATTCGGTGATGTAGGCGTAGTTGGTCTGGGTATCAACGCGCACGTCGTTGAGGTAGGACTTGCGCGAGGCCACGCTTTCAGGGAAGCTGATGTTCTGGACTACCTTATCCGTTTTGGGGTCGATGCGCACCAGCTTGGGGCCGCCGGGCACGGTGCCTTTTAGGCCGGGCGAGGCCGGGTCGAGTACCCAGAGCATTCCGGTTTTATCGGCGTACACGCTCTGGGGGCAGATCCAGTGCTTCTGGGGTTCGTTGCGAACTGTCTCGTTCCAAGTGCACCAGTTGGCGTCCGGGTAAGGCTTCACGGAGTTGTCGGAGCCCACGACGGCCACCGGAGCGACTGGGTTATTATCCCAGCGCGGGAAGTCGGCCAACACGCGGCCGTCGGGCAATACGGCCACGCCCACAAACTGCGGCTCCCGGGCGGCAAACACCACTTGCAGGGGCGAGTTGGCAGCCGCTTGCGGGGCGCGCGGAGCATACGTGGTTGAATCAGCGGCGGCGCTGGTGCCGGCGGTGTCCGGGGTGGAAGTCGGTGAAGAGCACCCGGCCATGACGGCCAGGGCCAGCAGGCTCGCCGCCGTTTGGCAGGAAGCAGTTGGTAAGAATGGAAGAGTCAGTTTCATGGCGGAATTGGTTGGAAGTGCGGTAGTGCGGCGGCCCGGCTAACGGGCATGTCTGACTTTACGGGCCCGTCCGGAAACGTGTTCCCCTTATGCCGCGCGTTTACCCGAATAGCTGCCCTACTGTGCGCCTTGTTCCGGGCTCCCGAATCAGTGCCTTTACCGCTCAATTCCTATACTGTCAGCTGCTTGGCTATCAGCCAGCTAACCCACTTAGCGAACCACTAAAAATATTATCACTACCTTTACAACCCCGTTGAAAATGACAATATCTTTTAAGTGCAATCAATTATAATAATCCTCTATCTTTAACTTCCCTCTTATGCACTGTCGCCGTCAGCTAGACTGATGGCCTCCACATACTGGGTTGAGTAACCTTTTCCTTCCGAAACAGGTTACCAACCTCCCACTTGCCGAGTCGGGCCGGCTGTCCATCCTCTTCGGACGAAAGAAGAGTTCATTAACCCAAACGTCATGTCCCTTGCGCTATTCCTACTAACCTTCCTTTTCCCCCCCCGGCCCATTCTTCCGGCCGCCGCTGCCCTCCCTTCGACCGTTGCGCACCTGAGTCCGCGCACGGTAGCGTTAGTTGCTCCCTCGCCCACTGTTATTGCCAAGCGAGTTCCCCGTCATCTGCCCGTGTACACCGTCACGGCTACCATCTACGAGCCCGACCCGCGGCAGACTGACTCCGAGCCATTCATCACGGCCGACAATTCCTTTATCACGCCGCAGCATTCCAGCAAAAACCGCTGGATGGCCCTCTCGCGCGACTTGCTGAAGCCCTGGGGTGGCAAGTTCAGCTTCGGAGACTCGGTGCGGGTTTCCGGCATTTCCGCGAAGCTCGACGGCGTTTACGTCATCCACGACACCATGAACCGCCGCCACCACCACTGCATGGACATTCTGGCGGCCAAGTGGGAGCATCTCGACGAGATGTGGAAAGGCGTGAAAATCACCAAAGTAGAAAAGCGCGAGCCCGTCTGGCAGGCCGGCTAACCCACTTTTAATCACCCATCTCACTTCCCCGTCGGCTCCGGAAAGGCCGTCAGCGTCCGGGGTGCGCCCTGGGCATCGTAGAGGTAGCTCAGCGGCTGAGCCGGGTTGCGCATGATGTCGGTGTACGGAATCTGCCAGCGCTGCCACAGCTGCTGCAAGGACTGCCCGTAGGCCGAATTCTCCCAGGGATTGAAAATCTCGCGGGTGATGTCGTCGATGAGCGTATCGTAGACGATATGGTCGGCGCCGGGCTGCACGGGGCGCGGGAAATACTCGGGCACCACGTTGAGAAGATGGGCGCCGTAGTACACCCGGGCCTTGAACTCGGCCACCTGCACCGGATGCAGGGGCCGCTGGGCCTGCTGGTACACCCGCCGCATGGCCTGCCGCAGCAGCCCGTTGTCGATAAAACAGGCCAGGAGCACCGTATTATCGAGCTTGATGCTGAACGTCATCGTGGTCAGGTCGTCGTCGTACTCAAACGCAATGGGGTCCTGACCGGGGTCGGTTTCGAGCCGGAAGATGGAAGCCGGCGTGAAGTCTTCGAATACGATGGGCACACGCAACGCCTGGAAGGTCTGAAAGAAGGCCTGCAGGCGCCGCAGCATCTGCCCATTCTCCGACAGCGGGTACTGGGGCTTGATGAGCGGATTGAGCTCGTTGAGCAGCTCGAGCACCAGAATGCCGTAGAACATCTTGCCCAGCCACAAAAACAGCGTTTTCTCCTCCAGCGCCTGCAGACCGGCGGCACCAGCCTGGGCCGCTTCTTGCACCTGGGCTTCCAGAGGCTCCACGTAGCGGGTGCGGCAGCTGGGGCAGCACGGTATCCGCAGGTTTTCGTAGGCCTGCACGCTCTGGTCGAGCAGCTGAATCTGCTGGCCCCGTAGCTGGTAGCGCTCCAGCAGCCACTCGTCGAACACCAGCACCGCCTCGGCGGGCGTGGTCGGCGTGCCGCACAGAAAGCAGTGGTCGGCAAAGTGCTTGTCCTCGAAAGGGTAGTAGAGCGTCAGGTCGGGAGTAGCGGAAGCGGGCATGGCAAGCGGCGAAAAGCGAAGGCGCAAAAGTACGCGCCGGCTACTGGAACCGCCCGCGGCCGGCAGAGTTTTCCCGGTTGCTGCTTCCAGCTTCTTTTTTCTATTACGCCAAAAAGCCCCAACCATAGCTGGTCGGGGCTTTTTGCTGCGCCAGCAAAACAGTATTAGCGCGACAACGCGTTGCCCATCTTGATGAGCAGCTTGCCGAGCTGGGTGAGCGGACCGCTGTAGTCGTCGCGGGTTTCCTCGGCGACCTTGCCCGTTTCGGCCCCGAGGGTTGCCAGGGTTTCGGCCAGGTCGTGGGCGGCAGTATCGGGGTTGCTGAGCTGCTCATTAAGCGTGTTCAGTTCCTGGATAATCTTGGCCAGGCCGGGCCGCTCGGAGGCGCTGAGCACGGCGGCCCACCGGTCAATTTCACTCAGGCCGCGGCGGTCCGCTTTTTCCGGCAGGCCGGCGTTGAGCAGCTTGAGCGTATCGTCGAGCAGGGCGGAGTTTTGCTGATCGGTCACATCCAGCGGAACGGTGGGCGTAACGGGGGTTTGCGGCGTGGGCGTGGTCGAATCCATGGGAATGGGCAAAAAAGGCGAAAGAAAGTATCTGCTATACTGACGGACCGCCGGAAAAGTTAGCCTGTCGGTGGGCCCGCGCCGTACAACCCGCCCGGACCGCCCGGCCGAAAACCAGCGGCCCTTCTGCTCTAGTCTATGCTCCACGTTTGCCTGTTTGCTCCTTTTGCTTCCGCCGCCCGCCAAACCCAGTTCGAAGCCGTCCGCGCCGCCCTGGCCGCCGAGTCCCAGGGCCCGGCCACGTTGCTGCTGGGCAACTTGCCGGTAGCCGGCACCACGGGGCCCGACGCCGTCCTGATTCGGCCCCGCAGCATCACCCTGCTGCTGCTCGAGCCCCGGGGCGGCCGCCTGACCATCCGCGACTTTGCCCACGCCGCCTGGCAGCTCGACGGCCACCCGCTTACCGGCGGCGCCGAAGCCGACAACCCATTTCAGCAATTCAGCCAGCAGAAGGAGGAGCTGCAGCGGTTTCTACGACCCTATCTGACGGCAGAGCAGGCCAACCTGAACTTTATCACCGGGCTGCTGCTGTTCGGCGAGCCAGTCGTATTTGGGCGCGAAGTGGAGGAACGAATGGCCGCCGTGCCCGCCGCGGCCACGTTTCACCTGCTGGCTGACCCTTCGCGCTTCACCCGCCGGCTCCAACAGCTGGCCTCGCCGGAAATTGACCTCACCGAGGCCGACATCACCCACCTGGCCCAGCAGCTGATTCCCACGGAGCCTCCGCGCGCGGACGTGGACGACGAAGCAACTGCTTCCCCCACGGATGAAAACCTGGATGAGCCAGCGGCTACCGCCCCGGGGTTTTGGCAGCAGAAGGCGGGGCAGCTCTGGCGCTGGCTGGGCGCCCACGACGTAGACGACCTCGACGCGGCTCCCTACGGCGGCTACGAGGAGGTGGAAGCCCGGCAGCAGGAAAAGCGGGAGCTGGAGCAGCTGCGCACCACCCTGCAAGCCGAAGTAGCCGCCCAGCTACGCGCCATGGAAGCCCGCGAACTGGAGCGGGAGCGCAGCCTGGCCCAGTTGCGCGAAAAGCTGGGGGCAGCTCCGGCCGTGGCGCCCGAAGCCGCCGCCCTCCAGGCCCGCATTGCCGCCGAAAGCCGAGAAAAGGAAATGCTGGCGGCGGCCATGCAGGCCTCCCGGGCCGAGTCGGAGGCGCGCAACCGGGAGCTGGACGCCAAGATTCAGCAGCTCAGTGAATTGATGGCCCAGATGCAGACCGTAGCGGCGCCCGGCCCAACGCCTTCGGCCGCTGCGGCTCCAGCAGCCAGCAGCCCGGTCCGGCCGGATGCTGCCGCGGCGGGCCGGGCTCATCTGCGGACGGCAGCCGCCTTCGGGCAGCAGGCCACGCGGGCTTCCTGGCGGCAGCTGCGGCAGTGGCGCCGACGGCTGCCGCGGCTCGGGGTGGTAGCGGCAGGCTTGGCCGTGCTGGTGCTGGCCGTCTGGGCGTTTCGTTCCGCCACGGCAGGGCCGCCGCGGGCTTTTCAGCAGCGCGGGCAGTGGGGCTTGGTGGAAGCCGACGGGGACACGCTGGTGCCGGCCCGTTACACTTCCCTCGGCGAGTTTCACGAGGGCCGGGCGGTGGTGGAAAAGCAGGGCGCGTTTGGCTTGCTCAACGACCGGGGCGAGGAAACCATTGCCCCCGCTTACGACGCGCTAAACCCACCCATTGACGGCTTTGCCCGGGTCCGCATCGGCGACCTGTACACGTTTGTAGAGGAGCAGGGCGAGGAATTTACCCAGTATTACTTCAACGCCCTGGACTTCTCGGAGGGCCGCGCCGCCGTCCTGGACCGGCGGGGCTGGTTTTACATCAGCGGCCCCGCTCCGGAAACCAAGCCGCCGGTGTTGTTTCAGGAAGCGTATTCCTTTCACCAGGGCTTGGCGCGGGTGAAGCTCGGCGGCGCCTACACGTTTATTACACCCGATTACCTCGACCACCCCACGCCCGACTTCAAGCCCTTCGGCCGCTATTCCGACGCCGGCGACTTCACCGATGGCCGCGCCCGGGTGGTGCAGAACGGGCGCACGTTTTATATCGACAAGGACGGCGAGCCGGTAGAGTAGGTCAGCCCGCGCGGACGTCAGTGCTTCTTGCCGTGCTTCCCCTTCTTTTTGTAGTGCCCCCAGCCTTTATGCCCGCGCCGGCCGAAAAGCTGTTCCAGACGACTCACCGAGTAGCCCGTGCTCACTGTGGCCGCCGGCAGCGGCTGCGCGACCGAGCCCAGGGCCAACTGCCCCGAGGGCAGCGTGGTGACGGTAGCCGGGGTGCCGAGCAGGGTGCAGCCGCGGCCTTCAGCTAGTTCGGTACGCTGCCCGCCGGGCTCGACCACAAACCCGTCGCGGGTGACGGTGCGACCATTAGGCAGGTGCACGTCGTGGGCCATGGGCCGCTTCTGCCCGTTGCGGATCAGGTACATGGTGCCGTCGCGGCGCTGGAAGCCGTCGTTGAGGGCCGCCCGCTGGGCCTGGGATCCCAGGCTCAGGCCCAGCAGCGCTGGAAGCAGCAGGTGGCGAAAAGAAACTAGCATAAACGGGTTGGCAGTGAGTAAGCGAGGCTACGTAACCGCCGGGCTGCAAGTTCTTCGCCATTTTCTGCCGTCCGGCGGGTTACTTTCCGACGACGGCGGGTATAAACGCCCGTTACATCCACTAACCACTTAGCCTTTAGCCATGAAGACCTCTTTCAAATCCCTGCTCCTGCTGGCCGCTTTCGGTGCTTTCGCCACCACTTCCTGCTCGGAGAAAACCAAGGAGAATGCCGAAGCTACCGCTGACAGCGCTGCTACGGATGCCGCTAACAACACCCAGCAAGCTGCTGACGCTACCTCGAATGCCGTTGACAACGCTGCTGACGCTACCAAAAACGCCGCTGAAGGCGTGAAGGCTGACGTTGCCCCCGAAAAAGGCGACACGGCCGTCGTAGTGGACAAGCCCGCTGACAAACTGGTGGAAGAAACCAAGTAAGTACCGGCCCCAAAGCCCGGATAAGTTGAAAGCCCTACTCCCCGGAGTGGGGCTTTTGTTTTTAGCCCCCGCTAGCCAAACCGATTTGATCCACGGAAAATGCTGGCCTCTTAAGCAAAGCAAATGGCCCTTTTACACTGTTCACCGGGTTGGCAGGAAGTCAGAGAACAACCAAACATACACCTGAATATCAATATATTAAACACTGGCATTGTCGTATTAGCAAGTCGATAGCCGGCCGAAGTTCGTAGCCGGGCAAGGTAGGTAGCGTGGCATCTTTCGGGCATAGAATTTCACTTTGCCCCAACGCCATGCAACGACCTCTACTATTCGGCATTTTCACCCTCCTGGCGCTTACCGCCCATGCCCAGGACTTACTCACCAAGCAAAACGGAGAAGAGCTGCAGGTCAAGGTCCTGGAGATTACGCCCGCCGAAGTTCGCTACAAGCGCACCGACAACCCCGATGGGCCACTGATCAGCCTGCGCAAAGCGGACGTTTTTATGATCCGCTACGCCAACGGTACCAAGGAAATCTTGGGCGTGGCGCCGGGCACCGGACTCCCGGCGGCCCCGCTGCGGCCTGCTGGCCCCACCGTTCCCGGCGATGAAGCCTCGGCCTACGACGAAGTGCATCTGGGTGGGCCGCGCATTGGTCTGACAGTGCTGACGGCCGGGGCGGCCAGCAAGGCGGAAGAGCGCGACATCAAACCCTTCCTCACGCAGTTTGGCTGGCAGTTTGAAACCCGGGTATTTCGCCTGCCCAATGGCACCTCGGGACTGGTGGAGGTGATTCCGCTGATTGGCGGGCTGGAGCAAAACAAATTCATTCCCAGCCTCAACGCTCTGATTGGTATTCGCGGACCCAAAGGCTTTGAGTTTGGCCTGGGGCCTAATCTGACCCCGCTCAGTGCCAGCATTGCCCTGGCGGTAGGCACCACCTACCGGGTAGCAGGGGTCAACTTTCCGGTAAACCTGGCCGTGGTACCCGGCAATGGCGGGGCCCGCTTTAGCCTGCTGTTTGGCTTCAACTCCCGGCGCAACTAGCCGGACGCCTGTTCCCACCTCTACTTTCTACTTTCCCCATGCGACACGCCAACTCCCTGTTTGTGCTGCTACTGCTGTTGCTGCTAGCCGGCAGCACCCAGGCCCAGGACGTTATCCTGCAAACTACCGGTCAGGAGCTACCCGCCCGGGTGCTGACCATCGAGCCCGAACAGATATCCTACGTGCTGCTCGCGGCCCCAACCGACACGCTGCGGATGCGCCGCGCCGACGTGTTTTTGATTCGCTACGCCAACGGCACCCGGGAGGTGCTTAACCCCATGGCTACCGCGGGCCCCGCGTCCCTGACGCCGGCGCAGGCGCGCCTGTTGGGGCAGCAAGATGCGCGTAAAAACTTCAAGGCCCCCGCCGCTTTCTGGGGCACGCTCGGCACTACCATTGTTTCCATGCCCATTGGGTTTGCCGGGGGCCTTGCCACCGGCGCCGCGTTTGCCTTGACGCCTCCTAAGCGACACAATATCATTGCATCGGACCAAGCTCTGCTACAGAACCCCGATTACGTGAAAGGATACCAGAAGCAGGCGCAGCGCAAAAAGCTGGGCTCGGCAGCAGCCGGGCTGGGGGTAGGCACCGCCCTGTCAGTGGCGGCGCTGGCCGTGGTATTTTCTATGGTTTTTTATGCCCACTAAAGACAAGTAGCACCTACTTGCTGGTCTGAAAGCCAGCAACATAATTATGGGGTACAGGAACTCTACTGTGCTGCTTGCGTATCACTGCTCACTATCACACCACACCAAAACCCACCTTACCATGGACGTTAATCAGAATAACATCAATGACCAATCGGAGCTGCGGGCCCGTGGCAACTGGAACGAAGTGAAAGGCAAAGCCAAGCAGCAGTGGGGCAACCTCACCGACGACGACCTAGACTATGCCGAAGGCAAGCAGGATGAGTGGTTCGGTAAGCTTCAGCAGAAAACCGGCCAGACGGTAGACGAAATCAAGGACTGGTTCCACCGCAATTTCTAAGCTTTCCGCCTCTCGTAGGCCTGGCCCCGCACCTTCCCGCAAGGGAGTTGGTGCGGGGCTTTTGCCTTTTTCACCGATAAGCTGTTTATATTCAGCCCCTTCGACTGCGGAGCGCGCCCTATGACCATTGACCCCCAAGAACTGCGGCTGCTGGGCAATGCCGACCTGCTGCAACTTTCCAAAACCGCGTTTTTCTGCTCCCGCCACTACCCCAACGACATGGAGCGCGAAGCCAACCTGTGGGCCCTGGAGCAGCGGGCCCGGGGGCAGTGCATTGTCAGTGGGTTTCATTCCCAGCTGGAGCAGCAGATTTTTCGCTACCTGCTCCAGGGCCCCACCCAGCCCATTGTGTACGTACTGGCCCGGGGCATTCAGCCCAACATTCGCTCCGAGTACGGCCCGGAAATCCGGGCGGGCCGCCTGCTGTTCGTGACGCCCTTCGAGCCCGATGTGACCACCTCCTCCGAAGAAACGACGGACATCCGCAACCTGCTCATTGCCGAGCTAGCCCAGCAGTTTTTTGTGCCCTTCCTGCGCGCCGGCGGCCAGCTCGAGCAGCTGTTTCGTGCCCCGGCCACCCAGCACAAGCCCATTTTCACCCTCGACCTGCCCGACAACCAGGCGCGACAACTGCCCGGGGCTCAGCTGTATCAACCCAACAGCATGCTGGGTCGGCACGGCGGCTAGGCACCCATTCGTGGCGGCCGGCCGTACTGGGGTACTCGCCTTCCACCTTTCTTCGCGCAGTGCTCATGGCCTCTCTTTCCTCCGTTCTTCCCGCCGCGGCTCCCTCTCAGGGCATCCGGCTGCTGGCCCGCTTCGGCTTTGCAGCCAAGGGCATTGTGTACCTGACCATGGGCGTGCTGGCCTTGCTAGCGGCCCTGGGGCAGCAGGGTGGCCGCACCGCCGACAAGCAGCAGGCCATGCAAACCATTCAGGACCTGCCCATGGGCCGCTTTCTGCTCGGGCTCGTGGCCTTTGGGCTGGTCGGCTACGTGGTCTGGCGCTTCACCCAGGCCCTGCGCGACACGGAAGGGCAAGGGTCCGGAGCCAAAGGCCTAGCCAGGCGCCTGGGCTACGCCGGCAGTGGGCTGCTCTACGTGGCGCTGGCTTTCTACGCTGGTAAGGCGGCCTGGCAGAACACGGCCGTGAGCAGCGGCTCGGGCGGCGACGCCAAGCAGTCGGCAGTGGCCATGCTGCTGGCGCAGCCGTTTGGGCAGTGGCTGGTCGGTGCCATCGGGCTGGCCATCATCGGGGCGGGACTCTACCAGATCTGGCACGCCTACTCGGGCAAATTCGCCGAGCACGTCAATGCCAGCAGCCTCTCGGCCCCGCAGCAGCACCTGGTATTTCGCACCGGGCAGGTGGGCCACACCGCCCTGGGCGTTGTGATGAGCATTATCGGCTACTTTTTCGTGCAGGCCGCCCGCACCAGCAACGCCCAGAAGGTGGACGATACGGAAGGTGCCTTCGACCTGCTCAACGCCATGGGCCCGGCCGTGCTGGGGGTGGTAGCGGCCGGGCTGGTTGCCTACGGCCTTTACATGCTGGTGCAGGCCCGCTACCCGGTTTTGCGGGGCGTGTAGACTGGCTGAACATGACTTTTCACGACAAAGGCCCCGCGGCAAAGCGGGGCCTTTGTCATTGCTGGTCTTTGCGGCGGGATTAGTCGGCCACGTAGTCGCTCAGGTATTGGTAGCGCTCCGTGAGCTGGCCGTTGCGCGTGATGGTAGCCCGCTGAATTACTTCGTCGGCGTCGTCGCGCAGCAGGTGGGGAAACACGTTGTCGAGGAGCTGGCGGCCAAAGTCGCGGCTGGCGTTGCGGGGCAGCTCGCAGGGCAGGTTGTCGACGGCCATTACGGTGATATTCGCAGGCCGGGAGCAGGCGCCTTCTAGTTCCCTATTCTGGGGATTGTAGTCAAACAGCGGGTCCTGGATGGTGCTGCTGCGCTTGGTGGTGGGCACCGAGCCGTTCACGTCGCAGGTCACGTCGGCAATGGTGTTGATGCGGAAGTCAGCGCGGCGCGTATCTTCTTCCGTAAACAGCTTGGGCGCCGCCGGGTGCCAGTAGGCGCAGGCAATAAGCAGGTCCGTGACGGGCAGAAACTTGTCGAACGTGGACTTGTAGAGCTCGGGGTGGCGGTGAAAGTCGGGCGTGTCCCACACCCGGCCGTCCTGGCGGGCGTTGTAGTCGGAGCTGCGCAGCTGGGCGTACACGGGCTCCTTGAAGTCGAGGTAGAGGAAGTCGTAGACGCTAACCTTGCGGATGCCCATCCGGTCGAGCACTTCCAAAGCGCCCTGGGCCACCCGGCCCGAGCCGGTTACGGCAATCTTGATGGGCGGCAGGGCCCGCACCTTGAAAAACTCCTCCTGCATGTCGTCCATGTCCACGCACTGGTAGGCGGGCTTGAGGCGGTACAAGTCGTGCTTGCGGCCGTAGGCCAGCAGCCCGTTGTAGGCCCCCACGATGCCGGCGTAGCGCCCGAAGGCCACGATTCGCTCCCCGTCGGCGTTGGTGAGCATCTCGTAATCAATCAGGGTGATGTTCTTTTCCAGCACGGCCCGCAGCAGCTTGCGGTTGGCGGGCTGCTTCTTGACGGTGTGCGAAAAGAACATGTACGTTTTGTTCGGAATCAGCTGGTCCACGGGCACTTCCTTCACGCCCAGCAGGATGTCGCAGCCGCTCATATCGGCCCGCACATCGATGCCCAGGTCGCGGTATTCCTGGTCGGCGTAGCTCCGAATCGGGCTTTCCTGCACCACGACGGTCAGGTTGGGAAAAGTGGTCTGGGCCTCCACGCACTTCTTGGGCGTGAGCGGCACGCGCTTGTCGGGGGGAGTCTTGCCTTCGCGGATCAGGCCGAGGGTAACGGGATGCATGAGCAGAGGGGTGGGAATGCGGATGGGAGGATGAGGCCCCAAAGCTGGGAAAAATAGTTGAAGCAGCCCCGTACCGGGCCCTGAACCCAGGCCGATGACGCTCGAAGATTTGCCCGAATTGGGGGTCAGGGGGAAAGCCTTTTCAGCTTACCTTTG
Organism: Hymenobacter persicinus; assembly: GCF_004167665.1. Taxonomy (GTDB): domain Bacteria; phylum Bacteroidota; class Bacteroidia; order Cytophagales; family Hymenobacteraceae; genus Hymenobacter; species Hymenobacter persicinus. The sequence continues at coordinate 44,806 of NZ_SEWE01000031.1, read as the reverse complement.
TTACAGGTTCGGCTGCCCCGGCGGCCGCATATTCCCGCCACCTCTACCCTTTCCTTATGTTGCTGAAAAACAAGCCCGCCGACGTGTTCGTGGACCGCCACAACGGCCCCGACGACGCGGCCGTGGCCGAGATGCTGCGCACCATCGGCGTAGAGTCGATTGACCAGCTCATCGACCAGACCGTGCCCGCGGCCATCCGCCTGAAGAAGCCGCTGAATCTGCCCGCTGCCCTCACGGAGCGGGCATTTTTGGCGAAGTTCAAGAAGATTGCCGGCCAGAATAAGCTCTTCAAAAACTATATCGGCCTGGGCTACCACGACACCCTGCTGCCGGCCGTTATCCAGCGCAACATCCTCGAAAATCCGGGCTGGTACACCGCTTACACGCCCTACCAGGCCGAAATTGCCCAGGGCCGCCTCGAAGCGCTGATCAACTACCAGACGATGGTAATTGACCTCACGGGCCTCGAAATTGCCAACGCCTCCCTGCTCGACGAAGGCACTGCCGCCGCCGAGACCTTGCACATGTTTCACAGCCTGAGCAAGAAGAAAAACGCCACCAAGTACTTCGTTTCCGAGCTCGTGCTGCCCCAGACCATCGACGTGCTGCGCACCCGCGCCACGCCCCTGGGCATCGAGCTGGTGGTCGGTGACCACCGCACTGCCGACCTCGCCGACGAAAGCATCTTCGGCGCCATCCTGCAGTATCCCGCCGCCGACGGCCAGGTGTTCGACTACACCGACTTCATCAGCAAAGCCCACGACCACGGCCAGTTCGTGACCGTGGCTACCGACCTGCTGGCCCTGACCCTGCTCACCCCGCCCGGCGAAATGGGCGCCGACGCCTGCGTGGGCAACTCCCAGCGCTTTGGCGTGCCCATGGGCTACGGCGGCCCCCATGCCGGCTTTTTGGCCACCAAAGACCAGTTTAAGCGCGTGATTCCCGGCCGCATCATCGGTCAGAGCATCGACGCGGCCGGCAACAAGGCCTACCGCATGGCCCTGCACACCCGGGAGCAGCACATCCGCCGCGAAAAGGCCACTTCCAACATCTGCACGGCGCAGGTGCTGCTGAGCGTGCTGGCCGGCATGTACGCCGTGTACCACGGCCCCCAGCGCATCAAACAGTTTGCCGCCAACATTCACACCCTGACCCGCACGCTGGAAACGGCCCTGCGCGGCCTGGGCGTGGAGCAAACCAACGAGTTCTACTTCGACACGCTGAACCTACGCCTGGAAAGCGCTGAGCTAGCCCAGGCCCTGAAGCAGGAAGCCGAAGCCGCCGGCATCAACTTCCGCTACTTCGACAAGGTGCGCGTGGGCATTTCCCTGCACCAGAACACCGAAATTGAAGACGTGGCCGCCATTGTGGCCGTGTTTGCCAAGGTGCTGGGCAAAGAGGTGAAAGCCCCGCTAACCCAGGCCGAAGAAGTGGAAGTGACTTGGACCAAGAAGCTGATTCGCACCAGCGAGTACCTGACCCACCCCATCTTCAACTCCCACCACTCCGAGCACGAGATGCTGCGCTACATGAAGCAGCTCGAAAACAAGGACCTGAGCCTAGCGCACTCCATGATTTCGCTCGGCTCGTGCACCATGAAGCTCAACGCCACGGCCGAGATGATTCCGGTGACCTGGCCCGAAATCGGGGGCCTGCACCCGTTTGCACCCCGCGAGCAGGCCCAGGGCTACGCCGAAATCTTCCGCGACCTGGAAGCGTGGCTCTGCGAGGTAACCGGCTTTGCCGCCGTGAGTTTGCAGCCTAATTCCGGCGCCCAGGGTGAGTACGCCGGCCTGCTGGCCATCAAGGGCTACCACGATGCCCGCGGCGACCAGCACCGCAACGTGGCCCTGATTCCGGCCTCGGCCCACGGCACCAACCCCGCCTCGGCCGTGATGGCCGGCATGACGGTAGTGGTGGTGAAAAGCACCGAGGACGGCAACATCGACGTCGAGGACCTCAAGGCCAAGGCCGCCCAGTACGCTGACCAGCTCAGCTGCCTGATGGTGACCTACCCGAGCACCCACGGCGTGTACGAGGAAACCATCATCGACATCTGCCAGACCATCCATAACCCCGGTGGCCGCGTGTACATGGACGGCGCCAACATGAACGCCCAGGTGGGTTTGACCTCGCCGGCCACCATCGGCGCCGACGTGTGCCACCTGAACCTGCACAAAACCTTCTGCATTCCGCACGGCGGCGGCGGACCCGGCGTGGGCCCCATCGGCGTAGTAGCCGACCTGGCGCCTTACCTGCCCGGCCACGTGCTCGTGGATGCCGACGGCCGCACGTTCGGCGCCGTAACCTCGGCGCCCTGGGGCTCGGCCAGCATTCTGCCTATTTCCTACGCCTACATCAACATGATGGGCGGCGAAGGGCTGGAAGCCGCCACCAAGACGGCCATTCTGAACGCCAACTACCTCAAGGCTCGCCTCGAAGAGCACTACCCGGTGCTGTACACTGGCTCGAATGGCCGCTGCGCCCACGAAATGATTCTGGAGTGCCGCCATTTCAAAAAGGCCGGCATCGAGGTCGAGGACATTGCCAAGCGCCTGATGGACTACGGCTTCCACGCCCCCACCGTGAGCTTCCCGGTAGCCGGCACGCTGATGATTGAGCCCACCGAGTCGGAAAGCAAGGAGGAGCTGGACCGCTTCATCGAGGCCATGATTTCTATTCGGAAAGAAATTGCCGAGGTAGAAGCCGGCCGCGCCGACGCCAAGGAAAATGTGCTCAAACACGCCCCGCACACGGCCGCCACGGTGCTGGTGCACGACTGGACCCGCCCGTACTCCCGCGAGCAGGCCGTGTACCCGACCGAGTACGCCCGCATGTTTAAGTTCTGGCCCGCCGTGTCGCGCATCGACTCGGCCTACGGCGACCGGAACCTGATTTGCTCTTGCACGCCCATCGAGCAGTACGTCGACGCCGAGGAACAGCTGGTGCCCACCGACAAAGGCCCTTCGTATTGAGTTGCCAGTTTGTGGTAGCTGAGTGATACCAAGAAAAAGCCCCGGCTAGTTATAGCCGGGGCTTTTCGTTTGGAGCAGCTGCAATTGCCCGAACTGGCAACTGGCAACTGCTTATTTCTGCGGGAAGCAGGTGCGGTACATGTAGCCGTTGAGGGTCTTGCCGTCCTTGGTCACGCGGGCCTTCACGAAGTGCGCGTCCACCGTGTCCATGACCTGCACTTCCGTGCCGGAGGTCACCGTCGTGAGCTGGGCCGAGGTCTTGGTCATGCCGTCGTAGAGGGTGCAGTCGACCACGGTATTGAAGGCCACCGGGCCCTGGTTGCTGCGCTTGCCGGACGATTCATCCTTGGCCGTGCTGCAGGCGGCCAGCAGACAGCAGATAGTTGCGTAAAGTAGGTGTTTGCTCATAGGGAGGGTTTGGTCGGGGAAGATAGATTTATTTCGAGGGTTAAAGGAATTTAAGAAGATTTTTTTCTCTCCAACAAGTCGGCAAGCCTACTTTCCGGGAACATTGCCGCGGGTGCCGACGTTACTCTAACAGACCGAAAAACGGCATTATATCCCGTTCCGGCAAGATTTTACCCATCCTGCCTGAGGTCCATTCTCCTCACGTTTTTCCAGCTCATATGAAACGCTTCACCCGCTTACTGGCCCGGCCGACTGCTTTGGCTGCCGTGGCTCTTTCGCTTCTGCTGGGCGTGTCCAGCTGCGCCACTACGTCCCGCGTGGGCGTAACCTCCGACTTTGACCACTCGGTTAATTTCCGCAACTACAAAACCTGGGCCTGGTACCCGCAGCAGCAGCCCGACGTGGAAGGCGGCCCGGCCCAGGACTACCGCTCCTTTCTCGATAAGCGCATGCGCACCGCCGTGGAAGCCGAAATGACCCGTAAGGGCCTGACCCGGGTCGATAAGAACCCCGACGTATTCGTGGCCTACAGCGCCAAGGTAGAAGACAAGCAGCGCGTCAACAACGCTGGCTATTCGCCCTTCGGCTACCCCTATTATGGCTATGGGTACGGCTATGGCTACGGCCGCGGTCTGAACCCGGTTTCCGAGTACAAGGAAGGCACCGTTATCATCGACTTCGTGGACGCCAAGCGCAAAGAGCTGGCGTGGCGCGGTATGGGCGAAGCTCAAGTCGAGAACCAGTCGATTTCGGAACAGGAAGTGTACCGCATTGTCGGCAGCGTGCTGGGTAACTACCCCCCCACCGACAAACAGGCTCAGCGCTAACCGCTAAGCTTTGTTGAAACCTAAAAAAGCCCCTGACTTTCGTAGTCAGGGGCTTTTTTTGTGACTTTGCGCTTCGGGGGGCGAAGCTTAAATCGGCACGTTGACGTGGCGTTCGGCGTGGTAAGAGCTGCGCACCAGCGGCCCGCTTTCCACGTATTTGAGGCCCCGGGCCAGCCCTTCCTCGCGGTAGTGGGCAAATAGGTCGGGATGAATGAACTCGGCGACTTCAATGTGGCGCTTGGTCGGCTGCAGGTACTGGCCCAGCGTCAGGATATCGAGGCCATTGGCCACCAGGTCGTCCATGGCCTGGTACATCTCGTCCTTGGTTTCGCCCAGGCCCAGCATAATGCCCGACTTGGTGCGCTTACCAGCCTCCTTGGTGCGCCGAATCTGCTCCAGACTCCGGTCGTACTTGGCCTGGGGCCGCACGAGGCGGTAGAGGCTGCCCACGGTTTCGATGTTGTGCGACACCACCTCTTGCCCCCCGGAAATCATCACGTCCAGGGCGGCCCAGTTGGCTTTCACGTCCGGAATCAGGGTTTCGATGGTCGTGCTGGGGCTGAGTTGCTTGATGAGCACCACCGTTTCGTGCCAGATGCTGGCCCCGCGGTCCTTGAGCTCGTCGCGGTTGACGGAGGTAATCACGGCGTGCTTGACGCTCATGAGCTGAATGGCCTCGGCCACCCGGCGGGGCTCGTCGGTGTCGTACTCGGTAGGGCGGCCCGTGGCCACGGCGCAGAACGAGCAAGAGCGGGTGCAGATGTTGCCCAGGATCATAAACGTGGCCGTACCGGCGCCCCAGCACTCGCCCATGTTGGGGCAGTTGCCGCTTTCGCAGATCGTGTGCAGCTTATGCTCATCCACCAGGCGGCGGACTTTAGCGTACTCGGGGCCCACGGGCAGCTTCACGCGCAGCCAGTCGGGCTTGCGGGGCTTGGCCGGCGCTGCCGGAGCAGCCGCCTGGGGTTGGATTATGGGAAGGGTCAGCAACAGATCGTCCATGCTGCAAAGGTAGTGAGTAGGAGTCGGTACTGAATGGTCAGTAGTGAGTACTAAGACCAGCGAGGCGGCTAATTTGTTCCTAAGCGCAAAACCGGGCGGCCGGCCTCCCGCAGGAAAAGCCCACCGCCCGGTTTTTAGACTGGTAAACCAGCCCGGTATTGCCTTAGCTCCGGTGCCCGAGGTAAATGGTCAGGTACACCGAGGGGAAAAATTTGTTGTTGAGCTTTTTGTCGCTGATCAGCACGGTTTTCAGAATGGGCAGCTCCTTGGGATAGGCCTCGAGCAGAAAGCCCGTTTCGACCCCGGCCACGGCATCCTTGTAGCGGCCGTACTCGAAGTTGAGCGCCCCGCGCAGGTGGGCGCCCAGCCGGGGCTTGGTTTCGTTGATGCCCGAAAACAGCGGAGCCCGGTCCACGATAAGGTCGGAGTTGGGGTGCTTGGCGGGGTCGTACTGCTCGGCCCGAATATCCTGGGGCGGCACGGGCCGGCCGTTGCCGTCGCGGGCGGTGTAGTCGTAGTAGATGTAGTAGGGCATCAGCAGCCCGATGGACGGACCAGCCCCGAGCAGAGCACTGACCTGCACGCCGGCATCGGGCGCCTTGCGGAAAATGATGCGCTCCAACCCGACCGAAGGCCGCAGCACAAACAGGTAGTTGGTCTTGGCGTTGGTGTAGATGCCCCCCGTGTTCGGATTGGGGTGGCGCTGCTCCTTGGGGTGCTTCACTTCCACGCCCTCGATGCTCCAGAAACGCGCCCACTGCTCGTTGAGCACGCGGGTGGAGCGCACCGATACGCCCCCGATCAGGCCGCCGCGGGTGTTGAAGTTGACGCCGTAGATAAACTCTTTCTGGTACGAAGGCTCGTCGGAAGAGCTGACGCTCTGAGCCTGAGCGCCGGAAACAGCTCCCAGCGTACCGAGCAGGAAGCAACCGAAAGTAAAGATGTTACGCACGGAGGACAAGCTAGCTGAAGAAGAGTGAAAATCGGGTGAACACAGGCCGCCCGGCCGCATACCCACCTAAAGTACGTAAATTAGCAGGCATTTCCCCGCCACATTCCTGATTATGAGCACTGCCACTGCCCGCTACACCGGCAACCTGCGTACCGAAGCCACGCACACGGCCTCCGGCAACACCATCTTCACCGATGCTCCCGTGGACAACCACGGCCGCGGGGAAGCATTTTCGCCCACGGACCTGGTCAGTGCCGCTCTGGGCGCCTGCATGATGACCATCATGGGCATCGTGGCCGGCCGCCACGAGCTGGACCTGACGGGGGTAAGCTTTGAGGTAACGAAGCACATGGCCGCGGAGCCCCGGCGCATTGCCCAGATTGATCTGCAGTTCCGCATGCCCGCCAGCCTTTCGGCCAAGGACCGGACCATTCTGGAAAACGCGGCCCGGACCTGCCCGGTGGCGCTTAGCTTGAACCCGGAAATCCGCCAGCAGGTTCAGTTTCTTTATGAGTAGTGAGGTGGTGAACTGGTGACATGGTGAGTTAGATTTTCTGTTTGCGCCACCGGCGCGGGTCGAACATCAACTCACCATGTCACCAGTTCACTATTTCACCACCTGCTTCACGTCGCTGAGGCGGATGCCCATGTGGGAAGCGTCGTAGCGGCACTCGCCGTCCTGGATGAGCAGCAGCTGGGGCGACTCGTGGCGGACGCCGAACTTATCGGCTATTTCGGCCGAGATGGGGCGGAAGCGCAGCAGGTCGAGGTAGTAGATTTTCACGTCGTCCAGGTTGGCTTCGGGCCACTGGCGCTCCAGCTTGCTCTTGGCCGCCGCGCTGATGGAGCAGGAAGTGCTGTGCTTGAAAATCAGCACCGGCTGCTCGTGCGACTCTTGCACAATGTCGGTCAGCTGCTCGGCTTGGGTGAGGGGTTGCCAGGGAGTACTCATGGGAAGACGTTATTCGTTCGTAGGTTTCTTTTTCTTACCCCCAGGACGCAAACCAATGTGGATTGGTTCTCGCATGTAGGCGGCCCCGGTGTGGTCGAACTTATAACTGTCGCGCCCGTCGTTGGGTTGCGGCCCGGCCGGGCTGCTGCCTTGCTTGAGCTTGTCTTTCGACACGGCCAGGTGGGAGTCCTTGTAGTCGGCCTTGTACTTGCGGGCGTCGCGCAGGGCCCGGCGGTTTTCGGCCCGCTGGATGGCCGGGGTGGAATACTCCGTTTGGGCGGCGGCCGAGGCGGCAGTAAGCCCCACGAGAAGGACAGCTAGCAGAAATACGCGCATAACTAGGGAGGAAATAGCGGTGGGAGAAGCAGGATAGAGCGGGCGGCAACGAGGGAAGCTGACCACCTATACGCAGCGCGGAAGCAATTGGTGCTGACGGGCTTAGAAGGGCAAGTTAATTCCCAGGAACGTGCGCTGCCCCACCTTGTGCTTGAGGCGGCGACGCTCGTACTTGGGCTTTTTGATGAGGCCGTTTTTGTCGTAGCTGTTTTTAATGGGCTTGGCTTCCGTGAGGGCGGGCTCACTGTTGCCGGCCGCGTTTTCGGTGTCGGCCTTCTTGGCCTTGCTGACCTTAGGCCGGGGCGGACCCGTGGGGCTGGGCATGCGGTAAGGCCGGCAACTGCCCAGCAGCAGGCCGCTGAACACGACCAGCACCAGCATCCGGCCCCAACTCCGAAAAACAAAAAACCTCATAAGTCAGCAATAAGCCGGCCCCAGTCCGGCGGTAAGTCCGCAAGATAAATAGCGCGGCGGACTCCAGCCTTTTCCGCGGCCGGATTCCGCCGCGCCGGGCTAGTAAGCCATCAGCTTTTCGACCCGCTCGCGCAGGCGCTGCACGGGCAAAAACTGCTTTTCGAGCGGGGGCGCGAAGGGAATAGCCGTATCCAGGGAAGCCACGCGCTGCACCGGGCCGTCGAGGTGCTCGAAGCAGTGCTCGGCAATCCAGGCCGCTAGTTCGCCGCCGATGCCGCCCGTGAGCGTGTCTTCGTGGAACAGGATAACCCGGCCGGTCTTCTTCACCGTGGCCCGCACCGCTTCCTCGTCCCAGGGCAGCAGGGTGCGCAAATCCAGGATGTCGCAGTCGAGGCTGAGCTCCTCGGCCAGCTGGGTGGCCCAGTGCACGCCCATGCCGTAGGTGATAATGCTCATATCCGAGCCTTCCCGGGCCAGGGCCGCTTTGCCGATGGGCGTGGTGTAGTAGGCGTCGGGCACCGGGGCGCTGATGCTGCGGTAGAGCATCTTGTGCTCGAAGAAAATCACCGGGTTCGGATCTTCAATGGCGGCGTTGAGCAGGCCCTTGGCGTCGTGGGGGTTCGAAGGGAACACCACTTTCAGGCCCGGGGTGTGGGTAAACCAGGCTTCGTTAGACTGGGAGTGGAACGGGCCCGCGGCCGAGCCGGCCCCGGTGGGCATGCGCACCACCACGTCGGCGTTCTGGCCCCAGCGGTAGTGGCTCTTGGCGAGGTTATTCACAATCTGGTTGAAGCCGCAGGTCACGAAGTCGGCAAACTGCATTTCCATCATGGCCTTCTTGCCCTTGATGCTCAGCCCGAGCGCCGCGCCCACGATGGCCGACTCGCACAGGGGCGTGTTGCGCACCCGTCCCTTGCCAAACTGGGCCACAAAGCCCTCGGTCACCTTGAACACCCCGCCGTAGTCGGCAATGTCCTGGCCCATGAGCACCAGCTCGGGATACTTTTCCATGCTCTGGCGCAGCGCGTCGCTGATGGCGTCGACGTAGCGCTTGTCAGTTGCCGGTTGCCCGTTGCCCATTGCCAGTTGCAGGGAAGCATCGGGCTCGAAAGGGCGGTACATGTCGGCTACTTCCTCCTCCAGGCTGGCCGTGGGCATCGGCACGGCGTCAGCGACCTTCAGGCCCTCCTCGATTTCGCGCTTGATGGTTTCGCGGAAGCGCATGCGGGCTTCCTCGTCGAGGATTCCTTCCTGGAGGAGCCACTTCTCGTAGTTCTCCACCGGGTCTTTCTGGGCCCATTCTTCAAACAGCTCCTGAGGCACGTACTTGGTGCCGCTGGCTTCCTCGTGGCCCCGCATCCGGAAGGTGAGGGCTTCGAGTAGCACCGGGCGCGGGTTCTGGCGCATATCCTCGGCCAGGCGCTTCACCGTGTCGTAAACTTCCAGCACGTTGTTGCCGTCGACCTGCACGGCTTCCATGCCGTAGGCGGGGCCCTTGTCGATGAAGCACTTGAAGCGAAACTGCTCGTTGGAAGGCGTACTCAGGCCGTAGCCATTGTTTTCGATGATGAAGATAACCGGCAGCTGCCACACGGCGGCCACGTTCAGGGCCTCGTGGAAGTCGCCCTCGGAAGCGCCGCCGTCGCCGCTGTAGGTCACGGTAATGGCCGGCTTTTTATCCAGCACGTCGGCCAGGGCAATGCCGTCGGCCACGGCCAGCTGGGGCCCGAGGTGACTGATCATGCCCACAATGTGGTGCTCGTTGGTGCCGAAGTGGAAGCTCCGGTCCCGGCCCTTGGTGAAGCCGGTAGTTTTGCCCTGCCACTGCGCGAAGAGGCGGTCCAGGGGGATATTGCGGCCCGTGAAGACGCCCAGGTTGCGGTGCAGGGGCAGAATGTACTCGTCTGGATTCAGGGCCAGGGTGCTGCCCACCGAAATGGCTTCCTGCCCGATGCCCGAAAACCACTTGCTTACTTTGCCCTGCCGGAGCAGAATCAGCATTTTCTCCTCAATCAGACGCGGCTTGAGCAGGCCCTGGTAGAGGTGGAGCAAAACGTCGTTGGGGTAGTCTTTCCGGTCGAAGTTCATAAGGGAGTGGGTGGGTGTAGCGGGGCCAAAAGTACGGGTTTGGGCGGAAGGGCCGTACCGTCGGCCGCGGATTGCTGTTCTGCTCGTTATCTTCCTTCCAGGAAGCCTATTCTTACCCGTTATGTATCGACTACTCTTGTTGGCCGCGCTGCTGCCGACGTACGGCCGGGCCGTGGCCCAGACCTCCCCCGCAACGACCTCTCCCCCGCCCGGCTGGCTGTACGGCGGGCGGGTGGGCGTGGGCTCCTCTATTCATCTGGAGGGCAACAGCGGCACTTTTTACGTCACGCCCACGGCCGGCATCCTGGGCGGCTACTATTCCCAGCAGTTGCGGCTGGCCCTGCTGGCCGAGGCCGTTTATGAGCGGCGCCACCCGGCAGGGTCACCGGCCGTGTCCTACCTGGTGCTGCCCGTGTCGGTGCGGCTGGGCGGGGGCCGCGGCCGGGTGCACGCCGGGCTGGGCGGCGGGCTGGCCCTGCCGTTGTCCCGCTTGCCGGTTGCTGATGCCTACCAGCGCTATGCCAAGCGGGAAGCTTTTATCCAGGCGGCGCTCGAAAGCGACTTTCTGCAACTCGACTCCCGCGCCGTGGCTCTTTCAGCCTTGGTGCGGGTGGGCCTTACCCCCGCCGTGCGCCAACGGGCAGGCTCGCCGGGCGGCATGCTCTATGAGTCCAGCACTCGCCACCACCTGCTGCTGGGCGTGGCGCTCACGCCGTACTGGTACTGAGCCGGCATACTTTTCAAAGCCGTCAGCTGCCCTAGCGGAGCAGTAGGCCCGGCTGCTGCGCTAGGACTTCAGGCAAAACTTTTCCTCTGCCCTGCGTTGTTTAAGCCGTACCGTAACTGCGCCGGGTATTCTACCTTTGACCACTCCGGCCGCCTTCCCTCCCGACCTTTCCATGATTCATTTCGAAGAATTTACCCTCGCCAACGGCCTGCGCTGCATCGTGCACGAAGACCACACCACGCCCATTGCCGTGGTCAACGTGCTCTACAACGTGGGCTCCCGCGACGAGGATCCGGCCCATACGGGCTTTGCCCACCTGTTTGAGCACCTCATGTTTTCGGGCTCGGTCAACATTCCCAGCTACGACGAGCCCCTGCAGTACGTGGGCGGCGAAAACAACGCCTTTACCTCCCCCGACATCACCAACTACTACCTCACGCTGCCCGCCAACAACATCGAAACCGGGTTCTGGCTGGAGTCGGACCGGATGCTGGGGCTGGCCTTCTCTGAAAACGGGCTCGAGGTGCAGCGCAAGGTGGTGGTCGAGGAATTCAAGCAGAACTACCTCAACCAGCCCTACGGCGACGTCTGGCTGAAGCTGCGCCCCCTGGCCTACCAGCAGCACCCTTATCAGTGGCCCACCATCGGTAAAGAGGTAAGCCACATCGAGAATGCTGTCATGGACGACGTGCGGGCATTTTTCCGGAAGCACTACTCCCCCGCCAATGCCATCCTGGTCGTGGCCGGGGCCGTGACGGTGGCCGAAGCCCGGCGCCTGGCGGAAAAGTGGTTTGGCCCCATTCCGGGCGGGGAAAAATACGAGCGGAATCTGCCCGCCGAGCCCCGGCAAACCGCGCCCCGCCACCTCGACGTGACGGCCGAAGTGCCCGTCAACGCCCTCTACAAGGTTTTCCACATGCCCGGCCGCCCCGACCCCAGCTACTACGCCGCCGACTTGCTCAGCGACGTACTGGGCCGAGGTAAGTCGTCGCGGCTCTACCAACGCCTGGTGAAGGACCGGCCCCTGTTCAACTCGATTTCTGCGTCCTGCACCGGCTCCTTCGAGCCGGGCCTGCTGGTCGTCAGTGGGCGCCTGAACGCGGGCGTGACCATGGAAGAAGCCGACGCGGCCGTGGAGGAAGTGTTGCGGGAGTTAAGTCAGGCCGAGGTGACGCCCATCGAGCTGGAAAAAGTGAAGAACCAGGCCGAAGCCAGCATTGTCTTCAGCGAGATTGAGCTGCTGAACCGCGCCATGAACCTGGCTTTCAACAAGCTGCTCGGCGACGCCAACTTAGTAAATCAGGAAAGCGCCAAGGTGCAGGCCGTCACGCCGGCCGCCGTGCTGGCCGCCGCCCAGGAAATTCTGCGTCCCGACAATTGCAGCACGCTGTATTACCACGCTGCCCCCGCCGGCGCCGGGGCATTGGTTGCCGCTGGCGAAGAGGAGGAATAACGGCAGCCCCCGATGCGCAAAAAGGCCCGAACGACAATCGTTCGGGCCTTTTTGTTGGTACTTGTGAAGAGCCGCGACTTACCAGCCGCTGCCGCCCGAACCCCAGCCGTCGTTGGCGGGAGCCTTCTTGGCGGGAGCCTTCTTGGCTGCGGGGGCCGCCGCTTTCTTGGTGGCCGTGGCGCCCGATGATTTCTTGGTAGCCGAGGCCGTTACGGTCTCCTCAACCGGCGTAGGTGCTGGGGCTACGGCTACTGGCTCGGGGGCCGGAGCAGGCATCGGGGCAGCTACCGGCGTGGCCTCACGCACGTTGCGGCGCACATAGGGAGCCAGAGTGCGGCCGCGGTAGTCAGTATTTACCCGGCGCGAAGGCGCGGCCGTGAAGCCCGGGGCAATAGAAAAGCCTTCCGACTGCGGAGCTGGGGCATCCACGGCGCGGCCGGCGGCTGGCACACCGAAGCCGTCGTTGGCAGGGGCGGGCGCGGGAGCCGCGGCGGGCTCCTCCATCGGGGCCGGCTGAGCCTTAGCGGCAGGCTTGGTTGATTTCTTGCTAGTCTGCTGGGCAAAAGCAGCCGGAGCGCTCAACACAGAAACCAACAGCAGGCTTGAAAAGGCAGAACGTAGCATAGATAAAATGCGCGAAGGGTGAATGGAATTTTCGACTCTGAGAACTTGGATACACAAATCTAGGGCGGTTTGTGCCCGAACGACAAAAAATATCTGTGCCCGCTGAGCCAATTACGGTTCTAACTGAGCGTGTGTTGATTTAATTTTTGCGCCTGGCAGCGCGCACCGCCGGTTTGGGGGCTGCCGCGGGTGCGGCCTTGCCCGAGTTCAGCGTCGAGTTGGCCGAAGCGGGTTTGGGAGCTTTCTTCTTCAACGGCCGGCCCATGTAGTCAGTGGTGGGTGGGCTGGGCATGTTGATGCGCATTCCCGGCGCCAGCCGCATGTTTTCCTCGTTGCGCCGGCCCGAGCGGTCGTAGCGGGCGTAGGCACCGGAGCGGGCCCGGTTGGGCTTCACTTTCGACGTGCGGGTCTGGGCCCGGGCAGAAAGTTCGGGGAGCAGGCTCAACCCCACTATCAGCAGCAAAAACGAGTAGCGGTACCACATGCGAAACAAGGAATAAGGTGAGAAGCCAACGCTTCCCAGCATACGCACTAGCTCGCTAACTGGATGTCTACCACTGCGGTACCTCAACCGTAGCCACTGGCTCCTGCGCGGCCACCTTGGCCGCTACCGTCGAGGCTTTGCTGGCTTTCTTTTTCAGTGGCCGACCGTTGTAATCAGTGCTCACGCCGCGGTAGGGGGCCGTATTCATGCCGGGAGCAATCATTACGCCTGAGGAATGCATCATCGGATCCTCGTCTTCCACCGGCAGTTCGGCCGGAGCCGTGGCCAGCGCTTTAGCTTTCTTGGTGGGCTTGCTGATCGGGCGGCCGTTGTAGTCGGTACTCACGCCGCGATAAGGCGCCGTGTTCATGCCCGGGGCAATCATCACGCCCGAGGAGTGCATGGCCGGATCATCGTTCAGTTCGGGTTCGGCAACGGCGGGGGCAGCCGCAACGGCGGGGGCAGCCGCAACGGCCGGCACTGCCGCGGCAGGCGTGGCCCACAGGGCGTCGTCATCGGCGGTGGAGCCCCAGTTGGCGGCCGAGGTCGGCTTGGGCATGGTGGCCAGCTTTTTCTTTTGGGCTTTGGTAGTCCGGGGCTTTTTGGGGCCATCGGCGGCGAAGGAGGAAGCCGGGGCGCTGAGCAGGGCGGCAAACAGGACAACGGGAAGCAGCAAACGGTTCATAACGGCGAAGTCAGGAAGGCGGAAGGATGGGAAGAAATGCGGCGGGCGGCACGCCCCGGGAGCTGCGGTCTGAGTCGGTGGCGCCCCGTACTCACTTCCTGCAGCCAGTGTCGGAGCGGCTTTTGCAGCAATCGTACCAATATTCAAAAACGTGCCTTGCGGGCTGCAATCGGGCTTTTTTTGGTGGTGGCGGGTTTCCGGCGGAAGCGTACCTTTGCAGGATGCAGGACCAAATCAACCGCCTCCGCGCCGAAATAGCCGCTTACGACCTCACCGCTCCCGAGCAGCTGGAGCAATTCCGCCTGGCCTTCACCGGCCGGAAAGGCCAACTGGCCGATTTGTTTGACCTGCTCAAAACTGTGGCGCCCGACCAGCGCCGGGCCGTGGGCCAGGAACTCAACCAGCTTAAGCAGGCCGCCCAGGAGCGGTTCGACCAGCGCAAGCAGGAGCTTGAGGAAGCCAGCCACAACGCCCCCGCCGACCCGACCTTCGATTACACCCTGCCCACCGTGCCCAACGCCCTGGGCACCCGCCACCCGCTGAGCCTGGTGCGGGAGGAAATGGTGCGCATCTTCTCGCGCATTGGCTTCAACGTGTCGGAAGGGCCCGAAATCGAGGACGACTGGCACAACTTCACGGCCCTCAACTTCCCCGAAAACCACCCGGCCCGCGACATGCAGGATACGTTCTTCGTGCGGCGCGACCCGGCCAACCCAAGTAGTGACTTTCTGTTGCGCACCCACACCAGCACGGTGCAGGTGCGGGTGATGGAGTCGCAGAAGCCCCCGATTCGCAGCATCATGCCTGGCCGGGTGTACCGCAACGAGGCCATTTCGGCCCGGGCCCACATGATGTTCCACCAGATTGAGGGCATCTTCATCGACGAGGGCGTGAGCTTTGCCGATTTGAAGCAGACGGTCTATTACTTCGTGCAGGAAATGTTCGGGGCCGACATCCAGATTCGGTTCCGCCCCTCTTTCTTTCCCTTCACCGAGCCCAGCGCCGAAATCGACATCACCTGCCTGATCTGCAAGGGCGCGGGCTGCAACATCTGCAAATACTCCGGCTGGGTGGAAATCGGGGGCTGCGGCATGGTTGACCCCAACGTGCTGGAGCAGTCGGGCATCGACTCGGAGACCTATTCGGGCTACGCTTGGGGCATGGGCATTGAGCGCATCACGATGCTGAAATATCAGATCAAGGATTTGCGTTTGTTCACCGAAAACGACCAGCGCTTCCTGCGGCAGTTCGAGGGAGCTTAATTCGGCGGGCGTTGGTTATCGGTCTGCCGTCTTGTTTTTCTCTTTCCAACGCCCTACGCCTTGCTCATGACTTTTCTTCCCAACCTGCGTGCCGTAGCAGTGGTAGCCCTCTTTGCTTCCCAGCTGGTCCTGGCCGCCTGCGGCTCCAACTCGACCGACAACGACCCGCAGATTCCGCTGGCATCCTTTAATACGCCCATCAACCTGACGAACCAGGAATACGTGGCATTGCGAGCCGACAATGGGGCGGCCTACGTGAAGGGCGGGGTGCGCGGGCTGATTGTGGTGCGCCAGAACGCCAGCACCTATTACGCCTTCGAGCGCAACTGCCCCTACCGCGCCGCCGACACCTGCGCCCGCGTCAGCATCGACCCGTCGCGGCTGTTTCTGAAAGATGCCTGCTGCCAGTCGCAGTTCGACCTGCAGGGACGGGTGCAGTCGGGCCCGGCGGGTCGGCCCTTGCGTCAGTACAGCACTTCGCTCTCCGGTACCATCCTGACAATCACGAATTAGGCTTTTTGGCAAAGTTTTTTTCAAGTCATTGTTTGCACAAAGTTTCCTTTTCGACTAATATTGCACCAGCAACGGCAAAAAACGCCGCCATAACCGCTTCCTTAGCTCAGCCGGTTAGAGCATCTGACTGTTAATCAGAGGGTCCCTGGTTCGAGCCCAGGAGGGAGCGCTAAGAAGCCCGCCAATAGACTGAAATTCGGTTTGTTGGCGGGCTTTCTCTTTGTTGGCGGTACAGCTCACAGGGCATCCCTGGCTGACTGCTCCTGAAAACCCCTCTGCTGAGCCGCTGAATCAGTTTACAAGTTGAAATACTGGCGCGCAAAGTCGCGGGCATAGGCCTTGATTTCGTCTCGAACCGCACGAAACTGCTCCATAACGCCCTCGGTGGTGCCCGTTGCCTTGGCTGGGTCGGGGAAATTGTGATGGAATAAGATGGCTGAGGACGGAAACACCGGGCATGCCTCGCGGGCATTGTCGCACACAGTAATCACATAGTCGAAAGGCACAGCGCCATACTCGTCCACATGGTTGCTGGTGTGGTGGGCAATGTCTATTCCATCTTCCTGCATCACCTGCACGGTTTTAGGATTGACGCCGTGGGTTTCGATGCCCGCACTATACACCGTCGCCTTCTCCCCCAGCAGTTGGGTTAGGTAGCCATGCATGAGCTGACTGCGGCAGGAGTTGCCGGTGCAGAGCACCAGCACATTTTTCTGGGTCATAAGCAGGGATTCGAAAAGGAAGTGAGTCTAGACTTGAGGGTCTGCCTTTTGGTCCGCGTACCAGCGTCGCCGAAACCAGAAGGCCACGTTCACCAGGGCAATGAGCGCCGGAACCTCAATCAGCGGCCCAACGACGCCCGCAAACGCCTGCCCCGAGTTCAGTCCGAATACCCCGATGGCCACGGCAATAGCCAGTTCGAAGTTGTTGCCCGTGGCCGTGAAGGCAATACTGGCATTCTCGGCGTAGTTAGCGCCCAGGTACTTGCCCGCCGCGAAGCTGAGCACGAACATGATGCCGAAGTACAGGGCCAGCGGCAGCGCAATACGTAGCACGTCCAGCGGCACCTGCACAATGGCTTCCCCCTTTAAGCTGAACATCACCACGATGGTGAGCAGGAGGGCAATGAGCGTAATCGGGCTGATGGCGGGGAGGAAGAACTGCTCGTACCACGCATCACCTTTTAACCGCCGCAAGACCGTACGGGAGACAAAACCCGCCGCGAATGGAATGCCCAGGTACACGAGTACGCTCTGCGCAATGGCACCGATGCCGACGTTCACGGTGTAGCCCTTTAGCCCAAAGTGGGGCGGCAGCACGGTGATGAACAGCCACGCCAGTACCGAGTAAAAGAGCATTTGAAAGATGGAATTGAGCGCCACCAGCCCGGCGGCATACTCACGGCTACCGTTGGCTAGGTCGTTCCACACCAGCACCATCGCAATGCAGCGCGCGATGCCAATAAGGATAAGGCCTATCATGTACTCGGGCTTGTCAGGCAGCAGCCAGATAGCCAGCAAGAACATGAGCAGCGGCCCCAGTACCCAGTTCAGGAACAGAGAGAGCCCAATGATGCGCGTATTTTTGAAGACCGTTGGGAGCTGCTCGTACTTAACCTTGGCCAGCGGCGGGTACATCATCAGGATCAGGCCCACCGCCAGCGGCACGTTCACGGTGCCTACTGAGAAGTAGTTCACCGCGTCATTGATACCGGGCATGAAATACCCCAGGGCCACCCCCAAGGCCATAGCTAGGAAAATCCAGAGGGTAAGGCCCCGGTCTAGCCGAGAAAGCTTCTTTTGAGCCACCACCGCTACAGACGGCGGGCTCCCAGGAATGGACTGGTTAAATAGTGGCATCGGGAGATTTTTGTTCTGTATGGTCAGTGAATGAAGGCAGGGGCTAGACGGCTCCTACAACCTCACTCCGGCGCTCCAACAGCACCGTGTCGCGCCATACGCCGTGCAGCTGGCCGATACGCTCCCGCCGGCCCACCAGCCGAAAGCCCTGGGTCTCATGCAGTCGGACGCTGGCCTTATTTTCCGGGAAAATCCCGGCTTGGAGCGTCCACATGCCCTGTCTTTCCGACTCCGCCACCAGGGCCCCCAACAGGCGCTGGCCGACTCCCTGCCCCCGCGCCTCGGCGGCGACGTACACGCTCACTTCACCCACGCCCCCGTACACGCAGCGGCCCGATACCGGCGACAGGGCGGCCCAACCTAGTACCCGACCAGCGTCATCGACGGCCACCAAGCGGCTATGCGTCAGATGCCCCTCGTCCCAGTCTTGCCAAGTCGGAGCAGCGGTTTGAAACGTAGCATTGCCCGTAGCCAGGCCCTGCTCATAAATAGCCCGCACCTGGTCCCAGTGCGCGACGCTAAGAGGAAGCAAATTCATGCTGAAAAAAGCGAAAAGGTGAACAGTAGCAGCCTAAGCATTACGCAACGCCGAGGCGGCGCCGGCAGCTAGCAGCAGGCCGACGCCGCCGGGGAAGCCGCCGAAGCGGTACTCTCACAGCTCGTCTGCGCGGCGGGCCCAGCAAGCGTGAGGGGAAACGCCATTGGCTCCGTGACTAGGACAGCCTCTTCCGGGGCCTGCGCGGCGGGCGCAATGCAGCACTGGGAGCTTGCTGCCTGGTCGTATTCGGCTTGGTAGCGCGGGTCGTTGAACTCGGCATCCTCGTGGAAGTAGTACACCTCCCATTCCACCCCGTCCGGGTCATTCACCCAAAACTTATCCTGCTTGGCGTAGCAGCAACTGGTGCCCACTTCCTCCCGCTGTACTAAACCCGCGGCCCGGGCCCGGGCCAACCGCTCGTCCAGCTCCTGCACCGTCTCGACCTGAAAGCCCAGGTGCCCGAAGTTGCTGGCTACCCGCTGGGGATTCTCGACGAAGGAAATAATCAGGGACGGCTGGTCGAGCACGTACTTGGCGTAGCCCGGCCGGATTTTGGCGGCGGGCTGCCCGAAAATGGTGTTGTAGAAGCTGACCGTAGCGGCTAGGTCAGCCACGTACAGCGAAACGTGCATTCGGGGAAATACGGAGGTTTCCATGGGCGTAACGGGTAAGGGTGGAAATAACGAAATCAGCAGGCGCAGGCGGCATCCGGAGCGCAGGGCGACGGAGCCGTAGCCTGGTCAAAGAAAGCGGTGAATTGCTGCTGCACCTGCCGGAGCAAGGTCGTGTTGAGGCAATAGCACACGGTCAGGCCCTCAACCTCGCCCCGAATCAAGTCCAGCGCTTTCAGCTCCTGCAAATGCTGGGTGACGGTGGTGCGCGACAACGGCAGCTCGGCAGCAATGTCGCCGGAAATGCAGGTAGTCTTACTGGCCAGGAGCTGGATAATGGCCACCCGGGCCGGATGGGCCAGGGCTTTGGCTACCCGGGCCAGTTGCCGTTGCTCGTCGGTGAAAGGGGCTGTTTTGGCGTGGGTCATGGGAAGAGGAAAATCTATGTCGCAAATATACGACATACTATGACGTATATTTGCGACATGCGGGAGAATAGTAGGATTCAGGGTTAGAACTCCCCGGCGCGCGAAAGCTGGACCGGCACCGCGCAGCTCCGTCCTGCTCAATCCGGTTTGGGGGGCAACTCGTACATTAGCGCCTTTCTGATTCCGGCCCCTCGGTTTTGCCCGGCGGCCCCACGCCCCCGGCCTTGACGCACCCCTCCCCTACCGTTGCTATCCTGCTCTTTACCCGCTCGGCCGGGGACGAGGCGCAGCACAAGCAGTTTGTGGGCGGCACACCGGACCGCAACGCGGCCGTGGCGGCTCAGCTGATCCGGCACGCCCAGGCTACGGCGGCCCGGACCGGCACCACGGTGGTGTGCCTCGATTCGAACCGGCAGCGCGGGGCCACGTTTGGCGAACGGCTGACCGGGGCTATGCAGCAGGTGTTCGAGCAGGGCTACGAGCAGCTGCTGGTCATCGGCAACGACTGCCCTCAACTCGACGAAAGCCTGCTCCGGCGGGCCGTGGCCACCCTGCAGCAGGGTCAGGCTGTGCTGGGCCCGGCCACCGACGGGGGCGTGTACCTGCTGGGCGTAACCCGGCAACAGTTTGAGGCCGCCGCCTGGCAGGCCCTGCCCTGGCGGACCGCCCAGCTGGGCGCCGCCCTGCGCCAGCAGCTGCGCCATGCGGGGGCGGCGGTGGAGCTGCTGCCCCCGCTGGCCGACGTCGACAACGAGCAGGACCTGGCCCGGGCCCTGCGCCAACCGCTGCCGCGGCTTTTGCAACGGCGGCTGCGGCGCCTGCGCCCCGTGGCCCCGCAGCTGCGCCCGCGCCGCCTGTCCGTCCCGCTCGACTCAGCCCGGCGGGCCCTTCCGCGGCGCGGACCGCCGGCCAGCTGAAACATCTGCTTTGTCGGTCCCCTGCCGGGGTAGGCGCGCTGTGGGCGGCCTGCTCGGCGCTGGGTTGTTGTTTCAGTTTGCCTGCTCTCTTCTTTTTTTATGCAAAAGCTTTTCGCTTTTAGTGCTTTTCTGTGCCTGTTCTTTTTGCCCCTGTCCCGCGTCTGGGCCCAGGTTGATTTAGTAGTTTCAGTGCTCGACAATGCCCGCAAGCCCGTAGCGGGCCTGCCCGTACACCTCGACAACGCCGCAATCGGCTTCACCGCCGAGCAGCCCACCAACGCCCAGGGCCAGGCGCGGTTTCGGGGCCTGAGCACGGCCGGGCAATACGCCGTGAGCACCACCGCCACCGCCGTCTACCCAGCCGTGCGGGAAGCCGGCCTCACCCTGCGCGCCAACTCCGCCCCGAGCGTGACGCTGGTATTGCCCACCGTGAGCAGCCAGACCCTGGCCGGCGTGACGGTACGGGCACCCAACAACGGCACGAGTATCAACACCCAAAACGCCGAGGTGGCCGCCGAACTGTCGGCGCGGGAGCTGCGGGAGTTGCCCATTGAGGCCCGCGACGTGACCCGGGCCCTGTACCGGCTGCCCAACGTGACGCTGGCCACCGGCTTTTTCTCGGAAGCGCCCAACGTGAGCATCAACGGCGCCAACGGCCTCTACACCAACTACCTCATCGACGGGCTCGACAACAACGAGAACTTCCTGGGCGGACAGCGCTTCGCCATTCCGGTGGGCTTTGCCCAAAACGTGAACGTGCTGACCAACAACTTCAGCACCGAGTTCGGCAACTCGGCCAACGGCATCGTGAACGTGACTACCAAGTCGGGCGCCAACGACCTGAGCGCCGAGGCCTTCTACCTCACCCGCCCCGGCCCCGGCATCGACGGCAAAACCGACTTCGCCCAGCGCGACCTGTCGGGTAACCAGGTGAAGGGCGGCTTCCAGCGCCAGCAGTTCGGCTTCGGCGTGGGCGGCGCCCTGGTGAAGGACAAGACCTTCTTCTACCTGAACGCCGAGCAGACCTTCGACTTCAAGGACAACGTGCTGACCTCGCCCGCGCTGGGTATCAACGCCACCGTGCGCGGGCAAAACCGCTTCACCTACCTCTCCGGCAAACTCGACCAGCGCTGGACCGAGCGGCTGCGCTCCTCGCTGCGGGCCAACGTGGGCATCGTGAACATTGAGCGACAGGGCGGCGGCCTCGACGGCGGCGTGGCCTTCCCCTCGACCGGCAACCGCCAGGACCGCAACTCGATTAACGTTGCTTCTCAGAACGTGTACGTGGGGGGCCGCTTCACCGCGGAAACCGACCTGCAGTACGCCCGCTTCCGCTGGAACTACGCCCGCGCCGACAACCCCAACAGCCCGGACGTGACGGTGAACAGCGGCGGGCAGACCGTGGCCGTGCTGGGCCACCCCGGCTATTTGTTCGACTCCCACCAGAGCACCTGGCAGGCCCAGCAGAAGTTCTCCCTGCTCCGCGGCCGCAGCACCTTCAAGGGCGGCTTCGGCGTCATCAGCACCGAGCACCGGCTGTTTGGCGGGGGCAACCCCAACGGCAGCTACAGCGTGCAGCTTTCCCCGGCCCAGCTGGCTGCGCTACGGGCCCGCAATCTGGGCGCCGGGCTGAGCATCACCGACATTCCGGCCGACGCCCAGGTGCTCAACTACAACGTGGAGCTGCGCCCGGCCTCCTTCGGCACCACCCAGAACCTGTATAATATCTACCTCGAAGACCAGTACGCCGTGACGGACCGCCTGAACCTGACCCTGGGCCTGCGCTACGACTACGACAACCTCTCCAGGGGCGGCGCCGCCCACGGCGACCGGAACAACGTGGCCCCGCGGGCTAACTTCAACCTGCGCCTGACCGAGCGCAGCAGCCTGCGCGGGGGCTATGGCCTGTTTTACGACAAGATTCTCTACACCGTCTACAGCGACGCGCTCCAGCAGAACACCACCTCCGCCGACTACAAAACCCAGCTCCGGGAGCTGGTGCGCGTGGGCGCGCTGCCCGCCAACACCAACGTGGACCGCATCACTTTCGACGGCAATCTGAGCGGCAGCGTGAGCAATGTGGCGTATTTGCAGGGCCCGTCGGCGGCCAGCCTGCAGGGCCAGCGGGCCACTGTGGGCAGCTACGAGCGGCGCATCCTGAACCCCAACGGCTACGCCAACCCGTATTCGCACCAGAGCACGCTGGGCTACCAGTACCAGGTCAGCAGCAAGACGCTGTTTTACGTGGACGCCATGTACAACCGCAGCTACGACCTGTTCCGGCTGCGCAACGTGAATGCCGTGTCGGAGTACGCCCAGAACGACCCCAACAACGTGGTGGTGCGCACCCCGGCCCAGGCCGACGCCACCCGCCCGGTGCCCATCCGCCCCGACGGCAGCGCAATTATCAACGGGCAGACCGTAACCGGCGTGGCCCGCAACGTGGTGATGACTGAGTCGGCGGGCCGCTCCCGCTACGTGGCCGCCTCCTTCAACCTGCAAAAGGATGCGGCCGAGGATAAGGTCGGCTACCGGGTGTCGTACACGCTGTCGAACCTGAAAAACGACACCGAGGACGTGAATTTCCGGGCCGCTGACGCCAACAACTACGCCCCCGAGTTTGCCAACTCCATCAACGACCGGACCCACGTCATCAACGCCATTGGCAGTTACTACCCGGTCCGCAGCCTGCGCCTGACCGTGGCCGCGCTGCTGCAAAGCGGGCAGCCCGTCAACCGCGTGACGGGCGTTTACCTCGTGCCCGGCACCACCGTTTTCACCAATGACCTCAACGGCGACGGCAGCTCCTTCAGCACCGCCTACTTGGGCAACGCCGACCGGTTTCCCGGCCAGGGCCGCAACTCCGACCGGCTGCCCTGGGCCCGCACCTTCGACGTGGGCGCCCAGTACTCGCTGCACTTCGGGGAGAAAACCAGCCGTCTGGAGCTGACCGCCGACGTGTTTAATGTGCTCAACACCCAGAATCTGAGCGGCTACGCCAACAATGCCACCCAGAGCAACCAGATTCAGGTGGGGCCGCCCAGCGCCGGCATCGTGAAGCGCAACGCCAGCGCCCCCCGCCAGTTCCAGTTTGGCCTGCGCTACGCGCTGTAATTGCCGCAATAATAACCGAACGTCATGTTGAGCCACGCGAGGCATCTCGCGTGCTGACGTTGCCACGGTAATCTGCTTAGCATTGCACGCGAGATGCTTCGGCTCCGCCTCTGCATGACGTTCTGGTTAAGCGCATTTCTCTTTTACATGAAACAACGACTTCTTCTCTACCTCGCCACCCTGGCTTTGCTAGGCGGTTGCAACTCCGCCGATAAGCCCCGGGAGGCGGCGCAGGTGCTAGCCCAAAGCTGGCCGCAAATTGAAGCCGCGGGCCGGGGGCAAATGGTGAGCATGGTGATGTGGCAGGGCGACCCGCTCATCAACCGCTACATGACCACCTACGTGAAGCCCGAGGTGAAGCGCCGCTACAACGTGGACCTGCAGATTTCGGCCGGGCAGGGTGCGGGCCTCGTGCAAACCTTGGCCGCCGAGCAGGCCGCCGACCAGCCCAGCGAGGCCGACCTGCTCTGGATCAACGGCGAAACCTTCTACCAGCTGCGGCAGGTGGATGCCCTGCTGGGGCCCTTCGTGGACAAGCTGCCCAACGCCCACCTGCTCGACCTGCAAAATCCGTTTATCAACACCGACTTTCAGCAGCCGGTGAATGGGATGGAGTGCCCCTGGGGCAACGTGCAGTTCACCTTCATCTACGATTCGAGCCGGGTGGCGGCCCCGCCCCGCTCCTTTGCCGAGCTGCCCGCCTTCCTGAAAGCCCACCCCGGGCAGTTCACCATCCCCAACGAGTTTACGGGCATGACCCTGCTCAAGTCCTGGATGATGGCCTTGTCGGGCAACCCGGCGCTGTTCCGGGGCAAGTTCAACGAGGCCCTGTACCGGAAATGGTCGGGCGAGCTGTGGCGGGTGATTAACGAGAACAAGCGCTACTTCTGGAAGCAGGGCCAAACCTTCCCTGAGCAGCTGGCTCCCCTGCACCAGCTCTTTGCCAACGGCGAGGTGGCTTTCACCTTCTCCAACAACGACGCCGAGGTCGATAATAAAGTCAATCAGCGGGTGTTCCCGGCCTCGGCCCGGGCCTACGTGCCGGCCCCGGGCACCATCCAGAACTCCCACTACCTGGGCATCGTGCAGCACGCCCGCCACCCCGAGGCCGCCCTGCTGGTCGTCAACTTCCTGATTTCACCCGAGGCCCAGCTCCAGAAGATGGACCCCAACGTCTGGGGCGACCATACCGTGCTCAAGCTCTCGACCCTGCCCGCGGCCCAGCGCCGGCAGTTCGAGCAGCTGCCTTCGCGCCGGTACGCGCCCCGGCGCGAAGCCATCCAGAACCTGGCCCTGCCCGAGCCCGACCCGGAGTACATGACCCGCCTGTTCCAGGATTTCCGCACCCAGGTGATCGAGAAATAATGCTGCCGGAGCGGCGGCGAAGTTGTACTTCCCCGCGAAGCTCGTTTCGGGCTGCGTTCGGGGTAGGTTCGCTCTGCCTTCGCTCAAGAGGCCGGCGCCACCCTGGTCGTAACCCGGCCAGAAATGGTACTTTCCCGATGTAAACACCTTTCCCGCTTCCAACTTTCGCATGGCTGCTTCATCCTCCTTCTTTTCCCGCACCCTGCTGCCAGCCTACGGCCTGCTGGTGGTGGGCCTGCCGCTGGCCGGGCTGGGCTACGCGCTGGCGGGCAGTCTGGGGGTGGCCGGGCCCCTGGCCGGGGGCTTTACCCTGCACTACTGGCGGGGTCTGGGCGCGCAAACCGGCCTGTTGGGGGCGGTGCTCTACAGCGCCTGGATTGCCCTGGCCGCCGTAGGTGTTGCGGCTGCGCTGGCGCTCTGGCTGGTGCTGGGCGCCCAGGAAGCCCTGCGCCGCGGGCCCCTGCGGCTCTTGCTGCACCTGCCCCTGCTGATGCCCGCGCTGGTGGTGGCCTTCTACCTGTTTCAGCTGCTGAGTCGGTCGGGCTGGCTTTCCCGCCTGAGCTACCAAAGCGGGCTTACCACCAGCATCGAAGGCTTTCCGGAGCTGGTGCAGGATGCGGCCGGGGTGGGCATTATTCTGGCCCACGTGCTGCTCACGTTTCCGCTGCTGACCCTGCTGCTCCAGGCCATCTACGAGGAAAGCCGCCTCGACGAGTTTCGGCAGCTGACCCTGACGCTGGGGGCCAGCGGCGGGCAGTTTCGGCGGCGGGTGGCCGCGCCAGTGCTGCTGGGCCGGGCGGCACCTACCCTGCTGCTCAGCTTTATTGCCACGCTCGGTGCCTACGACATTCCCCTGCTGCTGGGCCGCCCCTACCCGCAGATGCTCTCGGTTTACATTGCTACCCGCCTGCAGCGCTTCGACCTGCGGGAGTTGCCCGCGGGCTACCTGGCCGGCTTCCTGGTGGCCCTGGGTTTGCTGGCTCTGATCGGGCTGCTGGTGCGCTTACACCGTCGTCATGCGCTCTAGGCTGCTTCCCGCGCTGCTGGGCCTGCTACTAGCCCTGCCCTTCGTGCTGCTGGGGCTGCTGGCCCTGGCCGAGCAGTGGCGCTGGCCCGCGGCCCTGCCCCCGGCGTACTCCCTGACGGCGGTGCGCAGCCTGCTCGGGGCCACCGACAACGACCTGCTCGCGGGCCTGGGCCGCAGTCTGCTGCTGGCGGGCACGGTGGCGGTGCTGGCCACGGGCGGGGGCTTGGCGGTGGCCCGGGCCCTGGCGCGCTCCACCCGGTCGGCCCGCTGGGAAGCGGCCAGCTACCTGCCCTACGCCCTGCCTCCGGTGTTGCTGGCCACGCTCATTCAGCCGTTTATCATTCGCCTGCACCTCTCGGGCTCGGGGGTCGGGGTGCTGCTAGGGCTGCTGCTCGTGGCGCTGCCCTATGCCACGCTGCTGCTGCGCAGCTTCTGGACGCCCCAGGTGGCCGAGTACGAAAGCCTGGCCCGCACCCTGGGCTGCACGTCCGCGCAGGCATTCCGGCGGGTACTGCTGCCCCTGGCCTGGCCCCGGCTGCGCACCGCCCTGTTTCAGACCTTCCTGCTGGCCTGGTTTGATTTTGGCCTGACCAACGTGCTCAGCGTGGGCAAGGTCCGCACACTCACCGTGCAGGTGTTTGCCTACGTGGGCGAAGCCAACAGCCAACTAGCGGCCGTGGCTTCCCTGCTGCTGCTATTGCCCCCGGCCCTGCTGCTCTGGCTCAACCGCCCGGCGTTGCTGCGCCGGCCCGAGTAGCGTATTTTCGGCCCCAACTCCACCTCTCCTGCCGCCCATCCCGCTTCCTTTTCCCGGACCCGCCGGTCTGCCACCTGCTGCCGTACTCCCCGCCGCCGGCGCCGGGGTGCGCCCGTGAGTGCGCTGCTGACCGTTACAAGCCTTACCAAGCGCTTCGGTTCCCAGCCGGTGCTGCTGAACGTGTCGTTGGAGCTAGGGAGCGGGCAGGTGTTGGCCGTGCTGGGCCGCTCGGGCGGGGGCAAAACGACTCTGCTTAAGATTCTGGCCGGCCTGGAAGCGCCCGATGATGGTCAGCTTTACCTGCTCGGCCAAGACCTGCGGCCACTGCCGCCCAACGAGCGGCAGGTGGTGTACCTCTACCAGGAGCCGCTGCTGTTTCCTCACTTATCGGTGTTTGAAAACGTGGCCTTCGGGCTGCGCATCCGCCGCGTGCCGGAGCCGGAAGTGCAGGCCCAGGTGACAGCCATGCTCGCCGAGCTGGACCTGCTCGACCATGCCCGCAAAGCCCCGCACCAGCTTTCGGGCGGACAGCGCCAGCGCGTCGCGTTTGGGCGGGCCCTCATCATCCGGCCCCGCCTGCTGCTGCTCGACGAGCCCTTCGGCAACCTCGACGCCCAAACCCGGGCCGACATGCAGCAGTTATTTCTGCACGTCAGCCGTCAGCACCAGATCAGCTCCATCTTTGTTACCCACGACAGCCGCGAGGCCCTCACCGTGGGCTCGCGCTTCGCCTACCTCGAGGCCGGGCAGCTCACCAGCTTTGCCGCGCGGGCCGACTTCGTGCAGGACCCGCGCACCGGCATCACCTCGGAGCTGGCCTTCTGGCGCAGCGTGGAAGCGCAGCGGTAGCACCACCCGGCATTGGCTTTTACTACCTGGGTTTCCAGGCCCTGACCTCATGAAAACCGATTTCAACCACTGCGAGTCCGTGTACTGGGTGTTTACCCAGCTCTGCAACGACAAGTGCGACCATTGCTACAACAGCTCCGGGCCCCAGGGCACCCGCATCAGCGCCCAGGACTGCCTGCGCATCGTGCGGAATCTGCCCGACCAGGTCGACCGGCTCATTCTTTCCGGCGGGGAGCCCCTGGCCGACCGGGCCAAGCTCTACCTTATTCTGGATGCCGTGCGGGAAAAATACCAGGGGCGCACCCAGGTAATGCTCCAAACCAACGGCGACCTGCTCACGCCCGAAATCCTGGACTTTCTCCTCGCCAAGGGCGTCACCCGCTTCGACATTGCCAGCATCGACCGGTACCACAAGCTGGCCGGCTCCCGGCTGATGACTTTGGCCGACCTCTTCGAAAGCCGGGGCGTCAACGGCGACGACCACGACCCGCTCATCGACAAGGAAAGCTACGTGACCGAAGGCCACCGGCTGAGCTGGGGGTACTGGGGCGCGACCGAGGACATGTGGCTGGGCGGCAACTGGGCCCGGGGGCGGGCCCTGGAAAAAAACATCTGGCTCAAAGACCCCACCCACAACTTCTGCAGCATTCTGTCCGGGGCCCGGGGCTTTCTGGGCGGCACCGAGCTGCCCCAGGAAATCAGCATTCAGCTCTGGAAAATCAACCCCTGCTGCCCCGGCACCCGCTTTCCGCTCGGCGACGCCCGCCGGGAAAAGGTGGCCGACGTGCTGCTGCGGGCTTCGAAGTCCGAAATCATGCAGCGCCTCAACCAAGGGGAGCCGTGGAAGATGGGCGAGTCGGTGGGCGTACCGGAAGCGGCAGCCCACGCCCGCACGGCCGAGCTGCTGAACGTGTGCCGCTGGTGCGACGAGTTTTTCGGCCAGCACCCCGCCCTGGGCGACCTGGGCCACTCCGTCGACGCGCTGCCCACCCCGTAGCCGGCCCGCCGGTGGGCGCGGCAACGGGGCCAGGAACGGGGGTACAGCCGGCGGAGGTCAACCTTTTCGGGGCCGGGCAAGTATCAATCCTATATTCCACTTGCGGAATTTTCTCCCTTCCACACTTTCGAGCCCTCCACCTATGACCCGCTTCTCTTCCTTTTTCGCCCTTTGCCTGATCCTACTCACCTTTTCGCTCAGCAGCTGCGAGCTGGCCGGTGACATTTTCAAAGCCGGCGCCTGGTCGGCCGTTATCGGCATCTTCCTAGTCGTGCTGCTCGTGGGCTTTATCATTCGCAAGATGCGGGGCTAAGCCTTAGCGTTTTGCCAAAGAAAAAAGGGCGTTTCCTCGCGGAAACGCCCTTTTTTCTGCCTGATACGGTAGCCTACTCCCCCGCGCGCTGCTTGCTGGGCATGGTCCCGATGATGTGGTCCCAGAGCGTGGACGATACACCGAAGGCAATTTCGTCCTGGCGGTAGTGGTGCTGGGCGTGGTGGGTCCACCACACTTTCAGAAAGTTCTTGGGCGGGGCGTACATGTGGATGGCGTAGTGCACAAACAGGTACAGGGCGTAGCCGAACGTGAAGCCGGCCAGCACGCCAAAGACGTTGCTGCCGAACATAAAGCGGAAAATAAAGAACAGCAGCGAGGCGACGAATACCGTGATGATGGGCGGCATGGCCAAGCGCGTCTTGTCTTTGGGAAACTCGTGGTGCACGCCGTGCATGGTGTACTGAAACTTGATGCGGCCGGGCGTGGTGGCCGGAATGTGGTAGAGGTAGCGGTGCATGGCGTACTCCACAAAGGAGAACAAAAACCAGCCGGCCAGAAACAGCCCAAAGGCGGATGCCCCGCTGATAAAGCCGTTGGAGAAGCCGTAGTACAGGCTCACCAGAGCCGTAATGAGGAAGATGGAAACGGGCAGCGCAATGTGCGTGTGCGAGAGGCGCTCCAGCACCGGATTCTTAAACAACACGGCCGAGCCCTTATGCTTGGGCTTCACCGCGGCCGGAGCTTTGACCGGAGTTGGTTGCAGATCGGTGTCGGGAGCAGCAGGAGCGGAATTCATAGGAATGAGCAGGCTGATTGAAGGTGCAAAAGTACGCAGCACCGCGCAAATGCTGCGCCAACCCCTGCCCGCTCAGCTTAGGCGCTGGCCTGATACGTAGCCAACAGGTGCTGAACGGCCTCCACGGTGCAGGTGGGCGCCGCGCACCGCAGCGGTGCTTGGTCGTAAAACCCCTCCCGGGCGGCTAAGGTTTCGCTCAGGCGAGCCTCCAGCGCGGCCGGGTCGGGCAGCTGGGCCAGCAGGGGCCGGGCCTGGGCCGCGTGCTGCAGGCGCTGCACCAGTTCGGGCACCGCCACGGCCAGATACAGCGTCAGGCCGGTTTCGAGCAGCACCCGCAGGTTGTCGTGAAAGCAGGGGGTGCCCCCGCCGGTGGCCAGCACCAGCCGCGGGTGCTGCGTCACCAGCTCCCGCAGCACGGCGGCCTCGCGCTGGCGGAAGTACGCCTCTCCTTCCGCGCGAAACATGTCGGCCACGCTGCGCCCTTCGGCCCGCACGATTTCCTCGTCCAGGTCGCGGAAGGGCAACTCGAAGGCCGTGGCCAGGGCGCGCCCCAGCGTGGTTTTGCCGGCGCCGGGCATGCCGATGAGGTAAAGGCGGGAAAGGGTCATAGCGGACGTGTCGGGCAAAGGTAGCAAGCCCTATCCGGACCTAAGTTGAAGCGTTGTAATCGGCGTAAAACTGCCGCCGCACGCGCCGCAGCAGCTCCTCCGCCGCCGCCCGGTCGGGCGCCTCCGGCAGCGCCGACTGCGCGTAGGCCGCCTCCACCTGCTCTACCAACTCTTCGGCTTCGGCCACCAGGGCTTCGTACTCAAACTCGCCCCGGCGCACCCGGAGCAGAAAGTCCCGGTCGGGCCGGCGCACGCGCAGCTCGCCGGTCGCGGCAATTTCCAGGGCCGTGCGCAGCAGCCGGAACACGTGCAGCATGTTTTTGGCGTCGTAGTTCTTGCCGTGCTGCACCGTGTTTTCGTACCGCTCCGCGTTGCGCCGGCCCACCCAGTCCCAGTATTCCTTGTACACGCGGCAGTAGGTGGAGTAGCCGTTGCGGTTGAACGACAGGTAGGCCTCCGGCACCTCGCCCTTGGGCACGGCCGACAGCAGCACGTCGTTGGAGGTTTCCGGGTCGCGCACGAGGCCCCGGTAGCCCAGCGAGCTGGCCGGGTCGGGCGCTACAAACAGGGCGTACAGGTCCACGAGGTGGGGCACGTTGGCCAGCCCGCACTGCGCGGCCGCCACGCCCCGGCGCAGTAGCCACTTCTCGGCCGGCATGGCTCCTGCCCCCACCGTCACGTAGCAGAAGTCTAGCACCGACTTGCGGGCCGGGGGTTCGGGGTTGTTGATTTTCTTGTTGAGCCCCCGGGCCTTGCGAATCTGCGCCACGGCGTACTCGGCGAAGGTTTGGCGGCAGAGCCGGGACAGAAAATTCTCGGGCCGGAACGCCGAGAACAGCGGGTGCTGATACACCACGCAGTCGGGCGGCGTACCCAGGATTTCCAGGGCGGTGGGGTTGTTTTTGAGCAGCAGCTCCACGAAGCGGCGCAGCTCGTAGAACACCTCGTCGTTGGTGGCATTGGCGACCTGGGGCACATAGTCCAGCCCGAAGAAGTCCGCCTCAGGCAGCACAAACACGCCCTTTAGGTCGGTATCGGAGTGGGGCAGGTCGGTGCCGTAAGCCCGGCTGCCGCTGATGGCTTCGAACAGAATCAGGTTGTGTTGCCGCAGGTAGTCGATATCCAGCATAAGGCGAAAGATACGGACCCGGAGGGCTGCTTTCGGCCGGGCTACTGCGGAAAGGCCGCGGCCAGCAGCGCCGGAAACAACGCATTCAGCTCGGCGGCCACTGCGAAGTCGGTGGGCACGGGCAGCGCGGTACGCACGGCCTGGCCGGCGGCGTATTCCTGCTCCAGAAAGGCGCGCAGCCCGGGCGTCAGGGCAACGGTTGCCTTGTCCACGGCCTGGGCTTTCTGCGCCAGCAGCAACTGCACCTCAGCGCGCAGTTCCGCGGGCAGCACCGCCGCCAGAGACCCAAAGTCCATGGGCGGTACGCTCTGCCTGAGCCGAATCCAGTGGGCCGCCAGTGCTGAACGCAGGGCGTAAAATAGCCGCTTCAGCCGCACCGACTCAGCCGTCAGATCGGTTTCCAGGCCCCGGCGCACGAGGCCCAGGTAGTGGTGCAGCCCGGCCCGCAGGTTGAACGCGCGCGGCAGCAGAGGCCGCAGGCGCGGCGCAAAATCCAGGGCCTGGTGGTAAACGACGGGGGACTGCAGCCACTCAAACGGGGCGGCGTTGGAAGCGCGCAGCAGCCTCAGGGCCTTGCGCAGCTCCCAGCCACCCAGGTCCAGCAGCTCATCCACGGGAAAATTGAGCGTATCCGGGCCGTCGTCGAGGGTGAGGTACCAGGCCGCGGGGTGGCAGTAGATAAAGCGCACATCGAAGTCGGAATCGGGGGAGGGAAAGCCCCAGGCCCGGCTGCCCGACTCGCAGGCGTACAGCACCCGAATGCCGTGAGTGGCCTCCAGGCCGGTAAGAGCAGCGCGAATACGGTTGTTCATCAGCAGCAAGGTAACGTTTGGCGGCGGCCCCTGCTCTACCCCAGCTTCACCCGCGGGTCCAGCACGGCGTAGAGCACGTCCACAACGATATTGACCACCACGAACAGGAAGGCAATAAAGATGGTGGCGCCCATCACAATGGGAAAGTCCAGGTTCTGCACGGCCTGGAGCGTGACGGTGCCCAGGCCTTTCCAGTTGAAGATGTACTCGATGAAAAACGCCCCCGCCATCAGCGAAGCCAGCCAGCCCGACACGGCCGTGATAACCGGGTTCCGCGCATTTTTCAGGGCGTGGCCCACCACGGTTTGGTAGCCGGAAAGCCCCTTGGCCCGGGCCGTACGGATGTAGTCCTGGCTCATCACGTCGAGCATGGAGCTGCGGGTGAGCTGGGTGATGACGGCCAGGGGCCGGATGCCCAGGGCAAAGGCTGGCAGCACGAGGTTGCGCAGCACCAAGTGGCGGCCGCTGAACGGGTCGGTTTCGTAGAGTTGCCCGGTCAGGTTAAGGCCGGTCCAGTGGCTCCAGTAGAAGCCGAAGGTCATGGCAATGAGGATGCCGGCTACGAACGAAGGCACCGAGATGCCCAGCACCGACGTCGTAATCAGGGCCCGGTCGAGCCAGGAATGGGGCTTCAGGGCCGCTACCACGCCGAAGCCGATGCCCAGCACCGCCGCCAGCAGCATGGCCGCCAGCGCCAGCCAGAGCGTACCGGTGAAGTGGTCGAGCAGGATGGCCAGCACGTCCTTGTTGCTCTGGAAAGAGCGGCGCAGGTAGGGCGTTTTGAGCACCAGGCTTTTCTGGCCCAGCGGCAGCAGGGCCACGCCGCCGTACTTGGCCACCCCGGCCGAGTCGCGCGGGTGCAGGCCCAGCGGCGACACGTCGTTGAGGTAGCTGCCCAGCTGCACGGGCAAGGGCTGGTCGAGGCCCAGGTCGGCGGCAATGGCGGCGCGGGTGGCGGGGTCCGAGCGTTGGCCGGCCAGCAGCGCCACCGGGTCGCCGGGCAGCACCGCAAACAGGAAGAACACCGTCAGGGCCACGCCCAGCAGCACCAGCACCCCTTGGCCCAAACGACGCAGCAGAAAGGAAATCATATCCGTTGTCAACTGTTAGTTGTCAGTTGCTAGTTGTTAGTTGTCAGTTTTCAGTTCTTGAACGACCTAACAACTGACAACTAGCAACTGACAACCAAAGACTTAAAGCAGCTCCTCCAGCTTGGCGCGGGTGGGAATGTCGTGGTAGTGGAACTTGCCTTTCACCACGCCGTCTTGGAGCAGGATAAAGCCGGGGTTGGAGCGAATCATGGACTTAAGCACCGTGGCGTCGGCGTAGTAGAACGGGGCCGACAGGTTCACGTCGTGGCGGAAGGCGTCGAAGTCCGAAGGGCTGCTGCTGGTCAGAATCAGGGGCGTGATTTTCTTCTTCGACGAGTCGGCCGACAAAATCAGCTGATTGATCTGCAGAAACCGGTCCCGGTCGGCCTTGTCGGTGCCCTGCACGATGAGCACCAGCTTGTTGCCCTTGAGCAGCTCCTGGGTGTAGTCGCCGGCGTCGTTCCAGACCCGGAAGTCGGTGATTTTGGGCGCCGCCTCAGGATTCATACTCACCATCTGCTTGTACTTCCAGGTCGAGTCGGTGGGGTACTCGGTGAACTCCTTGGTTTCGCCGTTGCGCTCCATGATGTATTTGTAGCGCATGGGCTCGGAGGGCTTCATGAGCTTGCCGATGTCGTTGCCGACCTTGTAGGGCAGAAAATCGAAGTAGGGCAAGTGGCCCAGGGCGCGCACCCCGATGCCGATGGCCACGGCCGAGGCAATGGTCATGTACATCACGCCCAGCTGCCCGTGGGCAAACACCCGGCGCAGGTAGCGGAAGTTGAAGAACACCACCAGCCAGAGCCCGAGCAGGAACATGTCCTTGGCAAACGAGGCCCAGGGCGTGAGCTTGATAAAGTCGCCGAAGCAGCCGCAGTCCGTGACCTTGTTGAAGGCGGCCGAGTAGAACGTCAGGAAGGCGAAGAAAATCAGCAGCGCCAGCAGCACTTTCAGGGTGAGGCGCAGGTGCCAGCGCAGCAGCACGGCCACGCCCAGAATCACTTCCAACGAGCTCAGCATGATGGAAATGGTGCGGGCGCTGCTCTTAAAAACCAGGAAGAACTTGCCGAAATCCTGGGCAAACACCTCGAAATACTCCTCCAGCTTCAGGGCCGTGCCAACCGGGTCATTGAGCTTGATCAGGCCCGAGAAAACGAAGATAACGCCGAGCAGCAGCCAGCAGATGCGGGTAATGAGTTTCATGAGGACGTAAGGACTTAGGGTCTTGAGGTCTGGGAAAGCCAACGGGCCGGGCTCTTGGCGGCGCCGCCGATCCGACCAGCATACGAGGATTCGAAGGTAGTTAACCAAAAGCCAACACCCTAAACCCCCGAATTCCTAGGCTCCCAGGCCTTTTTTGATCAACACAAACGCGGCGTAGTTGAGCATGTCCCGGTAGTTGGCCTCCACGCCCTCCGACACCCGGGTAGCCCCGGCCAGATCCTCAATCTGCTTGGTACGGTGCAGCTTCATCAGGATAATGTCGGTGATGCTTTCTACCCGCATCTGCCGCCAAGCCTCACCATAGTCGTGGTTTTTGGCAAACAGCAGCCGACGATTTTCCTCCACCTGCTCGTCGTAGGCCCGGGCTACCTCGGCCGGGTCCAGATCCAGGGGCGCATCCTCGGGCAGACTCAACTGCATCAGGGCAATGAGGCAGTAGTTGACGATGGCCACGAACTCCTCGTCCACGCCGTCGGCCACGAGCTGCATGCCCTTCTCCTGAATCGAGCGGATGCGCTGGGCCTTGATGTAAATCTGGTCGGTGATGCTGGGCAGGCGCATGATGCGCCAGGCGGTGCCGTAGTCGTGGGCTTTGGCCAGAAACAACGTCCGGCACTGCCCGATTACCCGGTCGTACTCGTGCTGGGTTTGGTTACTCAAAATTTTCAGCCTATTTTGTTGAGAAACGACACCGTTTGTGAAAAGCGCCGTCGTTTGAGAAGGTACCGTTTGTGCTGTGCGTCCGTTGCCCAAGCCGGCAGCACGGCGGCCAGGTGGGGCAGCCGCGCGGGCCGAGCCCGATGCCGCGGCTAGTGGCCCCCACCGCGGCCCAACGAACAGAAACGCCCAAAATCATGCTCCAGGCTGCGAAAGATACGTGTTTTTCCCTGAGGCAAACCCTGCGTTGTCCGGGGGGGCGCGTGCTGGATTTGCGGCGGCCGCAGGTGATGGGCATCCTCAATCTGACCCCCGACTCGTTCTTCGCCGCCAGCCGCGTCAGTGCCGCCACGCCCGACCACACCGACTTGCTGGGCCGGGCCGAGGCCATGCTGCAGGCCGGCGCCGCGGTGCTGGACCTGGGGGGCTATTCTTCCCGCCCCGGCGCCGAACACGTGACGGAGGAGGAAGAAATGCAGCGCCTGCTACCCGCCGTGGAAGCCGTGCGCCGTGCTTTTCCCGAGGCCTTTATTTCCGTCGACACCTTCCGCAGCAGCGTGGCGGCGGCAGCCGTGGCGGCGGGCGCCGACATTCTCAACGATATCAGCGGCGGGGAGCTCGACGCGGATATGTTTGCCACCGCCGGCCGCCTGCAGGTGCCCTACGTGCTGATGCACATGCGCGGCACGCCCCAGACCATGACCACGCTCACCGACTACCCCGACGGCCTCGTGCCCGAGCTGGTGCGCTACTTCCGCGACAAGCTGGCCGCCCTGCGCGCCGCCGGCGTGGCCGACGTGGTACTCGACCCGGGCTTCGGCTTCGCCAAGAACGCTGAGCAGAACCACGAACTGCTGGGGCGGCTGCGGGAGCTGGAGCTGTTCGGGCTGCCCATGCTGGCGGGCCTCTCCCGCAAGGCCATGCTCTACCGGCCCCTGGGCCTGACGCCCGAGGCCGCGCTGCCCGGCACGGTGGCCGTCAATACCATGGCGCTGCTCAACGGCGTTAGCCTGCTGCGCGTACACGACGTACCGGAAGCTGTGCAAACCATCCGGCTCGTGGCCAACACTTACTCTTCAACTTCTCCGTGACAGGCTCCTTCAGCATCGGCTTTCTGCGCATTGGCTGGATCGACGTCGTGGACGTGGTGCTGGTCACGGCGCTGTTTTATCAGCTCTACAAGCTGCTGACGGGAAGCGTTGCGCTGAAGGTTTTCCTGGGCCTGATGTCGGTGTACCTGCTGTATCTGGTGGTGAAAGCCGCCGGCATGGAGCTGCTGACCAGCATCCTGGGGCAGTTTATGAGCGTGGGCGTGCTGGCCAGCATCATCTTGTTTCAGCAGGAAATCCGCCGCTTCCTGCTCACCATCGGCAAGGCCACGGCCTTTGACCGGATGCTGACCTTTCCCTGGCGGCGCGAAGAACCCGCGGAGCGCATCAGCGTGACGCCCTTCGTAGAAGCGGCCAAGAGCCTGGCCGGTAAAAATACCGGGGCCCTGATTGCCTTCCAGATGGCCTCCGACCTGAAGTTTTTCGCCGACTCCGGCGACCTGATTGACGCGGCCGTGAGCAAGCGCCTGCTGATGTCCATCTTCAACAAAACCAGCCCCCTGCACGACGGCGCCGTCATCATTGCCGACAACCGCATCAAGGCGGCCCGCTGCATTCTGCCGGTGAGCGAAAACCCCGACGTGCCCGCCTCTGTGGGGTTGCGCCACCGCGCCGCCATCGGCTTGACCGAAGTCACGGACGCGGTGGTGCTGGTGGTGAGCGAGGAAACCGGGCAGATTTCGCTCGTGCGCGGCGGGGAAGTGTTCCGCAACCTGTCGTCGTCGGACCTGCGCGCCCGCCTCAACGAGTTCCTCTTCGACGTGCAGGCCAAAGCCGCCAGCGCCTCGGCGTCCACGGCGGCCGAAGTAGCGGCATAAACAGCGGCGGCCTTTACCTCCGCAATCAAAAAAGAGGGCTGACTATCAACAGGATAGTCAGCCCTATTTCTACGTCCAAATAGCTTGTTTACGGCGTGTTGGTCACGATTTGCCCGGCTTCGGGCTGCTGGGCCGAGCGGTCCTTGAGCGTGCCCAGCTCCTTACCGACTTCGATGAACGCGGCAATGGCCTTGTCGAGGTGGGCGCGGGTGTGGGCGGCCGAGAGCTGCACCCGGATGCGGGCCTGGCCCTTGGGCACCACGGGGAAGTAGAAACCGACTACATAAATGCCCTTTTCCAGCATTTTAGCCGCGAATTCCTGGCTGAGCTTGGCGTCGTAGAGCATGACGGGCACGATAGGATGCTCGCCGGGTTTGATGTCGAAGCCGGCGGCCGTCATTTTCTCGCGGAAGTACTTGGTGTTTTCCTCGAGCTGGTCGCGGAGCTGGGTGCTTTCGGTGAGCAGCTCCAGCACCCGCAGCGAGGCGCCCACGATGGCCGGGGCCAGGGTGTTGGAAAACAAGTACGGGCGGCTGCGCTGACGCAGCATGTCGATGATTTCCTTGCGGCCCGAGGTGAAGCCGCCCATGGCCCCGCCCAACGCCTTACCCAGCGTGCCGGTGATAATGTCGACGCGGCCCAGCACATTGCGGTACTCGTGGGTGCCGCGGCCGGTTTTGCCCAGGAAGCCCATCGAGTGGCACTCGTCAATCATGACCAGGGCCTGGTACTTGTCGGCCAGGTCGCAGATTTTGTCGAGCTGGGCAATGGTGCCGTCCATGCTGAACGAGCCGTCGGTGACGATGATGCGGTGGCGGGTGCCCTTGGCCACCGCGTCCTGGAGCTGGGCTTCCAGGTCGGCCATGTCGTTGTGGGTGTAGCGGTAGCGCTGGGCCTTGCACAGGCGCACGCCGTCGATGATGGAAGCGTGGTTCAGGGCATCACTGATAATGGCATCCTGCTCGTTGAACAGGGGCTCGAACACCCCGCCGTTGGCGTCGAAGGCGGCGGCGTAGAGGATGGTATCCTCGGTGCCCAGAAACTCGGCCAGCTTGGCTTCCAGCTCCTTGTGAATGTCCTGGGTGCCGCAGATAAAGCGCACCGACGACATGCCGTAGCCGTGGGTGTCGATGGCGTGCTTGGCCGCCTTGATAACCTCGGGGTGGGACGAGAGGCCCAGGTAGTTGTTGGCGCAGAAGTTCAGCACCTCTCCTGCTTCGGCCGTTTCAATTTCGGCGCCCTGGGGCGAGGTAATCACGCGCTCCTGTTTGTAGAGGCCGTTGTCTTTGATTTCCTGGAGCTGCTGCTGAAGGTCGGGCTGGAGGGTGCGGTACATGGGTGAAGTGGTGAAATGGTGAACTTGTGAGTGGGGTACGGCAAAGGTAACCGTTGGCGCCATCCCTTGCGGGCTGCCCGGGTCTGGAGCTTACGGGCGGCGGGCCAGAAAGGCGCGCACGCCGGCCCGGCCACTATCCATGAGCTGCTGCTTCTGGGCCGGCGCAATGCGCTTGATCTTGGGATTGAAGCCCGCCGTGCTGATGCTGACGGTGCGGGCCCAGTCGGTGGCGTGGGGCGGGTTCAGGTTTTCGATGGCCACGTTGTAGAGAGCCCCGACGTAGGAGCCGAAGCTGTTGATAGTGTACGGGGCCAGCTGCTGCCGCCCGGTGGCCGTGGTGTCGTAGGCAAGTTGCTCGGGCCGGTCGAGGCGCAAACCCAGGGTTTCGGGATTCACACCGCCCGTAGCGCCGGCGGGCAGGTAGCGGGGTTGGTCAAATAAATCCAGGGGGTAGTTGGCCAGCAGTCCTCCATCGACCAATACTTCCACCGCCTGATTGCGGGCGGGCTGCCGCACCACGTGGCCCTGCTGGTCGAGGAGCACGGCGCGGAAATACAGCGGGATGCTCATGCTGATGCGCACGGCGTCGGCCACGCGCAGGTCGGGGTGGGTTTCGTAGCTGAACACCTGCACCTGCTGGCGGGTCAGGTTGGTGCCCGTCACGTACAGGTCGCGGCCTTTGCCCTGCTTTGCTAAGTCGTGGAGCTGGCCCAGGGTGAGGTCGGCCGAACCGGTTTTGCGGGCCACCAGCTCGCCCATGAAGCGCGTAAACTGGTCGCCGCGGTACCAGCCGTACTGCGTAATCAGGCGGGTGCTGCCTCCGAAGAAAATCAGGCGCCCGTCGTTGAGCCGCTGCACCGGCATCTCGTTGACGACGCGGATAATTTCGGCCGGCGTGTAGCCCACCGCCAGCAGGGCCGCCTGAATGGCGCCCGCCGAGGTGCCGCCGACCCGCTGAATCCCGGCCAGCACGCCCTTGGTTTCGAGCTCCGCCAGGGCGCCACCGTAGGCAATGCCCCGGATGCCCCCGCCTTCCATCACGAGGTTGCGGTAGGCGGGGCGGGCGGCGGGCAGTAGCGCCTGGGCCGCGGCGGCCTGGGGCAGACTCAGCAGTCCGGCAAAAAGAAGAGAGTAGCGCATAGGAGCCGATT
Organism: Hymenobacter persicinus; assembly: GCF_004167665.1. Taxonomy (GTDB): domain Bacteria; phylum Bacteroidota; class Bacteroidia; order Cytophagales; family Hymenobacteraceae; genus Hymenobacter; species Hymenobacter persicinus. Next base: position 5,637 of record NZ_SEWE01000031.1, on the reverse strand, counting down.
AAGATAAGGCAAGGATACCAAACGCCGGCGGAGGGTTGCGAGCAGCAGACGCGCCCACCGGATGCCACCCAAAGCCGGGCCGCACCGTATCTTTGCATTCCTTCCCCACCCTTTTCCCCCAACTCTTCCGAATGAGCACATCCAGCCCTTCCGCCACTCCCGGCGACACCATCCTCGTTATCGGCGCCGGCGGCCAGCTGGGCCTCGAGCTCACCCAGGAGCTGCGGCAGCGCTACGGCGCCTCCAACGTGGTAGCCGCCGACGTGCGCGCCCCCAAAGACGTTGAAACCCAGCAGGCCGGCCCCTTCGAGCTGCTCGACGTGCTCGATAAAAACCGCCTGGAAGACGTGATGCGCCAGTACAAGCCCAAGCAGGTGTACCACTTGGCGGCGCTACTGTCGGCCACGGCGGAGAAAAACCCCAAGTTTGGCTGGCAGCTCAACATGGACGGCCTGTTCAACGTGCTCGACGCCTCCGTGGATTTGGGCGTGCAGCAGGTGTACTGGCCCAGCTCCATTGCCGTGTTTGGCCCCGATACGCCCCGCGACAATACGCCCCAGCTCACCATCATGAACCCCAACACGGTGTACGGCATCAGCAAGCTGGCCGGGGAACAGTGGTGCGAGTGGTACTTCCGTAAGCACGGCCTGGACGTGCGCAGCCTGCGCTACCCCGGCCTGATTGGCTACAAGAGCCTGCCCGGCGGCGGCACCACCGACTACGCCGTCGACATCTACCACAAGGCCGTGGCCGGACAGAATTATGAGTGCTTCCTCTCCGAAGACACCTACCTGCCGATGATGTACATGCCCGACGCACTGAAGGCGACGCTCGACCTGATGCACGCGCCGGCCGAGCAGATCAAGATTCGCTCGTCGTACAACCTAGGCGCCATGAGCTTCAGCCCCCGGGAAATTACGGCCAGCATCCAGCGCCATATCCCCGACTTCCAGGTTACTTACCAGCCCGATTCGCGCCAGCAGATTGCCGACTCCTGGCCCGCCAGCATCGACGACTCCCGCGCCCGCCAGGACTGGGGCTGGCAGCCCGACTTCGACCTCGACAAGATGACGGCCGACATGCTGCTGCATTTGAAGGAAGCCTTGGTGCTGAAGTAGAAGCGCATGTTGTTGAACCTGGGAACTGCTTTGGTATCGATTGGTGGGACTGTCATCCAACTTGGCCTGGCCTTCCTGTGTATCCGGTTTTTCTTTAGGACGCTGACACGCCGGGGCTTGGTTCGCTTTTTCAACCCGTTTCAACCGGGCTGGCAGCAGCTACACCAGCAGTACGGAATAGCACAAGTCATCCGTCCCACTGAATACCTGTCGGGTGTAGTAGGCCCCGTCCAGTATAACAACGGACTTAGGTTCAGATTTGAAGCCCAGTGCTGGATACTTCAGAATATGGATTTATCGGGCCTGGTAGTCCAGATTCCTTATACCGACATCGAAATCCTACAGACGCCGGCCCCATTCCAGGTTACAAGCTTTAGCGACACGGAGTACACGCCCGGCCGGTTTCGGGTTGGGGGCGTCAACATTGAGCTCCCGGCCTATTGGGCCGAACAATTGCTCCAGCATATAGCCGCCACTACTTCCGTCACTTCCTGATGCTTGGTCATCACGGCCACTTACCCGCCCCGCCTTCTTTGGTGGGGCGTTTTTGTTTTCCTTGATTGACAGCAAACCTCCGGTCGTCGGTCACGTTTTTGAGTCTGAACGCCTTTAGCATATGATTGTAAACCTGACCAATGCCGGCTGGCAAATCATCTACCAGCAGGCCCACGCCCTGCTGGCGGCCCAGCTGGCCTGGCACTGGGAGCCGTTTGGGCCCGCCGACCGGTGGGTGAGCATCCTGGCCGCCATTGCCCAGCACGACGACGAGCAGCCCACCTGGGACGGACACTACGGCCTGACGCCCGCCGGGGCTCCCGCCGACTTTTCGCTCCAGGAATTTTCGCTCGAACAAGCCCGGGGCGTCATGAAAGCCGCGCGGTTTCAGGGCCGGTGGCGCTGCCTGCTGACCAGCCTGCACCTGAGCACGCTCTACGAACCCCTGCGCGGGCAGAACCCGGCTACCGACGCCTTCCTGGATGAGCAGCGCGCCAGCCAGCAGGCTTGGCGGCGGCAGCTGAAAGTGAGCAAGCCGGAAGCCCAGCGCGCCTACGACCTGATGCACTGGTGCGACCGGCTCAGCCTGATTCTGTGTCGGCAGGAGCTACCCGAAATGAGCCGGGCCCTAGAAATCTACACCGGCGCCGACGGCCAGCGCTACGACGTGCGCCGCCCCGCCCCCGACGGCCCCCTCACCGTCACGCCCTGGCCGTTCAAAGCCCAGCAGTTTACCCTGAGCGTCGAAGCCAGCCTGCTCGCCCAGCTCCAGTTCAAAGACGACACCGAACTAGCTGCCGCCCTGCGCGAAGCCCCCATCGAAACGCTGAACTGGGAAGTAGCAAAACTGTGAAAGGGTGAGGTGGTGAGCTGGCGCGTTGTCGTCCGACCGGCGCGGTTCCGGTTGTGCCTTCTGTCATGGCGAGCAACGCGAAGCAATTCGTTCTGGACAACACGCTGAACCCCGTAAACTGAAAAGCCCCGGCGTATGCATACGCCGGGGCTTTTTGCAGGAAAGGAGCTGCTTACACATCAGAAGACGCTTTGCTTCAGCTGGCGCCTCACCATGACCGGCCCATCACCCGAACGACAACGCACCAGTTCACCACCTCACAATTTCTCCACCGGCGTGGGGCTTTGCATGAGGCCGGCGGGGACAGAATTGACGACGGCCAGATGGTCGAGGCGGCGGCCGTCCTTGCCGTCGGTGCGGTCGGCGGCGAGCAGGATGGGGCCGTAGGGCTTGTACTCGCTCCAACGGCGGCGGAAGGCGGGCTGGGCGTCGGTGGCCTTGGGAAAGTAGGCCCACTCCTCAATGAGGTTGGTTTTGGGGTTGACCAGCAGCTCGTACTTGTTGTCGGGCGTCACGCCCACGTTCTTAAACGTCATGTTGAGCACCTCGGCGGCCGTGCCGTCCATCAGCTTGCCCGCGCCTTTCGAAGTCAGCGTCACGCCCGAGTCCTTGAGCTTGAAGGGCATTACCAGCCACCAGGAGTTGTTCACCCACACCGGGTACATCTTGTCGAGCAACTTCTTGCCCTCCTCGGTCGTGCTGATGTCCTGCCCGGCCTTGTAGGCGTGGCCCACCTTGGTGTTCAGGTTGTAGTTGGCCACCAGGTCGCCCTTCTGCCAGTGAAAGTCGCCGGTGTACTTGTCCCAGACCTGGTACTGGTCGCCGAAGAAGTTCCAGCCGATGAAGTGGGCACTCTGCCAGGCTTCGTAGCCGCCCATCTGCGCCATCACCCGGTCGGCCAGGGCCTGGGCTTTGGCGTCGGAGCCAGCTTTATCGAAGCCGGTGCCGGCCGGATAGGGCTTCACTTTGGCGGCCCGGAATGCGGTGGGTTGCTGGGCGCCGGCGGAAGCCGACAGCAGCAGGCCAGCTGCCAGTAAAGCGGCAAAACAAGGCCGAAAAACAGTTTTTTTCATAACAGACGAGCTGAGCAGTAAGCTAAACAGTAGACGCCGCCGACGCGGCCGGGACTCCGCGGACGTGTACGCAAATTACCTGGCCGCCGCCGGTTTTTTGCCAACGCCCCGCGCAACCGGCCCGTAGTAGGGAGGCAACTCTTCACCTGACCCACCGGCATGGCCACGCACTATTCTTTCTCCAACGTTGTCGACATCATGAAAACGACGGCGGGCGAGTTTATGAACAACAACTCCTTCCGCCACGCGGCGGCGCTGTCGTACTACACCGTTTTTTCCCTGCCGCCCCTGCTTATCATCGTCATTGCCGTGGCCGGGTCCCTGTTTGGGTCGGAGGCCATTACGGGGGAAGTGTACGCCCAGATGAAAGGCCTCGTGGGCGCCGACACAGCCAAGTTCATCCAGGATAATATCAACGAATTCAACCAGCAGGAACGCAGCGGCTTCGCGGCGGTGCTGGGCATCGGCACCTTGATTTTTGCCGCCACCACGTTTTTCGTGACCCTGCAGGAAAGCATCAACGACATCTGGAATCTGAAGGTGAAGCCCCGCAACGGCATCTGGCAGTTTGTGCACGACCGGTTCTTGTCGTTCGGCCTGATCCTGAGCGTAGCCCTGCTGCTGCTGATTTCGTTTGTCATCAGCGCCGTGCTGTCGGCCTTCACCGATTATCTGCAGCGCCTGCTGCCCGAAGTCACGGTGCTGCTCATCCACGGCATCGACTTTGTGCTTTCGCTCTTCATCACCACCCTGCTGTTTGCCCTGATTTACCGGTTTTTACCCGACGCCATCATCCGCTGGCGCGACGTGGGCGTAGGCGCCTTTATTACGGCCCTGCTGTTTATGCTCGGCAAGTACCTCATTGCAGCCTACATCACCTATGCCAATCCCGGCTCGGCCTTCGGGGCCGCCGGCTCGGCCATCGTACTGCTGCTGTGGGTGAACTACTCGTCCCTGATTATCTTCTTCGGAGCCGAGTTCACCCAGGAATTTGCCGACGCCTTCGGGCAGCGCGTGCAGCCCAAGGCCCACGCCGTGCGCATCGAAACCCGTGAAATTCCCGAGGGTGAAAGCAAGGAGGAAATTACCACTGGCCGCCCCCGCTCCACGGGCCGGTTCCGGGCCTGAAAATAGCCGCTCTTTTTTCGGGGGCCGGCACAATCCGCAGGCCCTGGTCTGGCGTTAGTGTTGCTAATCAGCCCGGCCCCGCCATGAACCGACTTCTCCCCCTGCTACTGCTGCCGACGCTGCTGGCCTGCCACCGCACTGCCACCGACGTCGACTGGGTGCGTCCCCAGCCATCCGCCACGGCTCTGTACCGGGTTACGTTTGAGGCCACTTGGAGTGCCGCCACGCATCCCGGCGACTACCCGGTGGGTGCCCACTTCTCCCCGCTTATTGGCGCCAGCCACGCTGCTTCAGGTCCCGGACGCTTCTTTCAGGTCGGTAACCTGGCTAGCCCGGGCATCAAAAACATGGCGGAGCTCGGCAGCAACGCGGCCCTACGCGCCGAAATCAATGCCCTCATCAGTCAGGGTCACGCCTTCCGACTGCTCGATGGCCGCACGGCCGTCAGCTCCCCCGGCGTGCTCACCGACACTGTCCGCTTGCGCCTCGACCAGCCGGCCGTGTCGGTCGTGACGATGATTGCGCCCAGTCCCGACTGGTTTGCCGCTCTCGACTCCGAAGTATTACTCTCTGCCGATGGCTGGGCCAGCACCCGCCGCGTCGCGGCCCGCTTCTACGATGCCGGCACCGATAGTGGCCCCACCTACACCGCCTCCGACCAACCCACTACGCCTGCCGCCCCGATTCAGCTCATGCCCGGCTGGAGCCCGGCGCCTTACGGTTATTTCGTGCTGGAATTGCTCAAATAGGCTTTTGTAACGAGCAAAAAGCCCCGACGCAATGCTGCGCCGGGGCTTTTTGCTGGGGTAAGCAGCGGGGGCCGGGTCTAGAAAGCCAGACCGAAGGTGATGCCGGTGCGGACGCCGAAGCCGGTGAGCGGGCCGGCATCGAACGTGCCGTTGCCGTTGCTGGTGCTCTTCACTTCGATGCTGCCACCGTTGTAGGAAGGGCCCAGGAAGATGTCCAGCGA
>NZ_SEWE01000030.1 GCF_004167665.1 Hymenobacter persicinus | reverse complement strand
ACCTTGGCTTCGGTGGCGCTGTAATTCGACAGCGTCATCAGCAGGTGAGCATCGTTGCCGGCTTCCACGGCCACGCTCGAAACCGACATGCCGGCCGGCGCAGTGTAGAGCAGCGTCACGATGGGCGAAGCGGAAGCGGCATTATCTACCCGGTACACGTGGCCCGGCCCCGGCGTTGCCACCGAAAAGTCGGGCTCGGTGCCCACAAATAGGCGGTCCTGGTTGTTGGGTGACACCGTCACGTGGGTAACCATGCCGGCGCCGGTAGCCAGCAATACGTTGGAAACGGCCGTTGCGGCGGCCGTCGTGGCGCTGGGCAGACGGAAGAAGCGGTCCACGGTCCAGCCGCCATACAGCGTGTTGCTGCGGCTGTCGTAGTCGGTCGGGTTAATAAACTGGCCGGCCGTGGTGCTCAGGTTCAGAGTTGTGAAGCTCGTGCCACTGTTGGTGGAGCGCCGGTACTGGGCGTAGATGTAGGCCGTAAACTGAAACTGGGGCTCATTCTGGTCGATAAAGCAGAAAGCGCCGTCGCCGCCGGTAGCCTCGGTAGTCACCTGACCGCCGGCCTGGGTGTAGCGCTGGGTACCGTTGTCCTGAGCGCCGGCCAGGAAGTAGTTTACGTCGCTGGGGTGCAGGGCCAGGGCGTAAAACTGGGTGATGTTCAGGCCGTTGTTGCGCTGCCCGTACGTTGCCGCCGTGGAGTTGGCGTTAGCCGAGTAGGCAATGCCCCCGTCGCTGGCGAAAAAGGCTTTAGTGGCCGTCCCCGACGTCACTGGCACCCACACAATAGCGTGGTGGTCGGCGTGTACGTAGTTGGAAGCCGTCTTGGAAGCCGACCACACCGTGGTTTGTGTCCAGGTAGTCTGGCTCGTCGTGTTAGGGCCCTGCACCCGCACGGCGTCGGCGTTGGTAGTCAGCCACAAATCTAGGCCTCCCACGTAGAGCGTGTTAGGGTCAGTCGGCGACACGCCCATGGCGAGGCTATACCAGCCCTGGCCGCTGGTAAAGTCCCCGGCTGGCTTGTTGATGACGCTCCAGGTAGTGCCTCCATCCTTGGTCATGTAGATGTCCAGGGCGGTGTCGGTGGAAGTCGTGAAGATGGCGTACACGCGGTTGGCGTCGCTGGGGGCACAGGCTACCTCAATGCGGTGGTAGCCCACCGACGTGGCCGGCAGACCCGAGCCGGCCGTGGTGTTGAGGTTGGTCCAGGTGTCGCCGTTGTTGGTGGAGCGGTACAGAGCTCCGGTTTGCAGCAGGCCAGCGCCCACGAAAATGGTCCCGTTGGAGCTGATTTTCACGTCACCCATGCGAATACCGCTGGGTTGCAGCACGGCCGTCCAGGTGGCTCCCTGGTCCTTGCTGCGAAACAGACCCGTGCGCGTCGCGGCAAACACGTAGCCCGTCACGGGCTGCACGGCCAGGCGCTGCACCCGGTAGAAGTCGGCCACGGCGGGCGGCGCCGTGCTGGTCAGTTGCGTCCAGGTCACACCGTGGTCCGTCGATTTCCACACGCCCAGGCCCCGCACGGCGTCGAGGTTGAAGAAGCCCTCCCCGGTGCCCAGGTACATGATATCCGGGTTTGTTGGGTCGTAGACGAGCGAAGTAATGGCCAGGTTAGCCATAAAGCCGTTGATGCTCACCCAGGTCGGCGAAGCGCTTTGCGCGTTGGTGCTTTTCCAGAGGCCCCCAGCTACGGAGCCCGCCCACACGGTGTTACCCGTGGCATCAGCGGGGTCAACGAGCACGGCGCGGACGCGGCCGCCCACGTTGGAGGGGCCTTTCTCGGTCCAAGAGGCCGATGAGAGTGTGCTGGCCGAGGTCCGCTGAGCCTGCTGCATCAGCAGCTGCTCAGCCCGGGCCTGAGCTACCACCAACCGCTCGCGCGGCACCGTGCCGGTAGCCGGGTCGCGGGTACGGTTGAATTCCTGCAACATCGCCAGGTCGGGCCGGTCAGGCCGGTCGTGCTCTTCTTCCTCGCCCTCTTCTTCCGTCAGCTCAATCGGGCTTAGCAAGTTTGGGGTACGCTGAAGCAAAAAATAGCCGCTGACCGTCGTCAATACCAGGGCGCTGAGCACAGCCCATTGCCAACGGCGCAGTAAGGAGAAAAAAGTCTTCAATAGGAAAAATGAAAGAGTGACAAAAAGACTAACCACAAATCTATTCGTTTTTCCCTATTGAAAAAATTTTATTTCACAGACCAACTTACTGAAAAAAACACCACCTGAAATACCGATAAACTATAGCCATATAATACTCCTGGTCCTTTTAGCCCGATCAGGCAGGCTGCGCAAACAAGTATACACACGCAAAATAAGCCATTCTTATTCTTATAAAAATCACAAACCACCTATCCATGTTCATTAATTTAGAAGTAGCTTGAATATTGGATTACCAAGTTGATTTACCAAGCGCTAATCATTCCACCAAGCCATTCCCAGCCAACGGTGCAATAGGCTAAGCCCATATGTAAGCGCTTTTGGGCCAATACAAAAAAGGCCAGCACTTTTCAGTGCTGGCCTTTTCTAGTCTACCTGGCCGTTGATCAGCCAAGCAGGGACGTTTAGCGGTGGATAACCCGGCGCACGGCCGTTTCGTTGCCGGCGTGTACCGTCAGCAAGTATACCCCAGCGGCCAGGTTGGCCGGAGCGGGTACCGAAACTTCCTGGCCCGAAACCCGACGCGTGGCATTCATCACCTTGCGGCCGCGGGTGTCGGTGAGCGTAAAGGCTGCCTCACCCGATACCGGCTTCTGGAACCGCACGTTCAGATCCTGCGCGAAGGGGTTAGGATACACGCCGTCGAGCAGCTTGTCGCTGAGCGAAATGCCGTTCTTGGTGGAAGTCGGCGTGAATACATCCGTCGTGAACAGGCCGCGGCCGTGGGTAGCAGCAGCAATCTGCTTGTCGGACTTGCGCATGCGCAGCATGTCGACGCGCACGTTGGCCATACCCAGGCTGGCGGGGAACCAAGCGGCGGTAGCCGCCGAGAGGTTGTCGGTAGCCCAGACGCCAAGCTCGGTGGCGAGCAAGGCGCGCTGGTTGTTGTCTGGGTCAAACATAGCCCAACGAACCGGCATATCGGGCAGGTTGCCTTCTACACTACGCCAGGTACCGCCGCCGTTGGTGGTTTCCCACACGCTTACAGCGCCGTAGTTGGAATACGTGACGAGCATGTGATTGTCGTTGCCGGTTTCAACAGCCACGCAGGATACCGAGCCGGTACCGGTGCGGATGTCCGTCACGACGGGGGCAGTGCCGGTGGCATCGTCAACGCGGATTACGCGGCCGGTAGCAGTACCCACGTACACGCGGCCCGGACGGTTCGGCGATACCGTCACGTGCGTAACGGCACCGGCACCCGAAGTGAGCGAAATCGTGCTGGTGGTGGAGCTGGTCGTGGCGTTGGGCCAGCGCAGCAGCAGGCCGGGGGTGTAGCCTCCGTACATGGTGTTGTCGCGGCTGTCGTAGTCGGTCGGGTTGATAAAGGAGCCTTCCGTACCGCTGAAGTTAAAGTTCGAGAACGAACCACCACCGTTGGTAGAACGACGGTACTGCGCATACACGTACGACGAGAACTGGAACTGCGGCTCGTCTTCGTCGATGAAGCAGAAGGCGCCGTCACCGCCGGTAGCGGTGGTAGTCGTGTTCAGGCCGGCCGTGGTGTATTTCTGCGTACCGTTGTCCTGAGCACCGGCCAGGAAGTAGTTCACGTTGGTGGGGTGTACCGCTACGGCGTAGTACTGGGTGATGTTCAGGCCGTTGTTGCGCTGGCTGAACACGGGAGCCGCCGTGCTGACGGCGTTGGTGGTCGTGAACACGCCGCCGTCGTTGCCGAAGTAGGCGAGGTTGCCATCGGGCGAAGCAAACGTAATAACGTGGTGGTCAGCATGCACAAAGTTCGGCGAGCCGGGCACAGCGCTCCACACCGATACTTTCTGCCATACCACCGGGTCGGTGCCAGCGTCCAGGGTGCGGAAGATGTCGAGGCCGGCTACGTAGAGCTGGTTGGGATTGTTGGGAGCAACAGCTGCCGCCAGATCGTACCAGGCCTGGGAGCTGGCCAAAGCCGAAGCCACGCCGCCGGGCAGAGTCATCGTGGTCCAGGTGTTGCCGCCGTCGTTCGAACGGAACAGATTCAGAACCTGGTTGTTGGTAGCGTTTTCGAAGATGGCGTAGATGCGGTTGGCGTCGCTAGGAGCGCAGGCCAGCTCAATGCGCCGGTAGCCCGTGGTAGGGAGGCCCGAGTTGGGCAGCGAGTTCAGCTTGGTCCAGTCGCCGGCGTTGCCGGTCGAGGAGCGGTAGATGCCGTCGAGGGTAAACAGGCCGATCGATACGTAGAGCTTGTTATCGGCTCCCAGTTCGACGTCGGCAATGCGGCTGTCGATGGCCCCGTTGCCGGCTGCCAGTACGGCCGACCAGGCGCCTCCGCCGTTGGTGCTGCGCTGCAGGCCCGCGCGGGTACCGGCGTACACGTCACCCGAAACCGGGTGCACCACGAGCTTGGTTACGTAGTTGAAGGTTGTGCCGGTAGCGGTGCTGGGCAGTTGCTCCCAGTTCACGCCGTGGTTCGTCGACTTCCAGATGCCCAGGCCGCGGACGGCGTCGGCGTTGAAGAAGCCTTCACCCGTACCGAAGTACATTACGTTGGGGTCGCGGGGGTCGAAGGCAATGGCCGTGACGGCCAGCGTCGAGAAGAAGTTGTCTACGCTCGTCCAAGTTGGCGACGCGGCAGTTGCGTTGGTAGTTTTCCAGAGGCCGCCACCGGCAGCGCCGGCCCACAGCGTGTTGCCGCTCGGGTCGGTGGGGTCTACTACCAGGGCGCGCACCCGGCCGGCCACGTTGATCGGGCCCCGCTCGGTCCAGTTGATCTGGGACAAGCTGGTTACGGGCAGGCGGGCGGCCGCGCGCTCATTGATCAGGCGCTGGGCGTAGTTTTGGGCCGCCACGAGCCGCTCCCGCGGCACCGTGCCGGTAGCCAGGTCCATCGTCCGGGCTACTTCCTGCTCCATTGCCAGATCCGGCCGGTCGGGACGGTCATCGTCGTCCTCTTCTTCCTCCCGCTCAAAGGCGTTCTGGACTTTGGTGAGGACGGCACCATTCTGCCATAAATACGCGCCACTACCAATTGTAGCCGCGCCTCCTAGCAACAGCAGGGCACCCCACTGTCGGAATCGAGAAGAAGTTTTCACTAAGCAATAAGATTTAGGTGAGGATTTTAGCCGAAACACAGCAAACCGCGTAAAAGGTTGCTCGTTTGAGGATTCAATATACAGGTTTTGACACTTTATATCTTACTTTACTACCAGCATCCAGACATAGCCATTAATTGAACAAACTGATTAGCAATATCTTATCAGGATTTTTTCATCCGCTTTTAATCCCCTCGTATCTATTCTACGTGGTCTGCTACCAGGTGCCAATGCTCATCGCACGGCCCTCAGTACCTGACCGATGGATAGTGCTGGCGGTAGTATTCGGCTTCACCTTTGTGCTCCCCACCCTGGGCACCGGGGCCCTGTACTGGTTTGGGCAACTCGATTCGCTGCTGCTGCGCGAACGGGCCCAACGCCCCTTGCCCCTGCTGCTGGCCACCTTCAGCTTCGGGCTGGCCGCCACCATCCTTGCCCAGCAGCTGGTATTTGACCGCCTATTGGGGCAGCTGATTGTGGGCATGGTGCTGGCCGTCTTCCTGACGTTTGTGATTTCGCTGAGCTGGAAAATCAGTGCCCACGGCGTGGGCGTAGGTGGGGCCGCCGGGCTGATTGCCCTCCTATATCTGACCTCAGCGCAGCCAATCGAGCTGCTCTGGTGGCTTGTGGGCACTATTATAATAGCTGGCGCGGTGCTCACGGCCCGGCTCGAGCTGGAAGCGCACACGTCCGCCCAAGTATGGGCGGGCCTGGCATTGGGCGTGGGGGTGGTGCTGGGGATGGGACTGGGGCTCCAGCTGGGCTAACGCAACATCCCGCCCGCAGCAGGCTGCGAACGGGATTTTACAAACTTAAACTCCGCGGGGCTACCGCGCTACTTCCTGGGCGAGCAGGTGCTGTACCTCGGCGCGGTCGAAGTCGGCCTCTGACTGGATGTGGGGCATCAGCCGGCGCATAATCTGCTCCTGGCGCTGCCCATTGCGCCAGGCCTCGGCGTAAGGGGTGTGCGAGAACGTGACCTGGGAGTACAACGACAGCCACTTGCCGGGGTATTGGGCCGAGATTTTGCTTTCGATTTTCTTCTGGAGCAAAAACCGTGGGTCGGCTACCCGGTCGCGCATCTCCTCGAAGTTGTAAAGGGCCAACTCGGCCATGGCGTCGGCATTGGGCTTGCGCTGCTGCTGAAACTGCTCGAAGATGGCGTGCCAGTCGGTGCCGTACTGGTCGAGCAGCTCGTTGAGTACGGTGCAGTCCTCGAAGCCGGCATTCATGCCCTGCCCGTAGAAGGGCACAATGGCGTGGGAGGCGTCGCCGAGCAGTACCACGTCGTCGTCGAAGGCCCAGGGAAAGCAGCGCACCGTAACCAACGAGCCGGTTGGGTTCTGGAAATACTCCTGGGTCAGGTCGGGCATCAGGGGCACCACGTCGGGAAATACTTCCTCGAAGAAGGCCTGCACCTGGGCCGGGGTCTGGAGCGCGGCAAACGACTTTTCGCCTTCGAAGGGGAAAAACAGGGTGCAGTTGAAAGAGCCGTCTAGGTTGGGCAGCGCAATCATCATGTACTGGCCGCGGGGCCAGATGTGCAGGGCATTCTTTTCCAGGAGCCACTCTCCGCCGGGGCCGGGCTCGATGTTGAGCTCCTTGTAGCCGTAGTCGAGGTAGCTCTGGGAATAGTTGAACCGGTCGGTGCGCTGCATGGCGGCCCGCACGGCCGAGTAGGCTCCGTCGGTGCCGAACAGGCGGCGGAATGCGTGCGTGGCGCGCTGGCCGGTTTCGGCGTCGCGGAGTTCGAGCTGCCGCTCCCGCAAATCGACGCCCAGGCACTGCTGGTTGAAGCGCAGGTGCACGCGCGGGTCGGCCTCGGCCAAATCCAGCAGGGTGCGGTTCAGCCCAGCGCGCGACACGGAGTAGATAGCCTGATTATCCTGGCCGTAGGGCTGGGTGGTGAGGTTGCCCTGCTGGTCGTGCATCACGCGGCGGTACATCGGAATGGCCACGCGCCGGATTTCGTCGCCGATGCCCACTCCTTCCAGGGCCCGCCAGCCGCGGTCCGACAACGCCAGGTTGATGGATCGGCCTTCCACGAAGCCGGCTTTGCGGGGGTCGGCCCGCCGCTCGTACACGGTTACCTCGTGGCCACGCTGGGCCAGATACAACGACAACAGGGACCCGACCAGGCCGGCCCCCATAATGGTAAGTGGTTCGACAGAAGTAGCTGCCGGAGCGGAAAAATCAGCCATGCGTGTGGGTGGGACGGGAAGCAGGTGAGAATGGGGAAGGCGAAAGTAACCCTTTCCCCGGAGTTGGTTGAGCGGATAAATACGGGAACCCGGCCCGAAAGGCCCGCGGGCTTAAAGAAAAGCTGACCGCATAACCGGTTTCACCCGTATAGTTGCATTATTAAACGAACGTATTTACTTATGGAAATCAAGAAGTCTACTCCGTATCGTTTTTATTTCAACAACACCCCCGCTCCGGCGGATTACCAACCCGTTCCGTATAGTGCCTCCGCCAGCTCCCGCCTGCGGTTTACCGCGGGCCGGCCGGTTTGCGCGGCCCCCGGCTTCAGCGGTACCGCTACTCCGGAGCTTGCCCCCCGCCCGCTCACGCCCAAGCTCGACGTAGGCGGCTATCAAGTGGGCGAAGAAGGCGACATCAACCTGTTTGGCCATCCCGATATCCGGTATTAAGCCCTCCGCAAGCCCTCTATCTGCGTGGGCGGCGTTCCGTCGAACTACCGGCTTAGTGCAATAAATTGGCTTTTTCCCACCAAACCAGCTTTTTGATAATCAATTGGTTGCGGCCTTGCATGGTATGCATGCCTACCTTAATTTTGCAGGAATTTCACTTGCCAAAAAATTCCCAACACCACCTTTGCAACTTCTTGCTATGAGAAAACACTACCGTTTTCTAGTACTGCTGCTATGTACCTTATGCAGCAGTGCCACTGCCTGGGCGCAGAATACCATTTCCATCACCGGGGTAGTCCAGACCGAGGCCGGAGAGCCTCTGCCGGGCGCCACCATCTTCATTAAGGGCACCTTCATTGGGAGCAGCACCGACCGGGACGGGAAGTTCACGCTCAAGGCCGACTTCACGGAGCCGCCGGTTATCATCTCGGTGTCGTTTGTGGGCTACGAAACCCGGGAACTCGGCATTTCCAAGGCCCAGCAGGAAGTGCGCGTGGTGCTGCCGGTGAGCTCAACCCTCACCAACACGGTGGTGGTGTCGGCCTCGCGGGTAGCGGAAAGCATTTCGCAGGTACCCGTTACGGTAGAAAAAGTAAACACGCGGCAGGTGGAAAGCCTGACCACGCCCGACCTGCTGGCCGGCCTGGCCCGCTTCAAGGCCGTGGACGTGAACAGCTCCAGCCTGCTGACTTCCAGCATCAGTACCCGCGGCTTCAACAGTTCCCGGGCCGAGCGGGTGATTCAGATGGCCGACTACATGGACACCCAGCTGCCCAGCCTGAGCAGCAACTTCGGTAACCTGCTCGGCATCCCGGACCTCGACGTAGAAAGCATTGAGATTGTGCACGGTCCGGCCTCGGCTCTGTACGGTGCCAATGCCTTTAACGGAGTAGTGCTGTTCAACTCCAAGGACCCTTTCGTAACCGAGGGCCTGAGCATCCGTTTGCGCGGCGGCAACCGCAGCCTGCTCGACGGGCAGCTGCGCTACGCCAAGAAACTCACCGACCGGCTGGCCATCAAGCTCACCGGCGGCGCCCTGACGGCCAAGGACTGGATTGCCGACAACCAGGATCCGACTTCCCTGACCATTGAGCCCAACAACCACGCCGCCGGCTCCCCGCTGGGCTACGACGCGGTGAACCGCTACGGCGACGTGGGCACCACCTTCGGCGCCTCGGCCGGCTTTTTGAACGGGCAGACGGTCTTTTTGCCCGGCTACTCGGAAAAGGAGCTCATTACCGGCAACCAGAAGGCCCACATCTACAAGGTCAACCCCTCGGTTTCGTACCTGCTGACCGACAACGTGAAGGCCACCGTCGATTATAAGTACGTGAATGGCACCAGCATCTTCCAGAGCGCCAGCCGCTACCGCTTCAACAACAGCGGCAGCCACCAGGGCCGCGTGGAAGTGAAGGGTACCAACTGGTTTGTGCGCGGCTACACCACCCGCGACTACTCCGGTCAGCGCGACCCCAGCACCGACGGTTCCTACAACTTGGGTTTCCTGGGCGCCTTCCTGCAAACCACGACCATCCCGGATGCGCCGAACAACCCGCAGACCGGCAAGCCCTACACCTACGCCGAACGGTATTTCAGCACCTACGCGCAGGCCTATAACCAGGCCTACCTCACCAACGGCCGCAACGCCGATGCCGCCGCCGCCGCCGCCCGCGCCAACGCCAATGCCAACGCGCCCCAGCTCCAGCCCGGTACGCCTGACTTCGACAAGGCCCGGGACCGGATCATTCACGACGGTACGCCCGGCCGGGGAGCCCGCGTAATTCTGCGCTCGATTCTGAACGACGCCAGCGCCCAGTACAACTTCAAGCTGAGCTTCGCCGACCTGATTGTGGGCGGCGCCTACCGCCAGTACCTGCTGGGCTCCGACGGCTCGCTCTTCTCCGACACCAAGGACGGGGACCGGCTGCGCAACCACGAATTTGGCGGCTACGCTCAGGTAACCAAGGCCCTGCTGGCCGAGCGGCTCAAACTCTCGGTAGCCGGCCGGGTCGATGAGTTCAAGAACTTCAAGCCCGCCTTCTCGCCCCGGGCTTCGGTGGTGTATTCGGTCGGCAGCGACAACCAGCAGAACTTCCGGGCCAGCTACAACCGCGCCTTCCGCGCCCCCACCCAGACCGACCAGTACATCCGTCTCGACGTGGGTCGCGCCATTCTGCTCGGCAACATCGGCAACGGCTTCGACGGTTACACCCTGCGCGGGGCCCTCTACCACGCCGATAAGCTGCGTCTAGAGCAGGTCAACACCCTGGAAGTGGGCTACCGGGCCCAGGTGGCCAGCAAAGTAACCGTGGACGTGGACTACTTCCGCAGCGCTTACGACGACTTCATCGGTACCCAGACCTTTATCGGCAACCCGAACGGTACCCGCCCGACCACGCCTTCCCCGGTGCCGTCGGCGGCCAACCCCGACGTGCGCGTGATTCAGATTTCGGCCAACGTGGCGCAGAAAGTGAAAACCCAGGGCGCCTCGGTGGGCCTGAGCTACACGGTGGGTACCCCGCTGATTCTGTCGGCCAACTATAGCTTCAACGACCTGGTGTCGAAAGACCTGCCCGCCGACTTCCAGACCTTCTTCAACACGCCCCGCCACAAGTACAACTTCGGTCTGACCGGCCTGGCCCTGAGCCGCAAGCTGGGTTACACTGTCAACTACCGCTGGACTGACTCGTTCCTCTACGAGTCGACGTTTGCCACGGGCCGCGTGGCGGCCTACCACACCGTGGATGCGCAGGCGGGCTACAATATTGCCCCCATTCGCACCACGCTGCAGGCGGGCGTGTCGAACCTGTTCAACACTGGCAACGTGCAAACCTACGGCAGCGCCGGCATCGGCCGCCTGGGCTACGTAGGCCTGCTCTTCGAGCTGAAGTAAGCCTGCTCTTTTTCAGCTAAAAAGGCTCCGTGCACTACGCACGGAGCCTTTTTTTGTGAATGATAGGATCAGCTTCCGCTACTGGCTTGTTACTAACCGGAACGTTAGGTTGAGGCGCGGCCCCAGGAGCGCGGTTGTTTTGGGGATGCTATGCAGCCAGTGCCGCTGGGTGGGGCCGCGCATAAGCAGCAGACTGCCCGCGGGCAACGCCAACGACACGGCCTCGTGCAATAGTTGCTGGGGGTGGCGCGGGCGCAGCCGGAAGCGGCGGGTAGCGCCCAGGCTCAGGGAGGCAATAACTGGCGCTGGCCCCAACTCGGGCTCATCGTCGGCGTGCCAGCCCATGCTGTCTTGGCCTGAGCGGTACAGATTGAGCAGCACACTGTTGAACGGCGCTCCGGCAACCTGCTGCACTTGTTCGCGCAGCAGCTGCAAAGCCGGCGTCCAGGGCTGGGGCGTGAGGGAGATACCGGAGTAGGAATACCGGGCGTCCGGGTCGCCGTACCAGGCCGTCAGGCGGGGTTGCATCACCTCTTTGCCGAAGAGCTTGATGGGTTCCTGCCGCCAGTTGATAGTGGTCGTCAGCTCGGTCAATAAGGCACCGGCCGCGGCCGGCGGCAGAAAATCGGGGTCGAGCAGAACTTCGGCGTGCGGCAGCGGCAGGAGCGTGAGCGGCATAACCGGCGAGGTTGGTGGAAAGAGTCAGCCCGAAGACTTGGCGCTACTTAGCGGCGCCGGGCAAGTGGGGCAGCACCCACATAAACACCCCAATCATGGCCATGCACACCAGCAGCACCGAAAACCAGGACCGGCTCACGTAAGGCCGCTCCCCCACGTAACGGGGCCAGAAAAACAGCAGGTACGACAGCACCGCCACCAGATTGATAGCCACCCCGAGCAGCTGGGTACGCATCAGGGCCATGTCGGTAGCCTCAAACCACTGCTGGCTGAAGTACGAAGTCAGCAGCAGCACCACCATGAATACGACCAGCGTAAAACCCTTGCGGGCCTCCTTCAGCCGAAACATGTTTATTGTCAACAGGATGCCGCCCACCAGAAAGGAAAACAGCATCGAGAACATGGCAATGGTCACGGGTGAGTACAGGGCCGGGGCGGCGGCAACGGGCTCGGGCGTGCTTTCCCGCTCGGCCACCTGCCGCACTTCGGCTGCGCGGGCGGCCTGCTCAGCCACCACGGCCGTCACGTCGGGCCGCACCAGGGCGTCGTCGGGGTGGGGCTGGCCCCGGCGGGCCAGTTCATCGAGGGCGGCCAGCACGGCGTCTTCGCGGTACTGGGCGCGGCCGGTTACGTATTGGTGCAACTCGGCGTCGGTTTTGCGGGCCATTTTGTCCGCGTATGCTTCAGCCATGATTCAAAGACGGTAGAGTGAACTGCGCAGATGCGTCCTTAGCTTCTACGTAACTCTAACAATTAAAAAGGTATAACTATTCTGCCTGGGCAGCCCATTTTTCGAGGGCCGCCCCGGTTTGCTGCACGTCGGCAAAGGAGTTGTAGAGCGGCACGGGCGCCAGCCGGATAACGTTGGGCTCACGCCAGTCGGCAATAATGCCCTGCCGGGCCAAAAAGTCGAACAGGGCGCGGCCGCCCCGGTGTACTAGCACCGACAGCTGCCCACCCCGGGCCGCGGGCTCAGCGGGAGTTATAATTTCCAGGGTGCCGGCCGGCAACTCAAGGCGGCGCAGCAGGTAGTCGAGGTAGCCGGTGAGCTGCTCGCTTTTGCGACGCAGCGCAGCCATGCCGCCGGCCTCTTCCACCAGGGCCAGGGCGGCGCGGTGAATGGCCATCGGGAAAATCTGGGCGTTGGACAGCTGCCAGCCAGCGGCCCCGGGCATGGGCCGGAAGCCTTTTTTCATCTGAAACCGGTCGGTCGGGTCGTGGCCCCACCAGCCGGCCAGGCGCGGCAGGTCGGGCCGGTTGGCAAACCGCTCGTGTACGTACACGCCCGAGGTGCCGCCGGGACCGGAGTTGAGGTACTTATAGGTGCACCAGCAGGCAAAATCCACGTCCCAGTCGTGCAGGTGCAGCTCCAGATTGCCGGCGGCGTGGGCCAGATCGAAGCCCACGGTGGCGCCCACAGCGTGCCCGGCCCGGGTGATGGCGGCCATGTCGAAGGCCTGGCCAGTGTAGTAGTTGACCCCACCCAGAATCACCGTCGCCAGCGAGGCGCCCAGCTCCTGAATCTTGGCCTCAATGTCTTCGGTGCGCAGCGTGTGCTCCCCGGGACGCGGCACGAGCTCCACGATGGCCTCGTCGGGCGCGAGGCCGTGCAGGCGCACCTGGCTTTCCAGCGCGTACTGGTCCGAGGGAAACGCGCCGCCTTCCATCAGCACCTTGTAGCGCGTGACGGTGGGCCGGTAGAATGATACCAGCAGCAGGTGCAGGTTGGTGGTCAGGTTGTTCATCACCACCACTTCCACGGGCTTAGCACCCACCAGCCGGGCCGAGGCTTCGGTGAGGGTTTCGTGGTAGTGCATCCACTGCGACGGATCTTCGAAATGCCCTTCCACCCCGAGCGTTGCCCAGGAATGAAACTCCTGCTCCACGGCCGCCCGGGCCGTTTTGGGCATCAGCCCCAGCGAGTTGCCGCACAGGTAGATGCTCGGGCGGCCGTCGGGGCCGGCCGGAATGTGAAACCGGTCGCGGAAGCCGCGCAGCGGGTCCTGGGCATCGAGGGAAGCGGCAAACTCGGGGGTGGGCTGGTAGGCAGTCATTGGGGCAAAGATAGGCAGCAACCGCCGCCGGGCCGGCGACAGAATTTTGGCTCCTCCCGGACGAGCCCGCGGCTTTAGGCGAACCGCCGGGCCCCAGCCACGAATTGCTCGGCACCCAGGCCCAGCCAATCCAGGGCGTTGGCCCCAAACATGCGGGCTTTGACCTCATCCGGGTACGGCATGGACTCAATCAGCTTGCCGGGCTCAAGCTCCCCGAGCGGAAACGGGTAGTCGGTGCCGAGCGTGATTTTGTCGGCCCCCAGGGTTTTGACGAGGTAGTCGAGCATCAGCGGGTCGTGCACGAGCGAATCGACCCAGAACTTGCCCAGGTACTCGCGCGGGTTCACGTTGTTGTCGATGGCGCACAGATCGGGGCGCACCTGAAAGCCGTGCTCGATGCGGCCGATGGTGCTGGCGAAGGTGCCGCCGCCGTGGGCCACGGCCACGCGCAACCGGGGCAGCCGCTCCAGCACGCCGCCGAAAATCAACGAGCACAGGGCCAGCGTGCTTTCGGCGGGCATGCCCACGAGCCAGGGCAGCCAGTACTTGGGCATTTTCTGCTGGGCCATCATATCCCAGGGGTGCACGAAGACGCAGGCGCCCAGTTCCTGAGCCGCGGCAAAGACCTCGAAGAGCTCGGGCGCGTCGAGGTTCCAGTCGTTGACGTGGGAGCCGATCTGCACGCCGGCCAGCCCGATTTTCATGCAGCGCTCCAGCTCCCGGATGGCCAGGTCGGGGGCCTGCAGCGGAATGGTGCCCAGCCCCACAAACCGCGCGGGGTAGCGCTGCACCACGCCGGCAATGTGGTCGTTGAGCAGCATGCTTAAGTCCAGCGCGTCGTGGGGCTTGGCCCAGTAGCTGAACATGACGGGCACCGTGCTGAGCACCTGCACGTCGACGCCGAACTGGTCGTATTCCCGCATCCGCACCTGGGGGTCCCAGCAGTTGTCCTGGACCTCGCGGAAAAACTTGTCGTCCTGCATCATGCGGGCGCAGCAGGGCTTGTGGTGCTCAAGCCGGATAAAGCCGCCGTAGCCGTACCGCTCGCGCAGGTCGGGCCAGGTTTCGGGCAAAATGTGGGTGTGGATGTCGATTTTGAGCACGCGGGTGGGGCAGAACAGTTCGCAGGGTGGGGCATTTACGGCCGGCGGGCCGCGGCGCTTACGAGGGGGGCCACTTCAGCAGCAGGAAGTATTTTTGATAAATCACCCAGGTTTCTTCAGCCCAGTGAATCATGCCGATATAGTACTGATGATTCTGAATCAGGCTCACCACCAGTAGCGTGGCCACCAGCGGCACCCAGAGGTAGGAAGCCTTGCCGGTGCCCAGCCAGCGCTGCCAGAAGGCGGCTAACCCAAAGCTCAGCATCGGGTACAGGCTGATCATGGTCCGGCCGCCGTAGCTGCCGCCGTAGCCCCAGTCCCACCAGCAGAACGTGACGTAGATGACAATGGGCAGTACTACGAGCAGAGCCGGCAGCACCGACCGGGCCGGGCTGCGCCGCAGCCACGCAATGCCAAGCAGGGCCAAAACCAGCAGCGGCGAATAGAACAGCCAGCCTTTGCGGACGCTGAACAACCCATCCCACACGTGCGGCTTGCTGAAATCGAAGCTTTCTCCCGGGTAAAACGGGGCCAGCCACTGCCCGCCGACCACGCGCCAGAACACCAGCTGCAGCCCAGCCACCAGGGCTGCCAGCCCAATCACCAGGAGCGTCTGGGGCCAGCGCTGCGCCCAGAACCGCAGGCGCTCCGGCAAGGCGGCAAGGCTGGTAAGCCCCCACAGCACCGGCAGCAGCAGCAGCAGCACCTCTGACGGCCGCACCAGCACCAGCAGCCCGCTTGTGAGTCCGAGCGCGGCGGCAGCCCTGGCAGTGCCCTCCGCGTACCAGCGCCGGGTGTAACGCAGCAGCAGCACGTTGAGCATAAACAGGGTGCCGTGGCTCATCAGCGGCTCGTAGGCCGCGTAGGTAAACAGGTTGGTGCCGAAGGCCAGAATCAGCAGCGTCAGCGCCGCAATGTGGTCGGCGAAAAAGTGCCGCAGCTCGCGGCCGAGCAGGGCCAGCCCGAGCAACACGTACAACATGCACCCCAACGACAGGATATATTGGTACATGTACTCGTAGCCAGTCGTCGCCGCCTGGCCTTTGAGGTAGTAGATACCAGTAGTCAGACCAAACCAGGGCGCATACGCTATGGCCATGCCCATGGGATACTTGAAAACGACTTTGCCCGTGGGCAGAAGCACATTGCCGTAATCCGGATTCTGGTCGGGGCGGTAGTTGGCGCGGGCTCCGCGCGTCCAGGACAAGTCGCCCAGATCATGAGACAGGAAGGCCGACGGCAGGTACACGTAGTAGCCGCCCATGTCATACACAAAGACCTCGTTGTGCGCCCACCGCTCACCCTGTCCGATAGCGCCCAGCATAGCAATGGCAATGCAGATCCAGACGTACGTAGTGTGGTAGGCAGGCCGCAACCAGTCCAGGGACCGTCTAAAATCAATCATCGGGTACTGTATGAATTCACAAGCTGTAATGGGTGCGGGGCGGCCCGGCGAACCTGGCCGCTGTTTGGCCCGCTGCCGCAAACACAAAGCGCCGCCGACCCCAGTCGGCAGTTCTTCGAGTCTGCAAAGAAATCGATAATGCTGCTAGGGCCGGGTGTGCCGGCCAATAGAATCCGGAGGTGCTAGGCCACCGGGGCCGGCGCTTCCATGTAGGTACCGCAGTTCTTGCACGTCCGCAAGTCGTCGTTCTGCCAGAAGGCGTTCATGATGGGCGGCAGCTGCTGCACGATGTCGGTGATTTCGGCAAACTCCTCGTGAAGCTTGTGGCCGCAGTTTTCGCAGTACCACTGGAAGCCGTCCAGCTCGCCGGGGGTGCGGTAGCGCTCCAGCACCAGCCCGACCGTACCAGCCGGCCGCCGCGGGGAGTGGGGCACGCCGCCGGGCAGCAGAAACATTTCCCCGGCCTTGATTTCAATATCCACCGGCTTGCCGTCCTCGATGATTTTGACCACAATGTCGCCCTCGATCTGCAAAAACAGCTCCTCGCCCTCGTCGTAGTGGTAGTCTTTGCGGGCATTGGGGCCGCCCACCACCATCACGATAAAGTCTTTGTTGTCTTTGAACACCTGCTGGTTGCCGACCGGCGGCTTAAGCAAATGGCGGTGCTCATCAATCCAGTGCTGAAAGTTGAAGGGGCGGGAAACGGGCATACGGTGAAGTGGTGAGGTGGTGAACTGGTGAGCTTGCTGGGCGGGTGGCGTGGCTTGCGCGGTGGGCGCCGTCGGAACGACAACTCCCTATTTCACCGCCTCACCATCTCACCATTTTCTCCGCCCAACTTACGCAAAAGCCCGCAACCGGCCGGCTGGGTGCGCACGGAGCAAGAGCATTTCCCTACTTTTAGGCGTGCAAATCGACCTCACCTCCCAGCGCGCCCTCGTGGGCGGCAGTACCCAGGGCATCGGCCGCGCCGTAGCCGAAGAATTAGCCCGCCTCGGCGCCACCGTCACCCTGCTGGCCCGCGACGAAGCCCGCCTGCAACAGGTGGCGGCCGAGCTGCCCACGCCCCAGGGGCAGCCCCACGACTTTATCGTGGCCGACTTCAGCGCCCCGGCTACCCTGGCCGAGCGTGTGCAGCAGTACTTGGCGACCCACCCCGACGGATTTCACATTTTGGTAAACAACACCGGCGGCCCGGCCGGCGGCCCCATTCTGGCCGCGCCCGTGGATGCCTTCCGGGCCGCCTTCGAGCAGCACCTGATCTGCAACCACCTGCTGGCCCAGGCCGTGGTGCCGGCCATGCAGGCCCGGGGGCAGGGGCGCATTATCAACGTTATCAGCACCTCAGTGAAGCTCCCGCTGCCGGGCTTGGGCGTGTCGAACACCATCCGTGGGGCTGTGGCCAACTGGGCCAAAACCTTGGCCAACGAGTTGGGCGGCAGCGGTATCACCGTCAACAACGTGCTGCCGGGCGCCACCGTCACTCAACGCCACACGTCCCTGATCGAGAAGAAAGTAGCCCAGACCGGGCAGTCAGTCGACGACATTGAGGCGGCCATGCTGCGGCAGATTCCGGCCGGGCGCTTCGGGCAGGCCGAGGAAGTAGCCCAAGCCGTGGCGTTTCTGGCCTCGCCGGCCGCCGCTTACATCAATGGCATCAACGTGCCCGTCGATGGCGGCCGCACGGGTAACCTGTAGCCTATCCGCGCGGATTCCACCCTACTTAGCCCCCGGCCATAGTGCTGGTCAATGAATTCGGCCTTATTTTTAGCCACTCTTTTCTAACGCCTACTGCATTTTGGTTAAGTTCGACACCATCTCCATCATCATTCCGGTTTATAACGAAGCGCGGACGATTCACCAGATCCTGGACCTGCTGCGCGAGCTGAAGCTGGTAAACAACATTCAAAAGGAGATTATCCTGGTTAACGACTGCTCGACGGACGCCTCGGCCGAAACTATCCTGGCCTACGCCGCCCGCTACCCCGAAATGGGGTTGCGCCTGCTCCAGCACAGCGTCAACCAGGGCAAGGGCGCCGCGCTGCACACTGGCATCCGGGAGGCCACCGGCGACTACGTCATCATTCAGGACGCCGACTTGGAGTACGACCCGGAGGAATACAACATCCTGTTTAAACCCGTGCTCAAGGGCTTTGCCGATGTCGTGTTCGGCTCCCGCTTCATGGGCGGCAACCCCCACCGCATCCTGTTTTTCTGGCACAGCATCGGCAACCAGATGCTCACGTTCCTGAGCAACATGTGCACGGACCTGAACCTGACCGACATGGAAACGTGCTACAAGCTGTTCCGCCGCGACATTATTCAGGGGCTGAAGCTGGAGGAAAAGCGTTTCGGCTTCGAGCCCGAGGTGACGGCCAAGGTGTCGCGGGTGCCCAACGTGCGCATCTACGAAGTCGGCATCAGTTACTACGGCCGCACCTACGCCGAGGGCAAAAAAATCGGCTGGCGCGACGGATTCCGCGCCATCTACTGCATCCTGAAGTTCGGGCTGTTTTCCCGCTCCTGACCCGCAGCCGACGACGGCATTTTTCGTGCGGTTTTCCCCGCCCGGCAGTGTGTAGTTCGTGGGCAAAGCCTCTATATTTGCTGCTCAAATAAGCTTCTTTTTTAACGGTTTAATGAAAACATACATTGGTTTGCTCGGCCTGGCCTTGCTCGGCGCCTGCTCGTCGGATAATGGGCAGAATCTGAAAGTGGATGACAAGACCATCACCGCGAATGATTTTGAGTCTATTGCGGGCTGGAACAACGACCCCACCACTCTGGACAGAGGCCGCGCCCACTCTGGGCAGTACGCCATCAAAGTAGATGGCAACCACGAGTTCAGCACCACCTTCGACATGCCTCTGGCCCTGGCCAGCAGCAAGAAGTTCAACACCGTACTCTTAGAAGGCTGGGCTTACCTGCCGAGCGACAAGTCGACCGGCATGTTGGGCATCCAGATCCTGGACCCCAACAACCCTGGCAAGGAAATCTTCGGCGACGGTATCCGGCTGGGCGAAGTGGTGAAGGAGTACAAGAAGTGGGTGCCCGTATCCAAGGAGTTCAAGCTGCCCGACAACATCAACGCCACCCAGCACATCCGCATGTCGCTGTGGCGCGCCGACGCCAGCGACTTCGTGCTGGTAGACGACGTCAAAATCAGCATCAAGGAATAACTGGCCCCCGCCGGGACGCCGCTCTGGCTCAGAAGCAGGCCCGCGGCCCAGGCCCCAGCGTCCGGCTCCCTGGGCTCGTTTTTAGCGACGAGTCCAGGGAGTTTTGGCTTTTACGGCCCGGCGCACAACTATTTACCATCGGCTGACGACGGCCGCTTACCTATTACTGAAGGCTGATGAAGAGGCGGTACCTGCTGGGTTTGCTCATTGTATTTGTAGTAGCCAACCTGGTATCTACTTTCTGGCAGAACTATCAGCTGCCGCTCGACGGCGACCTGGTGGCCATTGTGCTGCCCGCGTCGTGGTACGAACCGGTGCTCCACGACCCGTTCGGCCTGGCCGTGCTGACCAAGCAAGCCGTGTACGCGGGGCCCAACCGCTTTTTTGCCCACGCCACGCTCGGCCTGTACTGGAAACAGATGCCCCACCTGCTGCAGGTGGTGATGTCGCCCATCAGCAGCTTGTACGCGGCCAGCGCCCTGTTCACGACTGTCACGGTGGCGCTGCTGCTGTTCACGCTGGCGGCCTACGTGCAGCTGAGCGGCCTCGGTACCCGGGCCCGGTGGGGCCTCTGGCTTGCCGCGGCCCTGATGGTGCCGCTGTTTCATACTGAAGGCTTTTACGAGCAGATAGGCATTTCCAACCGCGCTATCACCTACACCACGTTCTACGCCTTCCCGATGGCGCTGCTGCTGCTGCTCTGGCCCTTCTACGAAGCCGCGCACCGGCGGCAGCCCCTGCGCGTGAGTCCGCTGCGGGCTACACTGCTGGTGCTGCTGATGGTCGTTATTGCCTTCAACGGTCCGATTCCGGTGGCCGTGGTGGCCGTGGTGCTGCTGGGCATCGGGCTCTACTGGCTGAGCCTGCACTGGGGAGCCGCGCCCCGGCGCCTGACGCTGTTCCCGGACCCGAACGGCTGGCTTTCGGGTCAGGCCATCCTGCTGCTGGCCGTGCTGGCGGGCTTGTGCGCCTACTCGCTCTACATTGGCCGCTACAACATCGAAAATACGCACACCCATACCCTTAAGGAGCTGTACGCCCTGCTGCCCAAAGGCGTGTACCAGCAGCTGACCTACGACTGGGGTCTGCCCCTACTCTTGTTCGTGGTGGTCGTCAATAGCCGGCTGATTCACTGGTTTGTGCCCGCCTCGGATGAGCGGCAGCGCATTCTGCGGATTCTGCGCTGGATTACCGTCTTTGCCGTGCTGTACACGCTGCTGCTGCCCTTCGGCGGCTACCGCTCCTACCGGCCCTACTTGGTGCGCAACGACTCGATTCTGCCGGTGCTGCTGGGCATCATCTTCGCCTACGGCCTGACGACGTATTTTTTGCTCTTCCGACTCCGCGGCTACGCCCGCGGCATTTACCTGGCCCTGATTCTGGTCTTGAGCGGTACGTTTCTGTACGTCGACAAATTCACCGCCAAAGCCCCCGACAACGGCTGTGAGCGGTGGTCGATGGACCAGATGGCCCGCTCCCCCGAGCCCATTGTGCATATCTCGGACCGCTGCAACGTGCTGACCTGGGATGCCAAGCACGACCCGAACGAAACCGAGCTGGAAGTGAAAATGCTCCAGCACTGGAACGTAGTGCCCCCGAAAGTCAAGCGCTACTACCAGTAAACCGGCTCCGGCGCGACGCAGCCCCCGGCTTGCGCAGTGCTTGGCAGCCAGCCGCATCCGCTATATTTGCAGTTCCTGGCGTAGTTTGCTGCCTAAGTAAGCGCCAGGATTCAGGGCGGTGCGGTGGCAGCTACCGCCCCCTGAATCTGCCGACGGGAGGGCCACGTTCCTGGTCTTGCCCCGGCGGCACCTGCTACCCGTTCTCCCCTTATCCCTACCCGCGTGGAGCTCTCCGTCATCATCCCCATTTATAACGAGGAAGCCAACATTGCGGCGCTCTACGACCGCCTGCGCGGCGTGCTCGACCCGATGGGGCTGCGCTACGAGTTTATCTTTATCAACGACGGCTCCCGCGACCAGTCGCTGGCCCTGATTCACACCCTGGCTAGCCGCGACCCGCGGGTGCGCTACATCGACTTTAGCCGCAACTTCGGCCACCAGATTGCCGTTTCGGCCGGCCTGGATCTGGCCGCGGGCGAGGCGGTAGTCATCATCGACGCCGACTTGCAGGACCCGCCCGAGCTGATTCCGCAGCTGTACCAGAAGCTCAAGGAAGGCTTCGAGGTGGTGTACGCCAAGCGCCGCTCCCGCCAGGGCGAAAGCGCAGCCAAAAAGCTCACGGCCAAGCTGTTTTACCGTCTGCTGGCCAGCATCACCAACATCTCCATTCCCGTCGATACCGGCGACTTCCGCATCATCTCGCGCAAGGTGGTGGATGCGCTCAAGCAGATGCCGGAGCAGAACAAGTTTATCCGGGGCCAGATTTCCTGGATTGGCTACCGGCAGACCTACCTCGAGTACGACCGGGCCGAGCGGGCCGGGGGCGAAACCGGCTACACCTACCGCAAGATGATCCGGCTGGCCCTCGACGGCATCACCGGCTTTTCCGACGCCCCGCTCAAGGCGGCTACCATCAGCGGGTTTCTGGTGTCGGCCATTGCCTTTCTGGTGATGCTCTACACACTCTACGCCCGCTTCGAAACCCAGGACTACGAACCCGGCTGGGCCTCGCTGATGATTAGCATTCTGTTTCTGGGCGGCGTGCAGCTCATTGCCGTGGGCATCATTGGCGAGTACATTGCCCGCCTGAGCACCAACGTGCGCCAGCGGCCGCTCTACATTATTTCGGATACCAATATTCCCGTGGAGTCCGTGCCGCAGCCGGTGCAGCAATCCGGCGTGGCCCACTAAGCTGGCGCCGATTTGCCGAATGCCGGCTGATCTGCCGCCTTTAACTACCCTCTATCGTGTCGTTTTTTTCTTCGCGCCCGGCTGCTGAGCTCCGACCCGCCCCGGGCCAGGCGCGCGGACAATGGGCGCTGCACCTGGGTTTCGGGCTGGTGTTTGCGGCCATTTCGCTCGTCAACCACTATAACTTCCGCACCTTCGCCCTCGATCTGGGCATGACCACGCACGCGCTGCGGGAGCTGACTCACCTGCGCGCGCCCATTACCACCCTGCTCACCGACTCGGCCCCGACCAGCTTTTTCTCGGCCCACTTCACGTTGATTCCGGTACTGGTAGCCCCGCTTTACTGGCTGTTCGGCTCCTGGACGCTGCTGCTCGTGCAGCTGGGGGCCGTGCTGCTGGGCGGCCGCGGGGTCTGGGTATTTGCCCGCGGCCGGGGCGCTTCCTCGGCCGAGGCCAACCTTGGGCTGGCGTATTTCTATAGCCTGTGGGGTATTTACTCGGCCCTGAGCTTCGACTACCACGACAACGTGGTGGGGAGCATGGCTCTGCCCTGGCTGCTGCATTGGTTTCGGCAGCGGCGCTGGGCGGCGGCGGCCCTGGCGTTTGGGCTACTGCTGGTGAGTAAGGAAAATATGGCCCTGCTGGGCGCCGCCGTGGCCGTGGGGGCCGCCGTGCAGTACCGCCGCCACCCGCGGCTGGTGTTAGTGGCCCTGCTGGGCGCGGTGGCCGCGGTGCTGTACTTTGCCTTAGTCACGAAATGGCTGATGCCGGCCCTGGATTACGCCCACCGGCCGTTTCAGCAATTGGTGCGCTTCAAGCACCTGGGCGCTTCCCTGCCCGAAGTTATCGGCAACGTGCTGCGGCACCCGGGCCTGTTTTGGCAGAGCCTGTTCGTCAACATCACCGGCGACCCGGCTTACGACTACATTAAGCTCGAAACCTGGGCCGTGCTGCTGCTGTCGGGTGGGCTGGCCCTGCTGCTGCGGCCCTGGTACTTGCTGATGCTGGTGCCGGTACTGGCCCAGAAGCTGCTGTCCAATGACTACGGACTCTGGGGCATCAACGGGCAGTACTCCATCGAGTTTGCGCCTATTCTGGCCCTGGCCGTGGTGGAAACGGCCCGGCAGCTGGCCGCGCCCGGTACGCGGCGGCGCTATCTGGTCGTCACGCTAAGCCTGGCTGCCCTGACGACCGTGGTGACGCTGTACGTGCGCCGCAGTAAGTGGTACAGCCGGGAAAGCTCGAACTTTCTGGTGAAGCGCCACTACCGCAGCAAGCTGAACGTGGCCGGCCTGCACGCGGCCCTGGCCCGGGTACCGGCCGAAGCCTCCCTGAGCGCCCAGTCCAACCTGGCCCCCTGGCTGACCAACCGCGCCAAGCTCTACCACTTCCCCGTTTTAGGCGACGCCCAATACATTGCCGTGCTGCAGCCGCCGGCGGAAAGCACCTGGCCCCTCAACGCCGAGGAGCACGCCGCCCTGCTCACCCGTCTGCGCGCCCGCCCCAATATCCGGGTCGTGTACGAAGACTCCCAGTTTGTGCTGCTCCGCCGCGACACGGTGGTGGTAGGGCCAGCCGCCCGGTAGTTTTTACTTGGCTGCGGGCCGCAGGGCCAGTACCTCGAAGTGGCCCACCTTGCGCACCGGCCCCAGTATGTAGGGCTGCAACTCCGGCTTGCGGGTCAGGGTGGTGTCGTTGGTGTAGAGGTAGCGGGCCCCGCGCTGAATGCAGCTGGCCAGGTAAGTTTGGCCCGTGGGCGTCAGCTGAAACAGGTGGGAGGTTTCGTTGTAGCCGAAGCCCTTCTTGTGCAGGAAGTAAAAATAGGTGCAGCCCGACACGTCCGGGCCCACCACGCACAGGGCGGAGTCGGGCACGGCGGCGGTAAGCTGGGCGCGGGTGACGGGGTCGTACAGCTCGGCGGGCATTTCGCGGGCGCCCACCATCCAGCGCGGGGGCGCAATGCGCATAAAGGCCAGCGCGGGCTGCGCCAGCAGCAGCAGCAGTAGCACCGGCCGCCACCGGGGCCGGCGGAGCAGCCAGCCGGCACCCAGAATGGCGGGCAGCAGCAACACGGGCAGATAGGGAATCATGTAGTACTGGTGCACCGTCATCTGCCGCAGCTCCATCAGGTGGTAGGCCAGCAGGGCCAGCGCCCAGGCCAGTACCGGCCCAAACCACGGGTGGCGGGAATACCGTTTGCCCCCGGCCACCACCAGCACCAGGCCCAGCACCAGCAGCAGGAAGTTGGCATAGTTGAGCAGCAGCTCCGGCACGTCGGAGGTCAGGTTGTGCTGGAGCGTGTGCAGGGCCACGCCCAAATCGGTGGTGGGCCGCACCTCCAGGCCGAAGTCGGTGAGGCCCGACACCTTGATCAGGTGCAGGGCGTAGGCATACCAGCCCAGCGTGGCGCCCACGGCCACCACGGCAAATACCAGCAGCGGCAGCGCATCCCGGCGCCAGCTCAGGCGGCGCAGCCACAGGTCGCGCAGCACGACCACGGCAATGGGGAAACCAATCACGAGGTATTGCAGCTTGGTCAGGCCCGCCAGGGTGGTGAAAAACAAGCTCAGCCAGAACAACCCGTTCCGCCGCTCCGCATACCAGCGCAGAAAGAAATACAAACCGGCCACCGAGGCCGAGAAAGCCAGAATGTCGGGCAGGGCATTGATGGAGTGATAAAACAGCTCCGGACTCCAGCCCAGCCCCCAGGCCCCCACGGCCGCCAGCGTGCGGGACCCGGTCAGCACCCGGATCAGGCCGTAGAACGCCATTAGGCCCCCGGCAAAAATCAGCCAGTTGAGCACCCGCGGAATCGTCTCGTGGAAGCCCAGTGCTTTATAGCCCACGGCCACCAGCCACTCGTAGCTCGGAAACTGCATGCCCGTGACGCCGTCGGTGTTGTTGCGCCGATCTACGCGGGGGCGCAGCAGGTTCATATCCTCCTCGTAGAGGTTGCGGGCCACGGCCATCGTGTTGCTCTGCCGCCAGACGTGGATGCTGTTGGGCGGCTGGGAGAAAAAGGGCAGGTGCAGCAGAAAGTTCAGCCCCAGCAGCAGCGGCCAGAACCAGCGGCGCACCAGGGGGCTTTCCAGAATACTATCGTTCATTAGGGCGCGGATCCAGCGTGGCGGAGGGACAAAAGTAGTGGTTTACAATGGCTAGATTTGCAGCTATTCCTCCCGCCCGCCCATGCTCCAGCTTCAGAATTTCATCAACGGCCAGTTTGTGCCCCCCGTCGCCGGCCGTTACCTGCCCAACATCGAGCCCGCCACGGGCCTGGTCTACGGCCAGATTCCCGACTCCGACGCAACCGACGTGGCCCGAGCCGTGGAAGCGGCCCAGGCGGCATTTCCGGCCTGGCGGGCGCTGGCCGCCGAAAAGCGCGGCCGGCTACTAGTTCGTCTGGCTGAGCTGATCGAGCAGAACCTGGAGCCCTTGGCCCAGGCCGAAAGCCGTGACAACGGCAAGCCCGTAGCCCTGGCCCGGATGGTCGACATTCCGCGGGCGGCCAGCAACTTCGCGTTTTTCGGCACCGGCGTCGGCCATTTTGCCTCCGAAACGCACTTCCAGGAAGGCTTGGCTCTCAATTACACTGTGCGCCATCCGCTGGGTGTGGTGGGCTGCATCTCGCCCTGGAACCTGCCCCTGTACCTGTTCACCTGGAAGATTGCGCCGGCCCTGGCCGCGGGCAACTGCGTGGTAGCCAAGCCCTCGGAAATCACGCCGGCCACGGCCTTTCTGCTGGGCGAGCTGTGCCAGCAGGCCGGATTGCCCGCGGGCGTGCTCAACATCGTGCACGGCACCGGACCGGGCGCCGGGCAGGCCATTGTGGAGCATCCGCTGGTGAAGGCCATCAGCTTTACGGGCGGCACCAAAACCGGGGAGCACATTGCCCGCACCGCCGCGCCGATGTTTAAAAAGCTGAGCCTGGAGCTGGGCGGCAAAAATCCCAACCTCATCTTCGCCGACTGCGACTTAGCCGCGGCCGTGAGCACCAGCATCCAGTCGAGCTTCAGCAACCAGGGCCAGATTTGCCTGTGCGGCTCCCGTATTTTCATCGAGCGGCCCATCTACGAACAGTTCAAGGCGGCTTTCCTGGAGCGCGTGGCCGGCCTCACCGTTGGCGACCCGCTGCTGGAAACCTCCCGGCAGGGCGCGCTGGTGAGCGAGGCCCACCTGCTGAAAGTGCAGTCCTACATCGAGCTGGCCCGGCAGGAAGGCGGTACGCTGCTGGCCGGCGGCGAGCGGGTGCGGCTGGACGGGCGCTGCGCCGGGGGCTTTTTCCTGCAGCCCACCGTGTTTGAGGGTCTGGCCCCCAATTGCCGCACCAACCGCGAGGAAATCTTCGGCCCCGTGGTCACGCTCACGCCTTTCGATACGGAAGCGGAAGTGCTGGACTGGGCCAATGGCACCGACTACGGGCTGTCGGCCACCATCTGGACCCGCGACCTGGACCGGGCCCACCGCGTGGCCCACGCCCTGCACGCGGGTGTGGTCTGGATCAATACCTGGCTGCTGCGCGACCTGCGCACCCCGTTTGGGGGTATGAAAAACTCCGGCGTGGGTCGGGAAGGCGGCCTCGAGGCACTGCGTTTTTTCACCGAGGCCCAAAACGTGTGCGTGAAGCTGTAGCGCGGAGCAACCGCTCCGGTTTGCCGTATTGAACCACATTTCCGGCCGAATTGTCGGTTATTTGTAGCTCAACCTTAGTGCCTTTTACCCCGCTCTTTTTGTCACCTGCCGACTCCCCTTTGCCCCTGACTGCAGCCACCACGCCGCTGGCGCTGATTGTGCCCTGTTACAACCCGCTCCCCGGCTGGGCCCCCAACGTGCTGGAGAGCCTGGCCCGGCTGCAACCCTTGCTGCCGGTGGGCACTGAGGTGCACTTATACTTGGTCAACGACGGGTCGGCGCAGAGCGTGGCGGCGGCCGACGTGGAGCTGTTGCGGGCCGCACTACCCGGCTTCACCTACCTTACGTACCCGGCCAACCGTGGCAAGGGCTACGCGTTGCGCGTGGGCGCCGCGGCTACGCACGAGCCCATCTGCCTGTTCACCGACATCGACTTTCCCTACCAGGAACCCAGCGTGGCGGCCGTGTACCGCACCCTGCTCAGCGGCAAGGCCGATTTGGCCGTGGGGGTCCGGGATGCCGACTATTACGTTCACGTGCCGAAAGCCCGGCGCCGGGTGTCGAACCTGCTGCGGGGGCTGACGCGCAACCTGCTGCGCCTGCCGGTCAGCGACACGCAGTGTGGGCTCAAAGGCTTCAACGCCGGGGGCCGGGACCTGTTTCTCAAGACGACCACCAACCGCTACCTTTTTGATCTGGAGCTGATTTTTCTGGCTTCCCGGCAAAAGCAGATGCGCGTGCTGGCCGTGCCGGTGGAGCTCAAGCCCGGCGTGGTGTTTTCGGCCCTGAATCCGCGGATTCTGCTCACCGAAGGCAGCACGTTTATGCGCATTTTCCTCAAGAGCCTAGCCACGGGCCGGCGAAAAAAGCGCTAGACGCGCGCTATTGCACGTCCCAGCGGTAGAGCTTGAGCTTGCCGTTTTCCGCTACCGGCGTCAGGTGGTGGCTGGCAATGAAAGCCGGGCCTGCCTCGATAATGCGCCGCTGGCTGGGGCTAGTGGCATCCGTAATCATGGAGCGGGTGCCGTCGTAGTACGACTCATCCAGCAACACCAGCACGGGCTTGCCCGCGGCCTGTAGCTTGGCCCGCAGCTCAGAATCCAGGTCGCCGGGCTGGAACATACCGAGCAGCGCCCGGGCGTGCACCGGCGGGGTGCGCGACATTTTACTGGCCATCAGCGGCAGGCCCGTCCGCAACGAAAGCTGGAAGGCGTGCGAGGAATGCTGGTCGTCGTCGTCCACGGTCAGGTCCATATTCTCGCTGCCCACGTGGAAGAAGGGCACGGGCAGAATGGCCTGGTACTGCCCGGGGTTGAGGTTGGCCGTCAGCAAACTCAGCTCGGGTTGGTTGCTGGTGTTGGTGAGCGTGTTGGTCAGCAACGACGTGCGGTAGTGCTTGAGCGTATCGCGCGTGTCGAGGAAGGCCAGCAGCACCAGCGCCACCCCAATAACCCAACGTAAGCGTAACGCGCCAGTCCGCAGCCAGTAATCCAGCGCCACCAGCACGCTGATGTTCACGGCCCAGAAAAACGGCCATTGGAAGCGCCCCACGGCCCGAAAGTGCGCCGCCGTCTCGGTGATTTTGCGCAGGTAGTAAAACGCGCTCAGGTAGTTATTGACAACAAACGTATCGTCGGCCAGGCTGTACTGAGTGCCGAAGCTGGCAAGCAACCCAACGAGGGAAGCCAGGCCCAGCAGCCCCAGAAACCGGAATTGCCAAGTGCCCTTCCACGCATTCCACCACTGCTGCCAAGCCGTGCGCCAGCCCAGTCGGGCCACCGCGGCCACCACCAGCCCGAACAGGGCAAAAGCACCCAGGTAAGCCCGCGACTCGTAAGAAACCGGCTCGACGGGCTCGATGATAAAGTGGGTCTTTTCGTAGGTGTAGGGCTGGAAAAGGGCCGAAAACTGCATTTTCCAGGGCGCGTAGTTGAAGCCCGTAGGGTCAGTGAGGCGCAGGCCGTAGTAGCCATCCACGAGCCGCACGCAGCTGAACGTGAGCAGCACCGGCAGCAGGGTGATGAGCACGCCGGCCAGCACGAGCTGCCACTGCCGCCACTTGCCGGTCAGCAGCAGCCAGGCCAGAAAGAAGCCGCCCGTGAATAGTCCCACGATGGGCAGGTAGTACAAATGCACGAAGCCCGCTACCACCATGCCGACCACCGTGGCCGCCACCCAGCGCCAAACGGGCCGGCCGGCCGAGGCCGCCTGATACACCTGCAATACGCCCCAGATGGCCAGCAGCATCACGCAGCTCAACGACAGGTTGTAGTGTCCGGCCAGCAGCCGGGTCGTCTGTGGATTCAGCCAGGGCAGCACCACGCTGAAGAATACTATCAGCACCGGATAGTGCAGCAGCTTGCGCAAGATGGCCACCAGCAGCGCCGTGCTGACCAGCATTCCGCTCAGCAGCAGGGCGTGGTACACGTCAAGGCCGTAGGGCGTCAGGTCGTAGACGTAGTGGGAAAATAGCTTGACCGGCAGCGAGAAAAGCGGCGTGTTATCGGTGTAGAAAAGGTAGTCGCCGTACGGGTAGTTCAGATTGCCGAACCAGCCCAGACCCTTTTCGAAGGGCTGCTGCAGGTAGCTCTGGAAAGTGAAGTAGTTCTTCAGCCCGTCGAAAC
Organism: Hymenobacter persicinus; assembly: GCF_004167665.1. Lineage (GTDB taxonomy): Bacteria > Bacteroidota > Bacteroidia > Cytophagales > Hymenobacteraceae > Hymenobacter > Hymenobacter persicinus. The sequence goes on along the minus strand of NZ_SEWE01000030.1, from coordinate 29,468 downwards.
TGGCCACCAGTTGGTGCTGGCCGGGGTGAAACAGCATGGCGCCAAAGGCGCGAAAAATACAGCCGAGCTGCAACAGCAATGCTACGGGCAGCAGCAGCCAAACCGGAAAATTCCGGCGGAAAAAAGTAAGCATAAACAAAAGTAAGCGTCCCGACCGTAACGGCCGGGACGAAAGAGCGTGCCTAGCGGCTTATCTGCAGCCGCTGCTCACGGTGCTGGCCGCCGGCCTGAATCTGGCAGATGTACTGGCCACTGGCGGGAAACTGGTCGACTTCGAGCCACACTTCGTGGCGGCCGGCGGTTTCCTCTTTCTGCACCAGCACCTTAATCACGTTGCCGCGCAGGTCGTAAATCCGCATCGTCACGAAGCCAGCCTGGGGCAAGTGGTACACAATCATGCTGGCCTGGTCGAACGGATTCGGGTAGTTGGGCTCCAGTTTTAGGCTCGTTTCCGCTTCCGGGGCGTCGTCGGCTTCCTCTACACCCGTGTTGGCCTGAGTAATGGCATTGACGCGCACCACTGCCGCCGACCCGCTGCTATGCCGGGTGCGGTAATACTGCCGGCCCATGAAGCGCAGGTGACCGGGGTCCCAGGCCGTGGCCTGCCCGCCGTTGGTCAGGCCCTGGCAGTAGATAGAAAAAACCGAGGCCTGCTTAGCGGCCTGGGGCGGGCTCAGGTTGGTTTTGCGGAAAGCCACGTCGTAGCCGACGTACATCAGCATGCAGCTTTCCGTATTGGCCGTGGCGCTGGCGGCCAGCCGTCCGGCCATCTGGTGGTCGGAATGGTCACGCGGGTTGTACTTGTCTTCCGAGTCGGGCGTGTTAATCCACACCTTGCCCGTGGAGCTTTCCTGCTGGATAATCATGCGCAGCGTGCGGCTCAAATCTCCCCACGAAGTGTAGGTATTGATGCCTTCCACATCGGTGATGCTGCCCTCGCCACTGCGCAGCTTTTTCAGGCTTTGAAAGTTGCAACGGTCGAATCCCTGGCCCTGCAGGTTGCCGTCGGGCAGACGCAGAAAGTAGGCGGAGGTATTCTTATAGCGCATCATGGCAATGGTGTGGCCATTGATGCGGACGGTAGACGAAACCGGAGTTGAAGTGGGGGGAGTCTTGGCATCAGCCAAACTTTGCACCGAGGCACGGCAGCCGGCCTCACGGGCGCGCCAGTAGTTTTCGCCGGGCTCGTAGGCCTGGCCCGCTGTCAGGCAAACAAACACGGCCTTGCCCCGGGGGCGTTGCACGTCGTCGTAGGCGTGGCTGCCCATAAACAGCTGCCAGTCATCCTGATGGGCCACAATGTAGAAGCCAACGTCGGTGGCAGGGCCTTTGGCCTCCTGCGCCCACCCGGGACGAACAGCTTGGAAACACACAAAAATACTCAGTAAAGCGGCGCGGAGTAGCGTCTTACCCATGCAACAGGAGCAAAAGTGGCGGAGTATTGGCGGCTGCCCAGGGTCCCTGGCCGAGGTGATTTCGGGACCAAACAAAGCAACTAACAGCGAAAATTAAGCAAACTGATTGTAGGACGCAAGACGTTCCAAAAATTTGCAGTTTTTGCTGACCGTCAGCACCTAACTTACTCCGTCACTGCGGCTACTGTAACTTTTCCAATGCCCTCTCCAACTCTGCCAGCGTGGTTTCCCGGAAGTCCAGGGTTTCGGTTTCGCGCTGCCCGGTTATGGTTTCCTGCAACGCCAGATACGGGGTGCCATTGCGGTACTGCACTCCCACCACCACAGCCCGCTGATTGGCCGGTACACCCGCAAAAACGTAACCGCCAGCTTGGGGCTGTCCTGGCACAATGCTATTGCTTTCGCGAAATACCAGCTGCACGCTGGTCGTAGGCTCTACTTCCGCGCTGGCCGTTAAGGCCGCGGAGGCGCCGGCGGGCTGCCACACCCGCTCACAAGTCAGCCAGCCCAGGCGGTCAGCCTGAAAAGCATAGTGGTCGGCGGCCGGCGCGGCCACGCGGTTTACCTCCGGGCTGTCGTCGTCGGTAGTGGGCAACGTGTCAATAGCCGGGGGCGGGGCGGCGGCCAGGTCGGAGGTCATTTGTCCCTGCTGGAAGGAAAAGCGAATCGGCAGCGTCATCTGCACCTTCACAAATTTACCACCCTGCTGGGCGGGCGTCCAATGCCCGGAGGTCTGTCGCAGCACCCGCAATACCTCCTCGTCGCAGCCGTCGCCGAGGCCACGCAAGATGGTGGGCGCAACCACCTGCCCGCTCTCATCCACCACGAACGAGGCGTACACGAGGCCCTCGGTTTGGTTGGCCAGTGCCGCCTGCGGATATCGGATCAGCCGGTTGATGTCGGCCGGACCATTGCCGTAGCTGGGCATCTGAGTGGCCTGGGTGGCGATACGCTCAGCCGGCGGCCGGCGGCTTACGGGCCCGGCAGCCACCCAGTGCGTGGGCTGCTGCCGGCGGTGCCCCACGCCGTAGAACAGCCCCATCCCTTTCTGACGACGCGCGAAGGGCATTTCAAGCTGGAAAGACTGACCCGTAGCAACGTGGAGTGGCCGTCCGTGGGCGGAAGCCCGCACCAGCACCATCCCGCCCGAATCGAGCAGGTCGCCGGTGGCCGTTACCGTGGAGAGGTTGGAAAGCAGCATGTCGGCCAGCGTGTAGCACTCCTTGAGCTCCACCCACACGGGCCCCGTTGCGGGCACCTGCCGGGCGTCGACCAGAATCTGGGCCGGCAGGTGAACGATGGTGCCCTCGCGGCCGTGCACTTCGGCGGGCTGCAGGGGGTCAATCTGGAAATACTCGCTGGCTTTGAGCGTCAGATCATGCAGACGAGCTTCGGTGGGCGGGGGGGCAGCCGTATCGGCCGCGAAGGGGCGCGCCAGGCCGCGGCGGTACACCAACGGCGCATTGAGGCTGGTGCGGCGGGTTACCCGGTGCCAGGTACGGATGACGGCCCGGCCGGTGGCGGGGGTTTCGGGCAGGGAGTCGCGCAGGGCGGGAGCCACGGGAGCCGACGGCGCGGCGCGGACTGCCGGTTCGCGCTGGCAGCTTGCCAGGCCGGCCAGCAAAATCATTCCGGACAGGAAGCGAAGTTTCATCTGGAGCATAGGCATGAGGTCATTCTACGCGGCAAAGTCAGAAACAAACAGCCCGGCGGATATTTTCCTGCGCCGGAGCGGCCGCGGCAGTGGGCGCTGCCCCGTATTGCTAAGATACTCATCTGGCCGGCAGCGAGGAAGCCGCCGGGTGAAATAGCCGCCCGGTTTTGACGTTACAGGAAGACCACTTTCCCGTTTCATGCGCTCATAAACTGGCTTGAACCGCTGGGCGCCGCCAATTCGGAGTCCGGCGTGAAACTTCGCCCCGGACTCCCGACCTTTGTTCTCTATGCGCTACCGACTGCTTCTGTTTGCCCCACTCCTGCTCCACCTGCTGGCTTGTTCCAAGCAGGATTCGGGCCCGCGGCTGGACCTAGTGGGTAGCACCCGCTACACCAGCTTCGACCGGACCATCAGCACGCCCGGCGACACGGTCACGTTTAAGCTCTACAGTGACGTGCGCAGCGCAGATAAGCCGCTGAAGGCCGTGCGGATTTTTGTCACTTACGCCCCCGTGAAAAACCCGCTGAATTATCCGGCGGGCTACGACGCGACCAAGGCTCCGGCTGACCCCGAATTCACTTTTCTGGATTCGACTATGCCAGCCTCGGCCAGGGAGTTTGTGCTGCAAACCACGATTAATGCCCGCACGACTTCGGGCCGGGAGCAGTGGCGCTTCGAAGCCGAGGATGTCGACGGCAACCGCGTGAGTCGGGGTTTCCGGCTGCAGCTGCGCAACGCGGATTCCCTGCGCCTCAACTACCACCGCTACACGGCCCAACTCCAGGCGCCCGGCGACGGTAACCGCCGTAGCTTCCTGGCCCTGCTGCCGGGCCTGACGCTGCCCCGCTACACTGTGCGCACCAACGCCGCCAACCAGGCCCTCATCGACTTGGTTTACGCCTCCGATGCTGCTGGCATCTACCTGGCGGCCCCTAACGACCCGATTATCAAGCACACCAAGGGTTGGAACCGGTCCACGGAGTTCCGCAACACGGGTATTGATCAAAACGGCTTCAACAGCACCGACACGGAGCAGGAACTCATCAGCGCCTTTGGCGGGGCCAGTGAGCTGACTCCCAAAACTCGTACGGGCCCGATTGCCAAAGGCCGCGTGTATGCCTTCCTCACCACCGAAAAGAAGTACGGTCTACTATATGTGCAGGACATTCTCACCGCCCCCGTCCCGACGGTTTTGCTACAAGTACACATTACCAAATGAGAATCTAGCAGACCGCTGAAAACAATAAGGGCACTCCCATCGGAGCGCCCTTATTGTTTTCATGATTCGGTGAAATGCTTAGAATGTGGTCCCCACCGTGACTGAAGTCGTGAAGCGGCTGCCATCAACGCTGATGACCGGGGCCGCATTTTTGGCCAGATAGTACGACTGGCTGTAGCGCTTCTCTAGGCCGTACACGCCAGCCACATCAATAAAGAAATTGCCTTGCCGCAAGCCCAGGCCGCCGGTGAAGTACTGCTGGGTCCGGTCAAAGTCATTGGTTTTGTATGGGTCGCCGTAACGGGCGTAGCCGGCGCGCACCCGGAAGATGTCCAAGCGAGCTTCCCCGCCGAAGCGCAGGTTCATCGCCGAGCCGTAGAGTGCCTTCACGTTGTTGTTTTCCACGTCAAACGTGTAGGTGTTGTTCGTTTCTTCGTCGCTGCCCAGTCGCGCTTGGTTGTAGTTAACGTATTCCACGTCCCCGGTCAGGAAGCCGTGCTTGCCGATGGTAACCGCTGCCCCACCCGAAGCCCGGAACGGAGTCGTGAGAGAATACGTGTACTCGCCCGGCGTAAGTTTGACAGAGGCCGACAGCGGCGTGCCAGGTTGGGGTGCCGCCGTAAAGCGGGTGTCGAGCGAAGTGGAATAGTTGTCGGTCAGGCGCATAAACGTGGGCGTCTGAATCGAGCCACCCACGCGCAGGGCATCGTTGAAGCGGTAAATAGCGCCTACTTTCAGGTTGAAGCCACTGCCCCGGGTTTCAAGGTTGTCGCGGCGCACTAAACTCAGAAAGGGCGTGGTATTGGTCGGATCGTTGGCTTCCTGCTCCTCAAATGTGCGGGTTTCGTTGTAGCGCACCGTCGTGATGCCCAGGCTAGCCCCTACGTAGAGCTTATTGCGGTAGCTGGCCCCATAGGCAAAGTCGAACTGGTTCTGGGAGCCCGTACTCAGCACCGTCTCATTCTGCAGAATAGGCCCGGTCCGCCGAATAGTTGACAGCGAATCCTGGGTCTTGTCCTTTTTCTTCTGGTAAAAGCCCGTCAGCAACGCCCCGTAGGCCAGCCCGTCGAGGGAGTAGTAATCGTTTTTGTTGTACTGGTTAGCAATGTCGTCGTAGGTACCGCCAATTCCATCAATGGTCCCGCCAACCAAGTTGGGGTTGCGCAGCCGCTCGAAAAAGGACCGATCCTCACTTACCGTATTAGTGTAGCGGTACTGCGTATTAAAGTCGTTGAGCCGGCTGAAGCCCACTCCAAAGCTGCCCGAGCGCCAGTCAGAACTATTGTCGTCGTCGGCCAGCCGGTTGGTAAAGACGGCCCCAAAGCTGCCGATGTGGAAGCTATTGCGGTTGTCGGTAAGGCGAGAACCCGAGCCCACGGGCTGAGCTTCAGTCTGCCCCAGACCCAGGCCGGGTGTGAAGCTGAACTCAGAGCGTTGGAACATGCCCAAACCCGCCGGGTTGCTGTTGAGGTTGCCCAGGTCAGCGCCCAGGGCTACGTTGGCGCCCCCGATTCCCAGCGTGCGGGCAGGACCACCAAACTGAAGCCGCGAATATCGCAGCGCATCCGTTTCGTTTTGGGCAAAGGCGTGGCTGGCCAAACCCGTGAGGGCCAAGCCAAGCCAGTATTTGACGTTTTTCATCAAAGAAAGGAAGTAGCCGAAAGCTCGGCTGTTCACACTCAGTTAATTGCCAGCAGATTGATTACTGGATGCGGCCCCGGCCGCGGGAACCGCCACCGTCGTTGCCACCCCCGCCTCCGCCACCGAAATTACCGCCCGGCGAATAGCTGCGCTCCTGCCGCATCGGCTGCTCCATCTGCTGGCGGGGCTGGCTGAAGTCGTTGTTCGACATGCGCTGGCGAGTTGGGCGCTGCTGCTGCTGCTGTTGTTGCTCCTGACCGCCACCGGCTTGGCTGGGCTGCATGTCGCGGTAGCGGCCCCGGCGGGGCTGCGTGTAGTCCTGCGGCGTGGTTGGCATCACGTCGGTGCCGGCATTGCCGTTCTCACTCACCCGGCCTCGGCCGCGCGCAGGCTGCATATCCAGGCGCGGCTGGTCAGTACCGCCGTTCATCTGCTCCAGGCGTCTTTCCCGGTCCTTGATTTGCTGGTTGGTTAGCTCTCGGCCGTCATTGTTCAGGCTGCCCATCGGCTGCCGGACCGGCATATCCTGCGGAGCCCCATTGCCGGAATTATCCATGATCCGGCCCCGACCCCGGCCGGGCACTACGGCCGGCTGATTGCCATTGCCGCCGTTCAGCAGACCACCGCCGGTCGTAACGCCGCCGTTGGGGTTGGCAACGCCGCCCTCGTCAATGCGGCCGCGGCCCCGTCCACCATTGGTAGCGCCCACCGACGACGATACGGCTTCCCGGGCCCCATCACGCCGTGGTCCGTAGTTGGTTTTACCGCCGCCATAGGTGCCATAGCCGCTGTAGAGGCCATTGCGGTACCCGTTGCGGTAGCCATCATAATATCCACCGTAGCCGCCGTAGCCGTAACCGTAGCCGCCATAGCCCGGGTAGCCGTAGTCGTAGCGCCACGGGTTGTAGTAAGGCCGGTAAAAGCGGCCGAAGCCGATGTTAATATTGATGTAAGTGCCTCCGTAGGCGTAAGGGCTGTAGAACGGGTCATAAAACGAACCGTAGTAGCCGGGGCCCCAGCCGTAGGGCGAGTAACCGCCGCCGTACCAGAAGGGGTCGGTGTAGGCAAAATCGTAGTAGCCGTAGCCAAAGCCCCGATACGTAGGCTGGTTGAAGCGACGGATGCGGGCTGCGTAGCTGTAGTCGTCATCATAGTACGCGGTGCTGCCCGTGCCCGACGAGGAAGAGCCGCCGCTGCGGTACTCGGGGTTGACGGCTTCATCGGTGCCCGCATTGGCATCGGTGCCGCGGTCGGGTTGAGTGTCCTGCTGACCGTAAGAAGCTATGGAAGCCGTAGCGTTCTGCGTGGTGCGGTCCTTGGATGAGTAATATACGCCGTCATCCTCGGTGGAGGTGAGCTGCGAGGTAGTGGCACAGCTGCCCAGCGTAAGCAGGGATAGGGCCGGTAAAAATGCGGTTAAGATCTTTTTCATGGCTGCTTGCGCGTAAAGGAGGGCCGGAAGGGGAGAACGAAGGAACCGTTAGCCGGAAGAGGCGCCACGGAGCCAAATGGTTGTCTGACCGCTGCTGGGTACTCCGGTTTATTTTTAACGTAATTTGGCGGCTAAACGGTGCCAAAAGCCGAGACAATTCTTGTACCAGCTTTCGGAACTATTCCGTCTACCAAAGATACCCCGAATATGAGTAAAAGTTTGCCCAAGCGCAGTGAAGATTATTCTCTGTGGTACAATGAGTTGGTAAAGCGGGCAGGCCTGGCCGAAAACTCGGCCGTGCGCGGTTGCATGGTCATCAAGCCCTACGGCTACGCCATCTGGGAGAAGATGCAGCGCCAGCTCGACGATATGTTCAAGCGCACGGGCCACCAGAACGCCTATTTTCCCCTGCTCGTGCCTAAAAGCATGTTTGAGGCCGAGGAGAAGAACGCCGAGGGCTTCGCCAAGGAATGCGCCGTGGTAACGCACTACCGACTGCAAACCGACCCCGACAACCCCGGCAAGCTGCGCGTGGACCCCAACGCCAAGCTGGAGGAAGAGCTCATTATCCGTCCTACCTCGGAGGCCATTATCTGGAGCACCTACAAAGGTTGGATTCAAAGCTACCGGGACCTGCCGCTGCTCATCAACCAGTGGGCCAACGTGATGCGCTGGGAAATGCGTACTCGTTTGTTTCTGCGCACCGCCGAATTCCTGTGGCAGGAAGGCCACACCGCCCACGCCACGGCCGAGGAAGCCATTGCCGAAACCCGCCAGATGCTGGATGTGTACGCCCAATTTGCCGAGGAATGGATGGCTCTGCCCGTAGTGAAGGGCGTGAAGTCGGAAAACGAGCGGTTTGCCGGCGCCCTCGACACCTATTGCATTGAAGGCCTGATGCAGGACGGCAAAGCCCTGCAGGCCGGCACCTCGCACTTTCTGGGGCAGAACTTCGCCAAGGCCTTCGACGTGCAGTTCACGAACAAGGAAGGCCAGCTCGAGCACGTGTGGGGCACGAGCTGGGGCGTAAGTACCCGCCTGATGGGGGCCTTGGTCATGGCGCACTCCGACGACGAAGGCCTCGTGCTGCCGCCCAAGCTGGCCCCGATTCAGGTGGTTATTGTGCCCATCTACAAGGCCGGGCAGCTGGAAGAGCTGGCCGAGCGCATCCGTCCTATTCAGATGGGGCTGCTGGACCGCGGCATCAGCGTGAAGTTCGACGACCGGGACACCGAGCGGCCGGGCTTCAAGTTTGCCGAGTGGGAGCTGAAGGGTGTGCCCGTCCGCATTGCCGTGGGCATGCGCGACCTAGAAAGCGGCACGTTGGAGGTGGCCCGCCGCGACACCAAGCAAAAGATGAACCTGCCTCTGGCCGACATCGTGGACAGCGTAGCGGCTTTGCTCGACGACATTCAGACTAACATCTACAACAAAGCCCTGCACTTCCGCGAAACCCACACCACCCGCGTGGACACCTACGAGGAGTTTAAGCAGGCCCTGGAAGGTGAAGGCGGCTTCGTGGTGGCACACTGGGACGGTACCTCCGAAACTGAGGAGCGCATCAAGGAAGAAACCAAGGCTACCATCCGCTGCCTGGCCCTGAACGAGCCCGACGAGGAAGGTGTGGACATGCTGACCGGCAAGCCCAGTGCCCGGCGCGTATTCTTCGCCCGCGCCTACTAAGCGTTAAGCTGCGGGCTGCTAGCCTAAAAAGCCGCGTCGGATGCCTTATTTGGCTTCGGACGCGGCTTTTGGCGTGTTAAGAGCACGCCCTGCTGAATACTTACCACGTCACTTGCCGGAAAAAGTATCCGCCAACGGCCCCGGCAGCTACGCCAGCTCCGGGCGCAGCTGCTGGTGCACCCGTCCGGCTTGCTGGATGTGGCGCTCCTGGTGGGCCACCACGAACTCGAGAGTGTCGCCGATGCTGAGTTTAAGCAACTTGAAAAACTCGACCGAAACGGCTTTGCGGCCCAGGTTGGCCTGCCGGGCGCAGTCCAGCAATGCCAGCAGCTCAGTCTGGTGAGCCAGGAATTCCGCCAGGACAGCTTGGTCCAGCCGGCTTTGGTTGGGGTTCATGCGGGCCAGCGTCTTTTGCAGCTTGCGGTTCTCGGGACGCACGGTTTCGATGGACTTGCGGCCCAGCCAGCTGAACTTAAACTCGGCCGGGGGCGCGGCCACGGGCTGAGCCAGGGCCTGGGCTAGTTGGGCGTTGTAGTAGCGGCTGTAGCGGTTTAGGTGCTCCAGGCACTCCAGAATGCTCCAGCTGTCGGGGCCGGGCTTGAAGTTGAGCAAGGCGGCGTCCAGGGGAGCAAAATCAGCGCTGACAGTGGCGTGAAGGTGCTGCACCCGTTGGTGCAGCGTGCGGATAAAAGTGCTGGCGTTCATAACGAGAAGAGCCTGGGGTAGAGATAGGCAAAGCTCTTTCGCCCGGCCGTGCCAAACCTTGATTGGAAGCAAGATTTAACGCAGGCGGCTCAGGGTTTCGGGCGTCATGCGCAGGTAGGAGGCAATGTACTTCTTGGGCACCAGTTGAAACAAGTGGGGGCTACGGGCCAGCAGCCGCTCCAGGCGCCGCTCGGGTTCGGGCAGCAGCAAATCAATTTCCCGCTCGATGCGCCCCATTACGGCCCGCTCCAGTTCCAGCCGCCAAAACCGGGCGAAGTTGGGCCGCGCCTCCATTATGGCCGTAAAGTCAGTGCGGCTGATGCCAATCAACTCGCTTTTGCGCAGGGCCTGGATGCAGTATTCCGACGGCAGCCCGGCCACGAAAGACGGAAACGAGCACACCAGCGTGTTGGTGTAGGCAAAGCCCACGCAGATTTCCTCCGCCCGGCTCGGGTAATAGATGCGCAGGGCGCCCTCGTTCACGAAGTAGAGGTGATGCTCGGTCTGCCCGGCCTGAATCAGGAAGTCGGCGCGCTTCAGGCTGGCGTATTTGCGCCACAGCCCCACGAAGGCAGTGATGTCGTCATCGGTCAGGAAGGGCACCTGCCGCAGCAGGGCCGCCAGCAGGTCGTGGGCGGAAGAGCTCGGGTCGGAAACGGGGGCCGGCATACGGGTACGACGTGTTTGGGGCAGCCTCGGGCGCGCGGCCGGGCCTCCGACGAAGCTACGCACTAGCTGCTTTAGTCCCGTCGGTTTCTGCGTATCTTTCCCGCAGCCTCACCTTTTCAACGTTGCCCCATGGATTGGATAAGCATTGCCCTGCTCCTGCTTTTCGGCCTGCTGTTTTTGATTGCGGAAGTGCTGTTTATTCCGGGCACCACGGTGGTCGGACTGGTGGGCTTTGCGCTGCTGGCGGCCGGCATCTGGTTTGGCTACCGCGACCTGGGCCCCAGCGCCGGCCACATCACGCTGATTACGGCCGTGGTGCTGGCGGGCATTATTCTCTACATCGGCCTGCGGCCCAAAAATATGGCCCGGCTGGCGCTCAACGACGTCCACGACGGCCACGTGCGCGACGCCCGCCTGCCCGACGTGCAGCCCGGCGCCACCGGCCGCGCTTTGTCGGCGCTGCGGCCCTCGGGCACGGTACTCTTCGACGAGCACCGCCGGGAGGTCGTGACCCGGGGCGAGTTTGTGCCCACCGGCGCCGAGGTGCGGGTACTGCGCATCGAGCAGAACCGGATTGTAGTGGAGGCCGTGGGCTAAGCGGCGGCTTGCCTGTTCCGCTATTATTTCTCCGATTTAAGCGCCACCTTGCCCGCCAACCTTCCCTCTCTCCATGAATAATTTTCCCGTCGTTCCGGTTGCCATTGCCGGCGTTGCCCTGCTCGTCTTTCTGTACTTTTTCCCCATCAGCCTCTGGATTACGGCCATCTTCTCCGGGGTGCGCGTGAGCTTGTTTCAGCTCGTGCTGATGCGGGTGCGCAAGGTGTCGCCCACGCTGATTGTCAACTCGCTGATTACGGCCACCAAGGCCGGCCTGCAGGTCAGCTCCAACGAACTGGAAACTCACTACCTGGCCGGCGGCAACGTACCCAGCGTTATCAAAGCCCTGATTTCGGCCGATAAGGCCAACATCCCGCTCACCTTCAAGCAGGCCACGGCCATCGACCTGGCGGGCCGCAACGTGTTTGAGGCCGTCACGACGTCCGTCAATCCCAAGGTGATTAACACGCCCAACGTGGCGGCCGTGTCCCAGGACGGCATTCAGCTTATCGTCATTGCCCGGGTTACGGTGCGGGCCAATATCACCCAGCTCGTGGGCGGGGCCGGCGAGGAAACCATCCTGGCCCGGGTCGGCGAAGGCATCGTGACCAGCATCGGCTCGTCGGTATCGCACAAGGAAGTGCTGGAGCACCCCGACCGGATTTCCAAGCTCGTGCTCAGCAAGGGCCTCGACGCGGGCACGGCCTTCGAAATTCTCAGTATCGACATTGCCGACATCGAAATCGGCACCAACATCGGCGCCAAGCTTCAGATTGACCAAGCCAACGCCGACTTGAAAGTGGCGGAAGCCAAGGCCGAGGAGCGCCGGGCCATGGCCGTGGCCGTGGAGCAGGAAAACCGCGCCAAAACCCAGGAAGCCAAAGCCCGCGTGGTGGACGCCGAAGCCGAGATTCCCAAAGCCATTTCCGACGCCTTCCGCTCCGGCAACCTCGGCATCATGGACTACTACAAAATGCGCAATGTGCAGGCCGACACCGACATGCGCGACTCCATTGCCAACCCCGGCGGCCAGGGTGGCAGCGCCAAACCCGGCCGCGAGGAAGGCCGCCTGAGCTAAGCTTCCGTCAGGTTAAGCCGCAACGCAAAAGCCCCGACGTACTGCTACGTCGGGGCTTTTGCGTTGCCCGAAGATAGGCCGGCTTACTTCTTCGTAATCCGGAATTCTACCCGGCGGTTGAGCTTGCGGGTTTCTTCTTGGTCGTTGCTGGCAATAGGCTTGGAGCCGCCGAAACCCTCGGTGGTGATACGGGTGCCGGCAATGCCTTTCGAAACGAGGTACTTTTTCACCTCATTCACGCGGTCCAGGCTCAGCTTCACGTTCAGCAGTGGGTCACCCTGGTTGTCGGTGTGGCCCTCGAGCTTGATTTCCACGCTCGGGTAGTCGCGCAGAATGCGCACCAGGCGCAGCAGTTCCGGATAGGAATTCTCCCGCAGGTAGTACTTGCTCTGGGCAAAGAAGATGTTGTTCAGCTTGATCGTCGAACCCACAGCAAATGGCACCAGAAACAAGTCCTGGGTGATTTCGCTGTATTTCTGCTTGTCGGTAGCGTCCAGGTTGTCGCTTTCCGCCAAGTAGTTGTTGGCCTCGGCGCGGTAGCCGTAGTGCGAGCCCGAGGGCAGCACGATGGTGTAGGAGCCATCTACGGGGCTGGTTTCGGCCACCCCAATTTCTTCCCCGGTCAGCAGGTTTTCGTAGCGGATGGTGGCCGCCACGGGCTTCTGCGTGGCCGCGTCGAGCACTCGGCCCCGCACCAACGTCACCACTTCGGGCTTAAACTGGGGCGTGAGGTTGATGCGGAAAATGTCGCGGGAGTTGTCGATGCCCTTGCGCGACGAGACCAGGTAAGCGTCTTCGCCGGAAGCGGCCAGCGTGAAGTAGCCGTCGAAGTCGGGGGAGTTGATGCTGGCTCCCAGGTTGCGGGGCTTGCTCCAATTGGTCCAGGTGTCGTCGAGGCGCTTGGAGTAAAAAATATCCGCGTTGCCGTAGCCGCCGTGGCCTTCGGAGGCGAAATACAGGGTCTTGCCGTCGGCTGCCAGGAAGGGGGCAAACTCGGGCTTCTTGGTATTCACCGAAGAGCCCAGGTTTTTGGGGCGCGACCAGCTTCCGCCGGGCTGCAGAAAGCTGACGTAGATATCCTGCTCACCCTGCCCGTCTTTGCGGGCCACGGCCATCAGCAGCACTTTGCCTGAGGTTCCCAGGAAATAGTCGACGTGCTCGGGGTCGTCGTTGTAGAAATCCTCGATTTCAATCTTGACCGGCATGCCCCAGCCCGTTTTGCTGCGGCGCGAGATGCTGGCCCCTTTCGGGTCGAGGGTGCCATCGGGTCGGTACACGTTGATCAAGACCACGCTGTTGCCATCCGACGATACCGAAGCCAGACCGTTGGGACCGGGCGTGTTGATGGGGCCGCCGATGTTCTTGGCCTGGTTCCAGGACTTCTTGGCGGCATTGGCCAGCGTGCTATACCACACGTCCTGGGCATCTTTGGCGCCGCCCACGTTCTGCGGGCTGTTCTGGCGGGCAAAAAACAGCGTTTTGCCGTCGGGGGTGATAACCGGGTGGGTGTCGACGTACTTCGAGTTGACGTTCGGACCCAGGTTCACCATCGAGGAGTCGAAGCTGACGCCACCCTCGGGAGGCGCGGCCACAAATTCCTTTTTCACCATCACCTCGGCCACGTCGGCAATGCCGATGGCGTCAATCTGGTTGACGCCGTTGACGGCCTTGGTGTTCATGGTTACGATAACGCCGATAGTGCGGTAGGTGCCAGCGGCGAAGGTGGCCTGCAGGGAGCGAAACTGCTCGGGAATCGGGCCCGGGCTGGTGTTTTCGTAGATCTGGTGCTTGTTGCCGCGGGTGTCGACGAGCTCGATTTTGGTAACCGAGCCGGGGTTGAAGTTCTCGACTACCGTCACCTGCTTGGCAATCAACGACTTGCCAAATCGCACCTCAATAAACTCGTTGCTGCCTTCCTTCTTGGGAATCCAGGCGTCGTTGTTGATCTGGCCCAGGGGCAGGGCGTTGGGCTCGCCCAGGACTTTTTCGGGAGAGAAGGCTTCTTTGCCCTCGGCTTTCTGCGAAGACACGGCCACCACTTTCGCGGCCCAGATAGCGTGCTGCGCCTGCGCTATGCCCATTCCGCTCACGACCAACCCCAACGACAGAAAAAGTTTCCGAACAATCATAAGCTACATATGACAAAACAAAGGCCGGATCAGTGGCACTACGGCCAGTCCGGCATCCCCGAACACACAAGACGTCCTGAGCCGCCGGGACGTTACGATGCTCCGGGACGGCCGCGTCAAAAATAGGCAGTACAGCCCGGGTTAGCCATTATTTTTTGCGCGCCGGCCGGTACCGCCGCCGCTGGTTGCGGCCCGGGTGCCGATTGGCTACCTTACGCCCAAGGGGCCGCTCGGTGCCGTTGTGCCCTATTACCTGCCAGTTATGCCTTGCCGCGGCGTCCGCTTTCCGTTTGCCTTCCTGGTCGGCGTCCTGCTCGAACTGGCCACGGGATGCATGGGTATGGCGCAAGCTCAAGGCACGGGGCCGACGCCGCTGCTTCCGCCCCCGCCCGATTCGCTGCTGCTGCTCTCGTTTCGGGCCCGGCGCGTGGGTGTGAGCACCTACGCCCAGCAAACCGACCTGCGGGGCGGCGCCCGGGTTACGCCCAACCAGAATCTGAGCTACCGCCTGCTGAGCGAATGGCTCTACGACGAGCGGGGCCGACCCTCTTTTGTGCGCGAAGACTACCTGACCCACATGCTGCACACGTTGCGCCTAGGCCGGGGCTGGCAGGTGGGGCAGCTGCTGCACTACGAGCAGAGCCGCGCCAACGCCACCCGCTCCGGGGCCTGGCTGGCCCGCCTGGGCTACCAGCACCGCCTGCGCCCCCTGGGTGCCGCCGATACGCTGTCCACGGCCCGCTACGTGCTGTTTGGCGGTCTAGGCTACGACGCCCGCAATGGCCGCCAGGATTTGGGGCCTTCGTACGGCTTGGAGGTGACGACGCTGGTGTATCCCGACCGGACCTCCACCCAGCCGGTGGCGCTACGGCTCTACGGCACCCGCTCCAACCTGGGCCCCCGCATCTGGCAGCGCAGCATCGCCGAGGGCTTTTATGAGCGCACTTTCGATGCCTACTCCACCGGGGCGCTGCGCCTGGGCTACCGCTCCAACCGGGCCGAGGACTACGTGCCGGGCAACGTGCAGCGCATTCAGAGCGACACGGTGGCCACCCAGCTCACCTGGGCCTACCGCCTTGCCGACCGGGTCTCGTTCCGCTCCGATAACTCCTTGGTGCTGCCGAGCCGGGCGTTTCTGTACCGGCGCCTCACGGCCGAGGCTGATACGGTGCAGAACCTGCGCTACCGTCAGCGGGAACTCGACACCCGCCAGGAAGTGCGCATGAGCAGCCGCAAGCTTCAGTTTATGCTCAGCTTCAACTACCGGGAGCGCAACCGCAGCTACGCCCTCGACAACAACCGCAGCCTCTCGCCCGCGTTGCTGGAAAAAGCCACCGCCCGCGAGCAGGTCAAGGATATCACCGAGAAAACCACGCTCTGGCAGTCGGAGCTGACGTGGCTGCCCCACCCCCGCCACGCCCTGACCCTGCTCGGCTCGGCCCAGCTCTTGCGCGTGGACACGCCCAGCCGGGAAAATGAGCAGGACCGCGACGAAGCCCAGCACCTGCTGCGCCTAACCTGGGTGGGCCGCTGGGCCGGGGCTTTCCGCACCACGCTGGCGCTGGGAGCCGAGTACCGGCAGTTTGTGTTTATCAAAGCCGCCCAGAGCGGAGAAAACTACACCGACCGGCTGCTGCACTGGGAACCGGGCTTCACCTGGGCGCCGGGCCGCTTCAGTCTGAAATCGACTTACCACCTGTGGGTGAGCTACCAAGTGCGCGACCGGGCCAGTGAGCAACTGAAAAACCGGGCCAGCCGGGTGCTCGAGCAGCAGCAGAACCTGAGTTACCAGCTCAGCCCGCGCCGCCTGCTCACCCTGGACTACGTGCGCCGCGAAAACCGCATTGGCCTGCTCAACTGGGCCCGGTTTCGGGAAAGCCCCCTGGACACCACCATCACCCACGATTTGCTCGGGGGCGTGCGCCAGGGCTGGAGCGGGCGGCGGGGCCAAAGCAGTCTGCGCCTAGGCTACCGCTTTCTGGAGCAACGCACCCACGGCCGGGCGGCTCTGCTGCACGATGGCAGCTCCCCCACCCTCATCTACCTGCGCAACGTGACCCGCCAACACGGTCCTGACCTAGCCTACGAGCGGCAAACCAACCAAGGCTTCGTGCTCACGGCCAGCCTGTGGCTGCAGCAGCTGCGCACTTTCTACCGCTACCGGGAAGGCCAGGGCCTGTACGCGGGCACCAGCTACACCCCCGCCGAGCTGGCCCGCCAAACCCACAACCTTTACCCCTACTTCGAGGTGGCCGTCAATTGGCGGGTGGGCAGCTGGCGGCGGTAAAGCGGCCCGAAATGCCAACGCCCCCTCTCCGGTAGGAAAGGGGGCGTTGGGTTTCAGACAAAGAAGCTCGACAGGATCAGCAGGTGTTTGCGTTCAGTCTAAGCCAACAAGCTCGCCCGAACATCAAACTCACTATTTCACCATCTTACCACTTCACCTTAGGGCTGCAGCGTGAAGGTGCGCGTGACGGAGTTGAACGGACCGGGAATCATGGTACCGTTGGCGTCTACCAGCTCCAGCTTCACCGTGTTCTGGCCGGCGGGCAAGCCCTCCATCATGTAGGGAGCCCACTGGTCGAGCATAAACTCGGTGCCGTTGATGGTGGCCCGCACCTTGTTGCCGTCGGGCGAGAGGGTGGTGTTGACCAAGTAGAAGTCCAGCATCACCTTCTTGGCGTCGGCGCCGGAGTAGGTGTCTTTCGGCCGGCTGTAGAACAAGTGCGGCGCACTCAGGTCGGCGTTCAGCGGGGTGGCTTTGGCCGCATCACCCACCGTGATCAGGCGCAGGTCGTAGGCGCCGCGGTGCTTGAGGCTCTCGTGGTAGGAGCGCGACAGGAACGACAGCACCACGTGCTGGCCGTCGGCAATGGGCTTGGTAAACTCCGTGGTGTAGTGGGCCGTGTAGGGCTCGTTGTCCACGATGTTGTGGATGTGCTGGCCCTTCTCGGACGTAGCCATTTCGCCGGCGTGCATGCCGCCGGTCATCTTCGTGAGCTGGAAGTTGGTGATGTCGTAGTCGAACGGCACGTTGCCGCTGGGCACCGTCGAGCCCGTGACGGGCGACTTCAGCAGCAGCTGGGCTTCGGGCATTTTGGGCGAGTCGGTGAAGGGCGTCAGGCGCAGGCCATTTTTCTCCATCGAAGCTGCCGTGCCGCTCGAAATTGAGCTCACAGTCGCATTCGTACCAGACTCTTGTTGCTGTTTGGCCGTATCGCAGGCGGCCAGACCGAGCAGCATCGCGCTGCTCACCAATAAAGCAGTTGCTTTCATGTGGGGAAATAAATGGAAGGGTGAACAAGACCGCCGGACCGTTTGTCCAGCCGCGTTCCGACATCGAAACGACGAGTGATTTTTTAGTACCTTGCGCAATACGTAAGGTTTGCTCAAAAGTATATTGATTTTCCGCTATGGAAGAAAAATTGTTGGAAGAAATTCCATCCCTCGACTTGGCCGATTTCCGTTCCGGTGACCCGGAGCGCAAGGCCCGCTTCGTCCAACAGCTGGGCGAAGCATATCAGAACATCGGTTTCGTAGCCCTGAAAAATCATGGCCTGACCGACGAACAGACCCAGGCGCTGTACCGCGACGTGCAGGAGTTTTTTGCCCTGCCTGATGAGGCCAAGCAACGCTACGAAAATCCGGCGCTGGCCGGGCAGCGCGGCTACATCAGCAAAGGGAAAGAGCATGCCAAGGGCCGCAACACCGGCGACCTGAAGGAGTTTTTCCACGTGGGCCAGGAGGTCGACGACGAAAACGACCCCATCGGCAAGGAGTATCCGGCCAACATCTGGCCCGAGGAGATTCCCACGTTCCAGAAAAGCACCTTCACCACCTACCGCACCCTGGAAGCCGCTGGCAAGGACGTGCTGCGCGCCATTGCCCTGTACCTGCAGCTGCCGGAGAACTACTTCGACGACAAGGTACACAATGGGAATTCGATTCTGCGCCCCATCCACTATTTCCCGATTGAAAACCCGGATGCGGTGCCAGCGGATGCCGTTCGGGCCGCCGAGCACGGCGACATCAACCTGATTACGCTGCTCATGGGCGCCAGCGCCGATGGCCTGCAGGTGAAGCGCCGCGACGGCAAGTGGATTCCCATCACGGCGTTGCCCGACCAGATCGTGGTGAACGTGGGCGACATGCTCCAGCGCCTGACCAACGGCGTACTCAAGAGCACCATCCACCGCGTGGTGAACCCCGCCCGCGAGAAAATGAACTCCTCGCGCTTCTCGGTGCCGTTTTTCATGCACCCCCGCTCCGAAATGAGCCTGGCAGCTCTGCCGAGCACCGTGACGCCGGAAAACCCCAAGAAGGAGGCCGACATCACCGCCGGCGAGTTCCTCAATGAGCGCCTGATCGAACTGGGCCTCAAAAAGAAGTAAGCCGCTCAGCTGCTGACGCTTTCAAAATCGGTTGCCGGGGTTCAGAACCACCTTGGCAACCGATTTTATTTTGGTAAGTTCGGCAACTGCCGGGCCTACGTATACTCCGCACAGCCCCTCACCCTTACCCTTTCGGCTTGGAAACGGAAGAAATCCAGCTTGCGCCGCCCCCCCGGGGCCGCCGCGGAGCTCGTACGAAACGGGTTCGGGGCATTATTTTCCTCAAGGACGTGCTTACCCTGGGCTGCACGGCCTTCGGAGGCCCGCAGGCGCACCTGGCCATGATGCTGCGCCTGCTGGTAGATAAACGACGCTACCTGACGGCGGCCGAACTGCTGGAGCTGACGGCCCTGTGTCAGATTCTGCCTGGCCCCACTTCCACCCAAACTATCACCGCCATCGGCTACCGCCTCGGCGGACCCAACCTGGCTTACCTGACCGTACTGGTTTGGATGCTGCCCGCCGTCACGATGATGACCTTGGCGGGCCTCACCATTACCTACCTCGATAAAACCCAGGTTTCCAATCTGGTGCAGTACGTGCAGCCCATTGCCGTGGGCTTCGTGGCATACTCGGCCTACAAGATTGCCGAGAAGGTTATCCACACCAAAACCTCCGTGGCGCTGATGGTGGCGGCGGCCATGCTGGCCTACCGCTTCCAGCTGCCCTGGCTGCTGCCGCTGCTGCTGCTGGCCGGGGGCGCCGTCACGACCTTCCGCTACCGTAAGATGCCCGTGCTGGCCGACAAGCAGCCTTTGCAGATTGAGTGGGCCAACTTCGTGCTCTGGCTGGGCATCCTGATTGGGGCGGCGTTGCTGGGCTCCTACACCCGCCTGCTGCCCGTGCGGCTGTTCGAGAACTTCTACCGCAACGGCAGCCTGGTGTTTGGGGGTGGGCAGGTGCTGGCGCCACTGCTCTACGCCGAGTTCGTGGAGTTTAAGAACTACCTCAGCACCCAGGAATTCCTCTCGGGCCTGGGACTGGTCCAGGCCATGCCGGGCCCCAACTTCTCATTCGCCTCCTACATCGGGGGGCTGGCCATGCGCCGCGACGGCAGCGGCATCGGCGGGCAGATTCTGGGCGCGGTGGTGGCCGCGGCGGGCATTTTTATGCCGGGCACTTTGCTGATCTTCTTTTTGATTCGCTTCTGGGACCAGCTCAAGCAGTATCGGGTGGTCAAAGCCTCGCTGGAGGGACTTAATGCCGTGTCGGCGGGACTGGTGTGCGCGGCCACTTTTCTGCTCTACCACCCCCTGCCCGACACGCCCGCCAACCTGGGCTTGGTAGCGGCCACGTTTTTCCTGCTGCTCTGGGACAAGGTGCCCTCCTACGCCATTGTGGCGGCGGGGCTGCTGGCTGGCGTGCTGTTTTAGTCGCGCTTCAATTGGTATCGGCTGAACGCAAAAAAGCCATTCCCGCGCGGGAATGGCTTTTTTGTATCCGGTGAAGTTCGTCTATTCCTGGCTGAGCAGTAACTGCTCGGGCAGGCGCATGAGGTAGTCGCCGTAGCCGCTCTTGCGCAGGGGCTCGGCAATTTTGCGCAGCTGCTCGGCGTCGATGAAGCCCTGGCGGTAAGCTACTTCCTCAATCGAGCCGACCTTGAGGCCCTGGCGCTGCTCGAGTACCCGCACAAATTCGCCGGCCTGCATCAGGCTTTCGAACGTGCCGGTATCGAGCCAAGCGGTACCGCGGCCCAGGATGCCCACTTTGAGCTTGCCCCGGCGCAGGTACTCTTGGTTGACATCGGTAATTTCGTACTCGCCGCGGGGACTGGGCTTCAGGTCGCGGGCAATCTGGATGACCTCGTTGTCGTAGAAGTACAGGCCCGGCACGG
This sequence comes from Hymenobacter persicinus, assembly GCF_004167665.1. Lineage (GTDB taxonomy): Bacteria > Bacteroidota > Bacteroidia > Cytophagales > Hymenobacteraceae > Hymenobacter > Hymenobacter persicinus. The sequence goes on along the minus strand of NZ_SEWE01000030.1, from coordinate 9,018 downwards.
CGTAGTTGCTTTTCGGCTTGGCTGGCTTTTCCTCGATGCTGAGGGCCTTCTTGTCGGCGTCAAACTCCACCACGCCGTAGCGCTCCGGGTCGTGCACGTGGTAGGCGTACACCACGCCGCCGTCGGGGTTGCTGTTGGCCTTGAGCAGCTCCTCCATGCCTTCGCCGTGGAAGATGTTGTCGCCGAGCACCAGGGCCACCTTGTCGTCGCCGATGAAGTCGGCACCCAGCACGAAGGCCTGGGCCAGGCCGTTGGGCACTTCCTGCACCGTGTACTGGAAGTTGCAGCCCAGGTTCTTGCCGTCGCCGAGCAACTTCTGGAACTGGGCCTGGTCGTGGGGCGTGGTGATGATGAGAATATCCTTGATGCCGGCCATCATCAGAATCGACAGCGGATAGTAGATCATCGGCTTGTCGTAGACGGGCATGAGCTGCTTGGACACGGCCAGCGTGAGCGGGTGCAGACGAGTGCCGGAGCCACCGGCGAGGATAATACCTTTCATCAGGGAGATGGTGCTTTAGTGAGGTAGTGAACGTTTCGGCGGCCTGAGCCGGCAACCGAAGCTAGTTAATTGCGCTCGGCAATGAACTCCGGATTGGCTTTAAACCAAGCTAGGGTTTTCTGCAGGCCCTCGCGGATGCGGATCTGCGGCTGGTAGCCGAGCAGGTTGTTGGCCTTGCTGATGTCGGCCAGGGAGTCGCGGATGTCACCGGCGCGGTCGGGACCGTACTCGGGGGTGATGTCGGAGCCGGCTTCCTCTTTCAGGATGTTGAACAGATCGTTGAGCGAGGTGCGGTCGGCCACGGCTACGTTGTAGACCTGGTTCACGGCCTCCGGATTCTGGGTCAGCGCGGCCTTGATGTTGGCCTGCACGCAGTTTTCCACGAAGGTGAAGTCCCGGGTCTGCCCGCCGTCGCCGTTCATGCGGGGCGGCTTGCCTTCAAGTACGGCATCGATGAAGAGCGGAATCACGGCCGCGTAGGCGCCATTCGGGTCTTGGCGGGGGCCGAAGATGTTGAAGTAGCGCAGGCCGATGATTTCCATGCCGTAGGTCTTGCTAAATACGTCGGCGTAGAGCTCGTTGGCGTACTTGGTCACGGCGTAGGGCGAAAGCGGCTTGCCGATGCGGTCCTCCACCTTGGGCAGGGCCTTATGGTCGCCGTAGGTCGAGGAGGAGGCCGCGTACACGAAGCGCTTCACGCCGGCTTCCTTGGCGCCCACGAGCATGTTGACGAAGCCTCCCACGTTCACGTCGTTCGAGGTAATCGGGTCATTGATGGAGCGGGGCACCGAGCCCAGCGCGGCCTGGTGCAGCACCACGTCCACGCCCTTACAGGCGTCGATGCAGGTTTGCCGGTCCCGAATGTCGCCTTCGATAACCTCCAAGGCCGGATTATCGGCAAACAGAGCCACGTTCTTGCGGAAGCCGTTGGAGAAGTTGTCGAGCACGCGCACCTTCTTGGCGCCGTACTTGAGCAGGTATTCCACCAGGTTGGAGCCGATGAAGCCGGCGCCGCCCGTCACCAGGAAAGTCAGGTTATCGAGCGGCTGCTCGTGAAAAGGAGTTTCGTACACTTCGGGAACGTTGAGTGTTAAATGCTACAGGTTGAATTGTCGCCAACACGAAGGCTGGCCAGACAATTCAACGCTCCGCATTCAAAAGTTGAAATTCAGCCCTAGCGCTGGGCGTACTGCTGCTGGTAGTATTGCTGGTAGGCGCCGCTGGTCACGTTGTTGAGCCAGGCTTCGTTTTCCAGGTACCAGTCCACGGTCTGCGACAAACCCTGCTCGAAGGTTACGGACGGCTTCCAGCCCAGCTCGTTCATGATTTTGCTCGAGTCGATGGCGTAGCGCAGGTCGTGGCCGGCGCGGTCCGTGACGAAGGTGATGAGCTTGCGGGAAGTGCCTTTCTCCTTGCCGGTCTTCTCGTCGAGCGTGTCGCAGAGCAAATGAATGAGTTCGATGTTGGCCCACTCGTTCACGCCGCCGATGTTGTAGGTTTCGCCCACCCGGCCCTTGTGGAACACGGCGTCGATGGCGGTGGCGTGGTCTTTCACGAACAACCAGTCGCGCACGTTTTCGCCCTTGCCGTACACTGGCACGGGCTGCCCGTGCTGAATGCGGTGAATGGCCAGCGGAATCAGCTTCTCGGGGAAATGGTTCGGGCCGTAGTTGTTCGAGCAGTTCGAGAGCTTGATGGGCAGACCGTAGGTGTGGTGCCAGGCGCGCACGAAATGGTCGGAGGCGGCTTTGGAAGCCGAGTAGGGCGAGCGGGGGTCGTAGCTGGTTTCCTCTGTGAACATCTCTGGGCCGAAGTCCAGGGAGCCGTACACTTCGTCGGTGCTCACGTGGTAGAAGGTTTTGCCCTCGAAGCCCAGGGGCTTCCACAGGTTTTTGGCGGCCTGCAACAGGTTCACCGTGCCCAGCACGTTCGTTTTCACGAAGGCCAGCGGGTCGGTGATGGAACGGTCCACGTGCGACTCCGCGGCAAGGTGAATCACGGCGTCGGGCTCCTCGGTAGCGAAGAGGTGGTCCACGAAAGCCTGGTCGGTGATGTCGCCTTTCACCAGCCGGTAGTTGGGGGCGCTTTCAATGTCGCGCAGGTTTTCCAGGTTGCCCGCGTAGGTCAGCGCGTCCAGATTCAGGATCTGGTACTCCGGATACTTGGTCACGAACAGGCGCACCACGTGCGACCCAATGAAGCCGGCCCCGCCGGTGATGATAATTTTCATAATCAGTGATTTAGGGAATTAGGGAATCTGTGATGCAGGGCATAAACGACTTAGTGGATTGGGGTCTGAGGCCACGGGGGCAGCACAACGCACTAAATCATTAAGGCCCTAACTCACAGCGTCTGCTGCCACTTCCAGGCGCTGGCCAGGGCCTCGTCCAGCGACGAAGCAGTGCGGAAGCCCAGCTCCTGCACCGACTTGGTGACGTCGGCGTAGATGGCGGGCACGTCGCCGGCCCGGGGTGGACCGATAACGTAGTTGAGCTTCTGGCCGGTGGCGCGCTCGAAGGCCTGCACCACTTCCAGCACCGAGTTGCCCCGGCCGGTCCCGACGTTGAAAGTTTCTACCAGCGCCGCCTTGCCTTCCAGCAGGCGCTGCACCGCTACCACGTGGGCCTTGGCCAGGTCCACCACGTGCACGTAGTCGCGGATATTAGTACCGTCAGGCGTGTCGTAGGTGTCACCGTGAATCGTGAGCTTCTCGCGGATGCCGGCCGCCGTCTGGGTCACAAACGGAATCAGGTTCTGGGGCACGCCCAGCGGCAGCTCCCCGATCAAAGCCGAAGGATGGGCACCGATGGGGTTGAAGTAGCGCAGCAGGATGGTGTGCAGGCTGGCGCCGGGGGCCGTGGCCACGTCGCGCAGAATGTCTTCGCACATCTGCTTGGTAGCGCCGTAGGGCGAGTTGGCCTTTTTCGTAGGCGTTTGCTCCGTGACGGGCAGCGCGTCGGGAATACCGTACACCGTGCAGGACGACGAGAACACCAGGGCTTCCACCCCGAACTCGCGCATCACTTGGAGCAGCGTCAGCAACGAGCCCACGTTGTTCTGGTAGTACTCCAGGGGCTTGCTGATCGACTCGCCCACGGCCTTGTGAGCCGCAAAGTGAATCACGCCGCGTAGGCTGCCTTCTTCGGCAAACACGGCGCGCAGGGCTTCCAGGTCGTTGCAGTCGATGCGGTGCAGCGGGACTTTCACGCCCAGAATCTTCTCAATACCCGCCAGCGCCGACTCCTGGGAGTTGACGAAATTGTCCACAATAACAGGTTGATAACCCGCCTCGTAGAGCTCTACTACCGCGTGCGAGCCAATGTAGCCCGCCCCACCCGTAACCAGTATTTTCGTTCTGTCCATCTTTCTAGTAGTGAGATAGTGAAATGGTGAACTAGTGCGTTGATGTTGGGTTTGCGCAATCAGCACGTCAAACTCACCATTTCACTATCTCACCAGTTCACCTTACAGGCTCCAGTACTGCATGTCCTGGATTTTACCCCGGAACAGGCCCTTGATGTCGACCAACACCGGATTGGGCGAGGTGATGGATTTAAAATACTCCTCGTCGAGCTGCACGTAGGGCAGGTGGCTGACGGCTACCAGCACCGCGTCGTAGTCCTTGCGGATGTTTTCCATCGGCGTCAGACGGAAGCCGTACTCGTGGTGGAGCTCGTCAGAATCGGCGTGTGGGTCCACGATGTCCACGTTCACGGAGAAGTTCTTGAGCTCCTGAATCACGTCGGCGACTTTGGAGTTGCGGATGTCTTCCACGTTTTCCTTAAAGGTTGCGCCCATCACCAGCACCCGGCTTTTCGACACGTCCTTGCCCTGCTTGATCATCATCTGCACCGTCTTGCGGGCAATGTAGGCGCCCATGTTGTCGTTGGTGGTGCGCCCGCTCAGAATCACTTTCGCGTCGTAGCCCAGCTCCTTGGCCTTATAGGTCAGGTAGTACGGGTCCACGCCGATGCAGTGGCCGCCCACCAGGCCGGGCGAGAACTTCAGAAAGTTCCACTTCGTGCCGGCCGCTTCCAGCACCTCGTAGGTGTTGATGCTCATGCGGTCAAAAATCATCGACAGCTCATTCATCAAGGCAATATTGACGTCGCGCTGGGTGTTTTCGATGATCTTGGCGGCTTCGGCCACTTTGATGCTGCTGGCGCGGTGCACGCCGGCCGTGATGACGAGTTCGTAGACCTTGGCAATGGTATCAAGGGCCTCAGCGTCGCAGCCCGACACCACCTTCACGATGCGGGCCAGCGTGTGCTCCTTGTCGCCGGGGTTGATGCGCTCGGGCGAGTAGCCCACCTTGAAGTCGCCGCCCGCGAAGCTCAGCCCGGAGTGCTTTTCCATCACCGGGATGCAGTCTTCCTCGGTGCAGCCGGGGTACACGGTGCTTTCAAACACCACGTAGTCGCCCTTCTTGAGCACTTTGCCCACGCTGCCGGAAGCGCCCAGCAGGGGCTTCAGGTCGGGCATGGCGTGCTCGTCGATGGGCGTGGGCACGGCCACGATAAAGAACGTGGCCTCGCGCAGCACGTCGAGCGAATCGGTGAATTCGATGTCGCAGCCCTCAAAGTCCTTGGCTTCCAATTCCCCGCTGGGGTCAATGTTGTTGCGCATCAAGTCCACGCGGGCGGCGTTGATGTCGAAGCCAATGACGCTGAGGTGGCGGGCAAATTCGAGGGCGATAGGCAAACCGACGTAGCCGAGGCCGATAACGGCGAGCTTGGTTTTTTTCTGGAGGAGTTGCTCGTACACGATGAGGGACTTAGAGACTGTAGAAACTTAGGGACAGAGAGCTACGGCCGAAATCAGCCGCGGGCTTCAGTTGGGCTGATACGGGAAACCTGATGATTAGTCAGTAAATACTGCTCGTGACTTTCCGGGCACTGGGCCCGGCCGGCCGCGTCGAACTGCAGGCGGTGCCCGAAGGCGCTCATCCAGCCGTGCTGCCGGGCCGGATTACCGTACACCAGAGCGTAGGGCGCCACGTCTTTCGTGACCACCGAGCCGGCCCCCACGAAGGCATATTCGCCCAGGCTCACCCCGCACACGATGGTGCTGTTGGCCCCGATGCTCACGCCTTGGGCTAGCCGGGTGGGCTGGTACTGGTCGCGGCGGGGCACGGCACTGCGAGGGTTGCGCACGTTGGTAAACACCACGGAAGGGCCAATAAACACGTCGTCGGCGCACTCGACGCCGGTGTACAGGCTTACGTTGTTCTGCACCTTCACATTACGGCCCAGCCGCACGCCGTCGGCCACCATCACATTCTGGCCGATGCTGCACCCCTCGCCCAGCTCGCAGCCGGGCATCAGGTGGGCAAAGTGCCAGATGCGGCACCCGGCCCCCACGCGGCAGCCTTCGTCGAGGACGGCGGTAGGATGCGCAAAGTAGGCGGGGGCTTCGGTCACAGGCTAATAATAATCCGCGGGGAGCGGGCAGTTTTTCAGCCGGCAAAGGTAGGGCTTTTCAAAAGTTTATAGGTGCCCGGCCGTATAAGTTTAGGCGCCGCGCAAATTCGGGCGCTGTGAACTTGAGCTCGTTAGGCCGGCCAGGTGGCCCGCAGCAGCCGGTCTTTGCCAAACATATCGGCCCGGGCTGCCACCTGCTCATACCCCAGCCCGCTAAGCAGATCCACCATTTCCGGAGCGTACTGCTCGTTGATTTCGAAGTAGAGGCTGCCACCGGGGCGCAGGTAGCGCCGGCCCAGCTCGGCAATGCGACGATAAAACCGCAGCGGGTCGTGGTCGGGCACAAACAGGGCCGTGGCCGGCTCGTAGTCGAGCACGTTGCGGCGCATCAAGGGCCGCTCATTTTCCAGCACGTAGGGCGGGTTGCTGACCAGAATATCCACCGAGCCCGGCGCCAGGCTGGTCGGCTCCTGGGTTAAGATGTCGACCTGCTCAAACTCCACGGGGCAGGCGGAGCGGGCAGCGTTGCGCCGGGCCACGGCCAGCGCTTCCGTCGAAATATCCACGCCCACGGCTTTCGTCGGCCGCAGCTCCTGGCTTAGGGCCAGCGGAATGCAGCCGCTGCCGGTGCCCACGTCGAGCAGGGTCAAACCGGGCCGGCCCTGGTTTTCCTGCGCAATCAGCTGCACCAATTCCTCGGTTTCGGGGCGTGGGATGAGCGTGGCGGGCGTGACTTCGAGCTCCAGACCGGCGAAGTGCGCCACGCCCAGCACGTACTGCACCGGCTCGTGGGTTAGCAACCGGCTTTGCAGAGCGGGCACCTGGGCCAGCACGGCTTCGGGCACGGCTTCGGCGGCCTGCATGCGGCGCTGCAAGGGCGACAGCACCAGCAGGTGCTCCACTACGATGCCCGCTATGGCGGCCGCCTCGGGCTCCGGGTACAGGGCCAGCAAGGCGCTGGTAAGGTCGGTGGTAAGCTGCCGGATGGTCATTTGATAAAGCAGGCTGGGGAAGGCGGAAATTCGGGCGGCGGACGGCGGCAGAAGATAGATGCCTGCTTTTCTTGCCCTGCAAAGCTCGGCCATCGGCCCGCAAACGGTTCATCCGGCTATCTTCGGCTCTGCAAAGCTACACTCCCGCCCGGTATGACTGATTTTGATGCTCTGATGATGCGCCGCGCGCTGGACTTGGCCCGCCTCGGCACCGGCTACGCCCGGCCCAATCCGCTGGTTGGCTGCGTGGTCACCCACGAGGGCCGCATTATCGGGGAAGGCTGGCACCGGCAGTACGGCGGCCCCCATGCCGAGGTCAATGCCCTGGCCGCCGTGGCCGACCCGCGCCTGCTGGCCGAAAGCCGGGTGTACGTGACGCTGGAGCCCTGCTCCCACTTCGGCAAAACCCCACCCTGCGCCGATTTGCTCATTGCCAAAGGTGTGCGCGACGTGGTGGTCTGCAACCTCGACCCCAACCCGCTGGTGGCCGGCCGCGGCATTGCCCGGCTGCGCGAGGCGGGCGTGACGGTGGAAACCGGCCTGCTGGAGGCGGAAGGCCGCTGGCTGAACCGGCGCTTTTTCACGTTTCAGGAAAAGCAGCGTCCTTATATCGTGCTGAAGTGGGCCGAAACCGCCGACGGCTACCTGGCCGGGCCCTATTTTCAGCCGGTGCGCATCAGCGGGGAAATAGCTCACCTGGCCACTCACCAGTGGCGCACCGAGGAGCAGGCCATCCTGGTGGGCACCCGCACGGCCCTGCACGACAACCCCCGCCTGAATGCCCGCAACTGGCCCGGCCAGGACCCGATTCGCATCGTTATCGACAAAAACCTGAGCCTGCCGCCCTCCCACCACCTGTTCGATGCGCAGCAGCCCACGCTGGTGTACACCTACCGCAGCCGCCCGACCCAAGGCAACCTGGGCTACATCACCCTGTCGGAGGCCGACGACTTGTTTCCCCAGCTGTTGGCCAACCTGCACCAGCGCAACGTGCAGTCGGTGCTGGTGGAGGGTGGGCCTACGGTGCTCAGCTCCCTGCTCCGCGACGGACTCTGGGACGAGATGCGCGTCATTCGCAGCCCCCGCACCCTGGGCGGCGGCATCCCGGCACCCCGGCACGGCCTCTCGGGCCTGCATGAGCAGTTTCGCCTCGGCGAAGACGAGGTGTTCGTGTATTTGAAACCTTAGCGGTGAGTTCGTGATTTAGCGACGTAGTGAGTGCGTTGGTTAACTCGCTCCCGTGAGCTCACACCTCCCCACTTCACCAGTTCACCACCTCACAAGTTCCCCGCATGGCCGAAGAGCTCATTCTCGATACGACGCTTACCAAAGCGGAAAAATACCGCCAGCTGCTGCCCCAGATCGAGGCCCTCACCGCCGGGGAGCCCGACCTGACGGCCAACCTGGCCAATACCGCCGCCGCCCTGCGCCAGGCCTTCGGGTTTTTCTGGGTCGGGTTTTACCTGGTAAAAGGCGAGGAGCTGGTACTCGGGCCGTTCCAGGGCCCCATTGCTTGCACCCGCATTCGGCTCGGCAAGGGCGTGTGCGGGGCCAGCTGGGCCCAGGCCCGCACCCTGCTCGTGCCCGACGTGGAGCAGTTTCCCGGCCATATTGCCTGCAGTTCCGAGTCGAAGTCGGAAATCGTGGTGCCCATCATCCGGGATGGCCGCGTGGTGGCCGTGCTCGACGTGGACAGCGACTTGCTCAACGACTTCGACTATGACGACCAGCAGGCCCTGGAGCAGCTCATGCCGCTGATGGCCAGCTGGTTTTAAGCCCCGCCTAGCTGACCCAGGCGGGTACCACCGAAAGGCGCTACCTTGCCGGCCGGCCTATTTTCTCCGCTCCTTTCTACTCTCCTCTGCTATGAAAACTCGCTTTTACCGCCTGGGCGACTGGCGGCGCAACCTGCTGCTGGTTACGGCCGCGGCCAGCTTGGCCGGGCTGCCCGCCTGCTCTTCCGACTCCCGCGGCACCGACGAAGCCGTTACCGACGACTGGGGCGGCGAAACCTACAGCGAGGGCGTCATCACGGAAATGACCGAGGTGAAGCCCGGGGAGTGGAAAGTAACGGCCGAGCGGCCGGCCGGCAAGGAGGAAGTGG
>NZ_SEWE01000029.1 GCF_004167665.1 Hymenobacter persicinus | reverse complement strand
CACCCCCCGCGCACGCGCGCCGGCCCCGTGCCGCGCGCGCCGGCTCTCCCCCGCGCCCGGCCGGGTGCCCCCGCCGCCGCCGGCTAGCCGCCGCGGGACGGGGCAGGCAGGATAAGCTCCCCTCGTAAAACCGCCCCAGTCGTACTAAACGGCTGGGGCGGTTGTGGTGTTATATACATAGGCTGCTTGCTGCTTGACGAATCGGATGGAGACGGCTACGAATCCGTGAGGCTAGAGGCGAGATAAGGGCTCGTTACCTCTAACCAAGCCAACCTTGCTGGAATCTGTAGCTCAATTGTGGGCAGAAATGCGCTAGCTGTAGTATGGAGAAAGGTAATGCAGCGTGGCAGAGGATAATTTGTCTCTATCTTCACGGACTTACGCACTACTACATGACGTTTACCTATCCGTGGTTTTTGCTGGGGTTGCTGGCGGTCGGCATTCCGGTTGCCATTCATTTATTTGAGCTCCGGCGGCCACAGCGGCTACTCTTTACCAACGTTGGGTTTATCCGCGAAATCAAGCTGGTAACGGCGCGGCAGCGGAAAGTTAAGCATCTGCTGGTGTTGCTGGCCCGGATTTGCTTCGTGGTGTTTCTAGTACTGATGTTCTGTCAGCCGTTTATTCCGGCTGCGCGCCCTGATGCCGGCACCGGCGGGGCTGGGGCAGTGGCAACCGTAGTCGACACTTCGCCCAGTATGCAGGCGCTCAGTGATACTGACCAGCCCCTATTCGAGCGTGCCGTCAGTGAGGCGCGAGAATTACCGGCAGCTTATCCCGCAAGCACACGGTATTCGCTGCCTGGCAACAACACCCAACTGTCGGCGGCGGCATTCCGAAGTGCGGTTGATGCGCTTGCCGTGTCGGGGGCGGCGCCCTCGGTAGCGGGGCAGGTCGAGCGGCTGAAAGCCCGGGGTAAAGCTGGGCAGCTATTTGTCTTCTCAGATTTCCAGAAGAACAGCTTTACGCCGCGGCAACTGGTAGCCGACTCCGCTCAGCAAGTATTTCTGGTGCCGCTGGGCGGTAAGCCGACGCAGAATGTGTTTGTGGACAGCGTGCTGTTGGACGACGCCTTCGTGCGAACCGGAACTGATATCAGCCTGCGGATTCGGCTGCGCAACGGTGGCAGTGTGGCGGCTCCGGATTGTCAGGTGAAAGTGTTTGTCGGGCCGCAGCAGGTGGCTGCCTACCGCACGGCCGTAGCGGCCCGTAGCACGGCTATATCGACCATCCGACTCCGCCTGAACGACGCGGCGTTGCAGACCTGCCGCGTGGAGCTGGAGGACTTCCCGGTGACGTTTGATAACACCTATTACTTCACCCTGCAGCCTTCCCCCCGGATTCGGGTGCTGGACGTGAGCCCGGACGCCGGGGACAACACGCGCCGGCTGTATGGTAACGAGCCGCTGTTTGCCTACTCCGGCAGCCAGCCCCAGCGCCTAGACTACAGCGCCCTAGCGGCAGCGAATATGATTCTGCTCCAGGAAGTTCCTCAAGTGGACGCGGGACTGCGCGAGGCCGTGCGCCAGCGGGTGCAGCAGGGAGCCACGGTGGTTATCGTGCCGCCGGCCGCGGCGGCAGTGCGCGCTTCCTATGACCAGCTGCTGCGGGAGCTGGGAGTAGGTTCGGTGCAGTGGGAGACGTCGCCGTCGGGGGCACCGGTGCTGCGGGACGTGGCCCAGCCCAGCCTGCAGAATCCGTTTTTTCGGGATGTATTTGCCGGGCAAAGCCGGCAGGCCGTGATGCCAAAAGCGGCTCCGGTGCTGCGCTGGGCACGCTCGGGTACCGACGTGCTGCGCCTGCGCGACGGGGACGGCTACCTGGCCGGCTTCAGCAGCGGCCGGGGCCTGGTGTATCTGTTTGCGGCCCCGTTTAGCGGCGGCTATTCCGATTTTTCCAGCCACGCGCTGTTTGTGCCCGTGATGTACCGGCTGGCTATGCAAAGCTTCCGCACCGACCAGCGGCTGGCGTACCGGCTGAACGAAGGGACGGTGCCGGTAGCGCTGGGCGCCGACGAAGCCCGCAGCCAGGTGCGGGAAGCCGTAGTGAAGCTGGTGCAGGACAGCCTGACGTTCAGTCCCAGCCAGCGGATGCAGGCGGGCGTGTTGCGGTTTGAGGTGCCGGCCGGTATGAAGGAGCCGGGCTTCTACTCGCTCACCCGCAACGGCAAGCCCCTCACCACGCTGGCTTTCAACGTCGACAAGCGGGAATCGGACTTGGCCAGCTACTCGGCGGCGGAACTGCGGCAGCTCATTGGCCCGAACCACCCCAACGTGCAGGTCTACGAAACCGGCCTGGGACAGTCGGTGGCGGCCCAATACAAGGCGGAGCGCGTGGGTACACCCCTGTGGCGCTACTGCCTGTGGCTGGCGTTGGCGAGCCTGCTGGCCGAGGTGCTGCTGCTGCGCTGGCAAGGTCGGGTGCGGAAAACGGAGCCCGTGGCGGTGGCCGCCTGAGCCCGGGCGCGGAAGTAGTTTGCGCAAACTCTTCTAACTTGCCGCCTTACTCTAACATGACGCGTGGAATCTTCTATTTCGCCCGATAAACCGGTATTGCGCACGGCCCTGCTCTTCGGCGGGGGCGCCGGCCTGCTGAGTGGGCTCTGGGTGCTGGGCCTGTACCTGACCGACAACGACCCGTTTGGTCCCAAAAAAATCATGGCCCTGTTCCTGCTGCTGGCCGTGCCGGTGGGGCAGTGGAGCCTGCGCCGGTACTTTCGGCCCGAGGGCCCGGGGCTGAAGCGCGCCGTGGGAGTAGGCCTGCTGATAACCATCTTTATGGCGGTGCTGTCGGCGGCCAGCGTGTACGGGCTGGCGCGGGTGGCCGGCCCGGCGCAGCTTGAGCGCAGCAAAGCCGAAATGATTAAGATTGCCGAGGGCACCAAGGCGCTGTATCTGCGGCAGAAGGGGGGCAAGGCCCAATACGAGCAAACGATTCAGGGCCTGCAGCAGCTCGACGAGCAGAGCCTGACCACGGACGACTTTATTAAGAAATTCCTGTTGGGAGTGCTGTTGAGTGTGCCAGGAGGGATTTTCTTTCGGAAATAGTATCACCCAATTCTTTCCTTTCTCTCCAAACCCTTCCCTACTCCCCATGGAAAACACGTCTACTCCCTCCGTTACCACCACCTCCGTTGCCTTGCGCTATGGCTTACTGACGGGCCTGGCCTCGATTATCTTCTCCTTTATCCTGATGGCCACCGGCCAGGAAACCAACGTGCCACTGAGCATGCTGGGCCTAGTTATCTGGGTGGTGGGCGTGGTAATGGCGCACAAGTTTTTCAAGGCCAACAACGGCGGCTTCATGTCCTACAGCCAGGGCCTGGGCATCGGCACCATTATTTCGCTGGTGTCCGGGGTGATGGGCGCCATCTTCCGCTACGTCTACACCGAGTTTATCGACTCTTCCTCCACCCAGCGCGCCGTGGAAGCCATGCGGGCCAAACTGGAGGCGGATGGCATGGACGACGCGCAGATTGACAGCGCCGTGGCCATGTCGCAGAAGTTCAGCTCCGGACCGATGGCCATTGTCTTTGCCATTCTGGGCTCGATTCTGATTGGCTTTATTCTGTCGTTGATTGTTTCCGCCGTCACCAAAAACACCCGCCCCGAGTTTGAGTAAGCGTTTGTCCCCGCATTTCCCCGTTGAGCTGTCCATCGTCATTCCCCTGCTCAACGAAGCCGAGTCCCTGCCGGAGCTCACGCGCTGGATCAACCGGGTGCTGACCCAGCACGGGCTGACCTACGAGGTGATTCTGGTCGACGACGGCTCCACCGACGCGTCCTGGGACGTGATTGAGGAGCTGGCCCAGACCGACACCCACCTGCGCGGCATCCGCTTCAACCGCAACTACGGCAAGTCGGCGGCCCTGAACACGGCCTTCAAGGAGGCCGCGGGCCGGGTGGTGTGCACCATGGATGCCGACCTGCAGGACTCGCCCGAGGAATTGCCCGAGCTCTACCGCATGATTGTGGAGGACCGCTACGATCTGGTCAGCGGCTGGAAAAAGAAGCGCTTCGATCCGCTGAGCAAAACCATCCCGACCAAGCTCTTCAACGGCGTGACCCGACAGATATCGGGCATTCAGCTCCACGACTTCAACTGCGGCCTCAAAGCCTACGACCAGCGCGTGGTCAAGGGCATCGAGGTGTACGGGGAAATGCACCGCTACATTCCCGTCATTGCCAAGTGGAACGGCTTCGGCCGCATCGGCGAAAAGGCCGTCCAGCACCAGGAGCGCAAGTACGGCGTAACCAAGTTTGGGCTGGAGCGCTTCGTCTACGGCTTTCTGGATCTGCTCAGCATCACGTTCGTGAGCCGGTTTCGGCGGCGGCCCATGCACTTCTTCGGCACCATGGGCAGCCTCTCGTTTCTGGTCGGGATGCTGATTACGCTCTGGCTGGTGGGGCAGAAGTGGTATCTGGCCTTCCACAACCAGCACGCCCGCGGCGTCACCGACCAGCCCCTGTTTTTCCTGGCGCTGGTGGCCGTCATTGTGGGCGTACAGCTGTTTCTGGCCGGCTTTCTGGCCGAGATGGTCCAGCTCAGCGGCCCGCGCAAGAACCAGTACCTGATTCGGGAAAAGCTGAATATTGACTGACAAGATAACTTTTTAAACTGTCATCCTGAGCCTGCGAAGGACCTTATCACGTCAGCACGAGTCGTTGTTACGTCTCTCGTTCTGCCCTGGCAAGGTCCTTCGCAGGCTCAGGATGACAGTCGATTTTAGGGCTTAACCGATCTACGTATGAAAGTCGTCATCATCGGGCCGGCTTACCCGCTGCGGGGCGGGCTGGCTACCTACAACGAGCGGCTGGCCCGGGCTTTCCGCGCGGCCGGCGACGAAGTGCGGCTCGTCACGTTCAGTTTGCAGTACCCCGACTTCCTGTTTCCGGGCCAGACTCAATTCAGCACCGAGCCCGGCCCCGAGGACCTCGACATCGAAGTCAGCATCAACTCGGTGAACCCGCTCTCGTGGTGGACCGTGGGGGAAAAGCTGCGGCGCGAGAAGCCGGACCTGGTGATTTTCCGGTTCTGGCTGCCGTTTATGGGCCCGGCCCTGGGCTACATTGCCCGCCGCATCCGCCGCAACGGCCACACCCGCGTCGTGGCCATTACCGACAACGTGATTCCCCACGAAAAGCGCCCCGGCGACCGGGTGCTCACGCGCTACTTCCTCTCGGCCTGCCACGGTTTCGTGACCATGAGCCGCGCAGTGCTGGCCGACCTGCGCCGCCTGCACTTCAAGCAGCCCGCCCAGTACCAGCCCCACCCGCTTTACGACAACTTCGGCCCCCTCAAGCCCAAGCCCGCCGCGTTGGCGGCCTTGAAGCTCGACCCGCAGTTCGGCTACCTGCTGTTTTTCGGCTTTATCCGGGCCTACAAGGGCCTCGACATTCTGCTCGAAGCCTTTGCCGATGAGCGGCTGCGCGCTTTGCCCGTCAAGCTCATTGTTGCCGGCGAGTACTATGAGGATGCCGCGCCTTACGAGGCCCTCATCAAGCAGTACGACCTGGAAAGCCGCCTCGTGCGCGCCACCGACTTCATCCCGAACGAAAAGGTGGTCGACTATTTCTGCGCCGCCGACCTGGTGGTGCAGCCTTACAAAAACGCCACCCAGAGCGGGGTTTCGCAGATTGCCTACCACTTCGAGCGGCCCATGCTGGTCACCGACGTGGGCGGCCTAGCCGAGCTGATTCCCGATGGGGAAGTGGGCTACGTGGTCAAGCCCACGCCCAAGGCCATTGCCGACGCCCTCGTGGATTTCTACCAGCACCAGCGCGAAGCCGAATTCACCGCCGGGGTGTGGGCCAAGAAAAAGGAATTCTCCTGGAGCGAGATGGTGGCCGCGCTGAAGGCCGTGGGGCAGCCCGGCAAGTCTGATGCCCGTCAGCAGACTACATACTAACAAGCTGGTTTGGGTGATACGCAGCGAATAGGGCTTACTTTACAGAGTACTTCTATCCTTTCGTTCTTGTAGAGATGATTAATTTTATTCTACCACGATTTTTACGGTTAAGTAAAGGTGGACTGGTAGCCATGCTCTTATGGCTTGCCACTACCGTTTCGTTTGCCCAGGCGCCTGCCTGGCAGGCCGCAATAGCGGCTGGCCAGACCGGGGGCAACGCGCCCGCAATGAGCGCCACTGCCGCTGATGCGGCTGGCAATGTGTATTTAACGGGTTCTTTTCAGGGCACTGTCGTCTTTGGCAGCCTGACGCTAACCAGCGCCGGCTCGGAGGACGTTTTTGTTGTGAAGTGGAGTAGCGCTGCCCGGAGCTTTGTATGGGCGCTGCGGGCTGGCGGTCCGGGCCAAGACATTGCGAATGCTATTGCTGTGCGCGGAACCAGTATCTACATAGCCGGAAACTTCAGAGGCGCTACGGCCATGTTTGGCAACTCTGTGCTCACGAATGTGACCAGCAACAACCTTGATCCGGATATTTTTGTCGCCAAGCTCACGGATACTGGTCCAATGGCCTACTTTGACTGGGCCAAGCGGGCGGGCGGTACCGAAAGCGACTATGCCCATGCCCTGGCCGTCAATGGCTCAAGCGTTTACGTGGTTGGAGAATTCTACAGCCAGGCGGCCAGCTTTGGGGCTACTGTGCTCTCCAATGTGAGCAACAACAACTTCGGCGGCGACGTGTACGTGGCGAAGCTCCTAGATCAAGGAACAAGCACGGGCTTCGTTTGGGCGCAGCAGGCAGGGGGGCTCGATTATGACTATGGGCAGGGAGTAGTAGCGGATGGCAGCAGCGTGTACGTGACCGGTTACTTCTACAGCTCTGCGGCGGACTTTGGCACTACCACGCTGACCAACGCCAACACTGCCAGCAATAATACCACGGATGCCTACGTGGCCAAGCTTACCGATGCCGGCAGTACGGCCAGCTTCCAGTGGGCCCAACGCGCCGGCGGCCTGCAGAATGAGTACGCCAATGCTATTGGGCTGAAGGGCCCTAACGTGTACGTGACAGGAACGTTTGAGAGTAGTACGGCCAGCTTTGGCAGTTACGTTCTGGCCAACGCGGCGGGCACGGGCACGAGCGACATATTTGTAGCCAAGGTCGTGGATACCGGGACTACTGCCGGATTTGCCTGGGCGCAGCAAGCCGGGGGCGTCGGCAATGACTACGCCAATGGGATAGGGATTAGTGGTACCAGCATCTACGTAAGCGGCGGCTTTAAAGACCCCATATCCTTTCCGGCACTTACCACCCTTACCTCGGCTGGCCTGTACGACGTGTTTCTGGCCAAAGTGATTGACTCGGGCAGCAGTGCCCGCTTTGATTGGGTGCAGCAAGGGGGGAGCACCGGAGATGACAGCGCGAAGGGCGTGGCCGTAGGTGGAAAGCAGCTGCACTTGATTGGGGCAGGACCAATTCCCCTTGTGTTCGGCAGCCGAAGCATTCAGGGAATAGGGCGAGTCGGCTTCCTGGCGTCACTGACCGACAACACCATTCTGGCCACCGCCCCGGCCTGGCTGGAGGAAACTACAGTATACCCGAATCCCGGGCACGACCAACTGGCGGTTATGGTGCCCGGCGTGGCCACGGAGTCACAGGTGGCAATGCAGTTGACCGATTTGCTGGGCCGGGTGGTTTATCGTACGTCAGCGGCGCTGCCCAGCTCCGGCTTGCGGCATTACCTGGATGTATCAACGCTTAAGCCCGGCTTTTACTCCCTGCGCATCCAGGTCGGGACGAGCTATACTGTCCGAAAGCTCACAATTGATTAATTCCCAGCTAGCGTCGGCACGCTGGCCTGCACGGCTTCGAACACCTTCTGGGCGGGCAGCTCTTCCATGCAGCTGGTGCCGAGCTTGCAGGTGCCGCGGTAGAAGCACACGCAGGGCCGGTCGGGCTGCACGATCTGGCCGCGGCCGTAGAGGTCGAATTCGTAGGGGTTGAAGATGTTGTTCATCAGCACCGTGGGCTTCTGCAGGGCAATGCTGATGTGCATGGCCATGGTCACCTGGGTCACGATGCCATCCATCTGGTACATCAGGTTGATGAACTGCTCCAGGGGGAAGGTGCCCAGGTAGGCGGCGCCGGTGGCCGCGTGCAGGCGCTGGTTGCGCTCATCCTCGGCCGTGCCGCCGAGCAGCACCGGGGCATAACCGCCCTGTTGCAGCTGACCGATGAGCTCCACCCACTTCTCGTCGCTCCACAAGCGGGTGGTCCACCGGTCGCCGCAGCCGGTGTTGAGGCCGATGCGGGGCCGGCCCGTGGGCAACAGGCTCCAGTTGTAGCCCTTGTCCTGGTGGGTGTCGAAGACGTACTCCTCGTGGCGGAACTCGTAGCCGCAGAGCTCGAAGATTTCCTGGACGTAGGGCTTCTGGTTTTGCTGGCTGAGCTCGTCGAACACCCCGGTCAGGAACTTGTGGTTGGCCAGCCCATTGCCCGGCCAGGCCACGCCGAACTGCGGGTGCAGGGTGTAGCCAAACTTCTGGGTGGCCCGGATGGTGTCGTGCAGGGCGCAGGCTTCCTTGTCCTTGTCGAGATTGAAAAGCAAATCAAACTCCCGGACCTGCAGGTGGAGCACGCTGGGCAAGTCGAGCTTGAGAATCTCGTCGATGGCGTCGGCAGGCAAAATGGCGGGCGTGAGCGTGAGCCAGGTGATTTTGCTGTTCGGGTACTCCTGGCGCAGGCGGCGCAGCAGAGGCGTGGTGCGGATAACGTCGCCGATGGCCCCGAGCTTGATGATCAGGATGCGCTGCTGCACGGGCGCGTACACGGGGCAGCCGGCGCACTGGTAGCCGTGCTCCTTGTTGGGGCGGCAGGGAATATCACCACGGAAGTGGCGGCAGTCGGGATGAACCAGGGTACCGTTGAGAGAAGCCATGCGGGAGAGAGTATCCGGCAAAGGTAGCCGAAGGGGCGAAGCCGGCCGCAGGTAGCACGGAAAAAGCCGCCATCGGCAATGCCCACCATAAAAAAAGCCCCGGCCGCCGCGACGGGCAACCGGGGCTTTGGTGAAACGGCCGCGGACTTTACTCCACTACCAGCCGGCCGGAGGCCTCCCCGCAGCGCACCACGTACAGGCCGGGCGCGAGGCTCGTCACGTCGAGCGTGGTGGTAGTGGCCCCGGCGCGCAGCACCTGGCGGCGCACTTCCCGACCCAGGGCGTCGAGCACGAGCACGGGGCGGGCTTCGGGGGTGGCGGGCAGCGCGAAGGCAGCGGCGGTACGGGCCGGATTAGGCGTGAGCCGGAGAACTTCGGCCGCCACGGCCCGGTGGGTGCCCAGAGTCAGGCCGCTGGTGCGCGCCACGTAGAAGGCGTCATCGAGCGTGGAAGCCGTCAGGGAAGTCGAGCCGATGACGGTGGAGTTTTGGTAAATGCCGGCCACGGTGGCCTCGCCGGTGCTGGTCAGGGAAAGATTCAGAACGGCGTCGTTGTTGATGCCCCCGCCGCGCACGGCCTGGGTCCAGGCCGTACCAGCGCTGTTGAGGCGGGCCACAAACAGGTCGGCGGAAGAGGCGGCCGGGTTGGTATTGGTCAGCGTTACCGGCCCAAACGGGGCAGTGGCGCTGAAAAACAGGCCGCCGACGGTAGCCTGCCCGTTGGGGCTGATGGCCACGGCCAGGGCCGTTTCCGAGCCGGAGCCCCCGGCCCGCAGGGCCTGACTCCAGGTGCCGGCAGGCGTGAAGCGGGCGGCAAATACGTCGGAGGTGCCGTTCGTGGGGTCCGCGTTGGTCAGCGCAATAGTCCCGAAGCTGACGGCCGGGCTGCTGAAGGAGCCCACCACGGTGGCGTTGCCGGCCGCATCAATGACCACGCGCCGGGCCTGGTCGGAGAGGGGCCCGCCCACGCGCACGGCCTGGGTCCAGGTGCCGGTGCTGCCCAGGCGGGCCACAAAGGCGTCGTTGGTTTGCCCGCTGGCGTCCGCATTAGCCAGCGTGAAGCTGCCAACGCCCATCGAGGCACCCACAAACGAGCCCACCACGACGGCCGAGCCATCGGCGGCCAGGTCCACGTCTTCCGCCTGCTCATCGGCATTGCTGCCGGCCCGGGCGGCCTGGGTCCAGGTGCCGCTGGCGCTGAGGCGAGCCACAAATACGTCGGAGGTAGCGCCTGAGGGGTTGCTGTTGGCCAGGTTCAGGGTGCCGAAGCCGGCGGAAGGGCCGTAGAAAAAGCCCGCCACTACGGCGTTGCCGGCCGCATCCAGGGCCAGGGCCGCGGGGACGTTGGCCGCCAGGCTACCCCCCTGCACGGCCTGGGTCCAGGTGCCGCTGGCGCTGAGGCGGGCCACGAACACCTCCGCCCCGTTGGTGGTACCGACCCGGTTCAGGGTGGTGGGGCCAAACTGAGCCGCGGAACTGTAGAAGCCGCCCAGCACGGTAGCCGTACCGCTGGCGTCGAGGGCCAGGTCAATGGCGTAGTCTTCGGCAGGGCCGCCGGCGCGCACGGCCTGCGTGAAGGCGCCGGCACTGTTGAGGCGGGCCACAAACACGTCCCGGTTGCCCGCGCTGGTGAGCGTGGTCGAGCCCAGGGTGATGGTGCCGGTGAAGTCGCCTGCCACGACCGAGTTGCCGGCCGCGTCGGTGGCCGTGGCGTAAATGCGGGCGTAGCCGGCCCCCGTGGGCGCGGTGGCCCACTGCCAGCTCTGGGCCTGAGCAATTGCCGGCCCCAGCAGCAGGGCCGAAAGCAGTACGAGTCGATTCATAAGCGTAGGAATAAGGAAGGATGGAACAGTGTGGATAGGCCGGCGTCGTTACAGGCCCACGTAAGTGTGGGGGGTAATGGCGCGCAGCTCCTGCTTGACGGCCTCGCGGACATCGAGCGTGTCGATAAAGGTGCCGAGGCTGGCCTGGGAAATAGCTTCGCCGGTGCGGGTCAGGGCTTTGAGGGCGTTGTAGGGGTCGGGGTAGGCTTCGCGGCGCAGGATGGTCTGGATGGCTTCGGCCACCACGGCCCAGTTGGCTTCCAGGTCGCGGTGCAGGGCCGCTTCGTCGAGGGCCAGCTTGTCGAGGCCGCGCTGCAACGCCGTCAGGGCAATGAGGGTGTGGCCCAGGGGCACGCCCAGGTTGCGCAGCACCGTGGAGTCGGTCAGGTCGCGCTGCAGGCGGCTGATGGGCAGCTTGGCCGCCAGGTGCTCGAGCAGGGCGTTGGCCACGCCTAGGTTGCCCTCGGCGTTTTCAAAGTCGATGGGGTTCACCTTGTGGGGCATGGCCGACGAGCCCACTTCCCCGGCCTTGATGGTCTGGCGGAAGTAGCCCAGCGAAATGTACTGCCACACGTCCCGGGCCAGGTCGATGAGAATCGTGTTCAGGCGCTTGAGCCCGTCGCAGGTGGCGGCCAGGTGGTCGTAGTGCTCAATCTGGGTCGTGGGCTGGCTGCGGTGCAAACCTAAGCGGTTCTGCACAAACACGTCGGCAAACTGCTTCCAGTCGACCTGCGGATAGGCGACCAGGTGGGCATTCATATTGCCGGTGGCCCCGCCGAACTTGGCCCCGAAGGGCACCTGAGCCAGCAGCTCCACCTGGGCGTCGAGCCGGGCCACAAACACCTGGATTTCCTTGCCCAGGCGGGTGGGAGAGGCCGGCTGACCGTGGGTGCGGGCCAGCATGGGCACGGCTTCCCAGTCGGTGGCGCGGGTGGCCAGCTGGTTGCGCACCTGGGCGTAGGCCGGCAGCAGCACCCGCAGCAGCGCCTGCTGCAAGCTCAGCGGCACGGCCGTGTTGTTGATATCCTGGGACGTGAGGCCGAAGTGAATAAACTCCAGGTACTGCCCCAGGCCCAGGGCCTGAAACTGGTCGCGCAGGAAGTACTCCACCGCCTTCACGTCGTGGTTGGTGACCCGCTCGTGGGCCTTCACCGCGTCGGCATCGTCGAGGGAAAAGTGCTGGTAGAGGCCGCGCAGAGCCGGAAAAACCGCCTCGTCGACCTCCGCCAGCTGGGGCAGGGGCAACTCGCAGAGGGCAATGAAGTACTCGACCTCAATCAGCACCCGGTAGCGGATCAGGGCCAGCTCGGAGAAGTACGGGGCCAGCGGGATTGTCTGGCGGCGGTAGCGGCCATCGAGGGGCGAAACGGCAGTCAGGGGCGAGAGAAGGGCGAAGTCGGCAGCAGCAGTCATGCGGGAAGGAAACAAAGTTGGCCAGGGAGCGTCAAAGGTAGCGAATGAGGGCGCGGGGCAAACTCAGGCAAGGGCCTTTTTCGCTACCTTTGGGCTCCGAGCGGCGGTGGGTTTGGCCCGAATATGGCAGGCCCGGCCGCACTTTCCTTTCCTCTACTTGCTCGCGTGACTTCAGCAACCAAAAAGAAAATAGCTATTGGCCTGGGCATCTTGGTGGTGTTGCTGGGCGTGGCCCTGGGCGTGTTTCTGCTCAAGCGCCAGGAGCTGCTCACCTATGCCCTGCAGCAGGTGAAGGCCAAGGTGGAGCGCAAGTACCCCGTGGCCTTGACCCTGGGCCCGGCCCGCTTCACCGACCTGAACACGGTGCAGATTGACGGCATGAGCCTGGTGCCCAAGGCCCAGCCCACCGACACGCTGCTCAAAGCCCGGCTGATGACCGTCTCGCTGAGCGTGCGGTCCTTGTTTGCGGGCCGGCCGGTGTTCAGCAACCTCGAAATCAGCGACGCCCGCCTGACGGCCCGCAAAACGGCTCATTCCGACAACTACTCCTTTCTCTACAAAAAGAAAGGCAAGCAGCCCGAAGTGCCCCGCGACACGACCAAGGGCACCAACTACGCCCTGCTGGCCAACCAGCTGCTCGAGGCCAGCTTCGACAACGTGCCCGGCCAGGCCGACTTCCGCAACTTCCTGGTCACCTACAACAGCCCCCGCCACCAGGCCCGCATCACCATGCCGCGCCTGGCCATTGAGGACGGCGACATCAACGGGCAGCTCACGGCCGTTATCGACTCGGTGGAAAACCGCGTGGGGGTGCAGGGCCACATCGAGCCCGGCGACTACGCCCTGGCCGCCGAGGTGTTCGGCCTCAACCGCCGCCCCGTGACCTTGCCCTACGTGTTGCGCCGCTACGGGGCCCGGGTGCAGTTCGATACGCTGCGCTTCAGCCTCACCGACAAGGACCTGGCCGACGACGAGCTGACCGTGCGCGGCACGGCTTCGGCGGCCAACTTCATCGTCAACCACCCTAAGCTCTCCGACCGGGACGTGCGCTTCCCGCGCGGGGGCATCGACTTCGTGGCCCGGCTGGGGCAGGCCTTCGTGGCCCTGGACAAGGGCACCAAGGTGACGCTCAACCGCATGGAGTTCTTCCCCGTCATCAGCATCCGCAAGCTGCCGCTGAACCAGCGGGTGGTGGGTCGGGAAGTCAACGGGGTGCGCAACCGCCGCGAGGCGCTGGCGGGCCTGCAGGTGAAGGCCGATATTCAGTCGGCCGAAACGGCAGCCAACACGTTCTTCGCGGCCCTGCCCGAGGGCATGTTCAACACCCTGGAAGGCATGCAGGGCGAAGGCACGCTCACCTACAAGATGCACCTGGCCCTGGACATGAACCAGCTCGACAGCCTGCAGTTCAGCTCGGGCCTGACGCCGAAAAACTTCCGCATCACCCGCATGGGTGCCGAAGACCTCAACAAGCTCAACGAGGAGTTTCGCTACACGGCCTACAACGACAAGGGTGACTCCATCAAAACCTTCGCCGTGGGACCTTCCAACCCCGAGTTCGTGCGCTACGACGAAGTGTCGCCCTACCTGAAGGCCGCCATCATGACGGCCGAGGACCCGCGCTTCCTGACCCACCGGGGCTTTATGGAAAAGGCCTTCGTGAAGTCGGCCATTCAGAACATCAAGGAAAAGCGCTTTGCCCGCGGCGGCAGCACCATTTCGATGCAGCTGGTGAAGAACGTGTTTCTGACCCGGCAGAAAACCGTGACCCGCAAGATTGAGGAAGCCCTGATTGTGTGGCTGCTCGAAAACACCCGGCTCGTGCCCAAGGAGCGCATGTTTGAGGTGTATTTGAACATCATCGAGTGGGGCCCAAAAATCTACGGGGCCTCGGAAGCGTCGAAGTTCTACTTCGACAAGCAGCCGGCCAACCTGAACCTGTCGGAAAGCCTGTACTTGGCCAGCATCATTCCGCGGCCCAAGTACTTCAGCCGCTCGTTCAACCAGTACGGGGAAATGCGCAGCAGTGCCCGCTACTTCCACCACCTGATTGCCGATTTGATGGTGCGCAAGGGCCTGATCGGGCAAAACGACCGGGAGACGCTGACCTACAACCTGAGCTTTCCCGGCCGTGCCCACGGCTCCATCTTCCGCGCCGTGCGCCCCGATACCACCCGCACCGTGCTGGCCGCCGACTCCTCGCAGTTTGAGCCCCTCAACCTGATTGACCTGCTCGGGGGGCAGGCCCCGGATGAGGGCGTGAATACGAACACCGCTCCGCCCGCTGAAGAGCCCAAGCCCAAGCAGTAAGCGGGCCGCAGCCAACAAAAAGCCCCGCCGAATTTCGTCCGGCGGGGCTTTTTGTTTTCGAGAATACCTGAGGTCAAGCCAAGGACGGCAGATCTACCCGGGCGGCTTCCCAGCCCAGCAGGGCCTGCTTGCGCAGGCTGCCCCAGCGGTAGCCGCCTGGTCCGCCGTGCTGCTGAATCACGCGGTGGCAGGGAATCAGGTAGGCAATGGCGTTGGCGCCCACGGCTCCCCCCACGGCTTGGCTGGCCCCGGGCTGCCCGAGGGCGGCGGCCACGTCGCGGTAGGACACTACGGCCCCGGCCGGAATCCGCAGCAGGGCTTCCCACACCTTGATCTGAAAGTTAGTACCCCGGAGTAGCAGGGGCAGGGGCTGGGCGTCGGCGGCAGGCGGGGCAAAAAGCTGGGCAGCCACGGCGGCCGTGCGGCCGGGGTCGGCGAGCAGGTTGGCCCGGGGCCAGGAGGCAGCCAGGGCGGCCAGGGCCGGCTCCCGCTCCGCCGCCGGCTGAAACGACAGGCCGCAGATGCCCCGGTCGGTGAGGCTGAGCAGGGCTTCGCCGAAGGGCGTGGGGTGAAAGCCGTAGTGAATCGTGAGGCCAGCGCCCTGGGCCCGGTACTCGGCCGGCGTCATGGCCTCGTAGGTCACGAACAGGTCGTGGAGGCGGCCGGCGCCCGACAGGCCGGTTTCGTACGTGGCCGCCAGCAGGCTGCCCGACTCGGAGAGCACCTGGCGGGCGTACTCCTTGGTCAGGAAGCGCAGAAACCGCTGGGGGCTGGTGCCGGCCCAGCGGGTAAACAGGCGGGTGAAGTGAAACGGGCTCAGGTGCACGTGGGCCGCAATCTGCTCCAGGGACGGCTGCTCCGTGACGTGGGCGGCAATGAAGGCAATGGCCTGTTCGACACGGGCGTAGTCGAGGGCGGCTTGGGAGGAAGACATGGCAGAAAAGCAGGGGTGAGGAGGCAAAAGTACGGGCCCCGGCCGCCGGCTTCAACCCGAATCTTGCGGGATTAGAGCGGGCAAAAAATGCTTACTCGGCCAGCTTCTCCCGCTTCGGAAAAATCAGGGATACCACCACCGATACCACCAGAATCAGCCCCACCACGGCCAATGACAGCAGCATGGGCAGCTCGTAAAGCTCGGCCAGCAGCAGCTTGCCCCCGATAAACATCAGAATCAGGGACAGGCCGTAGTGCAGGTAGTGAAACAGCTTCATCAGGCCCGCCAGCGCAAAGTACAGAGCCCGCAAACCCAGTAGCGCAAACACGTTGGACGTGTAGACGATAAACGTGTCGCGGGAAATGGCCAGAATGGCCGGAATCGAGTCGACGGCGAACAGCACGTCGGTGGTTTCGACCATCACCAGCACGATGAACAGGGGCGTGGCAAAGAGCAGCTTTTCCTTGCGCACGAAAAACTTACCCCCTTCCAGCTTGCTGGTAATGGGCAAATGGCGACTCAGAAACTTGACGACGGGGTTGCTGTCGGGGTCAATTTCCGGGTCGCCGGCGCTGGTTGCCATCTTGATGCCGGTGTACACCAGAAAGGCGCCCAGCACGTACATCAGGAAGTGAAACTTGGCCAGCAGCGCCGCCCCGGCCAGAATAAAGATGGCCCGCAGCACCAGCGCCCCGATAATGCCCCAGAACAGAATCTTGTGCTGGTACTGCAGCGGCACCTGAAAGTAGGTGAAGATGAGCAGGAACACGAACAGATTGTCCACGCTCAGCGACTTCTCAATCAGGTAGCCGGTCAGAAACTCCAGCCCCGCCTGCTTGCCCAGGTAGCGGTAAACGAGGTAGTTAAACGTCAGGGACAGGGCAATCCAGAAGCTGCTCCAGCCCAGGGCCTCCCGAATCGAGACGACGTGCGCCTTGCGGTTGAACACGAGCAGGTCGAGCATCAGCATCGCCAGCACGAAGGCATTAAAGCCTACCCAGAAGACAGGAGTGATTTCCATTAGCTCCCCAAGATAGCACACTCCCGGTAGGACGCCCTATGCGCGGGCCCCGTTAGGGCTTACCGGGACTCGGGGGCGGGAGTTGCCGACGCGGCCGAATGGGGGCCGGCGGGGGCCACGGCGTCGGGGCCGCTGCGCTCAAACTTGCGAAACCAGCTGCCCACCTTCATCTGCACCACGCCGAAAAACGCCTCCTTGAAGATGCCCTTGGTCATCTTGGAAGCTCCGCGGGTGCGGTCGGTGAAGATAATGGGCACTTCCACGATGCGGAAACCGTATTTGTAGGCCAGCCACTTCATCTCAATCTGGAAGGCGTAGCCCACGAAGCGGATATGGTCGCGGGTGATGACGCGCAGCACCCGGGCCGTGTAGCACTTAAAGCCGGCCGTGGCGTCGGCAATGGGCATGCTGGTAATGAAGCGCACGTAAGCCGAGGCAAACCACGACATCAGCACCCGGTCCATGGGCCAGTTGACCACGTTCACGCCCTGAATGTAGCGCGAGCCGATGGCCATGTCGTAGCCATCCACGGCGCAGGCGCGGTAGAGGCGCATCAAGTCCTCGGGGTTGTGGGAGAAGTCGGCGTCCATCTCGAAGATGTACTCGTAGCCGTGGGCCAGGGCCCAGCGGAAGCCGTGCAGGTAGGCCGTTCCCAGGCCCAGCTTGCCCTTGCGCTCCTCCAGAAACAGACGGCCCGGAAACTCCTGCTGCAGAGCCCGCACGATGTCGGCCGTACCGTCGGGGGAGCTGTCGTCGATGATGAGCACATCAAACGCCTGGGGCAACGAAAATACCTTGCGGATAATCAGCTCCGCATTTTCGCGCTCATTGTAAGTAGGTATCAGGACGAGCCCATCGTTCATAAGTGCCCCAAAGATATGGAATCAGCCTGGGAGGGCAGAAATTTTTTCGGCCAGGACCCGGGCCTGCCGGATGCAGTCGGGCACGCCCACGCCCGCCCGCCAGTTGGCCGCCGCGTAGATTCCCTGCCCGGCCAGCGCATCCACGGCCGCGTGGGCCGCCACGATGTGCGCGTCGAACTGGGGAATAGCTTTGTCCCAAGAGTACCGGTATTGCCAGACGGGTTGCACGGCCCGGATGCCGTAGAACTTGCTGAGCTCGGCGTGTACGGCGCTTTTCTGCTCGGCTTCGGACTGTCGGGCCTGGGCTTCGTACTGGGCCCCGCCCACAAACGTGGTGAAGAGCACCTGGCCGGCCGGCACCCGGTCGGGAAAAATCGAGCTGGTCCAGATGCTGCCCGCGGCGTAAGGCTGCTCCACCTTCGGATGCAGGGCCCCAAAGCCGTCAAGCGGGTGGGTGACGTCGGCGCGGTGGTAAGCCGTGTAAATGGCCGTCATGGGCGGGTAGTACACGGCGGCCAGCGCGCGGGCGGCTTCGGCAAACAACGGCTGGAGCAGGGGCGCGGCGGCGTAGGTGGGCAGGGCCAGCACTACCGCGTCATAGGTTTCGGGCTGCAGACCGGCGGCCGTCTGCACCTGATAAGTACCGGGTGCTGGCTGCCGCAGGGCCGCCACGGGCGTGTTGCCGTGGTAGTGGGTGAGCTGGGCGGCCAGCGTGTCGGTCAGGGTTTGCAGGCCATTGCGCAGGGAAACAATACGCCGCCGCCCACCCGTGCCGCCGCTTTTCATCAGCCCCCGAATCACCGAGCCGTAGGTTTGCTCCAGGGCCGCCAGCTTGGGAAAGGTCTGGTGCACGAGCAGCTTTTCCGGGTCGCCGGCGTAGATTCCGGAGATAAACGGGTTGAGGGCGTAGTCCACGATTTCAGCGCCGAAGCGGCGGCGGAAGAAGTGGGCCAGGGTTTCGAGCGGGTCGACGGCGGCGGCGGGGCGGCGCAGCTCGCGCAGCAGGTTGAATTTGGCCCCGAGGCTGAAAAACGGGCTGGCCAGCAGCGCGGGCGGGGAGCCGGGCAGCTTACGGTACTTCCCGCCGCGCAGCACGTAGCGGTTTTTGCTCACGGCAGCCGTATCCTGGATGTCGGCGCTCAGGTCGAGGTCAGTGAGCAGCTGCTCCAGCTCGGGGCTTAGCTGCAGGGAGTTGGGGCCGGTTTCGAGCAGGTAGCCGTCGAGGTGCTGGCTGCGAATGTTGCCGCCCGCCGCGCCGGCCTCAAACAGGTCGTAGGCCACGCCGGCCTTTTGTAGGTAAAACGCCAGCGTAAGGCCCGAAATGCCCCCGCCCAGAATGGCTACTCTCATTCCCGTCAAATCTTGGTGGGCCGCAAAGGTAAGGCCCATTTCGCGGGCCGCCGCAGCCGGCCGGAATCCGTAGCTTTGCCGCCCATGAACCAGCCTGTCAGTGCCGCCGAACCCCAAAAAGCCGTTTTCCTGGACCGGGACGGCGTGCTCAACCTCGAAATCGGGGACTACGTGTGGCGCCCCGCGGATTTTGTGGTTATCGACGGCGTGCCCGCGGCCCTGGCCCGGCTGAAGGCGGCCGGCTACCGCCTCATCGTCGTCACCAACCAGGCCGGCATTGCCAAGGGGCTGTACTCGGCCGCCGACGTGGCCGCCTGCCACCAGAAGCTTCAGGACACCTGCGGGGGCCTTATCGACGCATTTTATTTTGCTCCCGGCCACCCCAGCGTGAGTGAAACCCTCTCGCGCAAGCCCGGCTCTTTGCTGCTGGAAAAGGGGTTAGCCCGCTTCCGCCTCGACCCCGCCCAGTGCTGGATGCTCGGCGACCGGGCCCGCGACCTGGAAGCCGGGGCCCGGGCCGGGGTGCGCGGCCTGCTCATCGGCCACACCGAAAAGCTGGACTTTCAGCCCCGGGCCGCGAGTCTGGCGGAGGCGGTGGATATTATTCTGGCCGGCTCATAAGTGAATCAGAGCGGCCTGCTGAGCCCCGCGAAGCAGGCCGCTCTGAATACAGCTACTGCACGAAAAAGCCCGCTTCCGTTGCTGGAAAGCGGGCTTTTTCAGGCCGGATAGAAAGCTTGCGCTACTTCTAATTTACTGGCGGGCAGCCGGAGCCGTTTCCGTCGAGGCCGTGATGGGCGACGAAACGCGGTTGGCGGCTTTCGTGCTGGTGTAGGCCGGGCACTTAACCTTGTTGCAGGACCCGAGGCCCAGAACGGCCACGGAGGCCAGCAGAAGTAGCTTTTTCATGTAAGTCGAAACGAGAGGGTTGGTAAATGTTGCCAACATCAAAAGTACAACTTCCGGCCGGCCCGGCCAAGTATGCCGGCCGGAAGTTTTTGACGGCTTCGTTACTTCGAATACCCCAGAATCCGCATCATCGACTCGCCGTTCTGCTCCTCGGCAAAAACGTAGTCGGTGAGCGTACCGTCGGCGGCGCGGTCCAGAATCACCATTTTCGGGGCCGGAATCAGGCAGTGCTTCACGCCGCCGTAGCCCGAGAGGCTTTCCTGGTAGGCGCCGGTGTGAAAGAAGCCCACGTAGAGCGGCTTGGCATCGGTGGCGGGCTTACGCTCGGGCAAAAACACCTGGTAGATGTGCTTTTCGGCGTTGTAGTAGTCCTGGGAGTCGCAGGTCAGGCCGCCGAGCTGGATTTTCTTGTACTTCTTCTCCCAGCCGTTCAGCGCCAGCATGATAAAGCGCTGGTTCAGGGCCCAGGTGTCGGGCAGGTTGGTGATGAAGGAGCCGTCAATCATGTACCAGAGCTCTTTGTCGTTCTGGAGCTTCTCATCCAGAATGCTGTAGATGGTCGCGCCCGACTCGCCCACGGTGAAGATGCCAAACTCGGTGAAGATGTGGGGCTCGGGCACGCCTTCCTCCCCGCAGATGCGCTGGATGGTGCGCAGAATCTCCTCAATCATGTACTTGTAATCGTACTCCTTCTGAATCGAGGTCTGGATGGGCAGGCCGCCGCCGATGTCGATGGTGGTCAGGGTGGGGCAGACCTTGCGCAGCTCGCAGTACTTGTGCACGAACCGGCTCAGCTCCGACCAGTAATACGACGTGTCCTTGATGCCCGTGTTGATGAAATAGTGCAACATCGTGAGCTCGAAGCGCGGGTCTTCCTTGATCTTCTGCTCGTAGAGCGGAATGGCGTCGGCGTAGCGGATGCCCAAGCGCGAAGTGTAAAACTGGAAGCGCGGCTCCTCGTCGGAAGCCAGGCGCATGCCCACGTTGCACTTCTCGCGCACGTTGTCGTGGTAGTACTCCACCTCGTTGGGCGAGTCCAGAATCGGCATGCAGTTCTTGAACCCGTCGTTGATCAGGGCCGTGATTTCGCGCTTGTACTCCTCGGTTTTGAAGCCGTTGCAGATGATGTAGGTGTCCTTCGTGACCTTGCCCTTGGCGTGCATGGCCCGGATGATGTTGGTGTCAAACCAGGACGAGGTTTCGATGTGCACGTCGTTTTTCAGGGCTTCCTCCACCACGAAGCTGAAGTGCGAGGCCTTGGTGCAGTAGGCGTAGGAGTAGCGGCCCGAGTAGCCGGTTTTCTCGATGCCGAGCCGGAATAATTCCTTGGCCCGCTGAATCTGGGAGCTGATTTTGGGCAGGTAGGTCAGGCGCAGCGGGGTGCCGTGCTTTTCCACCAGGGCCATCAGGTCAATGTCGTGGAAGCGCAGCTCGTTCTGCTCCACGCGGAACTCGTCGGTGGGAAAGTCGAAGGTCTGGGAAATCAGGTCGTGGTAGGTATCCATGCGGGCAGAAAAGGGGAGAAGGGCTATGGAAAGAGAAAAACGGCCGCCCATTGGCGCCGGGGCCGGTTGGCGACTACAAACAGTTCAGCTTGGTATTTCCGAAGGCAAAAGCTTTTTCCGAACTTAGAGCCCGCAAAGATACCCCGCCCGCGGGGTTTTGGTTGTGCTTTGTTCGTTGGTCGCGGCGGAAGGTCCGTGCGCGTCAAGCCTGAGAGGAATTCCCACCCGCTCAATCGGCAAGCATCTAACCCTTTTAACCCTTTTTTGCCCATGTAACTATATGCGCCGCATCAAGCTCATTGAAGTCCGCTCCGAGCTCGGAGCCGGGACTCGTGGGGCCAGTCTGGGGGTCGACGCCCTCCGGATTGCCTGTCTGAACAAAGGCTCCGACTACTTCCGCCGCTTCAACGCCGTGGCCGTGCCGGATCAGAACCACGTCTTGTTCGACAAAAATCATTTCCCCTTCGCCAAGCATATCGACTCGATATACACCGTGCAGAAGGGCATTGCCAGCACCGTCGAGCAGACGCTCCGGTTTGGCGAATTTCCCCTGGTGCTGGCCGGCGACCATTCCAACGCCGCCGCTACCATTGCCGGCATCAAGGCCGCCTACCCGCACAAAACCCTGGGCGTGGTCTGGATTGACGCCCACGCCGACATTCACTCGCCCTACACCACCCCCAGCGGCAACGTGCACGGCATGCCCCTGGCCATGGCCCTGGGCGAGGACAACCTCGCGTGCCAGCGCAACGTGGTGGAGCCCGAAACCGAGTTTTTCTGGCGCCGGCTCAAAAACCTGGGCGAGGAAGGCCCCAAGCTCAAGCCCGAGCACTTGGTGTACGTGGTCGTGCGCGACACGGAAGAGCAGGAAGACGCCGTGATTGAGCGCCTGGGCATCCGCAACTTCAAGCTGCCCGAGTTCAAGGCCAAGGGGCCGCGGCAGGTGGCCCGCGAAATCTACGAGCAGCTGCGCTTCTGCGACCTGGTCTACATCAGCTTCGACGTGGATTCCCTGGATTCGCGCTTCTCGAAGGGCACCGGCACGCCCGTCGTCGATGGCCTCGACGTGCAGCAAGCCATCGGCCTGTGCCGCGCCCTGCTCGACAACGACCGGGTGGTGTGCTTCGAGATGGTGGAAATCAACCCTACTCTCGACCGGGAAAACACCATGGCCAAAAACGCCTTCGACATCCTGGAAGCCGCCACCGACGCCATTCAGGACCACCTGCGCGTGCAGGACGTGACGGCCGGCCGGGGCGGCACCTCGTAGGCGGAGTCCACACCCTGATTTCGCGCGCTGCGGAAGCGGCGGCCGGTTCCAGTTGGACCCCGCCGCCGCTTCCGCTACTTTTGCGCCTAGTATTCCCGCCGGGCAACCCGGATTCGGCGGCGCCTCGCTCTATATTCCGCACCCCGTGCAAGAACTCGAACAAGACATCAAAACGGCCCTCGTGGCCGCCATTCAGCAGGTTTTCGGCGCTGAAGTACCCGCTACCCAGCTGACCATCCAGCCCACCCGCAAGGAGTTTGCCGGCTCCTTCACGCTCGTCACCTTCCCGCTGACCAAAGCCCTGGGCAAGGGCCCCGAGCAGATCGGGCAGGCCCTGGGCGAGTGGCTGACGGCCAACGACGCGCGCATCAGCGGCTACAACGTGGTCAAGGGCTTTCTGAACCTGGAAGTGGCCGACGCGGAGTGGCTGCGGCGGTTTGCCCAGCTCGTGCAGCGCCCCGACGGCGCGCCCGTGCCCACCGGCGGCCCCCAGAATGTGGTAGTGGAGTATTCCTCGCCCAACACCAACAAGCCCCTGCACCTGGGCCATTTGCGCAACAACTTCCTGGGCTACTCCGTGGCCGAGATTCTGAAGGCAACCGGCGCCACCGTCTCGAAGGTGAACCTGGTCAACGACCGGGGCATCCACATCTGCAAGTCGATGCTGGGCTACCAGCAGTTCGGCCACGGCGAAACGCCGCAGTCCGACAACATCAAGGGCGACCATCTGGTGGGCAAGTACTACGTGCTGTTCGAGAAGCACTACCGCGAGCAGGTCAAGCAGCTTGTGGCCGAGGGCGTGGCCGAGGACGTGGCCAAGGCGTCGGCTCCGCTGATGCTCGAAGCCCGGGACATGCTGCAGAAGTGGGAGGCCGGCGACGAGGCCGTGGTGGCCCTGTGGAAGCAGATGAACGGCTGGGTGTACGAGGGCCACAACGCCACCTACGCCGCCATCGGCGTGGATTTCGACAAGTTCTACTACGAGTCGGGCACTTACCTGCTGGGCAAGGAGCGGGTGCAGGAAGGCCTGGACCGCGGCCTGTTTTACCGTAAGGAAGACGGCTCGACCTGGGTTGACTTGGCCGCCGAGGGCCTCGACCAGAAAATTCTGCTGCGCTCCGACGGGACCAGCGTGTATTTGACCCAGGATTTGGGCACGGCCGAGCTGAAGTACGGCGACTTCCATTACGACTCGAGCATTTACGTTATTGCCGACGAGCAGAACTACCACATGCAGGTGCTGCAGGCCACCCTCCAGAAGCTGGAGAAGCCCTACGCGGCCGCCATTCACCACCTCAGCTACGGCATGGTGGACTTGCCCACCGGCAAGATGAAAACCCGGGAAGGCACCGTGGTCGACGCCGACGAGCTGGTGCGCGAAGTGGTGGCAGCCGCCAAGGCCGCCACGCTGGAAAAGGGCAAAATCGAGGGCCTGACCGAGGACGAGCAAACCCAACTGTTCCATACCCTGGGCCTGGGCGCGCTGAAGTACTACCTGCTCAAAGTGGACCCCAAGAAGCGGATGCTGTTCAACCCCGAGGAGTCGGTGCAGCTGGAAGGCCACACCGGCCCGTTCATTCAATACTCCCACGCCCGTATTGCCCAGCTGCGCCGCAAGGCCCAGCAAATGGGGATTGCCGAGGCTGCCGACTTCACCACTTTGCCCGCCCTGGAGAAAACAGAGCGGGAAATGGTGGAGGAGCTGGCCCGCTACGGCAGCGTAGTAGCCGAAGCCGCCCGCAGCTTCTCGCCCGCCGTGGTTTCCCAGTACGCCTACGACCTGGCGAAAGCCTATAACCGCTTCTACGCCGAAGTACCCGTCCTCCAGGAAACCGACGAAACCAAGCGCGCCTTCCGGGTGGCGCTGTCGGCCCAGACGGCCCGCACCATCAAGGCCAGCATGAACCTGCTCGGCATCGAGGTGCCGGAGCGTATGTAATTGCTGCCGTTCTGAATCAACCCGCACTTAGCCATTCGTACCGCATGAAAAGTGTTGCCGTTTATTGTGGGGCCAGCGCCGGCTTCAACGAAACCTACCGCCAGCAGGCCGAGCTAATGGGCCAGGAGCTGGCCCGCCGCAACCTGACGCTAATCTACGGCGGCGGCCGGGTGGGCCTGATGGGCGCCGTGGCCGACAGCGTGCTGCGCCACGGTGGCCGGGCCGTGGGCGTCATCCCCGATTTTCTGGCCGACAAGGAGCTGGCCCACGTGGGACTCACGGAGCTGCACATCGTGAAGAGCATGCACGAGCGGAAGCTGCTGATGGCCGACCTGGCCGAGGGCTTCATTGCCATGCCTGGGGGCTTCGGCACGCTCGAGGAGCTGTTTGAGGTGCTCACCTGGGGGCAGCTGGGCCTGCATAAAAAGCCCAGCGGGGTCTTTAACGTGCTGGGCTTCTACGACCACCAGCTGCAGTTTCTCGACAAAATGGTGACCGAGGGCTTTCTGCGGCCCGAAAACCGCGCCCAGCTCCAGCAGGACGACACGCCCGCCGGCCTCATCGACAAGATGCTGGCCTACGTACCGACGGATCTGGAAAAGTGGCTCACGGTGCCCCGCACCTAACGCAGCAAGTACGTGGCGCGGGGCAATAGCTCCGCGCTCTTGTTTTTGGGAAGTAGGGGAGTAGGATAGAGAAAACTCTATGTATGGCCCGGCAAAGCCGTACCTTACCGGCGAAACATTGCCCGCTGCCCGGCGGTTTGGCCGGTATCGGCGCGGTAGCCACTCTCACTTTCCCGCCCCCCTGCTCTATGAAAACGCTTGCTGTTGTGCTGATGGGCGCCTTAGCCGCCTGCGGCTCGGCCTCCACCACCACCCAACCCACTCAACCCGCCTCCGCCATGTCTGCTCCCGAAACCACTGCCACCGGCTCCGTTTACGATTACTCCGTCAAGAACATCAACGGCCAGGACGTCAAGCTCAGCCAGTACCAGGGCAAAAAACTGCTCATCGTGAACGTGGCCTCGGAGTGCGGCTATACGCCCCAGTACAAGGAGCTTGAGGAACTCAGCAAAAAGCACGGCGACCGGGTGGTCGTGCTGGGCTTTCCGGCCAACAACTTCGGCGGGCAGGAGCCCGGCACCAACGCCCAGATTGCCACGTTCTGCGAGAAAAACTACGGCGTGACCTTCCCCATGTTCGCCAAGATTTCGGTGAAGGGCGACGACACCGCCCCGCTCTACCAGTTTCTGGCCGACAAAACCCGCAACGGGGCCGTCAGCGACGCGCCGACCTGGAACTTCTGCAAGTACCTCGTCGATGAGCAGGGCCACGTGGTGGGCTTCTACAAGTCCGACGTGAAGCCCATGAGCGACGAGCTGGTAGCAGCCATTCTGAAGTAGCTTTCTTTCATGTTTAGAACGACCCGCCGAGCGCAACCTAGCGTCTGGCGTGTCGTCATGCTGTCATCCTGAGCAACGCGAAGGACCTCTACCGCTTCGTTGCACGAGTAACTCAACGAAGCGGTAGGGGTCCTTCGCGTTGCTCAGGATGACAGTATCTTTGCTTTATATGCTTTCGACCCCCGCTTCTGCTTCCCCCGCCATTAGTCCAGCCAAGGCCTGGATTTCGGCTTTTCGGCCCCGCACCCTGCCGCTGGCGTTGGCCAGCATCCTGACCGGCGGCTTTCTGGCCGCCAGCCACGGGCAGTTTCGTGCCGCCGTGTTCGGCCTGGCCGTGCTGACCACCATATTGCTCCAGATTCTGAGCAACCTCGCCAACGACTACGGCGACTCCCAAAACGGCGCCGACAGCGTGCACCGGGAAGGACCGCAGCGGGCCGTGCAGAGCGGGGCCATCAGTCCGGCCCAGATGAAGCGCGGCATGCTGCTGTTCGGGCTGCTGTCGTTGGTAAGCGGGTTGAGCCTGCTCTGGGTAGCCCTGGGCACGGCGGGCGCCTGGATTTTCCTGACTTTCTTCGTGCTGGGGCTAAGCGCCATCTGGGCGGCCATCAACTACACCGCCGGCGCCAAACCCTACGGCTACGCCGGCCTGGGCGACCTGTCGGTGTTCACTTTCTTTGGGCTGGTGGGTGTGTGCGGCACGTATTACCTGCAGGCGCGGGCGCTGCCGCTGTCCGTGCTGCTGCCCGCCGCGGCGCTGGGCTGCTTTGCCACGGCCGTGCTCAACGTGAACAACATCCGGGACATTCGCTCCGACGAGCTGGCCGGCAAAATCACCATTCCCGTGCGCCTGGGGCCCGTGCACGCCCGGCGCTACCACTGGGTGCTGCTGGTGCTGGGCCTGGCCTGCGCCGTGGTCTACGTCGCGCTGACTTACCACTCGCCCTGGCAGTGGCTGTTTCTGCTGGCCGCCCCGCTGCTGCTGCTCAATGCCCGCCGCGTGTGGCAGCGCCAGGACAGCATGCAGCTCGACCCGCTCCTCAAGCAGATGGCCCTGACCACGCTGGTGTTTACGGTGCTGTTTGGGGTGGGGCAGGTGCTCTAGTCGTGGTGGACCACAAAACGCGGCCGACCTAATGGATACAATGAAGAGCAAGATTACGCCAAACCTCGTTCCGCTTCTGGTTTTGGCAGCCTTGAGCCTCTATACCATTTACGCCATTCTCAATATTCCGGTGTACGTGGATGGGGAGGCGTATGCGCAAGCCTTCAACTATCACCACTACATCGGATTTGCCGTCCTGGGCATGGCGCTGAGCACTTATTGGAAAGCAAGGCCCTATTTCAAGTACGCTGTACTGGTGTTGTTAACCCTCTGGATAATTGGAATTTCCAACTACCTGCCCAGCTTGGTAAGCGTAGGGTTAGGCTATGACGAATCAACTATTTCCTTCCAAGTTTTCGCGCTGTTATTCGCTCTGGTATACTACCTGCTGAACCGCGCCAGAGTCAATGAATGGCTGCTGAACCTTATTTCCGCGAAGCCCGACTCAAAGCAGGTCAAACGAATACAGCGGCAGGACATCGAGAAGTTTAAGCACACGTTTCGCAACTATTCCACCGAGCAGCTGAAAACTATCGTGGAGGAAAGAAAGCTGGTCGGGTACGCGGTAATGGCGGCCGGGGAACTGTTGGCCGAGCGGGTAAAGTAAACCCGGCCATTATCCGTCAGCATGTGCAAACTCCTTAACCTCCTCCAGCCATGAAGACTGTTTTCATCACCGGCACCTCCACCGGCATCGGCGAGGCCGCCGTGCGCCTGTTTGCCCAGCACGGCTGGAACGTGGCGGCCACCCTGCGCCACCCCGCCGACGCAAACTTCCAGGACCTGCCCACCGTGCGCACCTACGCCCTCGACGTCACCGACGAGGCCGCCGTGAACCGCGTGGTGCAGCAGGCCCACCAGGATTTCGGCTCGCTCGACGTGGTGGTCAACAATGCTGGCTACGGGCTGGTGGGGCCGTTTGAAACGGCGACCACCAAGCAGATTCAGCAGCAGTTTGCCACCAACGTGTTCGGCGTGTTTAGCGTGACGCGGGCGGCGCTGCCCTTTCTGCGGGAGCAGAAGTCCGGGGTTATCCTCAACATCACCTCGGTGGGCGGACGCACGGGCTTCCCCATGAACTCGCTCTACCACGCCACCAAGTTCGGCCTCGACGGTTTTTCCGAGTCGCTGTGGTACGAGCTGGCGCCGTTCGGCATTCAGGTCAAGGTGGTGGCTCCCGGCGGCGTGGCCACCGACTTCGCCACCCGCTCCCTGCAAATGACCCTCGACCCCGCCGATGCCGCTAACTCCTACGCCGGGCAGGTGCGCAGCGTACTGGAGGCCTTCCGCAGCCGCAGCGGCAACCATTCCACCGCCGCCGAGATTGCCGAAGTCATCTACGCCGCCGCCACCGACGGCACGCCCCAGCTCCGCTACATTGCCGGCCCCGACGCGCAGGCCCTGCTAAAAACCAAAGCCGAGCTGCCGGAGCAGGACTTTATGAACCTGATCCGGCAAAACTTCGGGCTGGCCTAGCTTCTTACTCGGACTTATTGCCGCTCGGTTAAACGCAAAACGCCCCGCTACTTTCCTAGCGGGGCGTTTTGCGTTTAGTTGTTATTCCGCGCTGGGCGCAGCCGGCGCGGCGGTGGTTGCTTCTGCCCCACCTTCGGGCCGGGGCCCGCGGCCGCCGCGGTTGCGGCCCCCGCGCTTCCGGCGAGGCTTGCCGGTGCCGGCTTCACCTTCCGCACGCGGTTCGCGTGGGGGGCGAGCCTCCCCCTCGGGACGGGGTGCCCGGGGCTCCCGGGGCGGACGGGCTTCCCCCTCCGGCCGCGGGGTGCGGGGTGGGCGGGCTTCGCCTTCGGGGCGCGGGGGGCGCTGGTAGGGCACGGCCGGGGCCTGGCCGGCGTCCAGTGCGGCCAGGGCCGCCTGGGCGTTGGCAATGCGTTCCTTGTGGCGCGGGTCCTTGGGGTCGTGGTTGTCGCGGCGCGGGCCGCGGCCCCCTTCGCCGCGGGCTCCTTCCGGCCGTGGGCCACGGCCGCCGCCGGAGCGGCCACCCCGCTCGGGCCGGCCCCCGATTTTGCCGCCCAGGCCGCTGAAGCGCTTGGGGTCAAATTCCGGGGCGGGGCCCAGGCCGAGGCCTTCGGTGATATTCTGCTTTTCCAGCTCCCGCTCAATGAGCTTCTCAATCTTCACCACCCGGTCCTGGTCTTGGTCGGCAATGAAGGTGATGGCCGTGCCCTTGGTGGCCGCGCGGGCCGTGCGGCCAATGCGGTGCACGTAATCCTCGGCGGCGCGCGGGATGTCGTAGTTCACCACGTGGCTCAAAGAGTCGATGTCGATGCCGCGGCTGAGCACGTCGGTGGCCACCAGAATCGGGAACTGCTTGTTTTTAAACGCGCGCATGATCTGCTCCCGCTCTTCCTGGGTACGGTCGGAGCTGATGCCCTGGGCCACGTAGCCCAGCTTGTTGATGGCGCGCACGATGCCGGCCACGGCCGCTTTTTGGCTCGTAAACAGCACCATGCTCTGCACGTCCTGGGTTTTGAGGATGTGCTCGAGCAGGTAAATCTTCTGGCGGTCGAAGGCCATGTAGAACTGCTGGTCGATGCCGGCGGCGGGCTTCGAGACGGCCAGCCGGATTTCGTCGGGCTGGTTCAGGATCTGCTGGGAAAACTCGCGGATCTTGTTGGGCATCGTGGCCGAAAACAGCAGGGTCTGCCGCTGCTTGGGCAGCTGGCGCACGATGTTGAGAATATCGTCCGAGAAGCCCATGTCCATCATTTTGTCGGCCTCGTCGAGCACCAGGTACTTAATCTGGTCGAACTTGACGTAGCCCATCTGCAAGTGCGCAATCAGGCGGCCCGGCGTGGCAATGATGATGTCAGCGCCCGAAGTCAGGGCGCGCTTCTGCTGCTCCCAGTTCTCACTTTTGCCGCCCCCGTAGATAGCAATGCTGCTGGCTTCCACGAAATAGCCGAAGCCCGTTACCTGCTCGTCGATCTGGGTGGCCAGCTCCCGCGTGGGTACCAGAATCAGGGTCGAGGTATTGCCGTGCTTGGCGTGGGAAATCTTGTCGAGCAGGGGCAGCAGGTAGGCCGCCGTCTTGCCCGTGCCGGTCTGGGCGCAGGCAATCAAATCCTTGCCCTCGATAATTTTGGGAATGGCCTGCTCCTGAATGGGCGTGGCATTCTGATAATTCATGGCATCCACACCGGCCAGCAGGTCGTCGTGCAGATTGAAATCGGTAAACTTCAAGGTTCAGCGAAATGAAGTGAAAGTATGCGCTGACCCTGTTTTCCGGTCAGCAAACCGCTTGATTTGACGTAAATATAAGGGAAAACGGCCCGGTATGGTTTCGGCAGGCCGGGCGGGCCGCAGCGGGTATCGGCCGTTCCGTCGTTTCTTTGCCCGCATGAATGCTGCCGCCGCCCTGCCTTTTGCCGATATTCTGATTCTGGAGCTGGCCGGCGTGCTGGCCGGGCCCCAGGTGGGCCAGTTCTTCGCCGAGCTGGGTGCCACCGTGGTGAAGGTGGAGCCCCCGGCCGGCGACGTGACCCGCACCTGGAAAACCGCCGCCGAAGCCCCCGACACCGACGTGTCGGCCTACTTCAGCTGCGCCAACTGGGGCAAAGAGTCGGTGGTGCTGGACCTGACCACGCCCGCCGGCCTGGCCGCCGTGCACCGCCTGGCCGCCCGCGCCGACATTGTGCTGGCCAGCTACAAGCCCGGCGACGCGGAAAAGCTGGGCGTCGACTACGCCGCGCTCCGGCAGCTGAACCCCGAGCTGATCTACGGCCACCTCACCGGCTACGGCCCCGCCGCCAAGCGGGCCGGCTACGATGCCGTGCTCCAGGCCGAAACCGGCTTTATGCACCTGAACGGCCTGCCCGGGCAGGCGCCCCAGAAAATGCCGGTGGCGCTGATTGACCTGCTGGCGGCCCACCAGCTAAAAGAAGGCCTGCTCACGGCCCTCTACCGCCGGGCCTGCTCCGGGCAGGGCGCCCTGGTGCAGGTGTCGTTGCTCGACAGCGCCCTGGCCTCGCTGGCCAACCAGGCGGCCACCTGGCTCGTGACGGGCCGCGACCCCCAGCCCCTGGGCTCGGGTCACCCCAGCATCGTGCCCTACGGCACCGTGTACCGGGCCGCCGACGGAATTCAGCTGATCTTGGCCGTGGGCGCCGACCGGCAGTTTCGGCAGCTCTGCGAGGCCCTGGGGCGGGCGGCGTGGGCTGCGGAGGCGCGGTTTGCTACCAACGAAGCCCGGGTAGCGCACCGGGCCGCGCTGGAAGCGTTGTTGCACGGCCGCATCGGGGAGCTGCCCGGGGCGGAGCTGCTGGCTGAGCTCGAACGGCGCGCCGTGCCGGCCGGGGCCGTGCGCACGGTAGGGGAGGCGCTCAGCCACGAGTCGGCCCAGGCTATGCTGCTGCCGCCCGCCGCCGGGTTTGCCCACCCCGGGCTGCGGACCGTGGCCTTTCGCAGCCCGCAGTGGCCGGTAGCGGCGGCCCTGCCCGCTCCGCCGCGGCTGGGGCCGCTACCGGTGGAATAGCCGGCTCCTGGGTCGCAGGGCGGTAGTTTTATCTGGCTGGGTCTAGCGGCTGGCCCTGGCCGAGCGGAGGGGGTATAACTTTTAGACCCCCTCAAAAACTTATACCCCTGCAGTGAGCCAGGAGTAGGGGGTATAAGTTTTGGACCCCCTCGAAAACTTATACCCCCCTGCTGGGCAGCGGCTGTTGGACCGGTTTTAGGCCAGCGGTGCCCTGCTTGCCAGAACCCCAGAGCCGCTATATTTCGTACTTGCCAAGGCCATCTGTGGCCCTGAATGGCCCGGGCCGCCCGAGTTGCCCGGCCTTTTCTCCACCTGTTGCTCCTTTCCATGCCCTCTACCAAGTCGCCCACCAACCTGATTCCCCCGGCTTCCGACGCGGAGCCTACGCCATTGCCCGAAGTTGTGCCGGCGCTCGAATCCCACTCTGGGGCTATGGCCACCAACCAGGCGCCCACCGCCGCGCCCGGCTCCCCGGTGGAAGCCCCGGCCGACCGGCTCGACCAGATTTTCGAGGGTCTCAAGCAGAAGTCCATTGCCAAGCAGGCCATCTTCCGCAACACCGGCGCCGCCTTCGACTTGCTGCGCAAGGTGTCGCAGGAGCTGGTGGTAGAGCTGAGCCGCAAGCTGAGCCCCGTCGACAGCAGCGTGCTGGTGGAGTACCGCCCGGTGAGCGACATGGAGTTTCACATCAAGTTTTCCGGCGACCTGCTCGTGTTTGTGATGCACTCCAACATCGTCACCTTCCCCGACGACTACGGTCCCATGCCGTCCAAGTACGTGGAGCAGGACTTCCGGCGGCGGTTTTTCGGGCACATCATGGCCTACAACTTCATGGCCGACTCCATCAAGTACCAGCGCCTGAACGACCCGGGCTACCTGGTGGGCCGCCTGCTGATCAACATCGAAAACCACTACTTCCTCGAAGGCGTGCAGCAGCTCGAGCTGCCCGACAACGACATGGCCGACAACTTCCTGACGCCCGATATGCTGCGGCTGTTCGTGGAAAGTGCCATGATTGCGGCCGTCAACAACGACCTGATTGCCCCACCCATGCAGGACATCCAGAAAATCACGGTCAAGCAGAAGCTCGAAAACCAGCAGGTAAGCCGGGGCAGCAAGGTTGGCTTCAGCTTCTCCAGCGAGCAAAAGCCTCAACCCAGCATCGACGGGCTGGTGTATTAGGTGAGATGGTGAACTGGTGAGTTGACGTTTCAGCGGCGCTTTTGATTTGCCTGTCATTGCGAGGCGTAGCCGAAGCAAGCCGTCCTGAGCAACGAGCCAAGCCTCATGATACCGATGATACAGAAAGCCCCGACGTATGCCAACGTCGGGGCTTTCTGCTGGAAAGGAGCTGTTTACATGTCAGAGGACGGCTTGCTTCGGCTACGCCTCGCAATGACAGGTCCGACAGCACGAAAACTCACCAGCTCACCAGTTCACCATCTCACCGCTACCGCGCGGCGTAGCCTACTTTTTCCCGCACCTTGTTGAGTACTGCCGAGCCGTAGGCCTGGGCTTTGCGGGCGCCCTCGGCGAGTTTGGCGTCGAGTTCGGGCAGGTTGTTCATGTAGAAGTTGAACTGCTCCCGCTCGGTGGCGAAGCGGCGCAGAATCAGCTCGTAGAGCTCTTTTTTGGCGTGGCCGTAGCCGTAGCCCCCGGCCAGGTAGTTCTGGCGCATGGCTTCGGTTTCGGCCGGCGAGGCCAGCAGCGAATACAGCTTATAGGTCACGTCCGCGTCCGGATTCTTGGGCGCTTCGAGCGGGGTGCTGTCCGAAATGATGGTTTTGATGGTTTTGAGCAGCTCTTTCTCGGGCAGGAAGATGTCGATGATGTTGCCGTAGCTCTTGCTCATCTTGGCCCCGTCGGTGCCGGGAATGGTCATCAGTTGCTCGTCGGCGCGGGCCTTGGGCAGCACGAAGGTTTCCCCGTAGCGGTTATTGAAGGCCGAGGCAATGTCGCGGGCAATTTCGAGGTGCTGAATCTGGTCCTTGCCCACGGGCACAATCTCGGCGTCGTAGAGCAGAATGTCGGCCGCCATGAGCACGGGGTAGGTAAACAACCCCGCATTCACGTCGGACAGCCGGTCCGACTTGTCCTTGAACGAGTGGGCGTTGGCCAGCATCGGGTAGGGCGTGAAGCACGACAAATACCAGGTCAGCTCGGTCACCTGCGGCACGTCGGACTGGCGGTAGAACAGGTTTTTGTCCGTGTCGAAGCCGCAGGCCAGCCAGGCGGCGGCCACCGCGTAGGTGTTTTGGCGCAGCAGGGCCGCGTCGCGCACGGTGGTCAGGGAGTGCAGGTCGGCAATGAAGTAGAGCGAGTCGTTGGCCGAGCTTTTCGACAGCTCAATGGCGGGCAGAATGGCGCCGAGCAGGTTGCCCAGGTGGGGGCGGCCAGTGCTCTGAATGCCGGTCAGGATGCGGGACATGGGAGAGTTTTGAAAGATTTACCGGCCTTGCTGGTTGGCCCGGCGCAGGTAGTCAGGGAAATTTTCGAAAGTGACTGTGCCGCTAAGCACGGCCTGCTGCAACTCGGGCCAGGGGGCAAAGAAAGGCGCCATTCTTTGCCGCTCCGCTTTGCGCCATTTATTGTTGTTGTCGGGTCCGGTCTCAAACGCCTGCGTGCCGCGCGGCCTCACCAGGAAGGTTGTGAAGTAGGAGGTCATATTGCCCGTGGGCTCAGCCGTGTAGTACACTGCCAACTGCAGCGGACCGGTAGTGTCGGCATACTCGATAAAGGCGTTGTCGGCGTGGTAGGAATGCAGGCCAAATTCAAAGTCGAAAATGCCCTGGGGTACCAGTGTATGGCCGTTGATGGTGAATGAACGGACCTGTGAGGCGGAGAATTTCTGTTTTTTATTCACGTACAGCACCGATTCCCCACGGGTTTTGAATTGCAGGTTTCCTTGCCCGGCAGTACCGTCGGCTAACAGGTAGGTGCCCGGGCCGCGGAGGAAGTCGATGGCGTATCTGCTGACCAGGCCCTGCGCGTACCCAGGCTTAGTCACTGCTATACCAAAACACAAGAAGGTGCCTAACGCTAGTCTGGAAACTGACTTTGTTGAAATCATACACTTATATCGGCTACGGCTTCCTGCTGCAGCTCGGTGGTTTCGGCCGGACCCAGGTACCGGTCGATGAGGAAGTGAGCCAGATACAGGACCGGCGTGAGCAGGATGGCCGCCGCAAATTTATACCAGTAATTGGTGTTGGCCACGTCCAGCACCTGCGCGAAGCTCCAGTTGCCAAACAGGTAAAAGGCCACGTAGAGCACCACAAAGCTGTCGACGAGCTGGGAGATGAGCGTGGAGCCGGTGGCCCGCAGCCAGACGTAGCGGCCCCGGGTGGCCCGGCGCAGCAGCTG
Organism: Hymenobacter persicinus; assembly: GCF_004167665.1. Classification (GTDB taxonomy): domain Bacteria; phylum Bacteroidota; class Bacteroidia; order Cytophagales; family Hymenobacteraceae; genus Hymenobacter; species Hymenobacter persicinus. The sequence continues at coordinate 25,112 of NZ_SEWE01000029.1, read as the reverse complement.
AAACACGGTGGCGTCGAGTACCTGCCCGATGGCGAAGGCCGTGAGTGAGCCGGCAATGATGCCCAGGCCCTGCCGGAAAATCATCTGGTAGGCAAAGTCGATGTTGATAGGCCGACCCTGCGGGTCTTTGCTGTTCACGTCGAGCCAAAAGGCGGCCGGGGGCAGCTTGGTGGTGGCGTAGATGACCAAAAAGGCGAACAGAATCAGGGCCGCCGTCAGGTAGCTCACCCGCAGCACGCCGGCTTTGCCGAAGTACTCGTTGATGATGTCGGTAGTCACAAATACCACGGGCCAGATCAGCACGCCGGCCGTCAGGTTGTCGGGCCGCCCGATGAGCGGGGCCAGGGAGAAAATCTTCACCCCGATAATCTCGGCCAGCAGGGCATTGACGATGAAAATACCGCTCAGAACGAGGTAGAGCTGGGTTTTCTTGTGGTCGTAGGTTTTCAAGAGCGCTTAGATAGGAGAGCTTAGAACCTGGAGCTTAGAAAAAAAACGTCGGAACATTTCTACGTTTTGGGCTCTCATCTTTAGGTTCTGAATTTCTGAGCTTACTCCGCCACATTGAACACGGATCCTTCCACGGCCAGCTCCACGGGCTCAAACACGGCCCGGGCTTCTTCCAACAGCGGGGTCAGGTCGCGGTAGCGGGACGAGAAGTGGCCGATGAGCAGGCGCTTGGCTTCGGCCAGGCCGGCAAACTGTCCCGCCTGCCGGGCCGTGGAGTGGTGGGTGACCTGAGCCCGCTCGCGCATCTCGTCCAGGAACGTAGCCTCGTGGTAGAGCAGGTCGGTGCCGTGAACCAGCGCGGCCAGGCTTTCGGTGTAGAGCGTGTCGGAGCAGAAGGCGTAGCTGCGCGAGTGGCTGGCAGCCGTGCTCACGTCGAGGTGGCGCACCTGCACCTGGCCGGCCTCGTCGCGCACGTCTTCGCCCTGGGCCAGCTGGTGGAGCTGGGCGGGGCTGAGGCCGGCGGGCAGGCGGGTCTTGTCGAGGTGGCGGCGCTTTGGCTTTTCCCGAAACAGGTAGCCGCAGCACGGAATGCGGTGGCGCATGGGCAGCGAGTGCACCGTCACGTAGCGGTCTTCGTACACCAGCGCGTGCTGCTCGGTATCGACGGCCGTGAATTCGAGCGGAAACGAGAGCTGAGTGTGCGAGACGCGAAACTGCGTGGTCAGAATCTCGTCGAGGCCGGCGGGGCCAAACAGCAGCACGGGCTCGGTACGGCCCTGCAGGTGCATGGTGCTCAGCAGCCCAAACAGGCCGAAGAAATGGTCGCCGTGCAGGTGGGAGATGAAGATGGTGTTGAGGCGCTGGTGGCGCACCTTGTGCTCGAGCAGCCGGCGCTGGGTGCCCTCGCCGCAGTCAATCAGGTAAGAATGGGGCCCGACCGTGAGCACCTGCGCCGTGTGGTGACGGTTGAGAAACGGCGTGGCAGAGGCGCTGCCCAGAATTTTCAACTCAAACTCCAAAATAGCGGGGTGCGGCGGCGGCGTATAGGCGAAAGAAGTGAACGGCGGATGAAGCTCCGCTAAACGAAAAAAGCTGTCAGCCATTAGCCGTCAGCGCAACACTAACGGCTAACAGCCAACAGCTCACAGCTTGGTCAAAAGCTATTCTTTGCTGGTCAGGTCCCGCTCGATGGCGTGAAGGAAGATTCGGTCGATGCCTTCTTCCACGGTGGGCAGAATATGCAGCACCGATTCGAGCTTGGAGATGGTGATGAGCTTCATCACGTGGTCCTGCAGGCCGGTGAGCACCAGCAGGCCGCCGGTCGAGTTGCACAGACGGTTGGCAATGAGGATGGAGCTCAGGCCCGACGAGTCCGTGTACTTCACGTTCTGCAAATCCAGGATCAGGTTGTTGATACCTTCTGCGTTCAACTTCACGAACTCCGACTTCAGATCAGGCGCGACGGTTGTATCGAGCTTTTTCTCGTCAATGGTGATAATCGTGTAAGTTTCCTTTTTATCAATCGAGTACTTCATACCGTCTGTGGTGTCGGAGTTTTTTAGGGAGTTGCGAAGGTAGGAAAAAAAAAATCGGGTGCGGAGTGCGCGGGACGACCAAGTTAGGAGAAAATTCCGGGATTTCAGCGGGCCGAAATCCCGGCGGTGCCGAAGGTGAGCGTGGCCCAGGTGCTTTGCCAATCGGCCACCTGCGGATCGGCAGCGGGCTCCATGCGCACCGTGCTGACCAGGTAGGTAGCTCCCGCACTAAGCTTGAACAGCACGCGGCCGTTTTGGTTACTGCGAAAAGTGAAAAGTTGCGCCGTTTGTTGGCCCGGTAAGCGCTGGCGCACCTGCACCAAAGCCCCGCGCTGGGGCTGCCCCGCGGCCAGCACGAGCACCGTGAGCGAGGCCCCGGGCTTGGCGGCGTACGGGTTTTGTTCGGGTACCAGCTCCAGGGCATGTCCCACGGCGCGGGCATAGGTGCGGGCCGTATCCGGGCCGCCGGCACCCACCTGCACCAGCGTTTTGGCGCAGCGGCGGTACATTTCCCGCCCGGGCTTGAGTTGCTGCTGCCGCTGCTCGCGCAGGGCAATGATGTAATCCAGACCTTGCTGGCGCAGATACTCGGTGAATTTGCCGGCTTCCAACTCCGCGTAGTTGCTGGTGGTGCTGAAGGCCAGCAGGTGTACGCCGGGCCGCACAAACATGACCGTGGTAGCCAGCGTATCGGCCAGGCGGGCGGCGGCAGTATGGTCCAGCGTTTGGCCGGGGGCATACTGCACAAAGCTCGTGAGCCGGCTGCTCCGGCCCGGCCAGCGGGCCCCGGCGAAGTTGTCGCCGACCAGCACGCGGATGTGCTGGGACGTGCCAGGAGCTACCCAAAACCGGGCCGGCTGCAGCCACAGCTCCTGAGCCACAGCAGTGACGGCCCCCATCAGGAGCAGGAGCAAAGCCGGGAACAGCAGGCGAGGTTTCAGAAGCACAAAGCAGCGGGAAAAAGCCGGAGCGGCCGGTGGAAGCACCAGCTTGGCGGAAATATACGCCCGTCAGTGCCGCCCCGGATTAAAGGTGGTCCGCAGCAACATCCCAAGGTGGGCCGGGGCTTAGTCCCGCTCCAACGCCAGGGCGTAGGCCCGGTCGTAGTGCACGCGCAGGTTTTTCCAATCGTAGAGTTCGGCGGAGCTTTCCACGTTGTTGCGCTGCATGATTCGCTCCCGGCGGTTGAGCTGCACGAAGTTCCAGAGCATGTCGGTGAGCTCCTCAGCCGACTCGTCGAAGGACTTTTCCTGGCGCTTGACCACGTAAATGCCCTTGGCTTCGTGGTCGGGCACGGTTTCCATCACGTAGTCGCCGAAACCCGACAGGTCGGAGGTGATGGCCGGCACGCCGCGGGCCACGCACTCGAGCGGGGTGTAGCCCCAGGGCTCGTAGTAGCTCGGGAAAATGCCCAGGTGGCAGCCCCGCACAAACTGCCCGTACTCCATGCCAAACAGCGGCGAGGTAGGCGAGACGAAGTCGGGGTGGTACACGATTTTCACCCGGTCGTGCTGGTTGTTGACCAGGTTCGAGCGGCGCAGGAAGTTCAGAATGTCGTCGTTGGCGTCGTCGACCAGGTTGTGGGTGATAACCGGCGGCAGGGCGTGGGTTTTCCAGCTTTGCAGGGTGCGGCGGTAGCGCAGCTTCCAGTAGTCGTCGACCATGCTGCTCAGGTCGGGCAGGCGGTGGTCGGTGCTGGCGGCGGCGGCGTAGAACAGCCGTTCGCCCACCTGCCGCTCAATGGCCTCGCAGGTTTCCTGCACCTCATCCAGAATGGCCCGACTCTGGAGCACCTGCGGGTTGATGCTGTGAAACGGCCGCTTGGTGATGAAAAACATGACCACCTGCCCGTCGAGCCCGCTTTGCTGGAGGCGGTAGTTGAGCCGGGCCAGGGCTTCCAAGGTCAGGTCAAAGCCCTTGTTGTGGTACTCGTAGCGCCCGGAGGTGAACAGGTAGAGCGTGTTGTCCAGGTCGAAAGAGTACGACTGGAAGAAGTGCGCCATCACAAACTCGTGAATCTTGGCCTTGTACTGCTGGTGCAGATTCTGAAACTCGTGCAAAGCCACAAACCGCTCAATGTTAAGGCCGTTGGGCAGCACCGCGTCCGGAATCCGGTCGAGCAGGTAGATGCACTCGCGCACGGTCAGCTCACTCACGGTGGTAAACACGTGGGAGCCGTGGGCCGCGGCCCGCTCGATGCGCACGGCGGTTTCGATGTTGAAGTGCACCGCCTCGGCCGCCCAGTTCACCTGCATCAGGTGGTCGTAGAAGTTCGGGTCGTTCATGGCCAGGTAGCGGCCCAGCAGCGTGGCGTGGGTCGTAAACAATAAGTGTACCGGCACCTGCTCCCGGCGCAGGGCCGGAATGGCCACGCCGGTCATCCACTCGTGGAAGTGACCGATAACGCGCCGATCCGGCACCGTTTCAGCCGTCAGGGTTTGCAGAAAGATCTTGGCCAGCAGCCCGAATGCCTCCACCTGGTGCAGTAGGTCGTCGGAATCGGGGGTCGGAATGCCGTGATGCTCCCAGAGGTCGGACTTGATGCCGCCCAGCCGGTCGTAGACCTGGTAGGGGTTAATCAGCACCACCCGGGGCCGGCCCGTGACGAGCCAGACCCCGTACTGCACGTCGAAGCCGTGGGCCCGCATCTGGCGCACGGCGCCTGCAAAGGGGTCGTCCTTGCGCAGGTGCTCCAGCTCGTACTCGTCGATGGGCTCAAACTCGCCCTGGGCCTGGTGGGCAAAATAGGGGCCCAGCAGGCAGTACCGGTCGTCCCAGACCTGCACCGTGGCCGGCACCTTGGAGCGAATCACGGTGTAGATGCCGCCCACCTGATTGCAGACTTCCCAGGCCACTTCAACCAGCAGGGCATCGGGGGCAATGGGGTTGGGCGCAGGAGCGGGAACTTGCATAAGGCGGGTGTTGGCGTGGAGCGGCAAGATAGTTTTCTCCTTGTGTTTGACTACGGTATTGACGGGACGGGTCCAAAAAAAAGCGGGAAGCAGGCCCATCCGGTGCGGATCTGGCCGGCCTCCCGCCTTTAAAGGGCTCAACTTGCCCCAGGGAAGCGGGGTTAGGCGTCCTGGGAAATGATGAGCACGGAATAGGGGGCCAGCCCGAATGCGGCGTGAAACGGCTGCCCGTCGTAGCTGCCTTCCTCGGCGTCGGTGCCCATACTCTCGAAGTTGCCGAACTGCTGGTCGTAGCCCTGCCAGTCAGAGTTGAAGCGCACGTGCCAGCGGCCGGCGGCGGGCAGCCCCACGGTGTAGGAGTCGTGGGTGACGTCGGCGAAGTTGGCCAGGATGATGGTTTCGTCGCCGGCCCCGCCCGCGTCCCAGCGGCGGAAAGCCAGCGTTTTCTCGTCGTTATTCACGTGGAACACCTCCGTGTGCTGACCCGTCAGGCCGCGGGTGGTGCCGGTCAGGTTGCGGCGCAGCCCAATCAGGTCGCGGTACAGGTGCACGAGGCCGCCTAGCTCGTCGGCGCGCTGCCACTGCAGGGGCTGGTCGTCGGAGAAGTAGCCGTCGGCCAGAAACTCCTGGCCCTGAAACAGCATCGGCACGCCGGGCGCGGTAAACACCAAGGCCACCCCCAGCGTCGCGCGCTTCTTCGGGAACCAGCCGTGGGCCTCGCCGGGCATGATTTCCTCCGGCACCCGGGACTTACCGTTGGCCACCTCATCGTGCGACTCGGTGTAAATCACGCGCTGAAAGGCGTCGCCGTTGTAGGCCTGGGCTAGCGTTTGGGCCACGGCAGACAGGTTGCGGTCGGCGTCGTTGGGGGTAGTCAGGGCCTCGCGCAGGATGTTGACGAAGGCGGCATCCCACTGGGCGGCAAAGCCCTGGCCGTCGGCGTCCGGGGCCCGGGTGATGTACTCATTGCCCTGCAGATCCTCGGCAATGGTGATTTTCCAGGGCATCTTGGCCTGAATTTCCTCGTTGATCCACTTCATCAAGCTCCAGCCGTCGGGCAGGTCGCGGCTGGGGTCGTTGGAGCCGTCCACGTTGCGGATGTGGGAAATGGAGTCGCAGCGCAGGCCGTCGACGCGGTAGTCTTCGAGCCACATCAGGGCATTGTCGCGGATGTAGCGGCGCACTTCGGGGCGGCTGTAGTCGGGGCGGTTGTGGCCCCAGGGCGTTTCGGCCCGCCAGTCGTTGTAGAAGTAGATGCCGCCGCCGTCGTTTTCCTGCCAGCCGTCGAACTGCCACAAATCCAGGTCGCCGGGGCCGAAGTGGTTGTAGACCACGTCCAGAATCACGGCGATGCCGTGGCGGTGAGCCTGCTTGACCAGCTCCTTGAAGGCCTGGGGCCCGCCGTAGTCGGTTTCGAGGGCGAAGGGGTGGGAGGGGTTGTAGCCCCAGCTGCGGCCGCCGGGAAACTCGGTGGGCGGCATCACCTCAATGGCGTTGATGCCCAGCTGCTGCAGGTAGTCGAGCTTTTCAACCACGTCGAGAAAGGTGCCGGGCTGATCGGCGGTCCGGGGGTTGAACGTGCCTACGTGCAGCTCGTAGATGACCAGCGTGTTCCAGGCGGGCATCTCGAAGTGGTCGTCCTGCCAGTCGAAGTCCAGGGTGGGCACCACCGAGGAGCCGGCCGAGTGGGTGACTTCGCGGGCGTAGGGGTCGTTGCGGGTCAGCTCCTGCCCGTCGGCGGTGCGCAGCCAGAACTTATACTCGGTGCCGGGGCCCAGGTCGGCCACGTCGGCGGCCCAGTAGCCGTCGGCTTCGTGGGTGAGCGGGTGGGCACTGTGGTTCCAGTCGTTGAAGGGGCCGACCACGGCCACGGCCTCGGCGTGGGGCGCCCAGACGCGGAAAGTGGTACCGGCAGCATGGGGAATGGCCCCCATGCCGGCTTGCAGCGTGGAGGTAGGCGAAGAGGTAGTCTCAGAAGGCATGGGTACAGCGGAAAATCAGCACGAAAGCTCAACGGCTTTGGGCGTTTAACTCCATAGCTAGCGCCCGGGTTATAGACCCACGCCGAAGCCGCTCAGCCTGAACGGGTAAATACTGGTTGCTGCCGGCTTTGGGGGCCCGGCCTCGGCTTGCGGGAAAGGGGAAAAATGCCGTGCTTCCCCCATGACTTCCTCGACTTCCTCCACTGCCCCGATGCCGGCCGGCCGCGTCACGCTCTACCACCGGGAGCACGCCCAGCGCCAGCGCAAAAAGAGCGTTGGCCACGTGGTGCCCGCCGTGGTGCTGGTCTTCACCGCCCTCGACGCGCTGACGGGCCGGGAACCGCTGTCCTGGGTGACGGGGGCGGAATTTGTAGTCGGGGCCGCTTACCTGGGGCTGATGCTGCGGGAGTGGCGGCATCTAAAGCAGCGCCCCTTCCACCACGAGCGGGTGGCGTGGCTGGAGCTGGCCGCGGCGGGCGTTCTGGCGTTGGAAGGCTACCACATCTGGCACCGCCACCACGAGGCCGAACTGCTCAGCGGCGTTCATAAAGTGCACGTGCTGCCTTTTCTGTACGGAACCCTGGCCGCGTTTTTCGTCGTGCTGGCCTTCAACCTGCACCGGGTGGGGCAGCGGCGCCATCTGCACCTGCACGAGGAAGGTTTCAGCGGCCGGCTCCGGCTGTTGGGTCCCGCCTTTCACGTGCGCTGGGCCGACGTGACGGCCGTAGAGCCCGTGGGAGCCGCCGACCTGCTGGTACACCACGAATCTGGGGCGGCGCAGCGGATTTCCTTTGCCGACCTGCACGACGGCCCCGCCCACCGCGACCGGGTGGTGGCCCACGCCGCGGCCCGGCTCCGGGGTAGCGAATAAACCGCCGGGGGCCGTTAGCTTTGGCGAACCAAAATCCGGCAGCCGGGTTTTTATTTCGTACCATCTTTCGTTTCCGTGCCCCGCCCCAAACCCGTTGTTTTCGGCCTTTACGCCTGGACGCCCGACTACGGCTTCCGCTACATTCACCCCGCCAACCGCCGCACCTTCGAGTGGCTGGAACCGATGGGGAAGCTCTTCGAGAAAATCGACGAAACCGAGGACTGGATTCTGCTGCGCTACGACGAGCAGCAGTTTAAAGTCAGTGGGGAGCTGTTCACGGAGCTGCCCGACAAGCCCCCGTTCAGCTTCGGCGACCTGGTGGAGGAAGTTAGCCCCGCGCCCGGGCAGCCGGCCCACCGCGGCTTGGTGTCCGACGTGTACTGGGACGAAACCCGCCACCGCACCCGCTTCCAGATTGTGGAGAAAAAGCGCAAGCTCAAGCGCATCTTCGAAGCCGAGGAGCTGCGCTTCGCCTAAACCCGGCACGCTAACCTTGTCACGCTGGACCTGCCATTGCGAGGCACCAGCCATTCCGCGCTTCAAGCGGCGTCAATTCGTCCTCTGAAAAGTGACCAGCCTCTTTTCACCAAAAAGCCCCGACGTTTTTCTAACGTCGGGGCTTTTCGATTCACAAAGTTCGGCGCGTCGTCCGGGACGGATTGCTTCGCGTTGCTCGCCATGACAGCTCGTGTTTACTTCAACCCCACGGCAATACCGATGACGACGGCCGCAATGCCCACGGCCAGCAGCACCAGGTAGAGCGGGAATACGAATTTCCACCACTGGTCGAAGCGCACTCCGCAGGCGACGAGCATGGCCATGAGGGCGCCGTTGGTGGGCGTGAGCAGCTCGCACAGGCCGGCGCCGTACTGGTAGGCCAGCACCGTCACCTGCCGCGGCAGCCCGATCAAATCTGACAGGGGCACGAGCAAGGGCATGGTCAGCACGGCCTGCCCGCTCACGCTGGGCACGGGCAGGTGCAGGGCCGTGTGCACGCCCATCATGCCCAGGGCCGCCACCGTTACGGGCAGGTGGGCCAGCGGGGCCGACAGCGCCTGCACGATGGTATCGACAATGTGGCCCTGCTCGAGCACGACGAAAATGGCCCGGGCAAAGCCGATGAGCAGGGCCGAGAAGGCAATGTCGCGGAAGCCGGCAATGAAGCCCTCGGCTGTGCCCGTCAGCCCCAGGCCGCCCACCAGGCCCGCCACAATGCCCAGGGTGAAAAACAGCGCCGCCATCTGCTCGAAGTCCCAGCCCAGCTCCAGCACCCCGTAGGCGAAGTAGCTGAACGTGAGCAAGAGCAGCAGCAGCACTAGTCCGTGCCGGCCAGCTCCGCCCGCCGTGGCGTCCGCGGCATCGGCGGCCTGGGGCGCCACCCGATTTTTCTGGGCAAAGCGCACCGTGCCGAGTATCCACAGCCCCAAGGCCACTACCAGAAATGCCATCCGAAAAGCCCCGCCCGACAAGAGCGGGAGCTGGGCCAGCTTCTGGGCTATGCCGACCTGAAACGGGTTCAGGGGGCTAAAGGCCGCGCCTACGGCCGCCGAGCCCAGGCTCACGGCCACCGCCGTCAGGGGCGGGTAGCCGATGCGGCGCATCAGAATCAGCAGTACGGGCACCAAGGGAATGATTTCTTCCTGCATGTTTTCCAGCGCCCCCATCGTGGCAAACAGCACGGAAATGATGGGAATCACCACCGCCTCCCGCCCCCGGAACTTGTCGAGCAGCCAGTCGACGCCCCGGCGCAGGGCCCCGGTGTGGTCGACGACGGTGAAGGCCCCGCCGGCCAAAAACACCAGGAAAATCACGCTGGCCGCCTCGGCCATGCCCTTCGGAATATCCACCAGGGCCTGCAGCGGGCTCACCGGCGTGGGCGCCACGCGGTGGTAGGAGCCGGCCACCACTACGTCGCGGCCGGTGGCGGCGTCGGCCTGGCGGGCAAATTCGCTGGCCGGCAGCACGTAGCTCAGCAGCATGGCCACAGCAATAAAGCCCACCAGCAGCACCAGGGGGTGGGGGAAGCGGAATGTTCTCATGCCGCGAAGGTAGAAGAGTGGCCGCAGTATTATTATATTACGTATTCCTGCGGTCGGGCTTTAAGGAAAGCAGGATAAAATAGTAAACGTCTAATATAATGTACCGGGCTTGGAACCAGACAACTACGGGTTCCGGTTGTGGAGGCCGCCTATGAACCTACGTGTCTTCAAAAAGCTGCCGATGGGGCAGCAAGCCGATTGCCTGGCCTGCCACGGCGACTTTCTGGCCGAGCGGCGGGAAGACAGCTTCTGCCTGCAGCTCTTCGCCCTGGGCGACTTCTACGCCGAGGTGTGGCGGGTGCTGGATGAGGAAAAAATCCTGTTCATTCACCTGTTTCAGCAGCCCTCCGGCCTGGCTGAATACTTGGCCTCTATCCAACTGCCGGAAGTGTTTTAGCGGCGCCCGCCGGGGTTGTTTCGCCGACCCGCCGGAAAGAAGCCTAGCGTGCGTAAGTTTACCGCATCATTAATGGCCGTCGGCGACTACCGGCGGGCCTGCTAGCTTCATTCCTTATTCTAACCCGGCTTTTTCTGATGCGGCACCTCTACGCCCGTGGCTTGTGCATTATGCTAATCTGGTGGGGGCTGCTGAGCCCGGCCGCCGCCCAAACCAAACCTGCTCCCGCCGACTCGCTGCGGGCCATTTCCCGGGATGTTGCGACCCGGCTCGGACAGCGCCCCAGCGACCAGGTGCGGGTAGTGCAGGTGCGTGAGCTGCTGCTGGAGCAGGTGCAGCACGGCCCCGTGCGGGAACTGCCCCGCTTACTGGCTTACCTACGCCAAACCACGGCCGATACTACGGTTGGCGTGCGGCCCTACGAGGAATGGGCCCTGCTGGCCGCCGCCGGCGACTGGTATTCGGTGGCCGAGCAGGTGCGGCGCTTTAGCCAGATAGGTACTTCGCCCCGGCAGCAGCTGCGCTACCAGCGCCTGCCCCAGGATGGCTTGTTTGACCGCACCGTGCGGCGCGTAGCCCAACGCCAGGACACCCTGCGGGCCCAGATCCGCCAAGCGCGCTTTCTGCCGGAAGACTCCACCTTCCTGCAATTGTTCGTGACCCTGCTCGTGCCGCCCCCGGCGGGACCCGCGGGCTCGCCGGGCCGCCAGTCAGCGGCGCGCAATGATATTCAGGCCTTCCTGACTCAGTACCCTGCCACCGAGTACGGGTCCTTCCTGCGTCAGTTTGTTGGGCCCGAGTACGCTCCCAGCCGGTTTTCCTACGGGCTCGACTTTCACTCCGGCAGCGGCCTGTTGCTCGGCGAGCTGCCCACCTACTTCCGCCACGGGGCCAATATGGGCGTGGGCTTTGAGGCCGGCTGGGACCAGTACCAGCTCTACCTGCGCGACTATATCGGGCTGGGCAGCGTGCGCAGGCCCTTCGACTACGGCGGCCCCTGGCGCCAGGGACTCAAGGTAAATTACTTTGTGCCTGAAATTTCGCTGGGCTACCGGGTCGTCGACAACAAGCGGCTGCGGCTGGTGCCTTTTCTGGGGCTGTCGGCGCTGCTGGTTGGGCCGGCCAACACCAACCGAGATGACCCCGACAATGCGCTGGATCTGAGCTTCCGCCGCCCGCTGACGGCCGGACTCAACCTGGACGTGCTGCTCTGGCCTACTACCAGCTACGGGCTGGGTGGGTACGAAACCGGCAGCTGGCTGCTCAAGCTGCGCGCCGGCGTGCGGCAGGCGGCGCTACGGCGCCACGACGGCCCCGAAGGTGGTATCATCTACCTGGATCTGGGCATTGGGGGCTTTGGCCGGATGATGAAGCGAAAGTAAACGCCGCGCCCGTCATATTGCCGAAGTTCTATCTTTCGGCATGAAACGTCTGGTTCCCCTGCTGTTTGCCGGTCTTAAATTTCTGCTGGGCTTCGCGCTGGCCAGCCGCCTCTACGAGCTCCACCGCGACGAGTACCTCTACCTCAACTACGGTCGGCACCTGGACTGGGGCTACCTGGAAGTGCCGCCCCTGACGGCCCTGCAAAGCTGGCTGACCCTAGCGCTGGGCGGCGGCTATTTCTGGGTGAAGTTCTGGCCCCTGCTCTGGGGCGCGGCCACGGTGTACGTGGTAGGACGGGCGGCGCAACGGCTGGGCGGCAGCTGGTGGGCCCAGGTGCTGGCCTGCCTGAGCTACGTGGTGTGCGTCTACGCCCGGCTCAACTTTCTCTACCAGCCCAACTCGTTTGAAATCTTTAGCTTCACGCTGAGCGCCTACTGGCTGCTGGCCTACGGGCAGCAGCCGCGCCCCCGCTACCTTTACGGCCTCGGGCTGGTGCTGGGACTGAGCCTGCTCAACAAGTACACCGCCTTCTTCTTCATTGCCGCGCTGGTCGTGGCCGTGCTGCTCACGCCCCAGCGCCGCCTGCTGCTGAGCCGACCGGCCTGGGTGGCAGCGGGCCTGGCCCTGCTGCTGTTTCTACCCAACCTGCTCTGGCAGATCCAGCACGGCATTCCGTTTCTGCACCACATGGCCCTGCTGCACGAGTCCCAACTGGTGAACGTGACGGTGGGTGACTTCTGGAAAGACCAGCTGCTGATGTGCTTTCCGGCGCTATGGGTATGGCTGCCGGGGTTGCTGGCGCTGCTGCTGTACCGGCCATTTCGGCCTTACCGCAGTTTGGGCCTGCTTTTTCTGCTGGGCCTGGCCTTGCTCACCGTGCTGCACGGCAAGAGCTACTACGCGCTGGGCTATTACCCGCTGCTATTTGCCCCGGGCGCCGTCTGGCTCGAACACCGGCTGGCCGGCCGGCCCCGCCTGAGCCCCTGGCTGCGGCCCGTGCTGCCGGGTTTGCTGGTGCTGCTGGCCGTGCCGCTGTTTCCGTACGCCTACAGTGTGTATCCGCCGGCCCGCATGCAGCAGATCGGGGAGGCCTACCGCAACACGGGCGCCAACCGCTGGGAAGACGGCCAGCTGCACCCGCTGCCCCAGGACTACGCCGACATGCTGGGCTGGCAGGAACTGGCCGACAAGGTCTGGCAGGTGTACCAGACCCTGCCCGACTCGACCCGGGCCAATACGCTGATTCTGTGCGACAATTACGGGGAGGCCGGGGCCGTGAACTACTACAACCGGCAGCGCGTCCTGCCCGCGGCCCACAGCTTCAACGGCAGCTACCTGTTCTGGCTGCCCCCGCGGCCGGCGCGGCCCTACCGACACTTTATTCTGGTGCAGGAAAAGCCCCGGGACCGGGCCGCCCACTTCGCCAGCTACGGGCAGCAGGCCGAAGTGCTCAACCCCTACGCCCGCGAGAAAGGCACGGTGGTGATGCTGGGTACGGACCCGGATACGGCCTTCGTTAATGGGGTGTACCGCTACCACCAGCAGGAACTGGCCGCCTGGGCCCCGCACAAGTAACCTCCGGCCATCTGCGGGACTATTAAAAACCACCACGCCCTAACTCCGTGCGGAATAAGGGCGTGGTGGTTTTAAGCAGGAGAAAGTGCTCTACGCCGCGGCGTTGGTAGTAGTGCGCTCCAGGGTCTGCAGCAGCCGTTCGACCTGGGCGGCGTACACATCGACTTGGTCGAGGCCGGTGCGGGCTTCCTCGATTTGGCCGCGCTGGTACTGCTTGACCAGCTTCTGGCCGGCGTCGAGCATATTCTGGATGGCGCGCTCCATCTCGCGCACCTCGGGGTAGGAGCCGTATTTGGGTTTGACAATTGTGTGCAGCCATTGGCTGAGCGGGTTCTCGCTCGGCGAAAACAGGGTGGGGTCGGCCTCGCGCACGCCGTAGAGCACGGAGCGCAGCCTCGACTTGAACAACACCTGTTTGATACGGGCTTGCTGGAAGTCCAGCGCGGTTATGTCCATCGAAAAAGGGCCTTGGGGCCGGAGAGCGTGAAGAACAGGACCACGGGATTAGCTACCGGACTGAGTGCCCGAATTCAAGTTTTCCGAGTTTTTGCGGGCCTCCACTAGGTCGGTGATTTCGTAGGCAAAGACAGTGATGCCGGCCTTTTTCCCTCCTTCCGAAAACAGCTGGTAGGTGAAGTTGAAGTAGCCCGGGTGCAGCGTGCCGCTGCCGTCCCGGTCGAGCTGAAGCGGAATTTCCTTGCCATAGAACGTCTCACCGGTGTTGTAGACGTTGTCCAGAATCTCCATAATACCCTGGTCGACTACCTCGGGCAGGGCCTCGGCCACGGTGAGCCCCACGAGCTGGCGGTTTTCGAACAGCTGCTGGTAGAGCGGGTTCACGAAGTCGTAGCGGTGCTCGGGGCCGCGCAGGATGCAAATCAGGGCCGGGGCCTGCTGAAACAGGTTGTAGAACGTCTCGCGCTGGCTTAGGGCCAGGTTGTAGGCCTCGTAGGCTTGGTCGGAAAGCGCCGACTGCTGCTCATTGGCCTCGAGCAGCTCCTGCACCATCTGCTTCTGGTCGTGAATGTCGAAGCCGCAGCCTACCCACATCGTAACCTGCTCATCGGCATTGCGGCGGGGCAGGGCGCGGACCAGCACCCAGCGGTACTGCCCGTCGGCGCGGCGCAGGCGGTATTCCACCTGGTACACGTTGCCGTTGGCCACCGATTCGGCCCAGGCCCGCTGCACCCGCTCCTTGTCGTCGGGGTGGATGTCATTAATCCAGCCGTAGCCGGTCAGCTCGGCTGGGGACTTGCCGGTGAAGGACAGCCAGCGCTGGTTGAAGAAGTCGCGCCGCCCGTCGGGCGTGGCCGTCCAGATCAGGGCCGGCAACGACTGCAGAATAAACTCGGTGCGGTCCTGGTTTTCGGCCAGCTCCCGCTGTATTTCCTCGTTGCGAAGCTGGGCCAGGTACTTCTCGGTGATGTTCTCGGTTTTTTGCAGAATGTACTGCAGCTCGCCCTGCTCGTCGAGGATGGGAAAGTGGGTGGCCTGCCAGTACATCTGCTCGAAGCCGCCGCCCCGCTCAGCCGGCACTTCCAGGTCGTAGCGAATCACGGGCATGGTGTTGGGCGCCCGGTGCTGGCGCACGTACTCGTGCGACTGGAAAATAATGTCGTCCTGGTTCTGGTCGACCGCCGGGAAGGCGTCGAACATGGAGCGGCCCAGCACGTCTTCGCGCTTTTTCAGCGACACCGCCTCGTGTCCGTCGGTGTTATCGACGATAACGGCGTCCGGGGTCATGAGCATAAAGTTTTCGGGCAGCTGGCGGAATAGCTTTTGGTAGTCAACCGAAGTCATAGGGCAGAAGCGGTGGAGAAGGCAGAACAACGAAAAACGCCCGGGGCGCCGGAGGTCGGCGGCGGACGGAAAGTAAAACTACTCAAATAATGCGGGCTCGACTTAGCTACGGAGGAGCTTAAGCCGGCAGCTAGCCGTGGCCGCCGCGAGTCAGCTGGTTTTAAATAGGTACCAGCCGTTGCCCAGCGGGCGCATCACCATTATGCCGTCGGGGCTCATGGCGGGCACGGCGGCGGCATTGGGCTGGTAGAGCAGTCCCACCGTGCTATTGACCCGTCCCCCGATGGTAAATTCCAGGCAGGCTCCGCAGTCGGGGCCGGGCCGGGACAGGCGGCTGATAAACAGGCTTTGCAGCAGGGCCTGAATAGCGGGGTCGGCGTTGGCAGCCAGCTCGGCGGCGGCGCTGTCGGGGGCGGCAAAGTATTGCCCCGCCCTCACCAGCCGCACCACCCGCTCGAAGTCGCGCCGGTGCTGGGTGAAGTGGCGGATGATGTCGGCGTCGGGCCCCATCCAGAGGCGGATGTTGCCGACCATAAAGTCGCGGGAAGCCGCCGGGTGGGCTTGGTTGTAGCGGGCCACCTCGTCGGCAGGCATCTCGGTGAGCATCTTCAGCATGGGCGCGCCCAGAGCCGTCATGGCCAACGACCGGACGGCCTCGAGCTTCCAGCCCGCGCCCTGACGGGTGAAGTGCAGGTAGAAGTCGTTGCGGGCCGCGGCGGAGTCGCGCAGCTCTACGGCCACCACGGCCCGGGCCGAATCCTGGTGGAGCAGCTGGCAGCGCCGCCGCAGCTGCCGCGGAATCTGCTGCCCCAGGGTTTGGCGCTTCGCTTGGCCGGCCGCCTCGCAGCAGAGGTAGCTGTGCATCTGCGGCCAGCCCTCGGGGGCCACAAACTGTTCGGCAATCTGCAGCGGCTGCCAGGGTTGGGCGCCCAGCCAGCCCGGCCAGAGCAGCAGAAACATGAGAAACCCCTTCAGTCGAATAAAAGTCATGATCTTGCCTGCTTGCCGATTCGGACGTCCGGCCCGAATTGGCAAGTTACTCAGAAGCTGGTGGTTCCGAGGTTGTATAATTTGGGCGCCGCTGGCCTGGTAAAGCCCCGAGGGGGCGGCCCCGCCCAAACCGGACGAGGCCGCGCCCCTCCACTGGCTTAGCCGTGGGCGGCGGGCTGCCCGACGTGCAGTTCCAGCACGGCCGTAGTGTGGGCCCGAACCTCGGCGGCCAGGGCGGCGTCTTTGCCTAGGGGCAGGCCGTAGGATGGAATCATGGCGCGCAGCTTGGTTTGCCAGGCCTCGGTGCTGAGCTGCTGGGGAAAACAGCGTTTCAGCAAATCCAGCATGATGGCCACGGCCGTGGAAGCTCCGGGCGAAGCGCCCAGCAGGGCCGCAATGCTGCCGTCGGCGGCGCTGACTACCTCGGTGCCAAACTCCAGCACGCCGCCGCCCTTCTCGCCTTTTTTGATGACCTGCACCCGCTGGCCGGCCACCTCGAGCTCCCAGTCCTGCATCCGGGCTTCCGGCAGGTACTCGCGCAAGGCACCCAGCCGGTCTTCCGGCGACTGCCGCACCTGGTCAATCAGGTACTTGGTGAGGGACAGGTTGTGCAGGCCCGCCGAAATCATGGGGCGGATGTTGTTGACCTGAATCGAAGAGGGCAAATCGAAAAAGGAGCCGTTCTTCAGGAATTTGGTCGAGAAGCCCGCGTAGGGGCCAAAAAGCAGCTCCCGCTTGCCGTCAATCATGCGCGTGTCGAGGTGGGGCACCGACATGGGTGGGGAGCCCACGGCGGCCTTGCCGTAGACCTTGGCCTGGTGGCGCTCAATTACCTCGGGGTTGGTGCACTTCAGCCACTGTCCGCTCACGGGGAAGCCGCCGAAGCCGTGGCCCTCGGGAATGTCGGCCTTTTCGAGCAGGGGCAACGAGCCCCCGCCGGCCCCGATGAACACGAAGGGCGCGCGCACCTTGCGCTTCTGGTCGGTGCTCAGGTCGCGCACCTTTACTACCCACTGCCCGGTTTCGTCCTTGCGCAGCTTGCTCACCTCGTGGTGGAAGTGCAGCGTGACGCCCGGCAGCTGCTGCAGGTGCTGAAACATGGCCCGGGTTAGAGCCCCGAAGTTGACGTCGGTGCCCAGGTCCATGCGGGTGGCGGCCACCGGCTCGTTGGGGTCACGCCCGTCCATCACCAGCGGAATCCACTGCCGGAGCTGCTCGGGGTCGGCCGAGAACTCCATGCCCCGGAACAGGTGGCACTGGGTGAGGGCCGCGTGGCGCTTGCGCAGGTATTCCACATTGTCGGGGCCCCACACGAAGCTCATGTGGGGAATGCTCTGGATAAAAGTCGGGGCCGGCGGCAGCAGGTGCTGCTCGACGAGGTAGCTCCAGAATTGCTTCGACACCTCAAACTGCTCGGCAATCTTGACCGCCTTCACGGTTTCGATGGAGCCGTCGGGCAGCTCGGGGGTGTAGTTCAGCTCGCAGAAGGCGGAGTGGCCGGTGCCGGCGTTGTTCCAGGCATCGGAGCTTTCGGCGGCGGCGCTGTCGAGGCGCTCAAATATTTCGATGGTGAGCTCGGGCTGCAGCTGCTTGAGCAGCACGCCCAGCGTGGCGCTCATGATGCCGGCCCCAATCAACACCACGTGGGGCGTCTGGGCGGTAGTAATATCGGAAGTCGTCATGGGTACGGGTTGGTTCGGCTGACCATGCTTTACCGCCGGGGCCGGCCGCAGGTTTTAAAAATCTGCGGGCGCCGGCGCCTCCCGGCGTCTGAGCGACGCCGGCGGGCCGGCATCCGCCCCCGCGGCAGCCGGCCCGGAACCGGTAAAGGGCTGCCGCAAGCTCCGCCGTGGGCATTCGAAGCCAACTCCCCGGGCTGGCCGCCGTTTAAAGCACTTCGCCCTATCGGACTACCACCACACCTTAAAGCCGGCCGCCGTGGCCCCCGCACCCAGCGGGGGCCACGGCGGCCATACCTCTATTTTTTCACTGCTAACCCGCCCAAACCCTATGAACGTCAAGCTCAAAAAACTCAAAGACCAGGTTATTGTCATCACCGGCGCCTCGTCGGGAATCGGCCTCGTTACGGCCCGCATGGCCGCCGAGCAAGGTGCCAAGCTTGTGCTGGCTGCCCGCAGCGAGTCGGCCCTGCGCCAGCTCACCACCGAGCTCAACCAGGCCGGGGGCCGCGCCGTGTACGTGGTGGCCGACGTGCGCCACCAGCCCGACGTGCAGCGCATTGCCCAGGTGGCCCGGCAGGAGTTCGGGCACTTCGACACCTGGATCAACGACGCCGGCGTCTCGATTTACGGCAAGCTGGAGGAAATTCCCGTCAAGGACATGCGCCAGCTCTTCGAAACCAACTTCTGGGGGCTGGTCTACGGCTCGTTGGAGGCGGCCAAGCACCTGCGTCAGCGCGGCGGGGCCATCATCAATGTCGGCAGCATTCTGTCGGAAAGCACGGCCATTCTGCAAAGCATCTACAGCGCCAGCAAGCACGCCGTGAAGAGCTTCACCGAAGGCCTACGCATGGAGCTGGAAATGGACGAAGCCCCGATTTCGGTGACGTTGATCAAGCCCGCCGCCATCGACACGCCCTACCCGCTGCACGCCAAGAACTACATGGACCGGGAGCCCCAGCACGCCCCGCCGGCCTACGCGCCCGAAACTGTGGCCCGCGCCATTCTGCACTGCTGCGAAACGCCGGAGCGCGAAATCACCGTGGGCGGGGGTGGCCGCATGATGACCTCGATGGCCGCCCTGGCCCCGCGCCTGCTCGACAAATTCATGGAAAACGTATTTGCCAAGCAGGAGAAGTCGGACCGGGCGCCCCAGCCCCGCCGCCGCAACGGCCTCGACCACGCCGCCGGCCAGCTGCAGGAGCGCGGCAACTACCCCGGCCACACCCGCGAAACCAGTCTCTACACCAGCGCCACGCTCAACCCCTTGCTCACCGTGGCCCTGGTGGGCTCGGGCGTGGCGCTGGCCACGTCTCTGCTGCGCAAGCCCACCAACGGCTCCGACCAGCCAACGGCCTAGCTGGCCAGCAGTGCGGCGCCGCCGGAGCGGCCTCGCGCAAAGCCCTGACGTTCCGGCGTCAGGGCTTTTTTTGCGGGCCAAACCGGCCACAACGCCTTCCGGTGGCCTTGCCGACGGCCGGGGTGGGCGGGTATAGTCGAGTTAAGGGAATAAACTAGGATATTCGTGGCCGCAAAGCAGCGGCCGGCCAAGTAGCAGGGCCCGAGCCGGTTGCTGAGCGCCCCGTTCTTTTAGCTCAATTCCCGCATGCCTGCCCGGTTTCGCGCCTTCCTTGTTGTCCTTCTGATTACCGTATTCGGCGCCGTCAGCCCCCGCGGCTGGTCCCAGAGTCCGATGCTGAATACGATGCACCAGCAGCTGCGCCAGCCCCAGCCCGACAGCAGCCGGGTGCTGCTGCTCTGCCGCATCAGCGACCAGTACTGGGCCCTGCGCACCGATTCGGCGGAAGCCTACGCCCAGCGGGCTTTGGCCCTGGCCCGGCGCGCCCACTATGCCCACGGAGAATGCGCCGCCCTCAACCGCCTCGGCGCGGCCCTGCGCGAAAGCAACCTGGCCCGCGCCCTGGAGCTGTTTCAGGAGTCGTTGCGGCTGGCCCAGGCCACCCACGACGTGGCCATGCAGGCCCAGAACCTGCGCAGCATCGGCATCATCTACGTGTACCTGCGCGACCGGCACCAGGGCCTGGCGTACTACTTTCAGGCCCTGCGCCTGGGCCAGCAGCTGCGCGACGACAACCGCGTGGTCATTGACCTGAGCAACATCGGCCTGGCCTACGACCTCTACAACGAAACCGACTCGGCCCGCTACTTTCAGGAGCAGGCCTACCGGCTGGCCCAGAAAATCCATTCGCCCACCAACTATATTCTCTACGGGCTGGGCAACGTGGCCCGCAAGCAGGGCCGCCCGGCCGAGGCCCTGGCCTACTACCGCCGCAGCATTGCCGAGTCGGCCCAGCTGCACCATTTGCGCAGCAGCAACTTTTCCTACGTGGGGCTGGCCACGCTCTACCAGCAGCAGGGCCAGGTCGATTCGAGCATCTACTACGCCCGCCGGGGCTGCCAGGCGGCCCAGGCCAACGGCTTTCTGCGGGGCGTGCTCAACTCCAGCATGCTGCTGACCCAGGACTTCAAGGCCCGCGGCCCCGTCGACAGCGCCCTGAAGTACCAGAGCCTGATGCTGGCCATGAAGGACACGCTGTTTGGGCAGGAAAAAGTGATGCGCCTGCAAAATATCAACTATACTGAACGCCAGCGCACCCAGCAGGCCGCCGCCACTCAGCAGGCCCTGAAAGTGCGTTACCGCACCTACGCCCTGCTGGCCGGGCTGGTCGTGCTGCTGGTATTCGTGGTGCTGCTCGTGCGCAACCACCGCCAGCAGCAGCGCGCCAACGAGGCCCTGCAGGCTTCGCTGGCCGAGCTCAAGGCCACCCAGGACCAGCTGGTGCAGCGCGAGAAAATGGCCTTTCTGGGCGAGCTGACGGCCGGCGTGGCCCACGAGCTGCAAAACCCCCTGGGCTTTGTCAAGAAATTTGCCGAGGTCAGCACCGACCTTGTGGATGAGATAAACGGGGCCCAGCGCCTCGCCCGGGACGGCCGGCTGGAGCAGCAGATTCTGGACGGGCTCAAGCAGAATATTCTCAACATCAGCCAGCACGGGCAGCGCGCCACGGCCATTATCAAGGGCATGCTCGAGCACGCCCGCACCGGCGCCGGCCCCCGAGAAATGACTAACTTGAATGCCCTGGCCGGGGAAAACCTGCGCCTAGCTTACCAGGGCACCCGCAACGAGCACCCCGGCTTCGTTGCCACGCTCACGGCCCAGCTCGACCCGAACCTGCCGCTGGTACCGGTCATTGCTCTCGACCTGGGCCGGGTGCTGCTGAACCTGTGTACCAATGCCTTCTACGCCGTGCGTCAGCGCCAGCAGCAGGGCCTCGACCAGACCTACCGGCCCGAGGTGGCGGTGAGTACCCGGCCCGTGGCCCAGGGCGTAGAGATTCGGGTGCGCGACAATGGCCTGGGCATGTCGGAAGAAGTGAAGGCCCGGATTTTCCAGCCGTTTTTTACCACCAAGCCAGTAGGCGAGGGCACCGGCCTGGGACTGTCGTTGAGCCACGATATCATCAGCACGGGCCACGGCGGCACGCTGCGGGTGGAGTCGGAGCAGGGGCGGGGCACGGAGTTTATTATTGTGCTGCCGCTGCGCTAAACCAGGTTTGCTGTCCGCTACGCCGGCCCGACGTTCTTCGTTGGGCCGGCTTTTTTTTGCTTGGGGGCACCGGGCAAAATATTTTTCCACCAAAATATTTGCGGGTTCAATTATTTGTTTACGTTTGTAGTGTACTAGATAAGTAGTACACTAAAGCGCTATGCTATGGTTCACATCCACAATCTGAGCTTCGGGTACGGCAAACGGGCCCCGCTCTTCGAAAATCTGCAGCTGACCCTGGCCCGGGGGCACATTTACGGCCTGCTGGGCAAAAACGGCGCGGGCAAGTCGACCCTGCTCAAGAACATGGTGGGCCTGGTGTTTCCCCGGGCCGGCTCCTGCCGCATCAACGGGCAGCCAGCAGCCAAGCGCCTGCCCTCGGTGCTGGAAGACCTGTACTTTCTGCCCGAAGAAATCTACGTGCCGGCTCTCACGGCGGCGCAGTTTGTGGCCAACACCGCTGGCTTCTACCCCCGCTTCAGCCACGCTCAACTGGCGACGTACCTGGCCGAGTTTGAGGTGCCCGACCACGCCGTGCTTGATAAGATGTCGTTTGGCCAGCAGAAAAAGTTCATGATTGCCTTCGGCCTGGCCACCAACACCAGCCTGGTGGTGATGGACGAGCCCACCAACGGCCTCGATATTCCCTCCAAGGTGCAGTTTCGGCGCATTATGGCCTCGGCTCTTACGGAGGAGCGCTGCCTGATCATCTCCACCCACCAGGTGCGCGACCTCGACAGCCTGATTGACACCGTGGTCGTGCTGCACAACCGCGAAATCGTGCTCAACGCCGAACTGGATCAGCTGGCCGAGCGCCTGAGCTTCACCACCGTGCGTGAGGGCCAGGAGGCGGAGGTGCTGTACGCCGAAGAGTCGGTGCGCGGGCGGGCTGCCATTCTGCCCAACACCACCGGCGCTTACGGCCGCGTGGATCTGGAATTGCTGTTCAACGCCGTAGCCAGCGGCGAGCAGTCGGTACTCAACTACTTAAAGCACCCGGTTTATGAGCAATCAATTTAATCTGGCCCGTTTCGGGCGCTTGTTTCGCAAGCACACCGCCGAGCACGGCCGGGGCTACCTGCTGAGCGTGGCTGTATTGTTGGGGCTGCTGGCCGTGCTAATGGGCACCCAGGCCTACGTGCAAAACGACCCCATGATTCCGCCGATTCAGATGGGCTACCTGATTTTCTTTCTGCTGCTGGGCGGGGCCATGTTTACCAGCACCGTCTTTGCGAGTCTGGCCGACAAGAAGCAGGCTATTGCCGCCCTCACGCTGCCTGCTTCCCACCTGGAAAAGTACCTCGTGGGCTGGCTCTACTCGTACGTGCTATTCACGCTGGCCTGCATCGGCTGCTTCTACGTGGTTGACGCCGCCGTGGTGAGCTTCGACAACTGGCACGGCCGCCCGGCGGAGCTGCTCAACTTCTTCGACGCCAAATACAAGGCCTACTACGCCCTGCTGGTGTACGCCTTTATGCACGCCATTGCCATCTGGGGGGCAGTATATTTTGAGAAGATGCAGCTGGTCAAAACGGCCTTCCTGTTCTTTATCGGGGTAGCCGCGCTGTTTGTGGTCAACTTTCAGCTCGTGCAGCTGCTGCTCGACCACGTGACCGGCAATATGGTGGTCCCCTTCGGCGACATCGACCTGGGCATCGGTAAGGAGCACTACCGGCTGGCCCTGCCGACGGAAAAGCGGCAGTGGCTGGGTGTGCTGCCGGCGCTGCTGGTGGGGCTGTTCTGGCTGGCGGGCTATTTCCGGGTGCAGGAGAAGCAGATTTAAGCGAAGGAGAACCTATGGAATTTCGGGACAACGAGGCCATTTACCTGCAGATTGCCGGGTACGTGAGCGAAAATATCCTGCTGGCCAAGTGGCAGCCGGAAGACAAGATTCCCTCGGTGCGCGACCTGGCCGTGGAGCTGCAGGTAAACCCCAACACGGTGATGCGCACCTACGAGTTTTTGCAGAACCAGCAGGTGATTTACAACAAGCGCGGCATCGGCTACTTCGTGGCGCCGGGGGCCGAGGCCCGGGTAAAGCAGTACCGCCGGGAGCGGTTTCTGCAGCAGGACCTGCCTCAGTTTTTCAAGAACATTTCCCTGCTGGAAATTGACCTGGACGAATTACGGCTGCGCTACGACCAGTTCAAGGCCGAGCAGCTCTCATTAGCTACTTCCTGAATACGATGAAAACGAGCAATAAACTGCTGCTGACGGCCCTGGCCGTGGTCCTGGCTTCCCTGCTGACCTACAACATTGCCCTGCGCGCCGAGTACCAGCGCGGGACCTACAAAGACCGGTTTCGCGACTACCAGACCTTGGCTCTCACCGATTTCGACCAAGTGCAGGTCGTGAGTGAAAACGTCAGCGTGAAGCTGACCCCGGGACCCTTTGCGGTGCGCGTGAGCAACAATGCCGCCGCCAAGGTGAACATCACCCGGGTCGGCCGCCGCCTGGTCATCACCGAGGCGCCGGCCCTGCGTGGTACCTGGGCCCCGGGCAACCAAATCCTGATTTCCTGCCCCGACCTGCGCCTGCTGCGCACCGCGGCTAACTCGGCCACCGTGGCCGGCTTCACCCTCGACAGCCTGCAGGTAGAGCAAAGCCGGAGCAGCGCGGTGGAAATGACCAACAACCAGCTCGGCGTTTTTCAGGCCACGGCCGGCCAGGGCGCGGGCAGCAATCCTCAGCTCAGCATCGACCACTCCAACCGGATTCAGCGCGCCAGCCTGGCCATTAAGAACCGCGGGGAACTGGTACTCGAAAACGTGTTCATTCCGCAGTTCAGCTGCCAGTTTTCCGACAGCGCCACGGCCCGGATTTCCGGCAAGTCGCTGGGCATGATGACGCGGTAGCCCGCAACGTTTAAGTTTGGTTGGTGGAAAAGGCCCGGCATTCGCCGGGCTCTTTCTTTGCCCACTCACTGCCGGTTGCTGGTTCGCGCGCAAAAAAAGCCCCGGCTGTCGGACGACAACCGGGGCTTGGAATGGCCGCTTTTGTTGCGGAGCGCCGCGCGGCGCTTTACCGCCGGGCGCGGCGGCGCAGCTTTTTCAGGCCGTAAGCCGCGCCGGCGGCCAGCAGCAGCGAGGCGCCACCGTCGACGGGCACGTCGGTCACGGCGCCGGGGCGGGGGCCGCCGTTGCCGGGGCCCTGGGCCCGGGCAGCCGGGGCGGCCAGCAGTAGCGCGCTAAAGAGAAAACCAAGGAAGTATTTCATAGACAAACGAAAAGGAAAGGATAAAGCGGCCGGGCCGGGCCGACCACGGCGCGTGGCCGGCCCAGCTCTTGCCGCCGGATTAGTTGACGACGACCTTCTTGGTGATGGTCGTGGCGCCGGCTTGGATGTGCAGCAGGTACACGCCCAGCGGCACATCCTGCACGTCCATCGTGGTCTGGGCGCCCGCTGCGGGCAAGGCCAGTAGGCTGGTGCGCACGGTCTGGCCCAGCACGTTGACCAGCGTCAGCCGGGCCTGGCTGACCCCGCTCACGGCGGGCACCAGCACGGTGAAGCTGCGGTGGGCCGGGTTCGGGTACAGGCTCACGCTGGCCGCCGTCAGGCCATTCTTGGTCGAGGTCGGACGCAGCGGGCCGAAGCGCAGCGTGAAGCGGTTCGTTAGCAGAGCCGCGTTAGAGGCCGAGAACGAGTAGCTGCGCTGCTGCTGCAGGTTCACTTGCTGGCCGGTCACCGCGTCGAGCAGGTACACCTCCGTGGTGCCCAGGTTCAGCAGGGCTTCGGCCGAGAGGGTGTAGGTCCCCGTGGTCGGCACCCCTACCGCCAGCGGCACGCTGGTCGTGGCGTTGCGCACGGGCAGGCCGTTGACGGCCAGGCTCGTGCCGGCCGCCAGCGAGGACAGGTTCAGCCCCGTCGTGTTGGAGAGCTTAGCCGCGTCGTAGTGGTCATCCACGCCGTCGGTGGCGCCGTCCTCGAAGTA
>NZ_SEWE01000028.1 GCF_004167665.1 Hymenobacter persicinus | reverse complement strand
ACGATGCCAGGGTAGCCCACGGTGTCGTAGGGCACGGGCTGGCCGTCGAGCAGGCCGTTGCGGTTGTTGTCGAACAGGTTGCCGCTGCCGTACAGGTTGAACGTGCCGGTGCCGCGGGAGAAGGGCGTGGTTTTGTCGGGGGGCGTGAGTGGGCCGCCCACGAAGTAGTTGTTGATGATGTTGACCTCCGACACGCCCGCCGAGCCGCCCATGATGTAGGCGTCGCCCGACCAGCCGTAGTTGGGAATGTCGCCGAGGCGGTTGCCGTTGCCCCAGTCATACACCACGTTGTTCACGAACTCATTGATGCCCTTGACCTTGGGGTTGCGGGTTTTGTTGCTGATGTAAAGGTTGCCCACCAGGCTCACCTTGCCCCCGTCGGGCGTCTGAATCAGGCCCCCGGCCGAGTGGTTGGCCCGGTGCAGGCCCTGCCCGATGATGGAGTTCTGGACCGTGATGTTGTCGGGCGCGGTGCCCTTGCCGTCCCAGTTGATGGAAAACACCTCGTCCATGCCCCAGGAAAACGACATGTGGTCGAGGATGATGTTGGAGCCGTTGGCCAAGCCCGAGGCGTCGTTGCCCTGGTTGTTGGTCGAGCCCAAGCGCACGCGCAGAAAGCGGCAGATGGTGTTGCTGGCGCCCGTAAACGTGACGCGCTTGTTGAAAAACACCACCCCATCGCCGGGCGCGGTCTGGCCGGCCACGGTCACGTTGGGAGCCACCTGCACGTTGCTTTGCAGGTTGACGATGCCGCCCACGGCGAAGGTCACGACGCGGCCGGGCTGACTCACCGCGTCGCGGAAGGAGCCCGGGCCGGCGTCGTTCAGGTTGGTCACAATGTAAACCGAGGGGCTGGCCACGCCGCGGGCACCGGTGGCAAAGCGGCCGAAGCCGCCCGCGCCGGGAAAGGCCACCGTCTGGGCCTGGGCCGCGCCGGCCGTGAGCAGGGCCAGCGCCCCAGCCGCCCCGAGGCGCTTTGTTCTACTAGTAACAGTTGTCTTCATACGGGAAATGGGGAGGGATTTGGTGGAAGAAAAAGGAACTGAAACACGGAGGGTGAAGCCCGTTCGGGACAGGCAACAAAGGGCCGGGCCGCTACTTGGCAAGCGGCGGAGACGGGGTAAGCAGGGCTGCAGGGGTGCGTCAGGTGCCTTTCGGCGGGGCGGAGGTCGGGGTGTCGGCGCGGGGACCGTCGCCCTCGCCTACCAGCTGCTGGAGGTATTCTTCCACGTTGGTATAGCCGTCGTGGTCGGCGTCGAGGCGGCCGTCAGCCGCGTCCTTAGGGTTGAGCTTATAGCGGATTTCCCAGGCGTCGGGCATGCCGTCCTGGTCGGTATCGAGCGGGGCCTGGCCGCCCTTTACCGCGCCGGGCCCAGCCATCGGCGCCTCGTTTTCATCCCGGATAATCTGGCCCAGCGTGCCCAGGGAAGTCAGCTCCTGCAGCAGGCGCCGGTCCACGGCGTCGCGGTGCAGGGAGGCGCCGGCGCGCTGCAGGGCGTGGTCGTAGGCCTGCCGGGCGGTCATGGTTTTAATAGTTGGATACGCAAACGGCGCGGCGCTCCACTGCACGGTGCCGTAGCGGGCCACGGGGATTTCCGCGCCGTCGAGGCGGCCGTTGCGGGTGCTATCCTGATAGTTGCCGCGGGCGTAGAGGCCGAAGTTGAGGTTGCCGCGGGTGAAGGGCCGGCTGGCCTTGCCCGGGCCGTTGATAAAGTAGTTGTCGGTGACGTTGGCCTGGGACTGGCGCTCAGAGTCGCCGAGGATGTAGGCGCCGGCTTCCCAGTTGTAGACCACGTTGTTGACGAACTGATTGACGCCCTTCACCTTCACGTTGCGGGTGTGGTTGTCGATGTACAGATTGCGCAGGATGCTGGTGCCGCCCGTGGACTGGACCAGGCCGCCCGCCGAGTGCGGGTGCAGGCCCTGGGCCACGATGGAGTTTTGCAGGGTGACGTTGGTAGCAGAGTTGGTGACGGAGAAGTTCTCGTCCTGCCCCCACGACACCGACACGTGGTCGAAAATCAGGTCGTGGCCGTCGCCGATGGTTACGGCGTCCTTGCCCGCGCTGCCCCCGTGCCCCATCCGGAAGCGCAGGTAGCGCACTATGCCGTGGTGGGCATTGGTAAACGACACCGCGTCGCCGTAGACGGTGATGCCCTCGCCGGGCGCCGTTTGGCCGGCCAGGTAGAGGTTGGGGCTGGCCTGCAGCGGGCTTTTGAGCTGAATGACCCCGCCCACGTCGAACACCACCGTACGGCCGGGCTGGCTCACGGCGTCGCGCAGGGAGCCCGGGCCGGCGTCGGCCAGGGTCGTGACATGGTAGATTGTGCCCCCGCGCCCACCCTGGGCGAAGCGCCCGAAGCCCTCGGCCGTGGGAAACGCCAGCTGCTGCGCGGCGGCCGGACCGGCCAGGCCCAGCGTCAGGGCCAGCATGGGCACGATGATTTTCCGGCGGGGGAGCAGTGGGGGCATAGCGGTGGGATTGGACAGGGCGGCGGTAACAGACCAAACTTACCTTCCCTCCCGGCCCCAAGCATCCTGCCCCGTCCTGTGCTGGCAGCAACAGAATTTTGGCCTTTTGCTTCTAAGCCAGGCTCCTACCCTTTCGGCGAACTGTACTCACCTGCTACTGCCTTCTTACTTGGCCAGTTCCATTTCCACGCTGGCCATGATGAAGGGGCCGACGCCTTTGAAATCGTTCTTTTTGAGGGGCTCACTCAGGTAGTACTCGTAGCTGCCGTCGCGGTAGGGCGTGCCACCCAGGCCGCCCACGCTCACCGTGCCGTTCAGGGCCAGCGTGCCGTCGGGCTCGGTCTGCACGAACTCTTTCAGAATGCCCTGGTAGCCTTTGCGGGCCACGGCGGCGTACTTTTTATCAAGGTAGCCCAGGCGCACGCCTTTCTGCAGGGCGTAGACGAACATGCAGGAGGCGGAGGCTTCCACGTAGTTGCCCTTGCGCCCGGCCTGGTCCGACACCTGCCACCAGGCGCCGGTTTTCGGGTCCTGGTACTTGGCCAGCACCGGGGCCAGGCGCTGCAGGTACGCAATCAGCTTGGCGCGGCCGGGATGGTCTTTGGGGAAGTAGTCGAGCACGTCGACGAGGGCCATGGCGTACCAGCCCATGCCGCGGCCCCAGAAGTTAGGGCTCTGCCCGGTGGTTTTGTTGGCCCACTGCTGCTCCCGGCTTTCATCGTAGCCGTGGTAGAGCAGGCCCGTTTTGGGGTCCACGAGGTGCTTTTCAACCTGGGCAAACTGCAACGCTACGTTGTCGAAGCCCGTGGGCTGGTTAAACACCTGGCTGTACTCGGCCGAAAACGGCTCGGCCATGTACAGGCCGTCGAGCCACATCTGGTGGGTGTAGCGCTTCTTGTGCCAGTAGCCGCCTTCCTGGGTGCGGGGCTGCCCGTCGAGCTGGTGGTGGAGCAGCTCGGCAGCCTGGCGGTACTGGGCCTGCCGGGGGCCGGGCAGCTGCATAAGCGTGAGCAGGGTGCGCCCGGTGTTGATGTTGTCGAGGTTGTAGTCGTCGAGCTTGAAGCGCTGAATTGAGCCGTCGGCGCCGATGGAATAGTCGATGGTGCGGCGGATGTAGGCCAAGTATTTCTGCTCGCCGGTGCGCTGCCAGACCCGCTCCAGGGCCTTGAGCATCAGGCCCTGCTCGTAGCCCCAGCGGGCGGCCTTGTTCTGCTCCAGCCCCAGCGAGTCCGGGAACCACTTGATAAACGAGTCCGCCATCTGCTGCGACATAGGGGCTTTTTTGGCGGTGGGCTGGGCCTGGGCGGAAAAGGTAAAAAACAGGCTTAGCAGGAGGAAGTAGCGGGACATGGCGTAGTTGAACAGGGTAGAGACGCATACTTGCGTCTCAATCGTTGCAGATATTGTTAGGGCGAGCCGTACGCCCCCGTTCGTTCTGGCGGGAGACGCAAGTATGCGTCTCTACTTCGTGGCCACGGCGCTTTTCTTCACCTTCTCGCCGTACTCCACGCCCACTTTGGCCTTGGTGACATCAGTACCGAGCAGGCGCACGTCTTTGGCCTTTTCCGGGCCCGACACGCGCAGCAGCACGGCAGCATTCGGCGTGTACTTGATGCCGTCGAGCGTGATGTTCCGGCTGTTGTGGACTTCCATGACCGGGTCGGTGTTCCTAGTCAGCAGGGTCACGTTTTTCAGGCGGATGTGGTCGGCTTCAATGCAGACCAGGCCCTTGTCGGCTTGCAGGGTGGCATTTTCGAGGCTGATATCCTTGATGCTCATTTCGGGCAGGCCACGCACCAGAAGGGCCGTGCGGGCGCCGTTGCAGGTGATGTTCCGCATGCTGATGCCCCGAAACTGCGGCGTGCCTTCATCCACGGGCTTGGCCGGCGACACGGGCCGCTCCTTAGAGCCGGCCACCTGGGGCGCGGGGTCCTTGATCATGTAGTACATATCGAACAGGATGGCCTCGCCGCCAATGTCCTTCATGTCGACGCCGTCGATAAAGATGTTTTCCACCACGCCACCCCGGCCGCGGGTGGTCTTGAAGCGCAGCCCGATGTCGGTGCCCATGAAGGTGAGGTTCGACACGTAGATATTGCGCGCCCCGCCCGACATTTCCGAGCCAATCACGAAGCCGCCGTGGGCCCGGTACACCGTGCAGTTGCGGATGATGAAGTTCTCGGTGGGCATGGCCCGCTGCCGGCCCTGCTCGTTGCGGCCGCTCTTGATGCAGATGGCATCGTCGCCGACGCTGAAGGTGGAATTTTCAACCAGCCCGTTCTTGCACGACTCCAGGTCCAGGGCGTCGGTATTGGGCGTGTAGGGGCCGTTGAGCACGTTCACGTTGCGCACAATCACGTCCTGGCTCCGCATCGGGTGCAGGGTCCAGGCCGGCGAGTTCTGGTAGGTGCAGCCGTCGAGCAGAATGCGGCGGCAGTTGTCGAGTACCAGAAAGTCGGGGCGCAGGTAGTCCTTGAGGTCGGCGAAATCTTCCACCCGCTGCTTTTCCGGAGTCAGCACGCCGGGTTCCTTCACGGTAGTGCCCTTCAGCGACTGGGCCGTGGGATACCAGCGGTCCTGCTTGTCGTTGAGCACGCCGCCCGAGGCCACCTGCCGTTTCCACTCCGCCTCAGTCAGGCGGCCCTTCTGCACCATCTGCCAGGCCTCCCCGGCCCCGTCGAAGATGCCGTGCCCGGTGATGGCCACGTTTTCCAGGTTCTGCCCGTAAATCAGCGGCTGGTTGCGCACCGCGTCGAGGCCTTCCCAGTTGGTTTTGATGAGCTGATAGTCCTCGCGGCGGTTGCTGAACTGCACCAAAGCGCCCGGCGCTAGGTGCAGGTTCACGTTGGAACGCATGGTGATGGGGCCGGTCAGCCAGTGCCCCCGGGGCACCAGCACCACGCCCCCGCCGGCCTTAGTTGCGGCCTCGATGGCCTGCTGAAACGCCGCGGTATTGGCCGTCACCCCGTCGGCCACGGCCCCGAACTTGGTGATGCGCACCGTGTCGGCGCGGAAGGACGTGGTCTTGACCAACGGCAGCGCGGACTGCTGGGCCTGGGCGGTAAAAAAACTCAGAAGGGCAACGGGGAAGAGGTATTTCAGCATCGAAAGTAAGTCTGGGTGAATAGACGCGGCTTCGCGCCCGGGTCATAGCGAAGGTTGTCTTAACGGCGCAGCTCCGGTTGTTCTGGCGCCGAGACGCAACTATGCGTCTCTACACCGTTCTGAGGCGGCTAGGGCATCTTGCTCAGGCCTTCCCACTTCACTTTCCAGTTTTTCGGAATGCCGGGGTTGGCTTCCTTGCAGCCGTCGTAGCCGGCGCACATCAGGGCCACGGCCGCGAGCAGGCCGCCGTTGCCGGGCAGGTAGATGGGCAGGCGGTCTTCCTGGTAGTTGTGGCCGCTGGGCAGGTAGGTGTTCTTCTGCACCTTCATCAGCAGGGCGTCCACGGCCTTGTCGGGCAGCCCCAGGCGGGTGGCCGTCATCGACGTCATCGGGAAGTCCCAGCCCCAGGTTTTGTCCCAGCTCCAGTCCTTCCAGATCAAGTCGAAGGTGCGGCGCATCACGGCCGGATCCACCTGGCCCGTAGCGGGCATCACGCCCAGGGCGGCCAATACGGACGGATGGTCGGTTTTGTACTCGGGGTTGGTGTAGGAGTCCGGGGCACTTTCGGCGGCCAGGTACACGCCCTGGGCCTGGGGCAGCTTGGAAAGCTTGCTGAGCACCTCGTCCCATTTGGCGTTGCGGGCCAGGCCCTGGCGCACCCGCCACTGCTGGGCGGTAGTCAGGGCCCAGTTCCAGTACACCAGCTCGAAGGTCGGGTTAAAAGTCTCCTCGGCCTTAAACCGTTCCTGGGCCGGAATCACGCCCTTGCCGAGAATGTAGCGGTCCTTCTCCTTTTCGTAGAACGGAAACGAGGCGATGAACTCGGCCGTGGCATTCACCCGCTCCTGGTACAACGCCAGCGTGGCCTGGTCGGGGTGGGCGCGGTAGGCCTCCTCGGCGAAGTAGATGAAGTGGGGCTGCTGCCAGAGCAGAAACGCGCCCACCGACGAAGGGCCTTCCTGCCCCCAGGGGTCGGTCATTTTCTGCCACCGTACGCCCTGGTAGCCCTGGCGCTTGGCGATGCCCGCGGCCACGGCGCGCACGTCGGGGCGGGCGTACCAGGTCAGGCTTTTTTCCAGCAGCTCGGGTCGGCCCCAGAGGGCGAAGTGGGCCGAGTGCCACCAGTGCATTTCCAGGTGGGGCCGGCCGTACCAGGAGTTGAGCACAAGGCCGGTTTCCTGGGGCGGCACGGCGCCCGCGCCCTGAAGCCGGGTCAGGTACTGCGACAACACAATGCGCCGCTCCAACTCCTTGGCCCGCGGGTCGGCGGTGCCGCCGAAGTCGATGGCGCCACCGCTGCGCCAGAAGGCCGGCCACTGCTGCTGGCTGTTCTGACGGGTGGCGGCAAACGTGGCGGCCGGAGCAGCCTGAGGCGAGAAGCGGCAGCTGAACTCGAGCACCTTACCGGTCTTGGCGGGCGTCAGGATAAACTCGTGGGCCCGGCCGGCGGCCAGCGTGGCCGGCTGCTGCCAGCTCAGGGCGGCGTAGTAGGTAGTGGTGTCGAGCTGGTGGGAAATCCGGGCTGAGCCCTTGCCCTGGGCGGCAATGGCCGATTTGTGCTGGTCGGCGTGGGAGTAGTCGGTGCCCATGTCGGCCCAGCCGGCTGTGGGCCAGGGAAAGCGCAGGGCCACCTGGAGGCGCCCAGCTTTCAGCAGCTCCGATTCCACCCGGGCCGCCACCGCGTCCTGCTGCTGGTGGCCCACGGTAATGACGTCCACCGGCGTGCCTTCCAGGGTGAAGTGGCTGCGGATTTCGCCGGTCCAGGGGTTGAGTTCTTGGCGGAGGTTGCGCAGGTCCTTGATGGTGGCGCGCTGGCCGTTCTTCTTGAGCAGCACAAAGCCCAGGTTGCCCAGCTGCAGCCGGTGGGGGTTGGCGCGAAAATAGTCGCCGGATTCCTTGTTGCCGGGCGTTTTCACCTGCACCGCGTAGCTCACCTTGCGGCCGTTGAGGTCGTAGTCGCGCAGGCTCTGCTCAAACGTGTAGCCTTTCTCGTTGGGAAATGAGTGCCAGCCCCACTCCGACTCGGTGCCGAGCGGCACGCCCTTCTCATAGTACTCGGGAAAGGTTTGCAGGCCGGTCACGTCGGCGGTGAAGGCAAACGCGCCGTTGCCCACCGACAGCGAGGACAGCGTATCGGTGGTAGTCAGCACTACCTTGTGGCGTTCCACGAGGGCCTTACGGTCAATGGGCGCGGCCTTTTGCGCCAGCCCGGGCAGGGCGAGGCCGGTAAGCAGCAGGGCGGAAAGGAGGTTGGGGAAAGGAAGCATCGGGGTGGATTTACGGAGTGTCGTGAGGCCGAACCGGGCGGGGCCGGCCGGTGGAAATCAGGTTATTGCCGGCCCAGCGTGGCGCTTAGCAGGCCGATAACCACGTCGTTGGCCAGGGCGCGGATGGTCAGGCTGCGGAGCTTTTTCTTCGGGTCGAGGGGCAAACTCAGCACGGTGGCCGCGCCGCCGTCGATGGCGCGGGTGCTGAAGCCCTTGATGCTGGTATACTGGTCGAACTCCCCGCCCGGCACCATCCGGCCGGTTTTGAGGTGGACGCGCAGCGGGTGCGGGGCGCCGGTCCGGAAGGCGAAGCCGTCGTCGAGGTAATCCTGCTCGATGGGCCACCAAGAATCGGGGTTGCGCAGCGGCAGCCGGGCTACGGTGCCGTCGGTGTAGCGCACCACCACTTCACCGTTGTCGAGCTGGCTCTGCATGGGGTTCGTGGAGCCCGCCAGCAGCAGTTGGAGCTGAGCGGCCCGGCCTTTCAGCGGCACGGTGGCTTCCCGGGGGTAGTTGTTCCACTGCGACACAAACAGCACGTTGGGCACGCCAGCCGCCCCCGGAGTGCGCAGGGGCACGCCCGAGGGCAGCCGGATTTCGTTGCGGGCACCGGCGCTGCGGCGCAGGCCCGCGTCGTCGATGACGGCTTCCGTCAGCGGGTAGCACCAGTTGCCGATGCCCTGTGTGGGCAGCTGCAGCGTGGGACCCACGGGCCGCGGGGCGAGATACTTGTTTTTCTGAAAGATGTTGGTCACCTGGTCGTTGAAGTAGCGCGTCAGGTCCTGGGTTTCCCAGTGCTTGGCGGCCGGAGTCTCCGCGGCTTCCCGTACGGCGGCCGGCACGTCGGCCCGCAGGGGCTGCCACCAGCGCAGGTCGCCCTGCTGCACCCGGGCAAAGGCGGTGTGCGGGCCAGCCTCGGCTGCCAGCTCCACGCGCAGGCCGTCGGCCCGCCAGGCGCGCGTCACGATATGCTGAGGGTCGGCCAAGCTGTCGGGCCAGACGTGGGCGTGAGCAAATGGGAAAGCTGCCTCCCCGGCTTTGGCTACGGCCGGCGGGGCCGGGTCGGGTTGGGCCCCGGCCCACTCGATGACCACCTCGTAGCGGGCGGCCGGGGCGCAGCTCAGCTCAACGATGGGGCGGCCCACAGCCGTAGGCAGGTTACGCCAGGCTGCGGCCCTGCCGTTCACGGTCAGGGAACTCACTTTCTCGCCCAGGGCCGGCAGCTGGAGCCGCAAAGCCAGCGGGCGGGCTAGGCGCGGCGCCAGGGTGTATACTTCCCGCTGCCCCTGCCGACGGAAGCGGAACGTGACGTCGGGGACCACCAATGCGGCCGAGTCCCAGGCGGCGGGCAGGCCGGGGCGTACCAGCAGCGTGTCGTGCAGGGCATCGGGGCGGATGCCGAACAGCCCCTCGACCAACGAGCGGGCTGCCACGCCGATGGGGTCAGCAAAGTCGCGGTACAGCTCCCCGCGGTGGGCGTCGTAGAAGCTGATCTGCTGGAAATTGCCCGGACTGGAGCCCAGGTACATGCTTTCAATCAGGGCGCTTTTCCAGAGCACAAAGGCATCTTCGCCGCGGCCGGCCTGCCAGTAAGCCAGGCTGGCGTGCAGGTTCTCGGCCAGGGCCACGTTGTTGATAGACCAGTCGTAAGGCTGCCAATTCGTAGTCGAGAGCAGGTAGAGGCCGTTTTCGCGCAACCCCGCGGCCTGCACCGGAATGTGGGGCAGCTGGGTGTCGACGTAGCGCAGGGCCTGATACGCCTGAAACGGGTCGGCCACCTCGGAGTCGAGGGCGTGGTAGATGGTCCAGAGGCCGGCGGCGGGGTGCAGGTTTTTGGCGCCCAGCGCATCCTGAAATTCGGCGTACCACCCCTGGCCCGGCAGCCAGAGCCGGGCATTCAGGGCTTGGCGGATGTGGGCGGCCTCCTGCCGGTACGGAGCTGCATCCAGCCCGAGCAGGGCCGCCAGCTCGGCGGCCCGCTGGTTGGCGAAGTAGTTGTAAGCCGACGAATGGGTGACGCCGCCCCCGCTGTACTGCAGGGCGTCGGAAGCCCAGATGGCGGCGTAGGCGTCGTAGAGGCCGTCGTGGTCAGGGTCGAAGTTGCGCTTTTCCCAGGCCAGGTGGCGCTCCAATACCGGCCACATTTCCCGGGCAAAGGCTAGGTCGCCGGTCCAGCGCAGGTGGCGCAGCAGCTCGTCGATGTAGACCAGGTTCATGTCGTAGTGGTGGGGCCGGAAGTCGCCGCCGGGGTTGCGGCTCACATAGCCGCGGCTGTACACGCTGGTGCCGAGCTTTTCCTGGCTGCGGGCCAGGTTCCGGGCCGTATCCATCACCACGGCCCCGGTGGCGGGCTCCGTCAGCTGGGACTGGGCGTAGGCCCGGAAGTGGGTCTGGGCCCGGTCGTGCCAGCCCAGCGGGTCGGCGGCGTAGGGGCCGCGCCAGCCGTTGAGGCGCATGCGCCAGGCCACTGCCCCGTGCAGGTACGAGGGCGCTTCCCAGATGGCGTCGGCGGCCACGCTCAGCGCCCCACCCAAGGTGTTGAGGTAGGCATCGGGCGTACTCACCCGCACCCGCCCGGCCAGGGCCTGCCGGGCGGCTTCAGCCTGGGCAAACAACCCGGGCAGCTCAGCGTAGCGCCGGACGGAGCCGGTTTCGGACTTTTGCACCAGCAGGTACAGGTCCTGGCCGGCTTTTACCGGCACCGAACCCACCAGCACCGGCGCGGCCCCGGCTTTCGATTCCCACAGCTGCTGCGGGCTCAGCTGCTGGCCGGCATCGGCCACGCGCAACTCGGCGCCGGCGGGCCCTAGGCCGGCCAGGGTTTTGCGCTCAGCCTTGGGGACGGCCTCCCCGGGTTTGGCCTTGGCGGGCAGGCCGTATTCGAGGGTAAACGCGTTGCTGCTCAGCTTGACCACGTTGCCCTGGCAGTACTCGGGCTTGAGGTCAAAGCTGGATTCAGGGTCGGCCCCGATGTCGCCGTCGCGGCTGAATTTCTTGCCCGTTGCGCCCCCGAAAGCCCAGAGCAGGCGGCCGGTACCGGCAGGCACGTTCTCGAAGCGGGCCTTGACGATGACGCCCTCGGCGGCAGCCAGGGCCAGCACTTCGAGGTGAAGCTTACCGGCGGAACCCAGCAGCGGGTCCTGGATGGTGTAGAGCATGGCCCCGGGCCGGTAGCGGGCCTCGATGCGGGCGGCCCGGGTAAGCCACTTGCTCTGCCCATCGAGTAGCAGCCCCAGTTTGAGGTTGCCGCCCATGCCGGGCAAGTAGAGAGCAAACTCGGGCAAGTCGCCGGCTTCCACCCGGAAGGCGGTGTTGGTGCCGTACAGAGCCCGGGTGAAGCGGTGGGTGCCGTTGTGAATCACGAAGTCGGAGCCCTCGGGGTGGTAGCGCAGGGTGCGGGCCTGGTTGTGCCAGAGCGGCTCGGGGGCCGGGCCCGGCTGGGCGAGCAGAGGCCCACTGGCCAGCAGCGTCCCGGCCAGCAGCGCGCGGCCAGCCAACGTGGCTGCCCGGCGCAACCCCACGGCGGCAACTACTTTCCCTAAAACATCAACGACACTTCGACGCATTCAGCTGGCAGTAAGAGGCTCGGCCCGCCCGTTCTCAGAACTCCTGAAAACGTGCAGGCCGAGCCCGTAAATCACCTCAAATTTAGTTGTAGCCCGGGTTCTGCTTGTACAGGTAGCCCGAGGCCGCCATTTCCGACTGGGGAACCGGATAAATCAGGTCGTTGGCGTTGATGGGCTTGCGCATCCGGTTGCGGATGTCGTCGGCCGCAATCCAGTTGTTCATGATGTTCACGGCGCTGGGGGAGCGCAGCAGGTCGTGCCAGCGCAGGCCTTCGCCCACAAACTCGCGGCGGCGCTCTTCCATGAGCTGGTCAAACGTGGTACCGGTCACGAGCGGAGCGTTGGCAATGCCGCGGCGGCGCACCTGGTTCATGATGCCGTCCACGTCGCCGGCCCCACCGCCCTTGAGTACGCACTCGGCCTTCATCATCAGAATGTCGGTGTAGCGCAGCACAATGAAGTTGATGGACCAGTCGGTGCGGGAGCTGCCGCGCTTGGGCACGTCGAGGTACTTCTTGAAGGCCGCCCGGGGTTCCGTGACGGCGGGCGTGCTGCCGCTGGCCGGCACCGTGAAGCCCACCTGCAGGGCCTGGGCCCGGCGCAGGTCGTTTTGGGCGTAGGTGTTGATCAGGTTGTCGGAGGCCGCGCGCAGCTCGTCGCCGGTGCTGAAGCCCGAGGTGTTGGCCACCACCGAGTTGAAGTAGTTGCCCGTCACCAGGATTGAGGGGTAGCTGGCACCCAGGCCGGTACCGCCGGAAATGTACTGGATGTCAAACAGGACCTCCTTGTTGTTCTCGTTGGTGTAGGAGAAGATGTCGGCATACACCGGCAGGAAGGTGAAGAGCTTGCTGTTGATAATCTCGTCGAGCAGGGTGTTGGCGGCGGCGTAGTCGTTGGTACCGCGGCCGGGGCCGTCGATGCCGTGCGTGGGGCCCGAGCGGGTGATGTAGACGCGGGCCAGCATGCCCTTAGCGGCCCACTTGGTGGCCCGGCCCACGTCGGCGCCGGTGTAGGACGAGGAGAGCTTGTCGCCGGCCGTCTGCAGGTCCCGAATAATCAGGTCGTAGACCTCCGCTACCGGCGTGCGGTTGATGGTGCGCACCGCGGCCGGGTCCAGGGGCTTGTCGACGAGCGGCACGGGGCCGAAGTACTGCACGAGGTTGAAGTAGTAAAAGGCGCGCAGAAACTTGGCCTCCCCTTCCATCCGGTTGCGGGCGTCGTCGGTCAGCACCGAGCCGTTCTGGGCCAGCTGGTCGAGCAGCACGTTGGCGCGGAAGATACCGGTGTAGTTCGAGCTCCAGGCATCATCCACGTACTCGCTGGTGGCCAGCGTGGTGGCGAAATTGTTGACCGACTCCCAGGGCCGGATGCCCTGGGTGCTCACCCCGTAGATATTATCGGAGCGGGTTTCGGACAAGGTCAGCTCCCGGTCGGGGTAGCCGCGCAGCACGCTGTAGGTGGCGCTCAAGGCCTGGTTGAAGTCGGTGGCGGAGCGGTAGAAGGTCGGTACTGAGCCGCTGGAAATCGGGGACTGGTCCAGCTCGTCTTCGCAGCTGCTGAAGGTCAGAAACGCGGCGGCGAGCAGCAGGTAGGATATCTTTTTCATGGGTGGGAATGCTTAGAAAGTAACGTTCAGGCCCAGGGTCATCGACTTGGTCAGCGGGAGTCCGCCGTAGTCGGTGGCCACCGAGAAGCCGTCACTGCTGTTGCTGGAGTTGGTGGCCTCCACGTTGTAGCCGCCGGTGTAGTTGTCGTGGCCGAAGAAGTTCTCGGCCGACAGGTACACTCGGGCGCCCTGGGCGATACGCTTGTTGAGCACGTTGCCCAGGTTGTAGCCCACCGTGATGTTGCGCACGCGGTAGTAGTTGGTCGAGTACAGCCAGGAGCTGCTCAGCAGGGGGCTGAAGTTGGCCCGGGCCTGGCCGCGGATGCCGGCGCCGGGGCTGTCGACGGAGCGCCACCGGTCCCGCTGGTTGCCCGACACGTTCTGGTTGTAGCCCATGCTGGTGCCGTCGATGGCGCGGCCGATGAGCGAGTACATGCTGCCGCCGTTCTGGCCCTGCACCAGCACACTCAAGTCGAAACCCTTGTAGTTGAAGGTGTTGGTGATACCCCACACCAGCTTGGGGCTGGGCTGGCCCATGATTTTACGGTCGGCCACGCTAATGATCCCGTCGCCGTTGGCATCGAAGTACTTGGGGTCCCCCACGGTCTGGCCCTGGATGATGGGCGTGCCGTTGTCGAGGTCCTGCTGGGTGAGGATGCCGGTTTGCTCCACCACGTAAATGGAGTACATGGGCTGACCCACCTGCAGCAGCACGCTGGCCGCGCCGTAGGCTGCCGTCCCGATTTCAATCGGGGCGTCGCCGGCGCCCAAGTGTTTCACCTGGTTCTGGTTGTGGGTCAGGTTCAGGGCCGTGTTCCACTGGAAGGCGCCGGTCAGGTTGCGGGTGTTCATCTCCACTTCCCAGCCGCGGTTCACCACTTCGCCGATGTTGACGAGCTGGGAGCCGAAGCCCGACGAGCCCGGTACCGGCTGGTTCAGCAGCAGGTCGCTGCTGGTTTTGGTGTAGTAGTCAAACGAGCCGAAAATGCGGTTTTTCAGGAAGCCGTAGTCCAGGCCGAAGTCCACGGTGCGCGACTTTTCCCAGCGCAGGTCGGGGTTGGCGGCAATGTTGGGGGCCTGGCCCGTGCTCAGCGCGTTGCCGAACACGTAGTTGTAGATGCCCAGCGTAGGCACGCTGCTGTAGTCGCCGATGCCGTTGTTGCCGGAGTAGCCCAGGCTGGCGCGCAGCTTCAGCTCACTGACGGGCTTGACGGCCTGCATGAAGCTTTCCTGGGAAATGCGCCAGCCCACCGAAGCAGCCGGGAACACGCCCCACTTGTCGTTTTCGCCGAAGCGGGACGACCCGTCGCGGCGGACGCTAGCCGAGAGCAGGTACTTGCCGTCGAAGGCGTACTGCAGGCGGCCGAAGTACGAGAGCAGCACGTTCTGGGTCTCGGAAGTGCCGTTGTCGGCGGTGCCGCTGATGTTCTGGGCCCCGTTGAGCGTGGTCACGGCCCCGTTCACGAAGCCGCCCGACGACTTAAGCTTGTCGGTTTCGGTTTTGAAGAAGTTGTAGGAATAACCCGCCAGGGCCGAGATGCTGTGCTTGTCGAACAGGGTGCGGTTGTAGCCCAGGGTGTTTTCGTTCACGAAGGCCTGCTTGCGGTAGGCGCTGAACGTGCCGGTGGCGCCGAGGCCGCCGGAGGTGGCGTTGGGCACGTACGACTTGTTGCGGGCGTCGTTGTTGTCCAGGTTCAGGGTGGTGCGGAAGCGCAGCCCCTCAATGATTTGCAGCTCGCCAAACACCGTGCTCAGGGTGCGGAAGTTGGTGCTGCGCTGCTGACGGTCGGTGAGCAGGCTGTAGGGGCTGTTGTTGGAGTTGGCCCACAGATAGCGGTCAAACTTGCCGTAGTTGGTGTTCAGGCCGGCCGTCGACTCCACCACGGGAGCCGTGGTGATGAGCTTTTGCAGGATGTTGTCCTTGCCTTCCACGCCGGGGTCGTTCGAAATGGAGTACGAGGGCGAGATGTTCAGGCCGAACTTGAGGCGCTTGCTGGCCTGCACCTCCATGTTGGCCCGGGCCGAGTAGCGTTTGTAGTTGACGCCAATGACGATACCGTCCTGGTTGGTGTAGTTGCCCGACACGTAGTAGTTCACGTTGTCGGTGGCGCCGGCGGCCGACACCTGGTAGTTCTGCACTTTGCCGGTGCGGAAAATCTCATCCTGCCAGTCCACGTAGTCGAGGCCGGGGTGGCCGGGCTGGCTCCACCGGTCGTCGGGCATCAGGCCCGGGTCGTAGGCGCCGGGGGCCAGCTTGAGGGCCGCGCGGCGCACGTCGTTGTTGTCGGAGGCGCTGCGGCCGGGAGCCGAGCGCACCCAGGCGCCGTTGATGAGTTCGGTGGCCCGCTCAATCCACTCCTCCGAGCTGAGCAGGTCCATCTTGCGCACGGCCTGCGAGACGCCGGCGTAGGTGTTGAAGCTGATCTGGGGCTTGCCGGTCTTACCGCGCTTGGTGGTCACGAGCACCACGCCGTTGGCGGCCCGGGAGCCGTAGATGGCGGCGGCGGCGGCATCCTTGAGCACCTCAATCGACTGAATGTCGTTGGGGTTGATGTTGTCGAGCGGGCTGCCGTTGGCGTAGTTGCCGTTGGAGTTGGGGCTCACGGCCTCCAGGGGGAAGCCGTCGATAACGTAGAGGGGCTGGTTGTTGGCCGTAATCGAGCCGTTGCCGCGAATCTGGACCGTGAAGCCCCGGCCCGGCAGGCCGGTGTTCTGCTGCACCTGCACGCCGGCCAGCGTGCCCACCAGCGCCTGGTCGACGCGCAGGATGGGGCGCTCCTCGAGCTTGCTGGCGTCGAGCGTGGCAATGGCGCCGGTCACGTCGGCCTTTTTCTGGGTGCCGTAGCCTACCACCACTACCTCGTCCAGGGCCTTGGTGTCTTCGGCCAGCTTCACGCTGAACGACTGGGCCCCGGTGAAGGAACGTTCCTGGGTCAGGAAGCCGATGGAGCTGAAGACCAGCGTGCCGGCCGATTCGGGCACGGCGATGGTGAAGCTGCCGTCGGCGCCGGTGGTCGTGCCCCGGGTCGAGCCCTTCAGCACCACGGTCACGCCGGGAATGCCTTCGCCGTTGGCCGAAGTAACCTTACCGGTCAGCTGCCACTCGGCAACTGCTTTGAACGAGGCACGGGCCTGCACTGCGGTAACGCCCGGGCCGGCTAGCAGCAGCAGCGGCAGGCACACCACGAGTGGGCCGCGCCGCCAGGTGTAACTTTTCTTCATAGGTGTATGGGTAGGATTTGAAGTGAGACAACCGGAGGGAAGGACTTTAACTACCGCTAAAGTATTGGCTCACTCACCCGGACCCGTCCTGTACTCTACCGGCCCGCTCCTATTCCCCAAAAATATTTTTTTCAGCCGGCAGCTACCGCAACCTTTTACATACCAAAAAACACATATACCTAACCGACTGCCACTTACCCGGCGCATAAAAAAACTCCCGCCCTGGCCCGAAAGCCAGCGGCGGGAGTTTCGTCCGGTTTCGGCGCGGGCTCAGGAGCCCAGGTAGTTGCCGATACCCACCACTACAGTCGACAGCACCACGGTCAGGATGCCGAGCTGAATGGTGCGCATGGTAGGGCGGTTGGCCCCGCGCCACTCGTGCAGAATCAGGCCCCACATCGAGCTGAAGGCAATGATGAAGGCCATGTGCAGGGTCCAGCCCGAGAAGCGGTACTCGCCCATCTGCGAGTCGCCCATGCCGTAGAAGAAGAACTGCAGATACCAGGTCAGGCCGGCCAGGGCGCAGAACAGGATGTTGCGCAGGGCCGGGAAGCTGGGGTTGGCGTAGTCAGTGTAGGTGCGGTTCTTGACGTTGAGGTAGATGCACCAGATGGCGTTGGTGGTCAGGCCGCCGAGCAGGATAATGACCAGGGAAGCATTGTTGACGTAGAGCGGGTTGGTGCCGTTGGCGGCCGCCAGCTTGGCAATGGGCTCCCCGGCGGTGAGGCCAAACGACATGCAGGCGCTCATGATGCCCGAAAACACGGCCACCAGCAGGCCCTTGCGCAGGTCGAATTCGGCGATGGTGGCGGTTTTCTCGTCGGCGGTCAGGTTTTTCTCCTTCATCATGCCGGCCAGCCCGCAGATGATGATGCCCAGCACGCACACGCCCAGCCCGGCCACAATGACCTGCCCGGAGGTGCTCTGGATCAGGCGGGAAAACTCTCCTTTATAAATAGGCGGCACCAGCGTGCCAAACACGGCGCACAAGCCCAGGGTGAAAGCCATGCCCAGCGAGAGGCCCAGGTAGCGCATGGCCAGGCCAAAAGTGAGCCCGCCCAGGCCCCAGAGTGCCCCCCAGAGGTAAGTCCAGAGCAGGGTTTCGCGGCTGGTTTGGGCCAGCACCTCAAACAGGTGCGGAACGGTAACCGAGCCCAGCACCAGCGGGGCCACCAGCCACGAGACGATGCCGCCCACCAGCCAGTAGCTTTCCCAGGCCCAGCCTTGCACTTTTTTGTAGGGCAGATAAAAGCTGCCGGAGGCGAAGCCGCCGATAGCGTGCAGGATTACTCCGAGTAAAACGCTCATAGAAAGGAATGTCGTGGGTGTGGGTTCAAAGCTGCCGGATTCACGAGCCGGAACCTTCCTGCTCTCTCCTGAAAGCAGGAAACTACCCGTGAGTAAGCCCTCACCCCAGCTAGTTGAAAGAAAGTTCAGCTTTTTCGGGTTCGAACAGGAGAGTGCAGGAGTTTTGCCGCCGCCCGGTCCGCGTCCTTTGTGCTCATCATCCCCCACCTCTGTTTTCGACCTTCAAACCGAAGCCTCAATATGGAAAAAACGCTCACCTTTCAGCACGTCAGCTACCTGTGGGACGAAGCCCGGGCCCTGGAGCTCAGCGGCGACGAAGTAGCGCTGTTTATCTACCGCTCCAACCTGCTCGGGGCCGACCTGCGCCTGA
Source organism: Hymenobacter persicinus (assembly GCF_004167665.1). Lineage (GTDB taxonomy): Bacteria > Bacteroidota > Bacteroidia > Cytophagales > Hymenobacteraceae > Hymenobacter > Hymenobacter persicinus. Next base: position 49,525 of record NZ_SEWE01000028.1, on the reverse strand, counting down.
CCAACTACGCCGGCGGCAATACCTCGTGCAAGATTACGGAAACCGATCCGGTTACGGGCCAGCCCGTGGAAGTAATGTGGGTGAAGGGCTCGGGCGGCGACATCGGCACGCTCACCAAGGCCGGCTGCGCCAACCTCTACGTGGAGAAGCTCCACCAGCTCAAAAACCGCTACCGGGGCCTCGAATTTGAGGATGAGATGGTGGCCCTGTTCGAGCACTGCCTGTTTGACCCCAAGTGCGCCACGCCTTCCATCGACACCCCGCTGCACGGCCTGCTGCCCTTCAAGCACATCGACCACCTGCACCCCGACGCGCTGATTGCCATTGCCGCCAGCAAGGACGGCGAGCAGATCATGAAGGAAATCTGGGGCGACACCATGGCTTGGCTGCCCTGGCAGAAGCCGGGCTTCGACCTGGGCCTGCAGCTGGAGAAAGTGGTGGCCGAAAACCCTGGCCTGCGCGGCGTGATTCTGGGCGGCCACGGCCTGTTTACCTGGGGCGACACCTCGTACTCGTCCTATATCAACACGCTGGAAGTCATTGAGCAGGCCGCGGCCTACCTCGAGGAAAACTACGGCAAAAACCGGCCGGTTTTCGGCGGCCCGAAGCTGGAAAGCCTCTCCCCCGACGCCCGCCGCAGTGCCGCCGCAGCTTTGCTGCCGACTTTGCGCGGGCTGGCTTCCCAGCAGCGCCGCATGCTGGGCCACTTCACCGACGACGCCCGGGTACTGGAGTTCATCAACTCCCACGACCTGGCCCGCCTGGCTCCGAAAGGCACCTCCTGCCCCGACCACTTCCTGCGCACCAAAATCCGCCCGCTGGTGCTGGACGCCGACGTGATGCAGCAAGCCGAAGGCGTGCAGGACTACCTGAAAGCGCAGTTTGAGGCCTACCGCCAGGACTACACCGCTTACTACGAGCGCAGCAAGCACCCCAACTCCCCCGCCCTGCGCGACCCGAACCCGGTCGTCATTCTGTGGCCCGGCGTGGGCATGTTCACCTTCGCCAAGGACAAGCAGACCGCCCGGGTGGCTGCCGAGTTCTACACCAACGCCATCAACGTGATGAAGGGCGCTGAGGCCGTGAGCGAATACCAGGGCCTGCCCGAGCAGGAAGCCTTCAACATTGAGTACTGGCTGCTCGAAGAAGCCAAGCTCCAGCGCATGCCCAAGCCCAAGAGCCTCTCGGGCCAGGTGGCCTTCGTAACCGGCGGCACCGGCGGCATCGGCAAGGCCATCTGCGAGACGCTGCTCCAGCACGGCGCCTGCGTGGTAGCCGTCGACCGGGACCGGCTCGACGAAACCCAGGCCGAGCTGCGCAAAAAGTACGGCAAGGACAATGCGCTGTCGGCGAAAATCGACGTGACCGATGCCGACAGCATCGCCGAATCGGTGAAGCAGACAGTCTTGCAGTTCGGCGGCCTGGACATCGTGGTGAACTGCGCCGGCCTCTCGATCAGCAAGCCCCTGGGCGAAACCACCCAGGCCGACTGGGACATCCTGCAGGACGTGCTGGTGAAGGGCCAGTTCCTGGTGAGCCAGCAGGCCGTGGAAGTCTTGCGCAAGCAGGCTTTCGGGGGCAGCATCGTGAATATTGCCAGCAAAAACGGCCTGGTGGCCGGCCCCAACAACGTGGCCTACGGCACGGCTAAAGCGGCCCAGCTGCACATGTCGCGCCTGCTGGCCGCCGAGCTGGGCCCCGACAAAATCCGCGTCAACACCGTTAACCCCGATGCCGTGCTGCGCGGCTCCAAGATCTGGGAAGGCGACTGGGCTGCCGGCCGGGCCAAGGCCTATGGCGTGTCGGTCGAGGATTTGCCGGCCCACTACGCCAAGCGCACCCTGCTGGGCGAAGAAGTGCTGGCCGAGGACATTGCCAAGGCCGTGCTCGTGTTCGTCGACGACCAGCTGGCCAAGTCCACCGGCAACGTGCTCAACGTGGACGGCGGCGTGGCTATGGCCTTCGTGCGCTAGGCTCACGTTAGCCAGACGTTTTCCTTCGGGCCGGCTGCAGAGCCGGCCCGTTTGGTTTGCGGCCCGACGGCAGCCCGACTCCGGGTGCCAAGGCTGTTTTGGGAACGTTCCCGGTAACGATTGCGCAAGTAAGCCGGGCCGAAGCTTCCCGTTTTAGCCGGTTCTGTGTAAATTAAGCCCTATTCAGCCCTTCCCACCCGAGCCAGGAGTTGCCGCCGGACGCTTGTTTGTCCGGCTTCGACTTTCCCCTATTGCCTGGCTTTCCCACCCTTAACAAGGCTGAATGCGCGGGCTCATGGCCACTATCCTTCCCACCCAAGGCATGTACAAGCTGCAGTTCAAACCGTTCGACAAAACGCCCAAGTACAAGCAGATTGTGCAGTCCGTCATCACCGACATCGAGCGGGGCACCCTCAAGAAGGGCGACCAGCTGCCCAGCATCAGCGAGCTGAGCGCCGAGTACTACCTGGCCCGCGACACCGTGGAAAAAGCCTACCGGGAGCTGCGGGAGCGGGGCTTCTGCACCTCGGTGCAGGGCAAGGGCTACTACGTGCAGGCTCCCGACAACAATAAAATCAAGATTCTGCTGGTCTTCAATAAGCTCAGCTCCTACAAGAAAATCATCTACTACGCCTTTCTGCAGGCCCTCGGCGACCGGGCTACGGTCGACCTGCAGATTCACCACTACAGCGCCTCGCTGTTTCAGGAAATCATTGAGAAGAACCTGGGCAAGTACAATTACTACGTGGTGATGCCCCACTTCACCCAGGACCTCGACAAAGCCGACTACCGGGCCGTGCTCAACTCGATTCCGGCCGAGGAGCTGGTTTTCCTCGACAAAGACCTGACCGACTACAAGCGCGACGTGCTGACCGTGTACCAGGACTTCGACAAGGACATTTTCACGGCCCTGGAAGGCGTGCAGGACCTGCTCGAAAAGTACCAGAAGCTGGTGCTCGTGCTGCCAAGCGTGGGCAACAACTACCCGGTGGAAATTGCCTGGGGCTTCCGCACGTTCTGCATTAACGCGGGCAAGGAATTCGCGGTGAAGGAGCACGCCCTGAATGAGGTGCTGGAGCCCGGCACGGCCTACGTGGTGGTCGAAACAACCGACCTGGCCGAGCTCATCAAGAAAGTGCGGCAGACGCCCTACCTGCTGGGCCGCGAAATCGGGATTCTTTCCTTCAACGCCAGCACCCTCAAGGAGCTGCTCGGCATCACGGTCATCACCACCGATTTCGAAAGCATGGGCCGCACCGCCGCCGAGCTGCTGCTCGACAAGCAGCGGGTGAAGGTCAAAAACCCGTTCTACACCATCCGCCGCGGGTCGTTGTAACCTCCGTCCTGTTTATGATTTAAGAACGTCATGCTGAGCGAAGTCGAAGCATCTCTACCGCGCCGTTAGAATTGTAGCGCAACGAAGCGGTAGAAATGCTTCGCGGGGCTCAGCATGACAACACTATTGCAACATCAGTACGCGAGATTCCTCGCCAGGCTCGGAATGACGCTCTGATTTGCGCTGCTGAACAACCCAGCCCGGGAGAAACTAGCAACTCCCGGCCCGCTAAAAAAGCCTCGAAACAGGAGAGTTCAGAACAGTTTCGGGCGGGGGCGGCCGTAGGTTGCTCCTCCTTAACGCCGCCCGGCTCTGCCCGCCCGCCGGCCCTTTCCTCCCACCCTCGCCGCCGATCCGCTATGCTTTCCGACGACCAACTCCAGGACCTGAACCGCCCTTTGCTCGACGAGCACCAGTTCCGCTACCAGTATCTGCGCGACCTGCTGGCCCGCCGCCACGTCGATGCCCAGGATGTGGTGCAGCAGCTCAACGCTTTCCAGGTGGCCATTCCGAGCTGGGCCCTGGGCACCGGCGGCACCCGCTTCGGCCGCTTCTCCGGGGGCGGGGAACCGCGCAGCCTCGAAGAAAAGATTGACGACGTGGCCCTGCTCAACCAGCTCAACGGCTCCTCCAACTCGATTTCCCTGCACATTCCCTGGGATATTCCCCAGGACGTGCCCGCTTTGCAACAGCAACTCAAAGCCCGCGGTCTGACGATTGATTCGATGAACTCGAACACGTTTCAGGACCAGCCCGGCCAGTCGGTTTCGTACAAATTCGGCTCCCTGAGCCACACCGACGCGGCCGTGCGCCAGCTCGCCGTGGAGCACAACATCGAGTGCGTGCGCTACGGGCAGCAGCTGGGCGCGGGCGTGCACACCGTGTGGCTGGCCGACGGCTCCAACTTCCCCGGCCAGCAGCACCTGCGCCGGGCCTACCAGCGCACGGCCGAGTCCCTGGCCAGCATCTACGAGGCCATGCCCTCGGACATGACCATGCTGATTGAGTACAAGCCCTACGAGCCCAATTTCTACTCCATGGTGATTCCCGACTGGGGCACCTCCTACTCGCTCTGCCAGTACCTGGGTAAGCAGGCGCAGGTGCTCGTTGACCTCGGCCACCACTTGCCCAACACCAACATCGAGCAGATTGTGGGCCGCCTGCGCCATTTCGGCCGCCTGGGCGGGTTCCATTTCAACGGCTCGATGTACGGCGACGACGACCTGACTACCGGCAGTACCAAGCCCTTCCAGCTGTTTTTGATTTTCAATGAGTTGGTCGACGCTGCCCAGGACGACACCGTGAATCAGGAAGCTGCCGTGGCCTACATGATTGACGCCAGCCACAACACCAAGGACCCGCTGGAAGATTTGCTGCAGTCGGTGGAAAGCATCCTCGGGGCTTACGCCAAGGCGCTGCTGGTGGACCGCGCCGCCCTGCACGAAGCCCAGGAAAACAACGACGTGGTGCGGGCCGAGGAAATCCTGCGCGACGCCTTTCTGACCGACGTGCGGCCCCTGGTAGCCGAATCGTACCGGCAGAGCGGCGGCGCCCTGCAACCCGTGGCCGTGTACCGCGCCGCCCGGGTGCGCGAATCCCTCATCCAGCAGCGCGGCAAGCTCAGCCTCAGCACCGGCCTATGAAAAAGTCCATCTACGCCGTGTTCGACGTTGGCAAGACCAACAAGAAAGTTATCCTCTTCGACGAGGACCGCCAGATTATTGACGAGCACCAGCAAATCTGCCTCGATACCGTCGACGACGAGGGCTTCCCCTGCGAAACCCTGACCCGCCTCACCGACTGGGTGCGCGACAACTGGAACCAGCTGCGCCAGAGCCCGCACTACAACCTGAAGGGCGTGAACTTCACGTCCTACGGGGCCAGCTTCGTGCATCTGGGGGCCAACGGCCAGCCGGTGCTGCCGCTCTACAACTACCTCAAGCCCCTGCCCACCAACGTGGCCGAGCGGTTCTACGCCGAGCTGGACTACCACCCCACCGAGTTTGCCACCGAAACCTGCTCGCCCCGCCTGGGCATGCTCAACTCGGGCATGCAGCTCTACTGGCTCAAGCACACCAAGCCCGAGCAGTACGCACGCATCCGCACGTCCCTGCATTTGCCTCAGTATTTGTCCTACCTGATTACCGGTGAGGCGTTTAGCGACTACACCTCCGTAGGGTGCCACACCGGCCTCTGGGACTTCGAGCGGGGCCAGTACCACGACTGGGTGTACCGGGAAGGCATCGACGACAAGCTCGCGCCCCTGACCCAGGACTCCATTGCCTCGGTCGTGGACGGGATTCTGGTCGGCGTGGGCCTGCACGACAGCTCCGCGGCCCTGGTGCCATACCTGCAGCAGCGCGACGAAGAGCCGTTTTTGCTGGTTTCCACCGGCACGTGGGCCGTGACGTTCAACCCGTTCAACCGCCAGCCGCTCACGCCCGAGTTGCTGGGGCGCGACTGTCTGAGCTACCTCTCGCCCAAGGGCGAAATGACCAAGGCTGCGCGGGTGTTTTTCGGCCGGGAGCATGACTTTCAGGTTCAGCGCATTGCCAACCACTTCCACGTCAAGCCCGACTTCTACCACTCCCTGATGGTGGCCCGGCCCTTCGACGCCACGGCGGAGCCCTTCACGCCCTGGTGCATGCACGGCACCGGCCCCTTCCCCGAGCAGCCGGCTCAGGAGTGGGACTTGTCGGGCTTCAACACCGCCGCCGACGCCTACCACCACCTCATGCACGGCCTGCTGACCCTGCTGACGGCCTCCATCCGCCTCGTCCACCAGGGAGAGCAGCTGATTTACGTCGACGGCGGTTTTGCCCGCAACCCGCTGTTCATGCAGATCCTGGCCGCCAACTTTCCCCAGGCCCGCATCCGCACCCTGGAAGTCCCCCAGGCCACGGCGCTTGGCGCGCTGATTCATCTGGAACAGGGCGAGGCCTGGAAGAAAACCCAGCTGTTGTTTTCATAAGAGTCAGAACGAATTCCCCTCCTTTTTTTTCAAGGAGGGGTGCCCGAAGGGCGGGGTGGTAAACTTGTTGAACGACCTTTTAGAACTAGCTCTAGAGTCGTTCAACGCAAGTTCAACCACCCCTAGCCCCTCCTCATCTGAGGAGGGGAGCTAGCTTGTAGTTCCTAGTTCAGTACATGAAAGTCGCTTTATTCCTGCCCTGCTACATCGACCAGTTTTACCCCCAGGTCGGCATTGCCACACTGCAACTGCTGGCAAAGCTGGGCGTGCGGGCTGATTTCCCCCAGCAGCAAACCTGCTGCGGGCAGCCCATGGCCAACAGCGGCTGCGAAACCGACGCCATACCCGTGTACCGCCACTTCGTCGATACGTTCCGGGACTATGACTACGTGGTGGCCCCAGCCGGCAGCTGCGTCTACCACGTGCGCAAGCACTTCGACATCATCGAGCAGACGCCGCAGGTGCAGCACGTGCGCACCAGCACCCGGGAGCTGTTCGACTTCATTATCAACGTGCTGGGCGTGACCGAAATTCCGGGCTCGTTTCCGCACAAAGTCGGGCTGCACCTGAGCTGCCACGGCCAGCGCGGTTTGCACCAGGCCAACGAGTCGGAAATGACGCCGGTGCGCGACGGGCAGCTGCGGCGCCTGCTTTCCTCGGTGCAGGGCCTGGAACTGACCGAGCTGGACCGCAACGATGAGTGCTGCGGCTTCGGGGGCACGTTTTGCGTGAGCGAGGCCGGCATTTCGGCCCGCATGGGCCAGGATCGGGTCCAGGACCACGTGCGCAACGGCACGCGCGTGCTAACCGGCGGCGACATGTCGTGCCTGATGCACCTGGAAGGCATTGTGCGCCGCCAGCAGCTGCCGGTAAAAGTGCTGCACGCGGTAGAAATCCTGAACGGCGCCGTTGTATGAGTCACTCCCAGAAGTCCGACCTGTTTTTGCTCGACCAGGAGCGCACCACCTGGCACGACGAGACGCTGTGGTTTGTGCGCCAGAAGCGCGACAAGGCCGTGTACGCCGTGCCCGAGTTTCAGGAGTTGCGCCAACTGGCCTCCGACATCAAGGACCACACCCTGAGCCGCCTGCACTTTTATTTGCAGCAGTTTGAGGAAAATGCCCGCCGCAACGGCGTGCACGTGCACTGGGCCGCCGACGCCGACGAGCATAACCGCATTGTGCTGGATATTATTCGGTCCCAGGGTGCCACGCGGGTCGTGAAGAGCAAGTCCATGCTCACGGAGGAGTGCCACCTGAATCCCCACCTGATTCAGCACGGCGTAGAGGTTATCGACACCGATTTGGGGGAACGAATTATTCAGCTCCGGGACGAGGCACCGAGCCACGTGGTGCTGCCGGCCATTCACCTGAAGAAGGAGGACGTGGGCGAAACCTTCTGGCAGCACCTGGGCACTGAAAAGGGCCTCACCGACCCCCAGCAGCTCACCGAGGCCGCCCGTCAGCATTTGCGGGAGAAGTTTCTGGCCGGGGAAGTTGCCATTTCCGGGGTCAACTTCGCGGTGGCCGAAACCGGCTCGGTGGTGGTCTGCACCAACGAGGGCAACGCCGATTTGGGCGTGAACCTAGCCCGGGTTCACATTGCCTGCATGGGGATGGAAAAGCTGATTCCGCGCCTGTCCGATCTGGGCGTGTTCACCCGCCTGCTCACCCGCAGCGCCACCGGCCAGCCCGTGACCACCTACACGTCCCACTTCACCCGCCCCGCCGAAGGGAAGGAAATGCACGTGGTCATCGTCGACAACGGGCGCACCAAGCAGCTGGGCCGGCCCGACTTCCGGGCCTCACTGAAGTGCATTCGGTGCGGGGCCTGCATGAATACCTGCCCAGTGTACCGGCGCAGCGGCGGCCACAGCTACGACTTCACCATCCCCGGCCCGATTGGCGCGATTCTGTCGCCCAACATCGACATGAAAAGGCACGCGTCCTTGCCCTTTGCCAGCACGCTCTGCGGCTCCTGCACCGACGTATGCCCGGTTAAAATCGACATCCACACCCAGCTCTACAAGTGGCGGCAGGTGCTGGGCCAGGCCGGGGAGCTGCCGGCCAGCAAGAAGTGGAGCATGAAGCTGCTGAGCCGCGTTTTGGCTCGCCCCGGCATCTTCGGCGCGGGTGGCAAAATGGCCCGCCACGGCCTGCGCTTTTTACCCCACGGCCTCACCCACGCCCCCGGCTACAACCCCTGGGCCATTGCCCGCGAATTGCCGGCGCCCCCCAAGCAAAGCTTCCGCGAATGGCACGCCCAAACGGTGAAATAGTGAGATGGTGAACTGGTGAGTTGTCGTTCCGCAGGCGCAAACCGCGCGGAACTGCGCCTCCCGAACCCCAAGCTCACTATTTCACTATTTCCCCATCTCACCACATGACCTCCCGCGAGAAAATTCTGGCCGCCGTGCGCGCCAATCAACCTTATGAAACGCCGCTGCCCGACGTGCCGGACTTTGGCGGCGACAGTTCCCTGGACCGGTTTACGGCCGTGCTCCAGGGCATCGGCGGGCAGGTGGTGGAGGTTGCGGATGCTGCCCGCCTCGACGAAGTAGTGCGCCACCTCTACCCTACTGCCCGGACCGTGGCGGCCGAGGTAATCAGCGCCACCGTGGCTGTGACGCCGGAGACGCCCATCGAAACGCTGGCGGCCGTGGATTTGGCCGTGCTGCGGGGCGAGTTTGGGGTGGCCGAAAACGGGGCCGTGTGGCTGCCCGGGGCCAACATGCTGCACCGCGCCCTACCAGTGGTGAGCCAGCACCTGGCCCTGGTGCTGCGCCGCGCCGATATCGTGGCGACCATGCACCAGGCCTACGCCCGGCTGGGTTCGGTAGACAGCTACGGTATCTTCCTGGCCGGCCCTTCCAAAACCGCCGACATCGAGCAGTCCTTGGTCATCGGCGCCCACGGCGCCCGCAGCCTGACCGTGTTTTTGGTGTAGAAGCAACTTTGCTCTTGGGCCAATTGCTTCAACCAAGGTTGTCTTCTTACCCAGCGTTAGCCAGGGCCCGGTCCAGGTGCACGTAGCCGCCGTCGACGTGCAGGATCTGGCCGGTGGTGTGGCTGCTGCGCCTGGAGAGCAGAAAGGCCGTGGTGTTGGCAATTTCCTCGGCGGTGGTCATGCGCTGGCCGAGGGGAATGCGGGCCGTTATTTCGCGCAGCTTCTGTTCGGCGTCGGGCAGATTTTGGATCCACTTTTCGTACTGGGGAGTCCAGCACTCGGCCACTACAATGGCGTTGACGCGGATATTGTACTTGAGCAGCTCTACGGCCCACTCCCGGGTCAGGGCGTTGCGGCCGCCGTTGGCCGCGGCGTAGGCTGAGGTGTTACCCTGGCCGGTTTCGGCCGTTTTGGAGCTGATGTTGACGATGCTGCCCCCGCTTTTTTTCAGGGCTGGCAGCGCGTGCTGGGCCATCAGGTAGTAGTGCACCAGGTTGGAATGCAAGCTTTGCAGAAAGCCCACGTAACTGCCGTTTTCCAGCCCTACCCCGTCGTTTACCCCCGCATTGTTGACCAGCCCGTCGATGCGCCCGAACCGGGCCAGTACGGCCGCCACGGCCTGCTCACTGGCCTCCGGGTTGGCCAACTCGGCCACCACCTGCCCGGCCCGGCCCCCGGCGGCTTCCAGCGCCGCCACGGTGGCGAGGTTATCGGCCTCGCTGCGGCCCACAATGACGGGAATGGCGCCCTCGGCGGCCAGCACCCGGCAGATTCCCTCCCCGATGCCCTTAGCCCCGCCCGTGACGATGATAACGTGGTCTTTGAGCTCTAAATCCATGACGAGGCAGAAGTTAACAAGTTTCCAAGGGGCGGTGGTGGCGCAGCGCCAGCCACGCAGTTCGCGCTACTAGCCTTTCGAATAGGATTTCAACACTTGGCGGGAAGTACCCAGGCCGTCGATGCCCAGCTCCACCACGTCGCCGGGTTTAAGGTAAACGGGTGGGTTGAAGCCCAGACCTACGCCGGCAGGCGTGCCGGTGGAGATGATGTCGCCGGGCAGCAGGGTCATGAACTGGCTGATGTAGCTGATCAGGAAGGGAATGCGGAAAATCAGGTTGGCGGTGGTGCCATTCTGCATCATCTGCCCGTTCACGCTCAGCCACAGGCGCAGGTTGTCCACGTCCGGGATTTCGTCGGGCGTGACCAGGAAGGGACCTACCGGCGCGAAGGTGTCGCAGCCTTTGCCCTTGTCCCAGGTGCCGCTGCGCTCGAGCTGAAACTCCCGTTCCGACACGTCGTTGTGCAGGGCGTAGCCAGCAATGTACTCGTGGGCCTGGGCCTCGGTCACGTAAGAGGCCCGCTTGCCGATAACCACGGCCAGCTCCACTTCCCAGTCGGTCTTGACGGAGTTGCGGGGAATGATGATGTCGTCATTCGGGCCCACCAGCGCGGTGGTTGACTTCATGAACAGCACCGGCTCGGGCGGGGGCGTGGCGCCGGTTTCGCGGGCGTGGTCGGCGTAGTTGAGGCCCACGCACAGAATCTTCGAGGGCCGCGCCACCGGCGGGCCCAGCCGCGCGCCGTCGGCCACTTTGGGCAGCCGGCCTTCGTTTTGCCGCACGAATTCCGCCAGCCGGCGCAGCCCGTCGGAGGCGAAAAAGGCTTCGTTGTAATCCTCCCCAAAGGCGGAAACGTCGAAGTGCTGGTCGTGGAGGATGATTCCGGGCTGCTCCTGGTCGGGCCGGCCGTGGCGAATGAGTTTCATGGGGTGGCGGTTGGTTCTTGGTTGTTAGTTTTTGGCTTTTTTGGGGTGACTGGTGGGTATTTGGCCAACAACCATAAACCCAAAACCGAAAACCAATTCCTAAGTATTCAGCTTGATAAACCCGCCGTCGAGCGGATAGTCGCAGCCCGTGATGAAGGCGGCCTCATCGGAGCACAGGTAGAGGGCCAGGGCGGCCACTTCCTCGGGGCGGCCCATGCGGCCGATGGGCTGGCTTTTGGAGAGTTTATCAAAGATTTCCTCTTCCTGACCAGGGTAGTTTTTGGCCACAAAACCATCCACGAACGGGGTGTGCACCCGGGCCGGGGAAATGCTGTTGCAGCGGATGCCGGCGGCCAGATAGTCGCGGGCTACCGACAACGTCATGGCGAAGATGGCGCCCTTGCTCACGGAGTAGGCAAACCGGTCGGTGAGGCCGACATGGGCGGCAATGGAGGCCAGATTCAGCACCACGCCGCCGCCCTGGGCCCGCATGCCCGGCACGGCCGCGCGCAGGCAGTGGTAGGCGCCCTTCACGTTGACGCCGTACACCCGGTCGAAGTCGGCTTCGGCGGTGTTTTCCACGTTGCCCACGTGGGCAATGCCGGCGTTGTTGACCAGAATATCGACGCGGCCAATGGCCTGAAAGGCGGCCTGCACCGGCTCCGACTGGCTCACGTCGGCGGCGTACACGTGGGCTGTGCCCCCGGCCTGCCGGATCAGTTCAGCCGTTTCTTGGCCAGCTTCCGCCGTCAGCTCAATAATGTGGACTGTGGCACCCTGCCGGGCAAAAAGCGCGGCAATGGCTTGGCCGATGCCGCTGCCGGCGCCGGTGATGACGGCCTGTTTTCCCAGTAAGCTGAACATAGAGTAGTTGGGTTGAATCGGGCTAGTGCGCGGCGGCCACCAGCGGCACGTGGCGCACGGCCAGATTGCGCCAAGCAAAGTAGAAGACCACCACAAAGCACAGGGCCGGCACCACGTAGGCCGTTTGAATGGAGGTAAGATCGGACACCTGGCCCATGATGACGGGAAACACGGCCCCGCCCACGATGGCCATGATGACCAACGACGAGCCCGGCTTGGTGTTGGCGCCCAAGCCGCGGATGCTCAGCGAGAAGATGGTGGGAAACATGATGGACATGAAAAACTCCACGCCCACCAGCGCCAGTACCGCCGTTTTGCCGCCCGTGAGCATGGCCACGCCCGCCAGCACCACGTTGATAACGCTGTACAGGGCCAGCAGTCGGGCTGCCGCCACGTAGCGCAGCAGGAACGTCCCGATGAAGCGCCCGGCCATGAAGCCCAACAGCGCCCCGGACAGGTACAGCGCCGCCGACTTCTCCTCGATGCCTGCCACCCGGCCGGCAAACCGGATGAAGAAGCTGCTCACGCACACCTGGGCCCCGACGTAGAAAAACTGCGCCACCACGCCCCACCACAGGTTCTGCTCCCGCCACAGCGAGGTTTCGGCGCCGGGCGTAGCAGCCGTTGCCTCCTGGATTTCGGGCAGGCGGGTGAAGTAGAGCACCACGGCCACTATCAGCACCACCCCGCCGATGAGCAGGTAAGGCAGCTGCACGGCCTGGGCTTCCCGGGTTAAATAAGCCTGCAACTCGGCCGCGGGCATGGCCGCTTCCTGTTGGGGCGTGAGCGAAGTACCGGACAGAATAAAGTACCCGCCCAGCAGCGGGGCCAGCGTGGCAGCCAGCCCGTTGAACGACTGGGCAAAATTCAGGCGCTGGGCTGCACCTTCGGGGGCTCCGAGCACGGTGATATAAGGGTTGGCGGCAGTTTCGAGGAAGGTCAGGCCGCAGGCAATAATGAAGATGGCCGTCAGGAAAAAGCCGTAGTGCCGGGCCGCGGCGGCGGGGTAAAACAAAAAGGCGCCGACGGCAAACAGCAGCAGCCCCACAATGATGCCGCCCTTGTAGCCGTAGCGCTGCATGAACCTGCCCGCGGGCAACGCCAGCAGGAAGTAGGCCACGTAGGAGGCCGAGTCGATAAAGGCCGACTGGGCGTCGGTGAGCTGGCAGGCTTTCTTGAGGTGGGGAATCAGAATCGGGTTCAGATTCAGGGCAAAGCCCCACAGAAAGAACAGCGAGGTTATCAGACCGACGGCAAACAGCCGGTTGCGGGCGGGGGCAGTCATGCGCTTAGGCCGAAGCTAAAAGCTGACGCTGGAGCTGTTTTTCACGGCCACCGGCTGGTTGTCCTGGGCCTGGATGCTCACCTTCTGCAAGTTCCAGCCCTGGGCAAAGTCGACGGTGCCGGCCTTGGCGGTGCTGATATTGATGTTGTCGAGCTTGAAGTCGAGCAGCTTGGAAGTGGCCACGCCCTCGGCCGAAATGCCGGTGCCGGCCCCGGTGGCCGTCAGGTTCGAGATGCGCACGTTCTGGAAGTGCGGAATGCCGCGCTCCGCGGGCTCCACTTTGGCCAGCATGGCTTTCCAGTGGGCGGGTAGGGTCGCCTGGGTGTAGCCGGCCGGCAGCTCGGAGTAGCTGTAGCTCGGGTTCCAGTTCATGGTCATGATGATGGGCACGCGCACGCCGTCCATCTTGATGTTTTCCACCACAATGTCTTCCACGGTACCTCCGCGGTTGGTGGCCGACTTCAGCCGAATGCCGTACTTGGTGCCCTTCGCCGACAGGCCGCGGGCAATGACGTGGCGGATGCCGCCGGAGGTTTCCGAGCCGCAGGTGAAGAGCCCGTCGCCGGCCCCGGCCACGCAGTTCTGAATCAGGATGTACTCGGTGGGGCGGTTCACGCGCAGGCCGTCCCAGTCGCGGCCGGCTTTGAGGCAGAAGTTGTCGTCGTTGCAGTCGATGTCGCAGTTCTGCACCAGCACGTAGGAGCTCGAATCAATGTCGATGCCGTCGGTGCTCGGGCCGTGCCCGCCGATGTTGTTGCGCACGGTCAGCCCGTCGGCCGTCACATTTTTAGAGTACAGGATGTGGACGGTCCAGAACCCGGCCCGCTGGAGGGTAATGCCCTTGAGCGTGATGTTGGAGGAATTAGAAACCAGCACCGTGCGGGGCCGCTGGGCGTCGTAGTCGACAATCCAGCGCAGGCCTTTCGGGTCGTACTCCTTGCGCATGGCCCAGTATTTCTCCCAGAACGGCTTACCCTGCCCGTCCACGGTGCCCGCGCCGGTGATGGCCACGTTGTCCTGGTCGAGGATATTGATCAGGGCCGCGGGCCAGGTCATTTCCACGCCGGCAATGCGGGTCGGAATCTGGGGGTAGTCTTTCAGCTCCTGGCTGCCCAGCAGGGTGACGCCCCTGGGAATATCGAGCGTGACGCCCTTTTTCAGGAAGATGGAGCCCGTCACGTATTGGCCCGGGGCGAAGGTCACCACGCCGCCCTTTTTCGCGGCGGCATCAATAGCCTTCTGGATGGCCTGGGTGTTGAGGGTTTTGCCGTCGCCGACGGCCCCGTAGGTGGCGGCAGAGAAAAGGGTTTTGGCGGCCGGCCGGGTTTTGGCGCCGACCTGCTTCACCCAGGCGGGGTCTTGGTTGGCAGCGGGCGCCGGGGCGGGCGCCTCTAACGCGGTGAGCCAGGAAAACAGCGGCAGCAGAAACGAGAACAGCAGAGTCATAGCGGGTGGGATTTTGGCGGGTAGCGCACGGAAGACCAGGAAAAAAAGTCTTTAACTGGATGCGCGGCCGGGCGGCGGAACAACGGATTCCCACGGCCGCAGCTCCCAAAGCCTCGGCCACGCATCAGTTAAAACTCACTCTTTTTCACTCAGCCAAAGCTGCGTTTCTTCCCGGGTCTTACTCTCCCGTACCCTCCTGAAAATTCCGCCGCCGGGCCGAATATCCGCCGGCGCCGCCCCGGTGGGTGGGCGGTAATGGGCTGCTGGCAGCGGCAAACCCGGTTTTTTCTACCTTCACGGCAGCTACTTATAAAATTCGGGCTTCCCACCCTGCCGCGCTATTCGCTCCCCGATTATGTCTCTTGCCCCCTGGCTTGGGCTGCTCTGCGGCAGCCTGCTGGTGGCCGCCTGCCAGCCACCAGCCCCCGCACTGTGCGTGAGCATGGTGGGCGACGTGCTGCTAGACCGTGCCGTGCCCGCCGCCCTGGCCCGCGACAGTGCCGCCCTCTTGCAAACCACCCGGGCGTTGTGGGCCGGCAGCCGCTACGTAATCGGCAACCTGGAGTGCCCACTGACGATAGAAAACCAGCCGGCCCGCAAGCCTTTCGTATTTCGGGGCTCACCTTACTACGCCTGGTTTTTGCGAGACCTGGGCTTCACCCACGTTTCCCTGGCCAACAACCACACCCTCGACCAGCACGCCGGCGGCCTGTATTTTACTAACCGGGCTGTGCAGACGGCCGGGCTGCACCCGCTGGGCTATCAGGCTGACTCCCTGGCCGGCTGCCGCCCCACGCTGCTGGGCCCGGATAGTAGCGTGGCCGTGTTTGCCTACTCGGCTTTTTATCAGCGCGTGGCCGGGGAAGGCTGTCTGTGCGGGCGCGACTTTGCAGCTCTTTGCGAGCGGGTGGCGGCCTACAAAACCCTGTTTCCGGAGCGGGCCGTGCTGGTGTATCTGCACTGGGGCACCGAGTACGCCGACCTACCCAGCGCCGTGCAGCGCGCCCAGGCCCGCACCCTCATCGACTGCGGGGCGGCGGCCGTTGTCGGCTCCCATCCCCACGTGGTGCAGCCGGTGGAGTTTTACCGCGGCTGCCCCATCCTCTACAGCTTGGGTAATTTCCTCTTCGACCAGCAGGGCCGACAAACCGACCTGGCTTTGCAGGTCGACTTCGAGCTAGCCCAGGGCCACGTCATGGCTACCTACCTGCGCCCCCTGCAGCTGCACCGCGCCATTCCGTATGCGGCGGAAACTGCGGCCCGGGCGGCCCTGCTCACTCGGATCCAACGCTTGTTGCCGGAGGGGCCCCTCGGCCTTGACCCCGACGCAGCCCGCTGGCAGCTACGGGCCCCGGTGGCGGCGCCTGCTGGGCCCGGCTACTTTCCCCGGGAGCAAGTGCTGGCCGATTCGATGAGGGCGGGCACGGCGGTTCGGCTGCGCTTTCTGCCGCGGGCGGGATACTTTCAGGCGCATATTCGTACGGGTGCCACCCAAACGGTGCTGCCGCTGGGGTTTCCGCTGTATCAGTTTGCTCAGGGCGACGTGGACAACGACGGCCATCCCGATCTGCTAGCCGGACCCGTCAAGACCACTCACTTCGATTCCACGATGCGGCGGCGGCTGTTTGTGTACCGCGTGGCGCAGGGCCGGGCCACGCCCCGCTGGCTGGGCTCCCGGGTAATGTACCGGCTGCTGTACTTCAAAGCCGTGCGTGCTGCCCACGGCCTCACCTACGTGCGCACCATCGAGCAGCAACCCGACGGCCGGTACTGCATTGGCCACTATTCCTGGCGAGGCTTCGGCCTTATGCTCGACGCCTTCCCCGCCCGCAGCCTGACGCTGGAGGCGGCCTACGACCATTTTATTCGTTAACCTGCGCCATGAACCGCAATACGCTATGGATTATTCTGGCCGCTCTGGCCCTGCTACTGGGTGGCGGACTGTTTTTCTGGCTGCGCCCCAAGCCCGCCGCTCCGCCTACTGAAGCCTCCCAAACGCCTGCACCTATTCAGCCCGTCGGGGCCGGCCTGACGGCCACCGAGCACGACAACGGCTTCGGGGAGAAAATCCCGGTGACGCTGACCGAGGACAAAGCCCGGCTGGCCCAGCTCTATCAGCGCGACTACGTGAAGGAGTACTACCAGGGCGCTTCGCCCGAACCGGGCTCCGAAAGCAGCAACCGCGCCCCGCTGCCGGCATTCAATTATCGGCAGGAGTTGGCCGGCAAAAGCTACCTGGAGTTGCTGCTGCTGCGCAATACCATCTACGCCCGCAACGGGTACTGCTTTCTTAATGCTGCGGCCCGATCC
Source organism: Hymenobacter persicinus (assembly GCF_004167665.1). Classification (GTDB taxonomy): domain Bacteria; phylum Bacteroidota; class Bacteroidia; order Cytophagales; family Hymenobacteraceae; genus Hymenobacter; species Hymenobacter persicinus. The sequence continues at coordinate 32,629 of NZ_SEWE01000028.1, read as the reverse complement.
TACTTTGCCAAGCAGAAGTGGTACCGCCCGCTGTGGACCTACGAGGACTCGGTGGAAATTCGGGTGCCGCTCAACCGCCAGGAGCTGGCCTTCGTGCAGCGCGTGTACGCCCAGGAAACCAAGCTACTGGCCCACCGCGTTTCCTCCCCAGCGGGCTTCCCCATGATTGGCTTCGACTTCGTGACCAACCAGCGCGAGCAGCTCGTCACGCCCGCCATGCGCACGGTGCTGAACCGCAACAACTTCGTGCTCGTGCCCACCCAGGAAGAGCAGATTTTCTACCTCTACGACCAGAACCAATACGACTACACGCCCAGCTTCGTGACCACCGACCTGGTGCTGCAACTGCTGCACAAGTACCTGAACGGCATTCTCAGCGACGTGGAAGAAAAGCGGCTGGTACCGGTAGTAAGCAGCATGCTGCGCAATGGCGCCACCCAGGCCATTGCCTTAGCCCAGCGCAGCCAGAACCCTCAGGCCCGGGCGGCGGCCGAATGGACGGCGGCCTACTACGGCGTGGGCTACACTCTGCTCACTGGCGGCTCCACTCCCGTCCCGGCCCAGTACGCTGACCTGGTGGCCGCCGAAGTGGCCCGCTGCACCGAAGCCGAAGGCAAGGGCTCGGTCCTGCTCCAGGATTCGCTGTTCGACTATTCTATGTGTAAGCCCCGGGGCATGTACACGCTCAACGACACCACCCGCCGCTATTTCCGAGCGGTAAAGTGGCTGAATACGGCCCCCATATTCCTGGATTCGGACGCCGGGCTGCTGCGGGCCGTGGCGCTGGCCCAGGCCCTGGCGGCGAGTCCGGCCGGCGAAAAAAACTTCCAGAACCTGACCCGGGTGCTCGACGTGCTGGTCGGCGACGAGGACAACCGCTCTTTGACCAACCTGCTGGCCGTGCTCAAAACCCGCTACGCGGGCCAAACCCTCGACCAGCTGACCGCGCCCGAGGTGCTGGCCCGCCTGCGCCCCGCCCTGGTAGCTACCGGCACCGACCGAATCCGGCCCCAGGGCGCCACGGCCAAAGCCACCGTGGCCCTGGAGCGGCCGAAGCTGTTGTTCACCGCTGGCCGCTACACCTTCGACGGAGAAATCCTGGGGCGCCTGACCAACGTGCTGCGCCCCAAAATGCCCCGCCCCTTCCCCAAGGGCCTCGACGTATTTGCCACCTTCGGCAACCGCACCGCCCAGGGCATCCTGCTCACCGATTACCGCGAAGCCCAGGCATGGCCTGCCTACCCCGATACGCTCCGGGCCTTGCAGCGGCAGTTTGCGCCGTTTAAGGCTTGGAATCAGAACCTGTATACCAAGACCATGCAGGCCCTGCTGGCGCTCAACCAGCCCTTCCAGGGCACCAATCCGCCTTATTTCACCCGCACTCCGGCCTGGCAGAAGCGCAACCTGAGCACGGCCCTCGGCGGCTGGGCTGAGTTGAAGCACGACTTGCTGCTTTACACTGAGCAACCCGCCGGGGCGGAGGCTGGCGACGGGGGCGACGGTCCGCCCCGCCCCCAGCACTTGGGCTACGTGGAGCCCAATCTGCCTTTCTGGGACGCCGCCCTGGCCTTGCTCATCCAGCAGGACCAGAGCCTGACCCACCTCAATGCCAACACCCAGCACCTGGCCGGCCTAAACCAAGAAATCCGGGAGCTGGTGACTGGCCTGCGGAATATGGCCCGCAAGGAAGTAAACCACCAGCCCCTGACCAACGAGGAAATGGACAAGATTTCCTGGATTGGCGGTGAGGTGGAAGGCCTGACCATCAACATTTTGAAAACTGCCCAGCTCCCCGACCGGGAACGGCATCTGGGCCTGGTGGCCGACGTGTACTCGTTCAACGGCGACGGGGCCAAGCGCGGCATCCTGGAGGAAGCCGTGGGCGCGGTGGATGCCCTGTACGTGGTAGTCGAAATCAACGGGGCGCCGGTGCTAGCCCGGGGGGGCGTGTTCAGCTACTACGAGTTTATCAGCCCCAGCCGCCTCACCGACGAGGAATGGCGGATGCAGCTGGCCCGGCAGGCCCCGCCCCGGCCCCAGTGGCTGCGCGAGCTGATTGTGCCCGTCAAGGAGCTGAGCGGCAAACAAGGCAGCCCGCTCGAATAACGGTTACCGTTTGCCCTGGGTCGGCGTGGGCCAGGCGTCGGTGCGGAAGGGCGAGGCGGGCAGGCCGGCGGCGTTGAACAGGTTGGGCATTGGCGACTTGCTCCAGCCGAAACGCACGGCCACCGGCTGCTTCACCGCGTCGCTCCAGACTACCACCGCGTTGCCCTCAATTACGGCCTGGGCGGGCCGGAATACGCTGTCGGGGCCGGCAATGGTGAATTCGCGCAAGGCTCCGCCTTTTGCCTGTAAACCGGCGGCGTGGTCGAATTGCAGCTTCACTCTGCCCTTACTTACGCTCAGGCTCCGGTACAGCGGGCCGGAATACGCCCGCTTCGGCTGACCGTAGTCGTGGCTAAGGGCCCACAGGGCGAGGCGGTGGCCCACGGTCTGCTTGTCGCGGGGGTGAATGTCGAGCGAGTCGCCCACGTCGGTGGTCACCACCATGCCGGTGTGCGGCACAGTTTGCAGGGTATGGAGCTGGGCCTCCCGGATTTCGGGGTTCTGGCCCTTGTGCGGGGCAATCTGGACGAAGTAGAAAGGCAGGGCGGGCTGCTGCCAGTCGTGGCGCCAGTTGGCAATCAGGGCCGGAAACAGGGTGCGGTACTGCCAAGCCCGCTCGGCGTTGCTTTCGCCCTGGTACCAGATGACGCCGCGCAGCGTGTAGGGCTGCAGGCCGCGAATCATGCCGTTGTAGAGTTTGTAGGGCGACTTATTGCTGGTCGCTTTCTGGGGCTCGGCGGGCTTGGGAGCTTTGGAGGCCGGGTTAGCGGCTTTTTCCGTTTTCCAGGCCGCCAGCGCCGTTTCGTAGGCCGGGCGCTGGGTCAAACCCAGGTCGTAGCGGGTTAGGATGGGGCGCAGCTCGGAGTTCTGCTCCAGCACGTCTTTCCGGGTCCAGGACTCGGCCGGCGTACCGCCCCAGGACGAGTGAATCAGCCCCACCGGCACGCCGAGCGTGGCGTGAATTTCCTGCCCGAAAAAGTAGGCCACGGCCGAGAACGAGCCGACAGTCTGGGGACTGCACACCACCCAGCTCCCCCGCACGTCCCGCTCGGGCGCGTCGGCCACTTTCTGGGCCACGGTGAACATGCGGATGGCCGGGTAGTTGGCGTTAGACACTACCTCAGCCTCGTTCACGACGCCCGTCATCCACTTCGAGCTGCCTTTGGCCACGGGAAAATTCATGTTCGACTGCCCCGAACACAGCCAGACCTCCCCCAGCAGCACATTACTTACCACCAGCCGGTTGTGCCCCTGAAACGTGAGCGTGTATGGGCCGCCGGCCTTGGTCGTGGGCAGGCGCACCAGCCAGTTGCCCTGTGCGTCGGCGGTGGCTTTAGCCGGCTGCTTGTGCCACCCGGCCGTGACGGTTACCACCTCCCCCGGCGCCGCCCAGCCCCAGAGCGCCACGGTGGTTTGCTGCTGGAGCACGAGGTTGTCGGTGATGAGGGCCGGCAGCGTAACGTCGGCGAAGGCGGCGCGGGCGCAAAGCAGGAACAAGACCAGCAGCAAGCCGGAAAATCGTAAGGGCTGATTCATAAAGCAGGGGTTAGCAGAACGGCACTCCGAGCATGCGGCGAATTAATCCAGGGACCGGGGAATTCCGCGGGCTGACGTCCGATTAGCAACTCAACGTCAATGCGCGAGATGCTTCGGCAAGCTCAGCATGACGTTCTTTTATTGTGGGGCTTGATTTGGCCGCCGTCCCTCAGGTAATCCGGAACACAAACGAAGACGAGGTCATGTACTTACCGCCCTGGGAGGCACCAAACAGGTATTCGGGCTTACCGTCGCGCAGCAGCAGCTGGGGCCGTTCGAGGCGGCCGTAGCGCTTGAGCTTGGCCGGGGCCGGGGGCTGCTGCACCCCGTAGTCGCGCAGGGGCAGGAAGGCAATTTTGGGGTAGGTCCACGCCTTGCCGTCCCGGGATTCGAGGTAGAGGCCGACTTCCTGGTTGTAGACCCCCATGTCGCGGGCCAGCAGGTGAAATTTGCCGTGCTGCTGCCACACGAAGGCGTCCTCGAACTGCTTGTTGTGGCCCAGCTTGGAGAAGTCGATAACCGGGTTGGCGGCGTCTTTCACGTAGGGTCCTTCCAGCTTATCGGCCACGGCAAGGCCGTATTTGCGGTTGCCGCGGATTTCCTGGCCTTTGGCGTCCTCGTACTCCCGGGTGTTCCAGGATTTATAGTAGAGCCAGTATTTGCCCGCGTGCTTCACAAAGGCCGGGTTGGTGGTGCAGTGGTCGTCCCAGGCGCCTGCCGGGCCGGGCAGCAGCAGGGGCTCGTCGGGGCGAGTCCAGGGGCCTTCGAGACTGGGCGCGGTGGCCAGGCCGATGCGCTTAGTGTCGGTTTTGCCGTTGGAGGTGCCCATAAAAAACAGGCAGTAGCGCCCATCCACGAGCTGAATGCTGGGGTTGTGGCAGGTGGTGGCATCCCAAAACCCGCCCCCCCGCGGGGCCAGCACCACTTCCCGAAACTCGAACGGACCCGCGGGCGAGTCGGCCACGGCCCGGCAGATTTCCGAGCCCCGCAGCCAGCCGCCCATGCCCCTGCTGGCTTCCCAGCGGGAGAAAAAGACGTGCACTTTGCCATCGGGGCCGTAAATCGGGCTGTTGCACCAGACGTAGTAGCCCTCCAGCTCCAGAGCCCGGCCCACGGGCTTCAGGTGCTTGCTGAAGCTGGAAAAGTCGGCTTTGGGAAAGTCGATGAGCCGACCGGCGGCAATGCCCGCCGCGGCCCGCGCAAACGGCGCCAGGGCCAGACCAGTGAGAAAAGTGCGGCGGGTGAGCATGGGGTAGAATTGTTGAGTCAGCTAAAAGGCTATTCTGGTTCCCCTCCTCAGATGAGGAGGGGTTAGGGGTGGTTGACCACGCCAGAACAATGACTGGAGCTAGTTCTAAAGGCCGTTCAACGATTGAACCACCCCGCCCTTCGGGCACCCCTGCTTGAAATAAGGAGGGGAACTAGCCTTGGAAACAACGCTACTGCACTTTCCCCGGGCTGCTGGTCGAAGTGGGCGTGAGCGTGACGGGGCCGAGCAGGCCAGACTCGCGCGGGGCCCATTTTTCGGCCGTGAACAGGCCGTCGGGGCCCCGGTTTTCCTTAAGTTTGCTGGCCATGTTGATGTTGTAGGAATTCTTGTAGGGCACGTGGCGACGGTCCATATCACTGGCGCGGTTGGCCATGCCGTTGCTCACGCTGACGACGAGCGTGTTGCTGGCCTTGAGCTGGCTTTGCGGAATGTAGACCTGGTAAACCGGCCCGATGAGCGTGCCCAATTCCTGGCCGTTGAGCTGGACGCGGGCACTTTCGGCCACCCGGCCCAGGTCCAGAGTCCAGCCTTCCGCGGTGCCGGCGGGTTGAGCAAAAGTAGTCGAGTAGGTGGCCGTACCGGAGAAGCTTTTCGCCGCGTCAGTACCGAGCGAGGTCCAGGAGCCGAGTGCCGGCAGTTGGGCCGGGGCCGGCAGCTCCGGGCCGCCCGCCACGAAGCGCAAATTCCAGGGGCCGGGCACGGGCTGGGCGGGGCCGGCGGCCTGCTGGTAGGCGTACAGCGGGCCGCTGAGGGCGGCGGTGCTGGTTTCGAGCAGGCAGGACTCGCCGGGCGCCAACTGCACGTAGGTTTCGAGCCGGCCCTGGGCCGAAGTGCGCCAGCGGGCCAGGCCCAGCTTTTCGGTCATTGGGTTGTAGAGGGCCACGGATTTGGTGCCCGCGCTTTGCAGCGGCACCCAGGCGGCCACCGGCTTGTCGCCCCAGTTAGTCACGAAGTAGTAATGCCCCTTGGCGTGGCGGCGGCGCACGAATTCCAGCCCGTTGTCGACCATGGTTTCGCGCTGCACCCCAGCGGCGGCCAGCAGCTTATCCACGTCCGAGCCGACGAGCACCGCGCCCTTACCCAGCGCAGCTTTGCGGATGCCGTTGGCTTCGGTGAAGTTGAACTGGCCCAGCAGCTTTTTCAGGGCGGCGCGGCGGTTTTCCAGGTTACCGAGGCCGGGCACGTCGGTGGGCAGCTGGTTTTGCACCACCAGCGTAGCGCCGTTGCGGGCCAGCTTCACGAACTGCTCCAGGGTCGCCAGCGGCACGAGGCGGGCGTCGGGCAGCAGAATAGTCTGGTAGGTGGCGCCGCCGGTTTGCAGAGTCTTGCCGGCGGTGGTTACCCCCTGCAGCTGTTTATCGGAAATGAAGTCGAAGCCGTAGCCGCGCTTGAGCAGCAGCTCCCCGGTGGCCCCCACGGGCAGGCCCTTGAAGCCGTGGTCGATGCCGTCGAAGTGCTGGAGCAGGACCTTGCCGGGCCGGGCGTAGGCGTCGTAGATGGGCAGGTACACCAGCACATCGTTTGAGGGCTGGCCGGCCTGCAGAAAGCTCTGGCAGTGGGCCACGTAGCGGTTGAGCTGGCCAAAGTCCGTCCAGAACGAGTTGTTGGGGTTGAAGTGGACGGCGGCGTAAAACAGCCAGCCCGGCCAGGCCGCCGCCTGGGGCGAATAGTTGGTGCCGTGGTAGAAGGTGTGATTCACGCCCCCGAGCAGCATCCGGTCCATGGCCTTTTTCACGTCCGAGAGCTTGGACAGGAAATGGTCATTTTCCCAGGTCGCCGACTCCGACGAGGTCAGCGGCTTGCCCGTGACGTGGGCGGCGGAGGAGGCAAACTTGATGCGCAGCAGGTCCTCCCCTTCCGTCTCGGGAATGTCGGTGGCGGCGTACAGGTCGAGGATGTTGGCCGGGGAGCCGTGGGCCTGGTTGCGAATCAGCTGCCCGCGGCCCTTGGCCCACGCGTGCCAGGTCTGGGTGTAGTTTTCGAGCAGCAATTCGGATATGGTTTCCCGAAAGTCGCTGAGCACGCGCTGGTGCTGGTCGGAAGTGGCGTCGGTGCTGAACAATGCCGGCAGCTGGGGGCGCAAGTCGTAGCCGCGGCGCTTTTGAAACTCCGTGAACATCAGCGGAGTCCAGTTGGCCTCGCCCTGGGCGTCGTCGACCTCGTAGGAATCGTTGAAAAAGGCCCGCACGCCTTTTACGTTGCGGCCCCTGAAGGCCTCGTCGAAGCGGGCCAGGTAGTGCTCGGTGGCCGTTTTGGAGAAGTGGTCGATAACGTCACCCTCGCCGCCGGGGCCGGCCCGCTCCACCTGCTTGCCGTGCCAGCCCTCGAATACGGCGTAGAGCGTCCACGAGCCCGCGCCGGCCGGGGCCGTCCAGGCCAGCTTGCCCGCGGCATCCACCTGGCTGGTCAGGTCCAGCGTCTGGCCCTTATCCGAATACGCCATCAGCGCCTGCAAAGGTAAAGGCTTCTCAAAGCGCACCTGGTCGAAAGCGTGCAGCTGCAGGTCTTTGTTGGTAGCAATGGGGTCGGTGAGCTGCTTGAGGTCAATGGGCACGCCCACGGTTTTGAGCAGGGGCTTCTGCACGTAGCCCACGGTTTCCGACAGGTTCTGGCCGCCCGGCACGACGTAGGTTTTGTAGGCCACGTACTTGCAGGCGTCTTGGGGCGTCACCCAGGGGCCGCCGAAGGGCCAACCCGAGGCCTGGGCCATGTCGACGCCGATGCCCAGGCGGCCGGCCTCGGTGAGCGTGTGCGTCAGCATATCCACCCAGCGGGGCGAGAGAAAGTTGATAAACTGGCTTTCGGTGCCCTTCACCCCGTAAATCGGCGTGATTTCGACCCCGCCCAAACCGGCCTGCTGGTACTGGGTGAGCAGGCGGGTCAGGTCGGCCTCGTTCACCGCGCTGCCCTGCCACCACCACCGCGTCCAGGGCTTGTTTTGCTGGGTGATTTCCGGCCAGCGCGGAGCCTGGGCCTGGGCCTCGGCCGGGTGCTGGGCCAAAGCAGCGGTGAGCAGCAGGGAAAGGGCGAGGGTGGTTTTCATAGGTCGGAAAGGGACACGGTTTCACTCTGGAACGTCATGCTGAGCAAAGCAGGGCGGAGCCGAAGCATCTCTACCGCAGTGGTAATTTCAACGAGGCGGTAGAGATGCTTCGCGGGACTCAGCATGACAGTTACTTTGGCAACATAAGCACGCGGAATTCCTCGCGGGGCTCGGAATGCCGTTCAATTGGCAGGAGTCTACTTCAGCTTGTAGAGCTCGGTGCCGGCCAGCAGGAAGCAGCCCAGGCCATAATCTTCGAAATCGGGCTGGCTGGTGAAGCTCACCGGCTGCCCGTCCTTGGGCTCCTTGCCGGTGCCCTGCACGTAGCCCAGGAAGCCGTTGGGATGCACGCACTCGGTGGCCATGCTGTTCCAGGCCTTAGTGATAATGGGCCGGTACTGCTTCTCGTCGAGCAGGCCGTGGTTGATGCCCCAGGCCATGCCGTAGACGAACAACGCCGTGCCGGTCAGCTCCTTGCCGCCGAAGTGGTTCGGGTCGTGCAGGCTCACATTCCAGTAGCCGTCCGGGCGCTGCAGGGGCGGCAGGGCCTTCATCATGCTCAGGTACATCTGCTCATACTCGGCCCGGTGGGGCGCGCCCGGGGGCATGATTTCCAGCGTCCGCACCATGGCGGCCACCACCCAGCCGTTGCCCCGGCTCCAGTAGCAGTCCTCGCCGTTGGGCTCCTTGTACGGGGGCACGAAGTCCTTGTCGCGCCACCAGAGCTGGTCTTGCGGGTTGTAGAGGCCGTTGCCGCCGTGCTTGGTTTTAGAGTAAGTGTAGAGGCGGTACATCTTCTCGTAGTAGGCCGTATCCTTGGTCATGGCCCCGAGCTTGGCGTAAATCGGCATGCCCATCTGCAGGGCGTCAATCCACCACCAGTCGTCCACTTGCGGGCTCTTGACCATCAGGTCGATGCTGGCCTTGATGTCGCGCAGGCGCTCGGGCTGGGGGTCCAGGTCGTAGAGGGCGAGGTAGGTCTGGCCGGCGGCCTGGTTGTCGGCGTTGCGGGTTTCAACGCCCCGGTTCAGCCCCCACTGGTGCTTCTGGCCCCAGTCGACGGCGTAGTCGTAGTAGGCCTTCTTTTTGTCAATGCCATAGAGGGCCATCAGCCCTTCGTAGTACACGGCCCGGGTCCAGATGTTGCTGGGGCGGGCCTTGTTGGTCACGATTTCCTTGCCCGTATCGGGCCACTTCTGCATAAAGTAGCGGTTGGCCAAGGTCAGGGTTTTGAGAATCTGCTTTTTCTTGGGCAGGCTCTGCGCCGGGGCGGGCAGCGTGAGCACAGCCAGCAGCAGGGCGCAGAGAGTGGACTTGAGGGGAAAGTTGAGCATAATAGAACGTTGTAGAGACGCATACTTGCGTCTCAATCGTTGCTGATGTTGTTGGTTTCGAGCCATTCCGGTCGTTCTGACGGCAGACGCAAGTATGCGTCTCTACAGTATGTTCAGACGGGATTTCACGAGGCGGCCTTGGCAATTTCGACGGCGTAGACCTGGCTTTCGCCTTCGAAGTTGGCCCGGAAGATCAGCCATTTTCCGTCGGGCGAGTAGTGCACGTTGGGCTCGAGGTGGTAGTTGTGCTTGGCCAGGTTGACCAGCTTTTCGGCCACGAACGTGGAGCCGCTGGGGCGGAACAGGTAAATCCACTGCCCGTTGGGCGAGTGGGCCACCGACGAGGGGTAGCCCCCGTCGCCGGCGAAGGTTTGCTGGTCGGGGGCGCTGGTGTAGTGCACGCTCCACTCGTCGCGGCTCAGCTCGTAGCTTTTTTCCTTGCCGGTTTTCACGTCGGTGCCCGTCACGAAGAAGGTTGCGCCCCGGGGCCGCTGGTGGTCGAAGTAGATGGTCTTGCCGTCGGCGCTAAACCACTCGTGGCCGAAGATTTCGCGGTCCATCGTGCGCTGGTGCACCTTTTTCACCTGCTTGGTCTTGGTGTCAATGGTCCAGATGCGGTCCACTAGCTCCCAGGGGCCCTCGTGGCAAAACATGAGCAGGCGCGGGTCGGTGGGCGAAAACTGCACGTGGTTCAGCCAAGCCGAGTCGGTAAAGAGCTTGGTCAGGCCCGCGCCCTGGGTACTCACCGTGAACAGCGTGCGGGGCAGCTTGGAGTCGTAGATGCGGCGGAAGTAATCCTTTTTCTCCGGGTACTGGCGCGAAATCTCCTTCTCGGCATCCGACGACCAGGCCCCGCCGAGCTGGGTTTCGTCGGCGTTCAGGGTGGTGATGTTGGCGCGGAAATCGGGCGGAAACACGAACACCAGCCGGGTCCGGCGGGTGTCCACGTGGGTGGCGTAGACCGAGTCGCCGGTCTGGTAAAACACCTCCCGGCGCCGAGGGGCCACAATTTCGCCGCCCACCTGCTTGAAGTAGCGGGTCAGCGGCACCACCTCCCGGGTTTTCAAATCGAGGGTGCGCAGCTGCTTGCCGCGGGCGTCGGAATGGTAGAACACCATGCGCTCCGCTCCCCCCTTGCCCGTGAGAAAGGGCCGGTTGTGGAAGTAGAAGCTGTTGTTGTTGCCGTCGAGGGGCGTGAGGCGCACCACGCGGTGGCCGGTGTCCTGGTCGATCCACTCGGCGGCCGGCATGGGCGACTGGGAACCCGTCACGAGGCGGGTCTGGGCCGGGGCGGCGGCACTGAGCAACGTAAGCGCGGTAACAAGGGCGGTTGTTTTCATGGGCGGGTAGTTGGCGGAGGCGAGAAACCGGCAGGTTCTTTCAGGTGGGCGTAACTGGGCACGATGCTGCGGGAGGCCGCGGCCGGGTCCACGTAGCGGCTCAGGTCGCGCAGGGCAATGACGCGGTAGTGGTGGTCGTGCAGAAACCTCAGGTACTGCTCAAACAGCGCGGGCGGGGTCGTCACCCAGTCGTGGGCCAGGTCGGGCACGCCGTGCACGGTCAGCACCACAATGCGGCCGCCGTGGGCCTGGCGCAGGGCCGAGAATACCTTGGCCGAGTCCGGGCCGGAAGTGCTGAAGCTCGGAATCAGCAGGGGGTGGTCGGTCAGCGGGTCGTAGGCCCGGGCCCCGCCGGCGCGGGCAAAATCGTAGTGGCGCGCCGTGAGCACAGCCGTGGACATGGGGCCCGCGTCGTAGCCGGGGTAGGCAAAGGTGGTGGGACGCGGCAGGCGGTAGGTGCGGCAGCGGGCCTCCAGTGAGTCCAGCTCGGCCCCAATCTGGGCGGCACTCATTCTGTTCACGTGCTTATGCGTGAGCGTGTGGCTGCCGACCTCGAAACCCTGCCGCTGCAAATCCTTGATTTGCGCCCAGCTCATATACTTGGTCTTGTCGGCAAAGGCCGGCTCCCGGAATTCGCAGACGAAGAACGTAGCCCCAAACCCGTATTTGCGCAGCAGCGGGGCCACGTAGGTGGCGTGGCTGAGGGCCGCGTCGTCGAAGGTCAGCACCACCAGCTTATCGGGCACGGGCCGGCGCAGCACCTGGGCGCGGACCGGGCCGGCCGCCAGGCTCAGCGCCAGCAGGCAGCCAATTCGAAGCAGATAAGGGGACTGAAGCACAACAGGTCGGGATGGGAACGTGGCACAAGGAAGTACTGCTGCCCCGGCCAACCCTCCTGTACTGTGTGGTCCGGGGATTTTCTGCCCATAACCACCCCGCCATTGTGTTGGGCTGTTTCTTCTCATGCATAGCAAAAACAGCCCAACATAGCTACCCCTGAGAAGTAGGGACAACTCCTTGAGGGCAACCCACCTCACAAGGGGCCCTAAGCTCGTTGTGCCAGCGACCAGACCCGATTTGTGCCGTTGCCTTTCCAACTGACTTCGCGGCCGGGTGCCAACTTTTCGGCAACCTTTGCCCCGCGGCGGCTGTTGGGGCCTCTCCTTGTCGCCTACTCCCGGCCGCCGGTGCGGCCCCTCCCCTTGTGCATGACCAAGCAACGCTATTTTTTCCTGATTCTGATTCTGGGCTCCCTGTCGGCGCTCGGACCGTTTTCCATTGATATGTACCTGCCGGGCTTCCCGGCCATTGCCCAGGACCTGCATACCACCGTGGCCCGGGTGGGCATGTCCCTGTCGAGCTACTTCGTGGGCGTGTCGGCCGGGCAGCTGCTCTACGGACCCTTGCTCGACCGGTTCGGGCGCAAAAAGCCGCTGTACTTCGGCCTGGTGCTTTACGGGCTGGCCTCGGCGGGCTGCTACTTCGCCCAGAGCATCGACTCGCTGATTCTGCTGCGCTTCGTGCAGGCCGTGGGCAGCTGCGCCGCCACAGTGGCGGCCGTGGCCATGGTGCGCGACCTGTTTCCGGTGGCCGACGCGCCGAAAGTATTTGCCCTGGTGATGCTCGTTATCAGCGCCTCACCCATGATTGCGCCCACCGTGGGCGGCTACCTGGTGGCGGGCTTCGGCTGGCAGTCGGTGTTTGTGGTGCTGCTGGCCATGGGCCTGCTGCTGCTGGCCACCGCGCTCTGGCTGCCCGACACCTACACCCCCGACCCCACCCTTTCCCTGCACCCGCGCCCCATCCTGACCACGTTCTGGACCGTGCTGCGCGAGCCGCAGTTTTTCACCTACGCCCTCACCGGGGCCATGACTTTCGGGGGGCTGCTGGCTTACGTGTCGGGTTCCCCGCTGGTGTTTATGGATATCTTCCGCGTCAGCACCCAGGTCTACGGCTGGATTTTCGCGGGGCTCTCGGTGGGCTTTATCGGCTCGAGCCAGGTCAACAGCTGGCTGCTGCGCTACTACCGCTCCGAGCAGATTGTGCTGGCCGCCATGCTCAGCCAGTCGGTGATAGGGCTGCTGTTTGTGGCGGGCACGGCCCTGGGCTGGTTTGGGCTGGCGGGCACGGTCACGATGCTGTTTCTGTTTTTGTGCTGCCTGGGCTTCGCCAACCCCAACGCCGCCGCTTTGTCCATTGCCCCGTTTGCCAAGAATGCCGGCAGCGCCGCCGCCCTGATGGGCGCCACCCAGATGGCCGTAGGCGCGCTGGCCTCCTACGCCGTCAGCTTGTTTGATACCCGTTCGGCCCTACCGATGGTGGCCGTCATGGCCGCCACGGCCCTGCTGGCACTGCTGGCGCTGGTAGTGGGCCGCCGCTTTATTGCCGAACCGGTGGCCGCTGCCGAGGGTGGCGCGGTGGTGGCCCATTAGGGCCGGCCTGGTTTTAGAGCCGGTAGAAAGCCACGGCGGTGCCGCCCCAGAAGCCCGCCTGCTCGGCGGCAGAAAACGGGCGCAAATAGTCTTCCAGTAGCCCCAGGGCCCGGGCGTAGCCGCCGGCCACCTCGCACACCGGCCAGTCGGAGCCGTACATCACCCGCCCCGTACCAAAAGCCTCGAACACCACGTCGAGGTAGGGCCGGAAGTCGGCGGGCTGCCAGCGGTGCCAGTCGGCCTCGGTCACCAGGCCCGACACTTTACAAAGGACGTTTTCGCAAGCCGCCAGCGCCCGGATTTGCTTCGCCCACGGCTCCATTGCCCCGCTTTTAATGGGCGGCTTGGCCAGGTGGTCCACTACGAAAGGCTGGGTGGATAACGTGTCGGCCAGCTCGGCCGTGTAGCCCAGCTGGTCGGGCAGAATCAGCAAATCGTAGGCAAAGCCGTAACGGTACAACGCCGCAATGCCCCGCCTAAACGCAGGGGTCAGCAGCAGGGCGCGGTCGGCTTCGCCCTGCAGGATGTGGCGGAAACCTTTGAGTTTGTCGAATTGGGCGTAGTATTCCAGCCGCTCATCCACGCCAGGGGCCCGCAAATCCACCCAGCCCACCACGCCCCGGATAAACTCGTGCTCGGCGGCCAAGCTCAGCAAAAACTCCGTTTCAGCCTCCGACTGGTCGGCCTGCACGGCTACGCAGCCCGCAAAGCCGTGCTGGTGCAGCAGCGGGGCCAGGTCGGCGGGCTGGAAGTCGCGGCGCAGGGTGGCCATATCCTCCCCGATCCAGGCGTCGCGGACGGGCTCATACTGCCAGAAGTGCTGGTGGGCGTCAATTTTCAGCATCTGCCGGGACTCGTTTACGCTTGCACTCCGAAGCGGTACTCGGTCTGGCTGCGAAACACCGAGCCGGGCCGCAGAATCGTGCTCGGAAACCCGGGGTGGTTGGGCGAGTCGGGAAAGTGCTGGGTTTCGAGGCAGAAGCCCGCGTGCCGGCCGTAGCGCACGCCGTGCTTGCCGGTGAGCGTGCCATCGAGGAAGTTGCCGGTGTAAAACTGCACCCCGGGCTGGTCGGTTACCACTTCCAGCGTCCGGCCCGAAACGGGCTCCACCACCCGGATAACCGCCTCCCCGGCCCCGGCCGGCTTGAGCACCCAGTTGTGGTCGTAGCCCCCGCCAGCCACCTCCCCGATGCGGGTCCCGATACGGTGGGGCGCCGTAAAGTCGAAGGGCGTGCCGGCCACGGCCCGCAGCTCCCCGGTCGGAATCAGCGTCTCGTCGACCACGGTGTAACGGTCGGCCCGCAGTTCCAGCTCGTGGCCGAGAATGTCGGCGCTGCCCCCCAGGTTGAGGTTGAAGTAGGTATGGTTGGTCAAGTTCAGGGGCGTGGCCTGGTCGGTGGTGGCCTCGTAGGCAAGGCGCAGGGCGTTGGCTGAGGTCAGGGTGTAGACCACGGTCACGCTCAGATTGCCGGGGTAGCCTTCCTCCCCGTCGGCACTCAGGTAGCGCAGCGTCAGGGTCGGGCCGTCCGCCGACTCCCCGGCCTGGGCCGTCCAGAGCACCTTGTCGAAGCCTCGGCGCCCGCCGTGCAGGTGGTTCGGGGCGTTGTTGCGGGCCAGCGTGTACTCTTGGCCGTCGAGGGTGAAGCGGCCCCGGGCAATGCGGTTGCCGTAGCGCCCGATCAACGCGCCGAAGTAAGGCCCCGACTGCAGGAATTCCGGGCTCTGGTAGCCACGCACGTCGTCGAAGCCCAGCACCACGTCGCCGAGGCGGCCGGCTTGGTCGGGCACGAGCAGGCTGGTGAGCGTGCCCCCGTAGGTGCTGATGGTAGCCGTCAGGCCGTGGGCGTTGGTGAGCGTGTAGAGCTGGGCCGCGGCCCCGTCGGTGGTCAGGCCAAAAGCGGAGGTGGAAACCGGCATGGGAAAAAGAGTAGTGGCAAGGTCGCAACGAGGCCGCGCCGGGAAAAGTTGGGGCTCCTAGCGCCCGAAGTCATCCTGCACCCGCACGATGTCGTCCTCATCGGAAGGATGGGCCGCGTCGGTGTGCTGCCAGATTTCGGCCACCACGCCCCAGCCCCCGAGCCCCACGAGGCGGTGCCGCTCCCCCTGCCGCAGCACAATCCGCTCGCCGGGAGCATAGGTTTTCACCTCGCCTTCGGCGTCGGTGGCGCTGGTCGCCACGCCCACGGGGCCTTCCACCACCTGCCAGATTTCGGCCCGCCGGTGGTGATACTGCCACGAAAGGCGCTGGTGGGGCGCCACGAGCAACACCTTGGGGCTGAGCTTGCCCGCAATTTTCAGCCCTTCCACCGACAGTCCGTCGAAGTAGGTGTCGGCAAACTGCTGGGCCTGGCCCTCGTCGAGTACGAAAAACCCGCCCCAGGGCCGGTTTTGGTCCTGCTGGGCAATTCCGAAGCCCTGGCGCTGCAGGCGCTCGGCCACCTGCTCAAATAATTGCTGCTTCTGCGCGTCACTCATAATCTGCATGCTGCGGACCTGATTTTTTCAGCCCGTAAGATGCAAGTAACCGAAAACCCCTCAAAACCCCGCCATCGGTTTTTTCCGCCCTTAGTAGCCCGTACCAGCTGGTTTAGTCGAAGCTCAGGGCCGCGTCGCCGCCGACGGGATACCCGGTGCAGGTCAGCACCAGCCCCCGGCTCAGCTCCCGGTCGGTCAGCACCTCGTTGTTGCTCATCCATATCTGCCCGCCGGTGCAGCGGGCGGCGCAGTTGCCGCACTGGCCCACTTCGCAGCTGTAGGGCAGGCGCAGCCCCTGCTGGCGGGCGGCGCGCAGAATCGTGAGCGGGTACTGCACCGGGACCTGGTGGACCTGCCCGCGCAGCGTGAGCGTGACCTGGTGGGGCGCCGTGTCGGGCGGCAGCGCGGGCGGGGCGGCGGGCGCGGTGAAGAACTGCTCCCGGCGGATGTGGCTCAGCGGCAGCCCCGCCTCGTGGAGGCCGTAAGTACCCATGCGCATGTAGTTGAGCGGGCCGCAGACGTAAGCCAGGGTGCGGGCGGGCGAAGCCGGAGCGTGTTCCGCCACGAGGCTTTTGAGCAGGTCTTTGTGCAGGTGGGCGCGGTAGAGCTCGGGATTGGTGCTGTAAAACAGCTCCAGCCGCAGCCGGGCGGGAAACTGGCGGGCCAGGGCATTGAGCTCGGACAGAAACAGCGTTTCGGCGGCCGTGCGGTTGCTGTAGAGCAGCAATACGCGCAGGTGAGCATAGTCGTGGAGGGCAGATTTGAGCACCGAAAACAGCGGGGTGATGCCGCTGCCGGCCCCGAGCAGAATCAGCTGGTCGTAGTCGGTGGGGGCGGGTGGCAGGGTAAAAAAGCCCCCCACCCCGCTGGTCTGCACCTCGTCGTCGACGCGCAGCTCATCGACCAGCCAGCGGGAGAACAGGCCGTTATCAACCCGCTTAACCGTAATGGCCGCGGGCTCGCCCAGCGTGGGGGCCGAGCTGAACGAGTACGAGCGGCGCACTTCGGCCCCGCGCAGGGTCCGCACCAGGGTCAGGTACTGCCCGGCCTGGTAGCGCAGGGTTTCGCCGGGCCGGGGCGCCAGCACCAGCGTCCGGGCCTCGGGTCCGGGCGTGTGAATGGCCGTAATGGTCAACCGTTGGTAAGCGTCGGGGAGCATAAAATAACAGCAGGTTCATTCTTCCGACCGGCCCAAACTCTGCGCTACCGGCCTAGGATGCGAGGCTATACGAACCACGGGCCCAAGATGCCCAAAAAGCGGGGCTGCAGTTCCGGATTGTTGCTTTTTGGGCGCCGCCAGTAATTCAGCTCCCAGCCTGCTTGGCCACCGGCGGCTGCCCCGGGCGGGCATAGTCGAACCGCACTGGCTCCTGCACCGCGTGGTAGCCGTCGAGGCCCGAAATGCAGGCGCTACCCAAGGCCACCAAGTCCAGGGTGCCGTCGGGGCGCAGGCCTTGTTCGCGCAGGTACACGTGCTCGACCTCACCCACCAGCAGCACCGTGCCGTTGAACACGGGCAGCTCCTGGCGCAGGCGCAGTCCGATGCTCAGAGGGCTTTCGGCCACGTAGGGCGCGGGGAAATCGTCGCGGTACTCGGCCGTGAAGCCGCAGGCCTCGAACTCGGAAACCTCGGCCGGGAAGTTGGCCGAGGTGTAGTGGGCCGCCGCCGCCCGCTCGTGCGGTACGTGGTTGAGGGTGAAGCAGCCGCTGCTTTTCAGGTTTTGGTAGGTATGGCGGGGCACCGTGGTGGGGCGCGTCACCAGCCCGAGTACGGCCGGGTCGGAACCCAGGTGCAGCACCGAGCTGAACACGGCCAGGTTGGTCAGGCCCGCGCCCGACGCCGTGCCCACCAGGTTGGCGGGCTTGAAGCCGGGCAGGCCATTAACGAAGTTGAGGCGGTAAATCCGTTCAAAGGCCTGGATATCGGCGGCGGTGAGGTGGTGCATGGGCAACGGGCTGGGGAAGTAACCCCGCTATGACCACCGACCGGGGCCGTTTGTTCAGCGCCGCTACCGTTCGGGGGTGCCAATGGCGAGCTAATCCGGGGCGGCGGCCTAACTTTAGCCGCTCAAAACGCTTATTGCTCCAGCCCGGCCCCCCGGCGCCGGACCCGCCCGTTTTTTTCTTGTCCCGACTCATATGCCCACATTCCGCCAGAAGCTGCTCAAAACGTTTTACCCGCTGATTATGCGCCTGTCGAAATCCGGCAGCAAGGGCCGGGTGCTCACCAACTCGCAGGGGGCGGCGGCGCCGGTGCCCTTCTACCAACTCGAGAGCCAGCTCAACACGGGCCAGGAACTGTCGTTTTCGGCCTTGCAGGGCAAAAAAGTACTGGTCGTGAATACGGCCTCGAACTGCGGCTACACGAATCAGTACGCGGAGCTTCAGCAGCTTGCCGAGCAGTTTGCCGACGAGCTGGTCGTGCTGGGCTTTCCGGCCAACGACTTCAAGGAGCAGGAACAGGCCGACGATAAGGCCATCGAGCAGTTTTGCCAAGTGAACTTCGGCGTGACGTTTCCGCTGATGAAAAAAAGCGTGGTGGTGAAGCAGGACCGCCAGCATCCGGTGTACCGCTGGCTGAGCGAAGCCCGGCAGAACGGCTGGAACGAGCAGGCTCCGGACTGGAACTTCGCCAAGTACCTAGTCAGCGAAGACGGCCGCCTGACCCATTATTTCGGGCCCGCCGTGTCGCCGCTCAGCGCCGAGGTCACCCAGCAGCTGGGCCGCCGCTAAGTCCGTTTTTCACCCTTCTCCCCGGTTTATGTTCGCCCAAACCACCTACCGCCAGCGGCGCCAGCAGCTCTGCCAGCGCCTCGGCCACGGCCTGATCGTGCTGCTCGGCAACGACGAGTCCGGCATGAACTTCCGCGACAACTGGTATCATTTCCGTCAGGACAGCAGCTTCTCGTACTATTTCGGCCTGAACCTGCCTTCCCTGGTGGCCGTGCTCGACGCCGACAGCGGGGAGGAAATTCTGTTTGCCCCCGAGCAAAGCCTCGACGACATTATCTGGACCGGCCCGCTGCCTTCCATGGAGGAGCAGGCCGAGCAGGTAGGCGTGCGCACGGTACGGCCCCTGGAGCAGGCCGGGGCGTACCTGGCCAGCAAGTCGACGGTGCACTACCTGCCGCCCTACCGTCCTGAGCACGTGCTGAAGCTGGCTGCCTGGACGGAAAAAGCTCCCGCCCAGGTGGCGGCCGGCGCCAGCGTGGCCCTGATTGAAGCCGTGGTGGCCCAGCGGGCAGTGAAGTCGGCGGAGGAAGTGCAGGAGCTGCACGCGGCCGCCACCGGCTCGGCCCGGATGCAGCTGGCCGCGCTCCACCAGGCCCGGGCCGGCATGCGCGAGTTTGAGGTGGCCGCCGAAGCCTTGCGCAGCGCCCAGAGCCAGGGCTTGCAGCTCTCCTACCCCCTGATTCTCACCACCCAGGGCCAGGTGTTGCACAACCATTACCTCGGCAACACCCTGCAAGCCGGCGACCTGCTGCTCTTCGACGGCGGCGTGGAAACGGCCCGCTACTACGCCGGCGACCTGACGCGCACCTTCCCCGTCAGCGCCACGTTCAGCGCCCGCCAACGGGAGCTTTACCAAGTCGTGCTCGATGCCCAGCTGGCTGCCATTGCCGCCCTGCGGCCCGGCGTGCGGTTTCTGGACGTGCACCTGCTGGCCTGCCAAAAGCTGGTGGAGGGCCTGATTCAGGTCGGGTTGATGCGCGGCAATGCCGAGGAAGCCGTGCGGGCCGGGGCGCACACCATGTTCTTTCAGTGCGGGCTGGGTCACATGCTCGGCCTCGACGTGCACGACATGGAAAGCCTGGGCGAAACCTACGTGGGTTACACCCGAGAGCTGCGCAAAAGCACGGCCTTCGGCCTCAAATCACTGCGGCTGGGCCGGGAGTTGCAGGCGGGCTTTGCCGTCACCATCGAGCCCGGCATCTATATCATTCCCGAGCTTATCGACCAGAAGCGCGGGGATGCCACCTTTCAGCGCTTCATCAACTTCGAGCGGCTCGACACCTACCGCGACTTCGGCGGCATCCGCATCGAAGACGACTTTATTATCACCGAGCACGGCAGCCAACTGCTGGGTGAGCCCCTGGCCAAGACGGTGGCCGAAATCGAAGCCATCCGCGGGCAGGCCCTTAGCTAAACCCACGTTGCGGGCTGGATTGGGGCTTCAAACGACGCTACGGGCCCGTAGCACGGCCTTGTAGCCCTCAATCCAGCCCGTGCCGAGCAGGGCGGCCAGCCCGCACCAGGCCAGGGACGCCGGACTCACCGGCCCGAAGCCGAACAGCCGCTGGGCGCCCGGCAGCAGCAGCGTGGCCAGCAGCAAGGTCAGGGTGAGGCCCAGCATCAGCCACAGAATGCGGTTGGGCGTGCCCATGGTCCGGAAAACGGACTGCGTAAACGAGCGGTTCACCAGCGTAAGAACCAGGTTGCTGAGCACCAGGGTGGCAAACGTGAGCGTGCGCACCACCGGCGCGGGCAGGCCCTGCCGCATACTCACGTAGTACACGCCCAGCACGCCCGCGGCAATGCCCAGCCCCTGCACGATGCTGCGCCCCAGCTCAGCCCGGCCCAGGAAAGTAGTGGTAAGGGGCCGCGGGGGCTGCCGCATCTGCCCGTCTTCGGCCGGCTCGTTTTCGAAGGCCACGGAGCAGGTAGGGCCCATCACCAGCTCCAGGAAGATGATGTGCACGGGCGAAAACAGGTTGGCCAGCGGCCAGTTGGCGAGCAACGGCACGGCCACAGTCAGCACAATGGGACTGTGAATGGAGACGACGTAGAAAACGGCCTTTTTGAAGTTCTGATAAATGCGTCGCCCCTGGGCTATGGCCGTGACCATGCCCGCCAAATCGTCGTCGACGAGTACCAGCGAAGCCGCCTGCCGGGCCACTTCCGTGCCCCGCCGGCCCATGGCCACCCCGATATGCGCCGCCTTGAGGGCCGGGCCGTCATTGACTCCGTCACCAGTCATGGCCACCACCTCGCCGTTGGCTTTGAGGGCTTCCACCACCCGCAGCTTGGCCTCGGGAAACATGCGGGCAAAAACGGCCGTGCCGGTTACCTGCTGCCGGAGCGCGGCGGCCGGCAGCGCCATCACCTGCTGGCCGGTGAGCAACGTGTCGGCGCCGGGAAGGCCCACCTGGCGGGCAATGGCCTGGGCCGTTTCGGGAAAGTCGCCGGTTATCATCTTCACCCGCATCTGCGCCGTTAGAAAAGCCTGAAGCACGGCGGCGGCGTTGGCCTTGGGCGGATTTTCGAGGGCCACCAACCCCAGAAACTCCCAGGCAAAGTCGTCCTGCCCCTCTGGAAAGGCTGTGCCATCGGAATGAGCCCGCGCCACGCCCAGCACCCGGTAGCCCTGCCCGGACAGCTTCCGCGTCACCTGTCGGATTTCCTCAGCCCGAGCTAGGGCCAGGCGGCAGACGGCCAGAATATGCTCCACGGCGCCCTTGCCGGCCACCACGGTTTCGGCGCCCACCCGGCGCAGGTGGGTCATCATGGGCGGGGTGCCAGCCAGTGGGTACTCGTGCACCATCGGGCAGGGCGCAGCGGCCGCGGCCGGGTCAGCAGCGGCGTAGGCCTCCACAATGGCCTTTTCCATGGCATCGAAGGGCTCGGTTTCGCTGGCCCAGCGGGCGCAGGCCAGCACGGCCGTGGCCGTGGCCGGGAGCGGGCCGGGCACCGGCAGCAGGCGGGCGGCAGTGCCGTCGTAGAGCTGCCGCACTTGCATGCCTTCCTGGGTGAGGGTGCCGGTTTTGTCGGCGCAGATGACGGTGGCCGAGCCCAGGCTTTCCACGGTCTGGGGCTGCTTGGTCAGCACGCCCAGCCGGCTCAACCGGGCCGCCCCCAACGCCATAAAGGAGCTGAAGGCCACCGGAATTTCTTCGGGCAGAATAGACATAGCCAGCGTGAGGCCGAAGAGCAGGGCCGTGACCCAATTGCCGGAGTGCGCGTAGTTTACGGCCCACACCAGCGCAAACGCCCCGGCGCCCACCCAGGCCATGCGCAGCACAAATCGGCTCACCTGCCGCTGCAAGGGAGTTTTCTCCGGCACAATGGCTTCCATGCTCTGCCCGATCAGGCCGAGCCGGGTGCCCGCGCCCACGGCCGTAACTGTCAGCCAGGCCCGGCCGGCGGCGGTGCTGGTGCCGGCAAACACCGGGTCGCCCTGAGCTTTGGCAACCGGCACGGCCTCGCCGGTAAGAATGGCTTCGTCGACGGCAAAGTCGCTCGGCTCGGTTACGAGGCCGTCGGCGGGCAGGCGGCTGCCTTCCTCCACCAGCACGGCATCTCCCACCACCAAGTCCTCCACCGGCACGGTCACGACCACACCGCCGCGGCGCACCCGGGCGCGGGGCTGGGTGAGCTCGCGCAAAGCGCTCAGGGCCCGGTCGCTGCGAAGCTGCTGATACACCGAGATGCCCGCCACGGCCAGCATGGCCACTCCTAGGGTAATGGCCTCGGCGCCCTCCCCCAGGGCAATGTACACTGCGCAGGCCGTCACGAGCAGCAAAAACATGGGTTCGGTCACGACCTCGCGCAGCGTACCGGCCAGCCCCGCCCCAGCAGGGGCCGCAACCACGTTGCGGCCGTAAGATGCCCGCGCCGCCACGACGCCCTCTTCCGTCAGGCCGGAAAAGGAAGCGGGGGCGGGCAGGGTCGTGGGCCTAGGCATGGCGGCGGGTTGGTTGTGCGGGTCAGGCATTTAAGATTGTGGTTGGCCAGGGGGTTGCCAGCGGCTTGGCCGAGGAGCGGTTCTCCGCCCAAAGAACCGGTTCACCATTTTTCCCAGGCCGAAGCTTCGGTTGTGTTCCTTGTAGACCGGCCGCGGCCAGGTCGGAGCGCACCATGCGCTGCACGCCCGCCGACCAGCGCCAACTGCCGGTTGTTGAGCTGCCCAAAAGTCCGGGGGAAGGTTTGGGTGGTCATCCGCGGTACCGGGTAAGGGTGAGCTGAACAAGGTTAGATTCGGGCCGCGCGGCCCGCTTGCGGCCGGTCTGACCAAGCTCGGAGGGTGAGCCCGGAAAAAGAAGAACAAAAGTCATGGCCGGACCTGAGTTTCGTCACCGCCCGGGCCCGGCTGCAGGCTGCACCTTGGCCTGGTTCAGCTGCTTACCCGGCGCGGGCCTGGCAGCCTTTTCTTCCCTCCTTCCACGTTCTGCCCATGCTCCCTCAACCCGCCCCCGGCCACGGAAGACCGTCTGGCCGATGCAGACATCACCGCGGCCATTACGCAACTGCTGCTACGCCAAGGCATTCGTGCCAACCTGATCCGGCTCCGCTGCCAGCAGGGCATCGTGGAGCTGGTCGGGTTCACCGACAACCTGCTGACCCTGCACCGGGCCGAGGAAATTGCCACGGCCGTGCGCGGCGGGCGGGCGGTGGTCAATGCGCTGCTGAGTGCACGAGGGCCGCGTGACGCTGACCGGGACTGCGCGGCCGCGGAAGCCTACGCCTGCGGGGCCCGCGAGGTGAACAACCACCTGCGCCGCCCGGCCACGCCCTGACGGCTACATCGTGGGGCCTTTGGAAAGCGCCGGCAGCCCGGGCCAATGTAAAATGTCAGCGGCCCGGGATGATTTGCATCATGGCGCCGGCCCGGCCCGGCGCGCATCTTTACGGTAAGCTCACCGAAAGCCCTCCGCCGGCCGCTCTGGCCGCCGCGGGCGTTTCCCCACCAAGCCCTTGCCGCTATGTACGAGGCCTCCACTCCCGCCACCCCGCCCCCGGCCCCGCCGGCCGCGGCGACCCGCTTGAAAGTCAGCCTGCAGTTTCTCGGGGCCGCGCACTGCGTCACGGGTTCAAAGTACCTGCTGACCCTGGCGCGGGGGCGGCAGCGCCAGCAGGTACTCATCGACTGCGGCCTGTTTCAGGGCCTCAAGGAGCTGCGCCTGCGCAACCGGGAGCCCCTGCCCGTGCAGCCGGCCGAAATCGACGTCGTGGTGCTGACCCACGCCCACATCGACCACTGCGGCTACCTGCCCAAGCTGGTGCGGGATGGGTTTCAGGGCCGTATTTTCTGCACCGAGCCCACGGTCGACCTGCTCAGCATCATGCTCCTCGATTCGGCCAAGCTCCAGGAGGAAGAGGCGGCTTTCGCCAATGCCAAGGGCTTTTCCCACCACCACCCGGCCACTCCGCTCTACACCCAGGCCGACGTGCTGCGGGTGCTGCCCCTGGTGGAAAGCGTGGCGTACGACGCCCCGGTTTCCCTGTTTGCGGATGCTCTCACCTTCTGCTTCCGCGACGCGGGCCACATTCTGGGCTCCGCCATTGCCGAGCTGACCGTGCAGGGCGCCGAGCAGCGCAAGCAGCTGGTTTTTTCCGGCGACCTGGGCCGCTACGCCAGCCCCGTCCTCCACGACCCGACGGCCATCACGGCCGCCGACGTGCTACTGGTGGAGTCCACCTACGGCGACCGGGTGACGCGCAGCCAGGATCCGGAGGCCGAGCTGGTCGGGGTGGTGCACGAGGCCCTGGCGCGCGGCGGCATGCTGGTGGTGGCGGCCTTCGCCGTGGGGCGCACCCAGACGCTGCTCTACTACCTCAAAAAGTTGCGGCAGGAAGGCCGCCTGCTCCTGGTGCCGGTGTACGTAGACAGCCCGATGGGTATCCGGGTGTCCGACCTCTACCCGCGCCACCCCGGTGCCCACCGCCTCGGCCACGGCAACGTGTTCGACTTCAGCGGCCTGCGCTTCGTGACCGAAGCCTCCGAGTCCAAGCAGCTCAACGAGAAAAAGGGGGCGGCCATCATCATTTCGGCCAGCGGCATGTGCACCGGCGGCCGCATCATTCACCACCTCTACCACCACCTGCCCCGCCCCGAAGACACGCTGCTGCTCATCGGCTACCAGGCCGAGGGTACCCGCGGGCGCGACCTGCAGGACGGAGCCACGACCGTGAAGATGTTCGGGGAACTGGTGCCCGTGCGCTGCCAGGTAAGGCACCTGGATGGCTTTTCCGCCCACGCCGACCGCCAGGAATTGCTGCGCTGGCTCGGCAACTTCACCGTTGCGCCCAAGTGCACCTTCGTCGTGCACGGCGAGCCGGCGGCGGCCCAGGCCCTGGCCCACACCCTGCGGGAAAAGTCGGGCTGGCCGAACGTGGTGGTACCCGATTACCTGGAAACCCACGTGCTGTTCGAGGGCCTCTGAGCCCGGTTTCGGGCCGGCCAGCCTCGTTTTCGTCTTCTCCTTAACCTTCTCTCGGCAATGACTCCGCAACGCACTGTTTACCTGCTGGCCTGGCTGGCCCTGGCGCCCTTCTGGTCCCGGGCCCAGCAGCCGGCCCCTCCCGCCCCGGCCGGGCTGCTGGTGATTCGCAACGTCAACGTGGTGGACGTGGTCGGAGAGCGGGTGCAGGCCAACTGCATGGTGGTGGTGCGCGACGGCTGCATCGAATCGGTGGGCAACCGGGCGCCGGCCGGGCGGGCCGTGCAGCGCCTCAACGGGCGGGGAAAATACCTGATTCCCGGCCTCTGGGATGCGCACGTGGCGGCCCTGAGTACCGCCGTCGAAGCCCGGGTGGCCCTGCCGCTCTACCTGACCTACGGCATTACCAGCATCCGCAACTTCGGCACCGCCCGGCCCCTGCCCGAGCTGCTGGTCACCGTGCGGGCCGTCGAAACTGGCGAGCTGACGGGCCCGCATATTATGCTGGCCGGCGTCCCCATTGAGGAGCCGGTGGGTGCCCCGGCCGGGGCGGCTGCGCGGGTGGCAGGACGGCAGCAGGCCGAAGCCGGGCTGCTCGCCGGCTGGCAGGGCCTGACGATGGACCCATTTCTTTCCCGGGACACCTACCTGGGCGTGGCCGAAGTGGCCCGCGAACAGCACGTGCCGCTCGTGGGGCCCGTGCCGGAGGCCCTGACCAGCCTGGCGGCCGTGGAGGCCGGGCAGCGTGGCTTCGAGCCGGCCGATAAGCTGCTGCTGGGCTGCTCGGGGCAGGAAGCGGAGCTGGTAGCGAGCCGCTCGCGCCTGCTCACCGGCCCGCACCGCCTGGCAATCCTGCAAACCCAGCTCCGCACCCAGCAACGCGCGGTGGTCAGCTCGTTTAGCCCGGCCCGCTGCGCCGCGCTGGGGCAGGCACTGGCGGCAAGCCGGGCCTTCGTGGTGCCGATGCTGCTCAGCGACTTTTACCCCGACCAAGCCCTGGCCACTACCGACCCGCGCTTCCGCTTTTTGCCCGAAAGCGTGCGGCAGCAGTGGGCCCGTACCAACTTCAGCACCCGTAACCTGACCACCGCCCGTTACGCCACGCTTCGTCCCCTCGATTCGCTCCAGCACCTGATGGTCGCGGAATTTCAGCGGCAGGGCGTCACGATTGTGGCCGGTTCCAATGCCGGCTGGCAGAACCCTTACCGCTTCCACGGCAGCGGCTTGCTTGCCGAGCTGGAGCAGCTGGTAGCGGCAGGCTTCACGCCGGCCGAGGCGCTCCAGGCGGCCACCACCTCCCCGGCCGCGGCCCTGGGCCACCGCTACGACCTCGGCCATATTACCCCCGAATACCACGCCGACCTGGTGCTACTCGACGCCAACCCGCTTGACGACATCCGCAACCTGCGGCAGGTTCGGGCCGTGGTGCTCAGTGGCCGCGTATTCAACAAAAAGGCACTGGAAGCCCTCGAAGCCGAAGCCGAGCAGCAGGCCCGCGCCGTCGTTGCCCCGGCGGCGGCCGCCACGCGCTGACCTAGCGTAAAGCGGCGCGGCTACTCCCCCAGCCACCACCGGCGCCGGGGACGGCTCAGCCTGGCCAGCTTAAACTTCACCACGGCGTGCTGCTCGATGTGGGCCAGGGCTTCCGCCACGGAATCGGTGTAGGTCAGCAGCTCCAAATCGACGGCGGCGACCATGCCCTGCTGCTGCATCTGGGTGAGCAACGTCAGCAGCGGCTGCCAGTACTGGCGCCCGATGACAACGACCGGAAAATCCAGAATCTTTCGGTTCTGAATCAGAGTCAGGGCTTCGAACAGCTCGTCGAGGGTGCCGATGCCGCCGGGCATAATTACGAAGGCATAGGAGTATTTGATCAACAGCACCTTGCGCACGAAGAAGTAGCGGCACAGCAGCATCTTGTCCAGGTACGCATTGGCCTGCTGCTCCTGGGGCAGCACGATGTTGCAGCCCACCGATGAGCCGCCCACGTCGCGGGCCCCGCGGTTGGCGGCTTCCATAATTCCGGGGCCGCCACCGGTGAGCACCGTAAAGCCCTGCCGGCTCAGGCCCGCCCCCATTTCCCGGGCCAGCGTGTAAAAAGGGGAGCTTTCCGCCACCCGCGCCGAGCCGAATACCGAGACGCAGGGCCCCACGAAGTGCAGCACCCGGAAGCCGCGCAGAAACTCGCGCACCACGGCCCACAAGAAGCGCAGCTCACTGCGGCGACTCCGTGGACCGGCCAGAAACCGCTTTTCCCCGCGGGAAGGCCCGATAACCGGAACTGGAGCAGAATCAGGTTGGGCGGCAGCAGCCATGGATTCGTCGGGAATGGCTCCCATTGTTCACCATCAAGGTAGCGCCCCGCTCGCACTTTTCCCTGACTTTGCTGCACTACAACCGCGTGACGCGGCCACATACCTACCCAAAGGCCGGGCATAAAAAAAGGACGCCGATACGACGTCCCCTTTTCCACAACCAAAACACCTAAAAAACTATTCTTTCGGATTTTCAACAGCAATGTCTGTGCCAAATGCCGCGAGTACTGTGGCCTAGGCAAAAGAAATTTCGTCCGAAAACAGTTGCAATTATCGTCTTTCCGAACGGCTGCCTTGCATCAGGCTGGTTCGCCATTCCGGATACCGGGCTGAGCCGGCTCCTGCTGCGCTACGCACGCTATTGTCGGGAGCCGCTGCGAGTGGTTCGGGTTTGGTGGGTGGCGGACGGTGGGCGTATCTTGCGGGCTTTCCCCTTACCTTCCCTCCTATGGAATCCCCCCGCGACGAATTCATGCGCGAAGCCATTCGCCTTTCGATTGAAAAAATGCAGGCCGGCCACGGTGGTCCGTTTGGCGCCGTCGTCGTGAAAGACGGCCAGATCATTGCCCGCGGCTTCAACCAGGTGACCAGCACCAACGACCCCACCTGCCATGCTGAAGTCGACGCCATCCGCAAGGCCTGCAAAGAGTTGGGTACCTTCCAGCTCGACGACTGCGACCTGTACACTTCCTGCGAACCCTGCCCGATGTGCCTGGGCGCCATCTACTGGGCCCGCCCCCGGCGCGTGTTCTACGGCAACACCAAGGCCGACGCCGCCGCCATCGGGTTCGACGACCAGTTTATCTACGAAGAGTTGGACCGGCCCATGGAGTCGCGCAAGCTGCCCATGACGCAACTGCTGCGCGACGAGGCGTTGGCGGGCTTCGAGGCCTGGACCAACAAGGAAGGCAAGACTGAGTACTAGCCTACTCCACATTGCTCGCAAAAAAGCCCTGCCGCTCACGCGGCAGGGCTTTTTTCATTTCTCGGACGGCCGAAGCCAAACTGAAGGGCGGTTTACATCTTGCCCTTCATGCCCATCATCTTGGCCATCTGGGCCATGCCGCCCTTGGTGGAGCTCATCTTGTTCATGGTGCGCATCACTTTGCGCATGTCCTCGAACTGCTTCATCAGGTTGTTGACCTGCTGAATGTCGGTGCCGGAACCCTTGGCCAGGCGACGGCGGCGGGAGCCGTTGAGGATTTCGGGCGTGCTGCGCTCCTGCGGGGTCATGCTCTTGATGATGCTCTC
The DNA here is from genome assembly GCF_004167665.1 of Hymenobacter persicinus. Classification (GTDB taxonomy): domain Bacteria; phylum Bacteroidota; class Bacteroidia; order Cytophagales; family Hymenobacteraceae; genus Hymenobacter; species Hymenobacter persicinus. The sequence goes on along the minus strand of NZ_SEWE01000028.1, from coordinate 4,369 downwards.
AATCGGCTTGAAGGCGTCGTCGTCGATGTCGATGTCCTTGATTTGCTTGCTCATGCCCGGAATCATGCCCACTAGATCCTTCAGGTTGCCCATCTTCTTGATCTGCTCGAGCTGAGACAGGAAGTCGTCGAAGTTGAACTGGTTTTTGCGGATCTTCTGGTTGATGCGCTTGGCCTCGTCCTCATCGAACTGCTGCTGGGCGCGCTCCACGAGCGAAATAACGTCGCCCATGCCCAGAATCCGCTGCGCCATCCGGTCGGGATAGAACAGGTCGAGGGCTTCCATCTTCTCGCCGGTCGAGATAAACTTGATGGGCTTCTCGACCACGGCCCGGATAGAGAGGGCCGCGCCGCCGCGGGAGTCGCCGTCGAGCTTGGTGAGCACCACGCCGTCGAAGTTGAGCCGGTCGTTGAAGGTCTTGGCCGTATTCACGGCGTCCTGGCCGGTCATGGCGTCCACCACGAACAGGGTTTCGGAGGGGTTGATGGCCCGCTTCACCTGCTCGATTTCCTTCATCATCTGCTCGTCGACGGCCAGGCGGCCGGCGGTGTCGATGATGACGACCTTCTTGTTGTTTTTCTTGGCGTAGGCAATGGCATTCTGCGAAATCTCGACCGGATTCTTATTTTCCGGCTCCGAGTACACTTCTACGCCTACTTGTTCGCCCAACACCTTGAGCTGGTCGATGGCCGCGGGACGGTACACGTCGCAGGCCACGAGCAGCACCGTGCGGTTCTGCTTCTTGATGAACGTGGCCAGCTTGCCGGCGAAGGTGGTTTTGCCCGAGCCCTGCAGGCCCGAGAGCAGAATCACGGCCGGGTCGCCCTTCATCACCACGTCTTCCTTCTGCCCGCCCATGAGCTGGGTCAGCTCGTCGTAGACGATTTTGGTCATCAGCTGGCCCGGCGACACGGTGGTCAGCACGTCGCGGCCCATGGCCTCGTCCTTGATCTTGTCGGTGACTTCCTTGGCCACCTTGTAGTTCACGTCGGCATCGACGAGGGCGCGGCGGATTTCCTTGATGGTGGCCGCGACGTTGATTTCGGTGATGCTGCCCTGGCCCTTGAGGGTTTTAAAGGCTTTGTCGAGCTTGGTACTGAGGTTATCAAACATGGGAAACGGGAATTACGAAAGGGCCGCCGGGGTGGGCGGAAATGCAAAGGTCGTTTATACGCGGAAATATCCCATCAAAAGCGAAACCGAAACCGCGTCCAGGGGCTCATCGAAGGCTTCGCTGGCCAAGGCGGCCGTGGCCACGCCCGGAAAGGCCGACAGCAGGTTGATGCCGCTTTGCACAGTGTTATCCTCGCTGGGGTACAGATTGGTCGGGGTACCGGAAAAGTAGACGTTGCCCAGCAAGTTAGGCAACGGGCCGCCGGTTTCGGAGCCGGTTATCCAGCTCTTAGGCGCTGAGACCGGGGAGCCGGGCAGACTTTGGGCTCCACCGCGGCGCATGGTGCGCACGTGGGAGGCGTGGCGGGCTTCCACCGAGTGAATGCTCAGCGCCGCCTCGGTCACCAACTTGTTGACGAACAGCGTGGGCAGCGCCCCTTTGTAGGCGCGCACGCCCAGGTCCTCGAAGCACTGGGCCAGGCTCAGGAAGAGGTATGGGTTGGAAAACACGGTGGGAAAGGCCGGCGCCTGCCGGCCGCCCTTGCTGCCGGTGAAGTCAAAGGCGCTGAAGGGCAGCGGGGCAATGGCGGCCGTCCCGAGTACGGTGCGCAGGGTCTGGACGTGGTTGTTTTCGTCGTTGCGCAGTAGCGTGACGGCGGCCCGGTCTTCGGCAGTCAGCGGCAGCGGGCTGCTCAGGGCCAGACTGTAGAAGCTGTATTCGAGGTATTCGAGCTGCAGGGCCAAGTTCAGCACGTTGGCCACGTCGGCGGGCAGGCCGGTGCCCTGCCCGTAGGCGCGGCTAAAGAGGGCCGACAGCGCGCCCGGTACGGCCGCGGCCGTCAGGCGGCGGCCCACGGTGCCCAGGTGCTGAAATACGCGGCGGCGGCCGTCGAAGCGGGCGTACACTTCCGGGTCCACGGCTTCGATGTCGGAGAGCAGGTTGAATAGATTCATCGGACAAGAGAGAATAGCGGGTGGAATAGAAGTTACTGCAGGCCGGAAACGTCGAGCTTGGAGCCCACTTTCAGGTAGGAATTGGCCGCCGTGACGACCACCGCTGGCGTTTTGGCCGTTTCCAGCCCCGAGGTAGCCCCGATGATGTCGGCGCCCACGAACGTGTTGTAGGTCAGAAAGTCCCGGATCAGAGCCGCGTGCCGGGCTTCCACCGAGCTAATTTTACCCAGCACCAGCAGGTAGGTCGGCGTGGTGAGGTAGGCCGCGGCCCCGTTGTAGGCCGCCACGCCCAGGTCCTCAAACGACCGAGCTGCCGCCAGCACCGCCGCCCGGTCGCCGAAGTTGATGGCGGAAAAGTCCGTTTCCAGGTCCTTGATGGCATTGGAGCCCAGCACCGCCTTCAGATATTCGCGGTGCAGCAACTCGTGGCCGGCAATGTCGGTGAGGGCCGCTTTCTCGGCTGCCGAAGCCCCAGCGAAGTAGCTGCCCGCCTTCACGCTGGCGTAGAAGGCCGCTTCGAGCTGCTCCAGGGCGTAAACGTAGTTGAGCACGCCCAGGTCGCCGGTGCCTACGTTCACAAACTGGGGCAGCACGGTGAAGACCGTGGCGCTGCTGCCCGTGCCGCCGGGCGTCGTGACCACAAAAACGCCAGTCTGGGCCGTAGCGGGCACGGTCAGGGTGATGGTGGTGGCATTGACAACCGAAAACACGGTCGTGGCGCCCCCGAGCGTGACGCGGGTGGCCCCGGTGAAGTTGGTGCCAATGAGCGTGACGATGGTGCCGGGCAGGCCGGACTGGGGTGAAAAGCTGGTGATGGTGCTGGCCGGCGGCAACACCGTAAAGGGCGTGCTGCTGGTGGCCGTGCCGCCGGGCGTGGTCACGGCCAGGGCCCCGGTCGCGGCCGTCACTGGCAGCGTGACGGTGATGGTGGTGGCGCTGACGACAGTGTAGGGCACGGCCAAGCCGCCCAGGGTGACGGCCGTGGCCCCGGTGAAGTTGGTGCCCGTGATGGTGATGACGGTGCCGGGGGCGCCGGCCGCCGGGGTGAAGGCGTCAATGGTGGGGGCCGCCGTGATGGGGCCCGGGGTGAGGGCTTCTTTTTTGGTGCAGCCGGCCAGCCACAGGCTACCCAGTGCCACGCTGGCCCCACTGTAAAACAGAAACGAGCGGCGCCCCAGGGCGGGGCCCGCCACCCGGCCGGTGGGCTCGGGGAAGGCAGGAGTAGAAACGGACTTCATCGGCAGTAGGGTAGAAATAAAGGATGGGGAACGGGCAGCGAAGCGCCCGGGCCCGAGGGCATACGGCATCCTCCGCAAGTTAGGGGGAAACAGCCTTTTTGCCCCCAATAATTCACGCAGCCCCCGCAAACCGGGGCGGCTGCTTACCTTCGCCCCGCCAAACGCCCCAACTCTGCTCCCGCCTCAGCTATGCGCCTGCTCGTTATTACGTATTACTGGCCGCCCTCCGGGGGCGCGGGCGTGCAGCGGACGTTGAAGTTTGTGAAGCACCTGCCGTCCTTCGGCGTGGAGTGCACGGTGATAACCGTGGACCCGGACCGGGGCGCCTACCCCGTGCTCGACGAGTCGTTGGCGGCCGAAATTCCGGCTTCCGTCCGGGTGATTCGCACGGACACTTCCGAGCCCTTCGGCTCCTATAAAAAGCTCACCGGCCGCCAGCAGATTCCCTACGGCGGCTTTGCCAACGAAAGCAAGACCAGCTTCCAGCAGCGCTTTTTCAAGTTTGTGCGCGGCAACGTATTTATTCCCGACCCGCGCCGGGGCTGGAACGCCCACGTACTGCGGGCCGTGGCCGGGCTGCTGCGCGCCGGCGAAACCTTCGATGCGGTGCTCACCAGCAGCCCGCCCCACTCCACCCAGCTGATTGGGCTGGCGCTGAAAAAGCGTTACGGCCTGCGCTGGCTGGCCGACCTGCGCGACCCCTGGACCGACATCTACTACTCCAAGGAGCTCAACCAGACCGCCCCGGCCCGCTGGCTCGACGAGTGGTACGAGCGCCAGGTGCTGGAGCAGGCCGACGAGGTGCTGGTCACGAGCCCCGACACCAAGCGGCTGCTGCTGGGCAAGTCGGCGAAGCTCACGGCCGGCAAGTTTCACGTGCTGCCCAACGGCTACGACGAGAGTGACTTCCGCGAGCCGTCGGCACCGCCTACGGATTCGCTGCTGATAACGCACACGGGCACGATTTCGGAAATCTACCACATCGAGCTGTTCTTGGCCGCCTGCGGGGAGTGCAGCCGCCGCCACCCTGACGTGAACCTGCGCCTGCGCTTCGTGGGCAAGGT
>NZ_SEWE01000027.1 GCF_004167665.1 Hymenobacter persicinus | reverse complement strand
CCACCGCAGCTTCACCGTGCTGGTGCCCGCCGTGAGCGGGGTCAGCCAGGCCCAGCTGACGCTGGTCAACGTGCTGGGCCAGACCGTGCGCACGAGCCTGCTGGCCTTGCCCGCCGCCGGCGCCCAGACCACGATGGACGTGCAGGACGTGCCGCTGGGCGTGTACCTGCTGCACATCCAGGCTGGCAACACGACCATCACCAAAAAAGTGGTGGTGAACTACTGCCTCCTTGACCAACCCGGCTGCCTTACCCGGCAGTCGGGTTTGGTCAATCGGCTCATTTCTTTGCTCAACTCCGACTTCTCATGAAACAGCTTCTTAGCTCAACCTTTATTCTTTTCCTGCTGCTGGCCGCCCCGGCCGTCCGGGCCCAGGGCCCCGGCAACGGCGGCCCCCGCCCCGGCGCCGTGACCGACGTACCCGTCGACGGTGGCGCCTCGTTGCTGCTGGCGGCCGGTACCGGCTACGCCCTGCGCCGCCTGCGCAAGCAAAAAGCGTAAGCTATCCTTCCCCGTTTGCGCCGCCGCGTCCGTGCTCCTGCCTTGGAGTACCGGGCGCGGCGGTTGCATTTGGCGCTACTCTGCGCCGTGCCTAGCTGCCACGGCGTCAATGGCGGCGGCTAGGCGGTGGTCGCGCTGGCTGAGGGTATTGCCCGCGTCGTGGGTGCGCAGGCGAAACTCGACCAGGCCGTACTCGTTGGCCCACCACGGGTGGTGGTCGAGGCGCTCGGCTTCGGCGGCTACGTCGGTCATAAAGGCGAAGGCCGCTTCAAAATCCGGGAAGCGGAAAGTGCGGGTGAGGGCGTTATCGAGTTCGGTCCACATAGATCTGTATATCAGTTCGCTAAAAATTGAGTTTGGCGCCCGGCAATGTAGTTGAATACGCCGTGAGAGGAACTAGGTGGCCGGATGAGTTGGCTTAGGAGCCCGGCCGTTTACTCCGATTCGCCGGAGCACCTACCACAACCCTATTCAAAAAAACCTAGTACATACTTCTTCCACCCCATACCTCCACACCTAAACATTCCGCCTCATGGCTATTGACCCAGAAAACCGCCCGGTGCGGGTGATAAACGACGATACCACCGAACAGGAATTCCAGGATGGCCACATCATCGATGGGGCCAGCCCGCCCAAGAATGAGGCCGCCCGCGGGGGCTTCGGCAACCGCGACGGCAAGGAAGGCTACGGCACCGACAGCGGCAGTGGCAGCACGGCCGTGTCGGTCAACGAAGACACCGACCGCGCCGACCGGCCCGCCGACAACATCCTGTCGGCCGACGAAGGTGCCGGCCGCCGCGAAAACCTGGACCTGCCCACCGACGATGACCTCGACGAGCGGCGTACCGCGCGCCCCGTGGACGAGCTCGACGCCGACGACCAGCGCGCCGGCAAAGACGAAATGCGCAACCCCGAGTCGCGCGTGGGCATGGGGCAGATGGAGCAAATTCAGCCTGACCCGTCCAAGGTAGGCGCCAGCACCCGTACCAACGCCGAGCTACTCGATCCTAACGCCTCCGACTCGGCCATTGACCAGTAAAGACGGTTCTAGCCTACCAGTGCCTATTGCCAGTAATTTCCTGCAGTGATTTCAACATCCTTAACCCCCTGAGACGCCATGCCTTACCAAAGCAATAACACCAACCAGCAGTCTAAGGAAAACCACGGCAGCCCCTCGCAGTCGGACCAGCCCAAGGGCTCCGGCGACCTGCCCGTAAACGACCTCGACGAATCCACCGAAGACCGGCTGGAGCAGGAAGCCCTCGACGCCGGGCAGCGCCACCCCAACCGCAACCTCGACAAGCCCGATATCGACAAACCACCGTACAGCTAAGCCGGAATAGGCCTGCTGTTAGAAAAAAGCACCTGCTCCCCGCGGGTGCTTTTTCTTTGTTGTTTCCTTACGCCCAACGACCATTATGGCCCGCTACGTCACCACCGATCTGCACGGCTGCCTGCATTCTTTCCGGGTGCTGCTTGAAAACAAGCTGCGCCTCACGCCCCGGGATGAGTTGTACGTGCTCGGCGACTACGTTAACAAAGGGCCGGACAGCCGCGGGGTGCTCGACTACCTGATGCAGTTGCCGGCGCGGGGCTACCGGGTGCAGTGCCTGCGCGGCAACCACGACCAGGAGCTGCTCGACGCGGCCCGCGGCCGGCAGGCGGAACTCTGGGCCTCGGCGGCCGACCGGCAGCTCACGCTCCAGAGCTTCGGCGTGGCGCAGGCCACCGATATTCCCGCGCCCTACCTGGCCTGGCTGGACGCCCTGCCCTACCAGCTCGACATTCCGGGCTTCACGCTCGTGCACGCTGGCTTCGACTTCCGCCTGCCGCCGGAGCAGATGCGCGAGGATCCGCACACGATGATGAATATCAAGCAGTTCACCTTCGACGCCTCCCGGCTGCAGGGGCGCCGCCTGCTGCACGGCCACGTCCCGACGCCCACGGCCGAGGTGGAAAAGCAGGTACAGGAAAAGGCCGGCAGCATCGGCCTTGACACGGGTTGCGTGTACCGCCACAACCCCGAGCTACGCCACCTGGCGGCGCTGGAGCTGGATTCGTTCCGCCTGGTGCTGCAGCCCAATATCGAGCCGCCTTATCCCATTGCGGTGAGGTGAAGTGCTGAGATGGTGAACTCGTGAGTTGTCGTTGCGCTGGTGCGCGTTTGCGCCACTGGCGCCGCTAGCGCAAGTCGAACGAAAAACGCTCCATTCACAAGTTCACCACTTACCGGGAGGAGTCCTGGGGGATGATGACTTTGGCGTCGAGGACCTGCCGGGCGGGCTTACGGTAGGGGTTAATAGAGTCGGAGGCCACCTCGCGCAGGGCGGCGCGGGCTTCGGGAATTTGCCCCGCCATCCAGTAGGCCATGCCCAGGTGGTAGCGCGCCTTGTTGGCCAAGCTCGACCCCGACATCTGGCTGACCCGCTTCAAAAACGGGCGGGCGGCGGCGGCCTGGTCCTGGCGGAGCAGAATTACGCCGTTGTAGTAGAGCACCGTGTCCTGCCCCACGTTGTCGGTGGGCATACGGCGCAGGGCGTGCAACGCCGCGGGGTAGTGGCCGGCGCGGTACTGCTCCATGGCTTCGGCCAGCAGGGGCCGGTGGCTGGACAACGACGCCGACTCGGACAAGCCCGGGTCGGGCACGTAATACTTAATCCAGTCGCGCTGGGGGTCGCGGGGCGGGGTGCGAAATACCAGCCACAGGCCCAGCACGGCCAACACGGCTCCGAAGGCCACGGCGCCCCAGCGGCGCTGCTGCCGACGCTGGCGCCGGTGCATCCGGCCCAGGGCTTCCTGGCGCTGGTCGAGGCGCATGTCGAGGCCCTGCAGGCGGTGGCGCAGGGTTTCGTGGCCCGCCACCCAGCGCAGGTCAGAAGTTATCTGCTCGTAGATTTCGTAGGCCTGCTGCAGGCCCGGATCATTTTCCAGCCGCTGCTCAAACGCCTCCTGCTCGATGGGCGTCATCTGGCCATCAGCAAAACGCTCCAGCTCATCCAGGTAAGGGCGCAGGTCAACGGGCGGCGTCATAGGGCGGAGAAGCGGGTAACGGAGGAGGGCAGCAGAACGGTAGCGGGGGCTAAACTACGCACAATCAGCCAGCCGACGGTGAAATTCCCGCGGCACCGTCCGTTTCGCTCTGGTCGCGGCTCATGATTTCGTAGAGCTTGCGCAGGCAATTGGCTTTCTGCAAGCGGGCTACAGTGGCATTGGCGTAGCCCATTTTTCCCGCCACTTTATCAAAGCTGAAGGCCTTGAAGTAGAAGTACATTAGCAGCAGCTGACTGTCGGAGCCGAGCTGGCGAAACAGGCGCAGCATGCGCTGGCGGCGGCGGGCCTCGGCGGCGGGCAGCTCCTCAGTGCCGGTGCTCTGGCGCGTGGCGGCTTCCATGCGCTCCTGGGCCATGCCGTAGAGGTGGTTGCGCACGTCGGCCGGCATCTTGGTCAGGCGGCCGTCGGCCACCTGGTCGTAGAAGTCGACCAGCACGGTGCGCAGCAGCTCGTGGGCCGCAGCCGGGTCGAGCTGGTGCTGACGCCGGGCCCAGCGGGCAAACAGGTCGCGGTTGTCCTGGTAGAAGCTGATCAGAAAAGCCTGGTTGCCGACGCGCATCTGCGTCAGGGTTTCGGCCAGCTGTTGATTTATGACGGTGGACATAGGTATACCAGGTAAGGATGGGCGGGTGGGGCCCGGGGGCGGAACAAGATAAGCACAACCAACGCAATCCGGCGCGGCAGCGTTATTTACGCCCGCCGACGGCCGTCCGCGCGGCCCGGCCGTAAGTTGGTAGTTCCCCACCCCCGCCGTACTTTTGAGCCTATGGAAACCCGCACCGCAATTGCCCAGGACACAGTCCTGTTCGACCTCATCCGCCAGGAAAAAGAGCGTCAGACGCACGGAATCGAGCTTATTGCCTCCGAAAACTACGTCTCGGAGCAAGTGATGCGGGCCCAGGGCTCCATCCTGACCAACAAGTATGCCGAGGGCCTGCCCGGCAAGCGCTACTACGGGGGCTGCGAAATCGTGGATCAGGTCGAGCAGCTCGCCATTGACCGGGCCAAGGAGCTCTTCGGGGTGGAGTGGGTGAACGTGCAGCCTCACTCCGGCGCCCAGGCCAACGCGGCCGTGATGCTGGCCGTGCTCAACGCCGGCGACAAAATCCTGGGCTTCGACCTGAGCCACGGCGGCCACCTCACCCACGGCTCGTCGGTGAACTTCTCGGGCAAGCTCTACAAGCCTTCGTTCTACGGCGTGGAGCCCGAAACCGGCCTCATCGACTGGCAGAAGGTGAAGGAAACGGCCCGGCGTGAGCAGCCCAAGCTGATCATCTGCGGGGCCTCGGCCTACTCCCGCGACTGGGACTACAAAGCCCTGCGCGAAGCCGCCGACGAGGTGGGTGCCCTGCTGCTGGCCGACATCTCCCACCCTTCCGGCCTCATTGCCAAGGGTTTGCTCAACTCGCCCTTCGAGCACTGCCACATCGTGACGACCACGACCCACAAAACCCTGCGCGGCCCCCGCGGCGGGTTGATTATGCTGGGCAAGGACTTCGAAAACCCGTTTGGGCTCAAAACGCCGAAAGGCGACATCCGGATGATGTCGGCCCTGCTCGACTCGGGCGTCTTCCCCGGCACCCAGGGCGGCCCTTTGGAACACGTCATCGGCGCCAAGGCCGTGGCCTTCGGCGAATGCCTGACCGACGCCTACACCGACTACACCCAGCAGGTAATCAAAAACGCCCAGGCCCTGGCCGGCGCCTTCGTGGAGCGGGGCTACCAGATCATCAGCGGCGGCACCGACAACCACCTGATGCTCATCGACCTGCGCAGTAAGGGCCTGACCGGCAAGCTGGCCGAAAACACGCTCATCAAGGCCGACATTACCATCAACAAGAACATGGTGCCCTTCGACGACAAGTCGCCCTTCGTGACGTCGGGGATGCGCATCGGCTCGGCGGCTGTGACCACCCGGGGTCTGCGCGAAACCGATATGGTCCGCATCGTGGACTTTATCGACGACGTGCTGATGCACCACGGCGACGAAGCCCACCTGCAGCAGGTGCGGCGGCAGGTCAACGAGTGGATGCAGCAGTATCCGCTGTTTGCCTAAGCCGCGGCGGGCGAATGGGTGAGTGGCTGACGGAGGGGTTGCCCGAACGAATTGCGGCCGCGCAGCATCCTGTTTGGGCCGGATTTCGTTTGTTGCTTGACTATTGCGGCCGCCCATCCGGCCATTCTCCATTCCCTCATTGCCCCTTCAGTGGATCAAACTCAACTTTCACCCGACGGTAACCTGGGTGAACAGCACGAAATGTCGTTTATCGACCATCTGGAAGCCCTGCGGTGGCACATCATCCGCTCGGCCATCTCGATTGTCATCTTTACCACCGCGGCCTTCTTTGCCAAGGACTTCTTGTTTCACGACCTGATTCTGGGCCCCTCGCGCTCCGACTTCTGGACCTACCGCATGTTCTGCAAATTCGGCAACCTGATCGGGGCGCCCAGTTTGTGCATCGACAAGGTGGGCTTTATCATCCAGAACCGCGAAATGAGCGGGCAGCTGACCATGCACATCAGCACCTCCTTTATGGTGGGCCTGGTCATGGCTTTCCCCTATACCTTCTGGGAGCTGTGGCGCTTTATCAAGCCCGGCCTGTACCCGCACGAGCAGAAAAACTCCCAGGGCGCGGTGTTCTTCGTGTCGGTGCTGTTTGCGCTCGGGCTGCTGTTTGGCTACTACATTGCCGCCCCGCTGAGCATCAACTTCCTGGCGTCGTACACCGTCGACCCGACGATTGAAAACCAGATTGACCTGCAGAGCTACCTGAGTACGCTCACCACGATGTCGATTTCGACGGCCTTCGTGTTTGAGCTGCCCATGATTGTGTTCTTCCTGGCCAAGGCCGGGCTGATTACGCCCGAAATCATGCGGCTCTACCGCAAGCACGCCATTGTGGTCATTCTCATCATTGCCGCCGTCATCACGCCCCCCGATATCTCGGCCCAGATTATCGTGACCATCCCGATTCTGATTCTCTATGAGCTGAGTATCAACATTGCCCGGGTGGTGAGCCGCAACCGCACCCAACGCCTCAACGACGAGCTGGCCGCCAACAACGGCGTGGCCTCCTAACCGTTTCTGACTTTCCGACCATGAAAACCATTGCCATCGGCTCTGACCACGCCGGCTTCGAATACAAGCAGATGCTGGCCCAGTGGCTGCGCGAGAAAGGCTACCAGGTGCGTGACTTCGGCACCGACTCCCTGGCCTCCGTCGACTATCCCGACTTTGTGCACCCGCTGGCTTCGGCCATTACGAGTGGGGAGTTGGAGCGCGGCATTCTGGTGTGCGGCTCGGCCAACGGGGTGTGCATCACGGCCAACAAGCACAAGGGCATCCGGGCCGCCATTGCCTGGGAGCCCGAGGTGGCCGCCCTGGCCCGCCAGCACAACGACGCCAACATTATCTGCGTGCCGGCCCGCTTCGTGAGCGAAGCCGACGCCCGCACCATCGTCAGCCAGTTCCTGAACACGGCCTTCGAAGGCGGCCGCCACCAGAAGCGCGTCAACAAGATTGACTGCTAGCGGTGAAATAATGAAGTGGTGGGTTTGACGTTTTGTTGGCGCCAGTTGCGCGGCTTGAACGTCAAACTCACCATTTCACCACTTCACTATTTCACTTTCTCCGGTACAGCCGGGGCATAGCGGTGGGATGGTAGTGACCGAAAATGGCGGGCACCTTGTAGGTTAGCTCGGTCATCAGGCCGGCGTTGTCGATGATGTACTCGGGCGGGCTCTGGGCGAAGTTCTGGGCCAGCCGAAAGACGGCCGCGTATTCGTCCAGATGCCCGAAGTCGACCTGGGAAAGCTGCCAGTCGAGGTAGGGCGTGGCCAAGCGGTTGTAGAGGTAGGGGCGGCGGTCGGGACCCAGCACCAGCAGGCGGCGGTTTTGCAGCGTGGCGTAGGTCGGGTCGGGTTGCACGGCGTAGCGCTGCTCCGCCGGAATGGGCACCACCTTATCCAGGGGCAGCAGGGTGCGGTAGCGCACCACCACCACCAAGCCCACCAGCGCCAGCAGCAGCACTTCCATCAGCCAAGCATGGCGGGCCTTTTGCCACAAAAACAGGCTGAAGTAGGTCAGGGGCGGCAGAAACAGTACAAACGTGCCCGGCGCCATGCCCCGACCCGCCGCCGACATAGCCACCGCCACCAGCAGCCAGACGAGCATCAACTGTTGAAACTTAATCTGAAACACCAGCCCGAGCGAAGTGGTAAACGAGCGGCCCAAAGCCAGCAGCAGCACCACGCCCGGAATAATGAGCAGGCGCAGCTGCACAAACAGCGGAATACCATCGGCCCCGGCCACCAAGCCGCTTAGTGTGGGCCGCAGGTGAAACTGCGAGAAGCCCGGCAGGGAGTCGGTGTAGAGAAAGAACGTGGCGGCCACCGCGTACGGAAACAGAAACCCGCACACCAGCAGCAGAAAGCTACGGAATGAGTTGGCCGCGAAGATGATAACGGCAAACAGCCCCACGAGCAGAAACAGCGCCAGCGGCAGGTAGCACAGCGCCGCCACCCCAATCAGGAAGCCCGCCCGAAACAGCCGGCGGTTGTCGTAGCCCTCCCGGGAGGTGGGCAGCAGCGCGCTCAGGGCAATGACAATGAACGTGTGCCCCACCAGCAGCGGCGAGAGAGTGTCGAGGTCGGCGGTGATGCTGCCCAGCACGAGGTAGGTCAGCGCCGCCACAAAGCCCCGCTCAGGGTGCACGTCGGCGCGGTTCAGCACCAGATTCAGCCGCAGGGCCTGAAACAGCAGCAGCCCCAGGGCCAGCAGCCGGTACAGCCAGAGCGGGCGGTGCAGGCCGGCATCGAGAGCCCCGAACAGCAGGGCGGCCAGCGGGGCGGTGCTGTCGTAGAGGTTGCGGTAGAGCAGGGCCCCTTCGTGCAGCCGCTCGCCCACCAGCATGGCCCGCAGCTCGGCCATGGTCAGCGGAATGCCCAGCCAGAGCAGGGGCAGGCGCACGGCCAGAATAAGCAGCACCAGCACCACCAGGCGGGAGGGCAGCGGACTTTTAAAGAAACGAAGCACGGCAGGAACCGGGGTTGGAACGGCGAAAGAAAGCGGGGCAAAGGTACTGGCATCCGGCGAAGCGGCATGGCAACGGCCGCCCCCAAAAATCTAAGCGCCCAAGAACCTAAGTCCCCAAGCCCTTAACTTCCTATCTTTGCTGATTCTTATGGAAAGTAAACGACAGCAAAAGTTTGCCAGCCTGCTCCAGCAGGACCTGGCCGCCGTATTTCAGCGCGACCTGCCCCACCTGTTTCCGGGCCTGCCGCCGGGCATCAGCACCGTGCGCATCTCCCCCGACCTGGGCGTGGCCCGCATCTACCTGAGCTCCCTGCTGGCCGGCAAAGGCGAAGAAGCCCTGGCCAACGTGCAGGACAACGCCAAGGCCATCCGGCAGGCTCTGGCCAAGCGCATCCGCAAACAGGTGCGCATCATTCCCGAGCTGGTGTTCTTCCTCGACGACAGCGCCCAGTACGCCGCCCACATGGACGCCGTGCTCGGTAAGCTCAACATTCCGGCCGAAACGCCCACCGAGGACCCCGCCCCCGACGACGCCCCAACCGCGCCCCCGCGCCCCAAGCTGTTTGCCGACGAAGACGAGTAAAGGTGAATTTGTGAGATGGTGAACTTGTGAGTTTTTCTTTCTCCAGCTTCGTCATTTCCTGCCTCTTCACAGCGTCACCATTTCACCACTTCACAATTTCACCACTTGTACTACGACCCGATTAAGAAGTCTCTGGGCGAAGTGTTTAACCGCACGCCGCTGCTGCGCCGCATCTTTTACTTCCTGCTCGACTTGCTGCTGCTGCGCACCTGGCACGTGCACCGCGAGCTGCGGCAGTGGGCTGCCGGCCGCCAGGATGAGGCCCTGACCATTCTTGACGCCGGCTCGGGCTACGGGCAGTACACGTACTGGATGAGCAGCCTGAGCAAGAAGTGGCAGATTCTGGCCGTCGATGTGAAGGACGAGCAGATTGCCGACTCCAACCGCTTCTTCCGCGAAATCGGGCGTACCAACGTGCAGTTTGCCGTCCAGGACCTGGTGCTCTACCGGGAGCCCAACACCTTCGACCTGGCCTTGTCGGTGGACGTGATGGAGCACATTCTGGAAGACGTGGAAGTGTTCCGCAACATCCACGCCTCGCTCAAGGACGGCGGCATGCTGCTTATTTCGACTCCTTCCGACCAGGGCGGCTCCGACGTGCACTCCGACGGCGAAACTTCCTTTATTGAGGAGCACGTGCGCGACGGCTACAACATCCACGAGATTCAGCAGAAGCTGCGCACGGCCGGCTTCGAGCGCATTGAGGCCCGCTACAGCTACGGCGAGCCGGGCCAGGTGTCGTGGCGGCTGAGCATGAAGTACCCGATTCTGATGCTGGGCGCTTCGAAGTGGTTTTTCCTGCTGCTGCCCTTCTACTACCTCGTCACCTTCCCCTTCTGTCTGCTGCTAAACTGGATTGATTCCACTTCCAAGCACGATTCGGGCACTGGCCTGATTGTGAAAGCCTGGAAGTAAGCACGACCTTTTAAGCGCAGTCCCGTATCTTGGCTCCTGCGTTGTGTCTTCCGATCTGTTCAGCTTTTCCATCACCGCCTTCTTTCGCCTACGCCCCGCATGAACGTTCCCTTGCTCATTGCCCGGCGTTACTTCTCGTCCAAGAACAAGCGCAACATCATCAGCATCATCTCCAACATCTCGATGGTGGGGGTGGCCGTGGGCACCATGGCGCTGATTATCGTGCTGTCGGTGTTCAACGGGCTGGAGGATCTGGTGCGCACGCTCTACGGCAAGTCGGACCCCGACCTGCTGATTTCGGCCGTGAAGGGCAAGTCGTTTGAAACCAACGAGCAGCTGCTGCAGCGCATCCGCGCCACGCCCGGCGTAGCCCTGCTCACCGAAGTCATCGAAGACAACGCCCTGCTCCAGTACCACGACCGGCAGATGGTCGTCAAGCTCAAGGGCGTCAGCGACAACTACTTTGCCCAGAGCAACATCGACTCGGCCATCGTGGAGGGCGACCACCGCCTGACCCGCAACGAGGAGCCTTACGCCCTGATCGGGGCCGGCGTCCAGCACGAGCTCAGCATTGCCATCGACAACAAGTTTGCGCCCTTGCGCCTGCTGTATCCGCGCAACACGGGCAAGAAAACGCTGTCGATGAACCCCGAAACGGCTTTCACCGAGCAGAGCATCGTGGCCGGCGGCGTGTTCCTGATTGAGCAGCACATCGACGACAGCTACATCTTCGTCCCGCTCGACTTTGCCCAGAGCCTGCTCAAGTACGGCAACCGCCGCACGGCCCTCGAAATCAAGGTGGGGGAGAGCCGCACCATCGAGGAAGCCCAGGAAGACCTGAAAAAGCTGCTCGGCCCGGGCTTCCACGTCTACAACTCCGACGAGCAGCACGTGAGCCTGCTCAAGGCCATCAAGGTGGAGAAGATGTTCGTCTTCATCACCTTCGCCTTCATCCTGCTCATTGCCTCGCTCAACATCTTCTTTTCGCTCTCCATGCTGGTTATCGACAAGAAGAAGGACATTGCCATTCTGATGGCCATGGGCGCCACGAGCCGCACCGTGCGCAACGTGTTTCTGTTTGAGGGCTCCATTGTGGCTCTGGTAGGCGCCGTCGTCGGCCTCACCCTGGGCATCCTGATTTGCTGGCTCCAGCAGACCTTCCACATCGTCTCGATGGGCATGGCCACCAGCGTGGTCGATTCGTATCCCGTCAAAATGCAGCTTTCCGACATTGTCCTAACCGGGCTGGCCATTGTGGTTATCACCATGACGGTATCGATTCGGCCGGCTTTGAATGCCTCGCGGCAGGCGTTGCGGGACAATTTGTAACTCTTTGTTACCGAATTAAGTACTGGTTCGTATACC
This sequence comes from Hymenobacter persicinus, assembly GCF_004167665.1. Lineage (GTDB taxonomy): Bacteria > Bacteroidota > Bacteroidia > Cytophagales > Hymenobacteraceae > Hymenobacter > Hymenobacter persicinus. The sequence continues at coordinate 60,285 of NZ_SEWE01000027.1, read as the reverse complement.
CCACGGCACCACTCGACCGTGGAAAAGCCGATTTCATTTATATTAATGTAACTATTACCATATTTAATTTTACTTTTTACGAAAAAATCGACTACTTAGTATTTGAACCTTACTTTTAATGTTCTTTTTCCGCTGGTTATACGACTATGAAGGTTTCGACTTCACAGCCCTTTCAGATAGTTTACTCGTTACTTGAGCACGAGTATCTGGGCTATTTATTTGATTCCTACGTCGTCCAGCGCAACGGCCGCGGACAGCTCACGCTCCAGCACCAAACCGTTTCGGCCAAAAACGCCCCCGAGTTTGCCGACGGCCTCGACGAAACCGACTTCGAGCTCGTCGCCCTCACCGACCAGATCCAGCAGGACGCCGTCATCAAGGAGTTCTGGTCGAAGAAAACCACCCCCGCCGACTTCTTCCTCAAGATTTACGACCCCGAAAAGGGCGACAAAGGCCTGCAGGATGCTATCTGTCGCTACGTGCAGGAGCGCATGGGCCAGATCTTGGAGCGGCTGCAGGGCAAGCAGGTATTTATCATGGGCAAGGACGGGGAGCCCACCTGGAAGGAAATCAGCGTGGCCCCGGAGCCGGCGTCGGTTTTGTTCCACTTCCGCCGCAACGAAGACAGCACCCACTATTTCCCCACCATCCAGTACCAGGGGCAGAAGCTGGATTTTCAGTTCAAGAATGCCGTCATGGTGTGCACTCAGCCCGCCTGGATGCTGCTCGGCGACCAGCTCTACAACTTCCGCAACGACGTGGACGGCAAGAAGCTGCAGCCGTTCCTGAATAAGAAGTTTATCGTGATTCCCCGCCAGGTCGAAGACAGCTACTTCCAGCGCTTCGTGGCCCCGCTGGTCGAGTCGTTCGACGTGCACGCCCGCGGCTTCGACATCCGCTCGGAGCGCTACGTGGCCCGGCCCCAACTCACCTTCTCCGACACGCCCGGGGCCGTCATCGTGGCCGACGACGAGCGCAGCCGCGCTACGCCGGCCCGCCGCGGCGCCGCCGCCGAGGCCACGATGGTGGCTATTGCGCCCTCCGACCACATCCACTTCGACCTCTCGTTTCGCTACGGCGACCATACCGTGCACAACAGCTACGACAAGCGGGTGTGCGTGAAACTGGAAAAGAACGAGGACTCCTACATCTTCCACCGGCTGATCCGCAACCTCGACCACGAGCAGGAAATCATCCGGGAGCTGGCCGACCGCGCCCTGGAAGTGCGCAACGGCCGCGCGGTGCTGGAAAAGGCCACCGCTTTCCGCTGGCTGCACAGCCACGCCGAAGAGCTGGCCCGCCTGGGCTTCACGGTGCAGCAGGGCCACACCTCGTCCAAAGACTACTTTATCGGTGCCGTCACGGTGCAGGTGGGCATCACGGAGGGCAACGACTGGTTTGACGTGCACGGCACGGTGCGCTTCGGCGAGTTCGAAATTCCGTTTATCAAGCTGCGGCCCTATATCCTGGGGCGCCGGCACGAGTACCGCCTGCCCAACGGGCAGATTGCCATTATTCCCGAGGAGTGGTTTACCCAATACCTGGAGCTGTTTGCCTTCTCCGAGGAGCACCAGCAGCACCTGACTTTGCGCAAGCACCACCTGGCCCTGATTTCAGATTTGCAGAACGGCAACCTAGCCACCGTGACCATGTCGCGGAAGCTGGAGAAGCTGCGCGAGTTTGAGGCCGTGGAAGACCGGGCCATGCCCGCGGGCTTCAAAGGGCAGCTGCGGCCCTACCAGAAGGCCGGTTACAACTGGCTGCACTTCGTGAAGGACTACCATTTCGGCGGCTGCCTGGCCGACGACATGGGCCTGGGCAAAACGATTCAGACGCTGGCGCTGCTGCTCGACCGGAAGGAAAGCGGGGAGGCCCAGGGCGCGGCCTCGCTACTGGTGATGCCAACTTCGCTGGTCTACAACTGGCTCAGCGAGGCCCAGAAGTTCACCCCCGGCCTGCGCATTCTGACGTACACGGGCACCTACCGCGACAAAAACGTGGAGCAGTTTGCCGACTACGACGTGGTGCTGACCAGCTATGGCATTGTGCGCCTCGACGTGGAGCTGCTGCACACCTACGGCTTCGACTACGTGATTCTGGACGAGTCGCAGGCCATCAAGAACCCGAGCTCGACGACCTCCCAAGCCGTGCGCAACCTGCGCTCCCGCCATCGCCTGATCTTGACCGGTACGCCGGTGGAAAACAGCACGATGGACCTCTGGTCGCAGATGTCGTTTATCAACCCCGGGCTGCTGGGCACCCAGACGTTTTTCCGCAAAGAGTTCCTCAAGCCCATCGAGAAGGGCAAGGACGAGGGCCGCACCCGCAAGCTCCACGCCCTGATTAAGCCCTTCATCCTGCGTCGGCACAAGGCCCAGGTCGCGACGGAGCTGCCGGCCAAGATTGAGCATCTGAGCTACTGCCACATGACCGAGGAGCAGGCCCACTGCTACGAGGAAACCAAGAGCTACTACCGCAACAAGATCCTCAAGAACATCGAGGAGCACGGCACGGCTGGCACCCAGTTTATGCTGCTGCAGGGCCTGACCAAGCTGCGGCAGATTGCCAACCACCCCCGCATGGCTCATGAGGACTATGAGCACGAGTCGGGCAAGCTGCGGGAAGTGATTCGCATGATTCGCAGCGTGGTATCCGAAGGCCACAAAGTACTCGTGTTCAGCCAGTTTGTCAAACACCTGGACATTGTGCGGGCCTCGCTCGACGAGAAGCAGGTGGAGTATGCCTACCTCGACGGCAACACCCGGGACCGGCACAAAGAAGTGCTGCGCTTCCAGGAGTCCGAGGACCTGCGCGTGTTCCTGATTTCGCTCAAGGCCGGCGGCGTGGGCCTCAACCTCACCGCCGCCGACTACGTGTTCATCCTCGACCCGTGGTGGAACCCGGCCGTGGAAGCCCAGGCCGTGGACCGCGCCCACCGCATCGGGCAGCAGCGCACGGTGTTCACCTACAAGTTCATCAGCAAGAACACGGTAGAGGAGAAAATCCTGGCTTTGCAGAACAAGAAGATTCAGCTCGTCACCGACCTCATTACCACCGACGAGGCCATTATCAAGAGCCTGACCAAGGAGGATATCGAGGAGCTGCTGGGATAATGTCTAGGTGAAGCGCCGTTTGATTGGTTTCCCGGTCTGCTGTGTCCTGTTTAAGCAGCTTGCCTTGGGGGTTAGTCAGAGCAGGCTCCATAGCGGCCGCTTTTCCCTCTGATCCTGCACTGCCGCAAAGACGCACACTACGGCGGCACGGCGGGCAGCGGCGGAATGAGCGAAACAACCACCGGCCGGGGCCGGTTGCTGAGGGCACTGGCTTCCCCGCGCGTTGGCCCTACTCTTTTCCGCATGCTCCTTACCCTCCGCACTCCCGTTGCCCAGCCGCCCGCCCAGGTTATGGCGGGCTTCACCCGGGAGTTATTTCTGGCTTTGGCCCCCCCGTTTCCCCGGTTTAGCCTCCGCCGCTTCGACGGCTGCCGGCGGGGCGACCAAGTGGAAATTGAGCTGGTAACGGGGCCGCTGCGTCAGCGCTGGACCAGCCTGATTACCGACCACGGCCAGCGGCCCGATGGGACCCACTACTTTGTCGATGAAGGCCAGGTGCTGCCCGCCCCGCTGCGCTACTGGCGGCATCGCCACCTGATTGAGCCCGGTCCGGGTGGGGGCAGCGTGATTGTGGATGCCATTGAGTTTCGAACGGCCTCGGTGTTGCTCGATGCCCTGCTCTACCCGGCTATGTGGGCCCAGTTCGCCTACCGCAAGCCGATTTACCGCCGCTATTTCGGCCGACCTGAGGCGCGCTGATTGCGGTGGCTTACGGCGCTGCTTCGGGCGTTGCCGTATAGAGAGCCCGGCTAGTCCGCGTATCTTGTTGCTCTCCCGGTTTTCGCCTATGCTTTTCAGCGCTACCTCTGCCCGCCGCGTGCGGCTTTCCGCCTCCCTGTTTCTGACCGGGCTTTCCCTGCTCTTCAGCAGCTGCGGAGCCAGCCGCACGGCCTTCCGGTTTCAGCTCGCCCCACCACTTACCATAGCTTCGGCCACTACGGCGGAGCCCGCTTTCGTGGCTGAAGCTCCGAAAGCCGCCCGCCAGGCCCCACGCGCTACGCCGGCCCAGGTAACTCGATCAGCGCGGCGCCCGCTCCCCCAGCCGGTCCAAGCCAGGCTACTGGCGCGGATAGTACGTGAGCCCAGCGCCCGCCCGGCCATTCAGAGCCGGGCGGCGCAGCCCGCTGTTGCCGCAAGGAAAGCTACCTTCGGGCAGCTAGTCCGGGCACCCCGGCACGGCGCGGAAGTCGGGCTGGGCACCACGGTGTTGGGCGTACTCGGGCTGGTGGTGCTGCCCATTGCCCTGCTAGGCCTGCTGATCTGGGGTGGACCGGTGTGGGCCGTGCTGGCGGGCCTGGCGGGCCTGGCCGTGCTCGTGGCCTACCTCGACCCGTTTAAGTAGCGGCCGGCCCGGGCTTTGGGCGACAAAATCCGGTTGGCCCGGCGAATCCGAAAAATCCGGGGTTACCTTTGCAGTCCGCTTTTACATTTTCCTCGCCATGACTGCCATTGTCACCCTCAAGCCCGGTAAAGATCATTCCCTGCGTCGCTTCCACCCCTGGGTGTTTTCGGGCGCCATTGGCCGGATGCAGGGGCAGCCGCAGGAAGGTGAAATCGTGCTGGTACAGGCCTCTAACGGCGAGGTGCTGGGCATGGGCCACTACGCCCCCGGCTCCATTGCCGTGCGCATGCTGGCCTTCGGCCCCGAGGCCGCCGCGCCCGACGCCGCTTTCTGGGAAGAGAAAATCCGCAATGCCTACGCCCTGCGCCAGAATCTGGGCCTGACCGGCAGCGGCAATACCAACGTGTTTCGGCTGGCTCACGCCGAGGGCGACGGCCTGCCTGGCCTGATTATCGACGTATACGGCGACGTGGCCGTGGTGCAGGCCCACAGCGCGGGCATGTACCACGCCCGGCCCCAGATTGCCGCCGCCCTGCAGGCCGTGCTCGGCGACAAGCTCCGCGCCATCTACGACAAGAGCGCCGAGACCGTCCCCGCCAAAGCTGCGCCCGACGCCAAGAATGGCTACCTGTTTGGCGAAAGCACCGGCTCCGAGCACATCGTGCACGAAAACGGCCAGCCTTTCGCCGTGGACTGGGAAACGGGTCAGAAAACCGGCTTCTTCATCGACCAGCGCGACAACCGCCAGCTCTTGGCCCGCTACGCCCCGGGCCGCCGGGTGCTCAACACGTTCTGCTACACCGGCGGCTTCAGCTCCTACGCCCTGCAAGCCGGGGCAGAGCTGGTGCACTCCGTGGATAGCTCCAAGCGCGCCATTGAGCTGACCGAGCGCAACGCCACGCTGGCCGAGGAAGCCGGGGCACCCGCCGGCCGCCACGAAGCCTACGCCCAGGACGTGTTCACCTTCATGAAGGGCAGCCAGGAGCAGTACGACCTTATCGTGCTCGACCCACCGGCCTTTGCCAAGCACCTCTCGGCCCGCCACAACGCGCTGATGGGCTACAAGCGCCTCAACGCCGCCGGCATCCGTCAGATTGCCCCCGGCGGCCTGCTGTTTACCTTCTCCTGCTCCCAGGTGGTATCGGCCGAGCTGTTTGAGGGCGCCGTGCTGGCCGCCGCCATCGAGGCCGGGCGTCCGGCCCGCATCCTGCACCGCCTCACCCAGCCCGCCGACCACCCCGTGAGCCTGTTTCACCCCGAAGGCGAGTACCTGAAGGGGCTGGTGCTGGCCGTGGAGTAAGCGCCGCGTGACGCAATATTTCAGGCAGTTTTAGGTTAAAAGACCAGCCCGCAGCGGAAGCGAACAATTTGGCTCATTGGGTCAAGAGCGCCGTGGCGAACTACACGTCTTTATACTCTTCCAACTGCCTGAGGCAGGCTGCACTATGCGTCATTGGCTTATCCCTTCCGCGCTGGTTATCAGCGTACTTTTTACCGGTTGCCCCGCAGCCCAGGCCCAGCACTTCACCCTGGAAGCGGGCAGCGGACCGTGCATTGGCTTTACCGCGCTGGCGGCGCCCAAGGGCTTGCCGCCCAAAACCCGGCTGCTGCACCGGATCAGCACGGCTTTCTCGCTGGGTTTGCGCTACGAAGCCGGCCACTCTCTGACGGTGCTGGCCGTCAACAGCGCCGGGCTCACCCGCGGCGTCCGCAACGATGCCCTGGTCTGGCAGCGGACGGCCAACGGCGCGGTGGTGGGCTCCAACAGCGGCTCCGGCTCCATCCGAAGCGCGCCGGCCCACTTCACGCTCGGCAGCGGCTACGTGACGGCCGTGGGCGAGAAGCTCAAGCTTAGCGCCCTGGGCGGAATAGGTTACATGATTTCGGTGTCTACCGTTCCGCCGCCCCTGACCAGCATTGACCTGAGCCCCTTACCCGAGGAGCGGGTCGACTATGTGCTCAACCTAGAACACGTCCGCCAAGGCAACTGGGGCGTTTTCGCCGAAGCCCGGGCTGAGCTCCAGCTGAGCCGCCGCTCCTCGCTGGGCGTGACCGGGCGCTATTACCACGGCTTACGCACCATCGACCAGCTAAAATCGGAGCTTTTCCGTTACGTCAACACCCGCACCAACACGGTGGAGGACTACGACGTGGCCTTGCTCAACAAGGGCCGCTACGTGGCGCTGCGGGTTTCCTACGGCTACTCCTTGTAGCTTGCCGGGGTAAACCTGAATCCGCAGGTGCCCGGTCGACACGACTGGCGAAACCGCGGTCCGCCGCCGCTGTTACTACCTCGTGACCAAAAAACGAAGCCCCGCTCCCAAACAGCCCGCCGCCGTCATCGGGGCCGGTATTGCCGGCATTGCCACCGCCGTGCGCCTGGCCCTGAAAGGCCACCGCGTCACGGTATTCGAGGCCCAGGACACGTTCGGGGGCAAGATGCACCAGTTTAGCCTGCCCGGCGGCTACCGCTTCGACGCGGGCCCTTCGCTCTTTACCCTGCCTGCCCTGGTCGATGAGCTGTTTCGGCTGGCCGGGCGCGAGCCCCAGGAGCACTTCCGCTACCAACGCCTCGACCCGATAACCCAGTACTTTTTCGCCGACGGCACCCACCTCACGGCCTGGGCCGACGAGGAAAAGTTTGCCGCCGAGGTAGAAGCCAAGCTTGGCACCCCAGCCGCCGATGTGCTAACGTTTCTGCGCCGCAGCGGCCGGGCCTACGCGGCCACCGAAAGCACATTTCTGCGCAAGTCCCTGCACAAGGCCGCTACCTACTTCAGCCCCGACGTGCTCAAGGCCGTGGCGGCCCTGCCCGGGTTGGGCCTCACCAGCACCATGCACCAGCGCCACGCCAGCGCCTTTGCCGACCCGCGCCTGGTGCAGCTCTTCGACCGGTTTGCCACCTACAACGGCTCCGACCCCTACCAGGCCCCGGCCACGCTCAGCCTGATTCCCCACCTCGAGCACGGCATCGGCGCTTTTTACCCCGAAGGGGGCATCTACCGCATTGCCCAGAGCCTGGTGGAGCTGGCCGAGGAGCTGGGGGTGGAGTTCCGCTACCAGGAGCCGGTGGAAGAAATTCTGACGGCCGGCGGGCACGTGACGGGCCTGCGCACGGCCCGGGACGTGTACGACTTCGGCCTCGTGGTCAGCAACATGGACGTGGTGCCAACCTACCGCCGCCTGCTGCCCGGCCAGCCCGCACCCGAGCGCACCCTCGGCCAGCCCCGCTCCTCGTCGGCGCTGATTTTCTACTGGGGCGTGGCCCGGGAGTTTGCCGAGCTGGGCCTGCACAACATCTTTTTCTCCCAGGATTACCAGCAGGAATTCAAGGCCATCTTCCAGGAAAAAACCGTCAGCGCCGACCCCACGATATACGTCAATGTGACGTCCAAGCTCACGCCCACCGACGCCCCGGCAGGCCACGAAAACTGGTTTGTGATGGTGAACGTGCCCCACAACGAGGGCCAGGACTGGGATGCGCTAATCCAAACCACCCGCCGGGCCGTACTGGACAAGGCGAGCCGCACGCTGGGCACCGACGTGGAGGCCCTGCTGCGCGCCGAGCACGTCTGGGACCCGCGGGGCATTGAGCAGCGCACGTCCTCATTTGGCGGGGCGCTCTACGGCAGCTCGTCCAACAATGCCCTGGCCGCTTTCCTGCGACACCCCAACTTCTCAAGTAAGCTAGACGGGCTGTACTTTTGCGGGGGCAGCGTGCATCCCGGCGGCGGCATTCCGCTGTGCCTGCTGTCGGCCAAGATTGTCGCGGACCTTATTTGATTTTTGAGTGCTGGGGTAAAGGCTTGCCGTAGCTTGCACCCACATCCGGATTCGGGCGGCCAACTCCCGCAGGGTACGCTAACCCACTCTGTACCAATCAGCATTCACCCCCTTCACATTCAGCATTTGCCTTAATGCCTGTTCCCGAATCAACCCAACACCTGCCCGTACCCCCCGTGGCGCCCGATGCCCAGCGGCGCCGGCTGCGCGTGGCCCAGGCCATTCTGCTGCTGTTTCACACCACGGGCTTTTTAGGGTTGGCCTTTTCCCAGAATCCGGGCTTCTACCTGCAGTTTGTGCCCCTGAACCTGCTGCTCACGGCCCTGCTGCTGTGGCTGTTCCAACCCGACCGCGGCCCCATATTCAGCGTGTTCAGCGTGGTGGTTATGGCCGTGGGTTTCTTCGTGGAGGTCGTCGGCATCCAGACCGGTAAGCTGTTCGGGGTGTACGAGTACGGCGCCACGCTGGGCACCAAGTGGCTGGGCGTGCCGGTCATCATCGGGCTCAACTGGCTGCTGCTAACCTACATGACCGGTATTCTGGCCCGCTTCCTGCCCGTGCCGGGCTTCGTGCGGGCGCTGGTGGCGGCCGGGCTCATGGTGGGGATGGACGTCTGCATCGAGCCCGTGGCCGTGCATTATGACTTTTGGAGCTGGCAGTTCAACCGGATTCCACTGCAGAACTTCAAGGGCTGGTTTGCCGTTGCCCTGATTCTGCAGGTGTATTTCAACCGGACCGAGTTTGTGAAGCGCAACCCGCTGGTGCCGTTCGTGTATTTGCTCCAGCTGTTATTTTTCTTCGGTCTTGGTTGGCTTATTCGCTAACTTTCGACAGTCCGCTCTCCCGCTCCCTTACTATGAATCAAACTTTACGCGAAACCCTCCTGGAGGAGGCGCACGCGCTTTTTCAGACCCAGGGCATCAGCAAGCTGCCCCTGGAGCAAATTCTGAGTACGCTCGACGTTTCCCCCACCACCTTTCGCGAGATGTTCCGCGACAAGGACGACCTGGTCCTCCAAACCACCCAGTACGACATCGACCGGCAGAAGCGGGAGCACGCCCAGCTCTACCAGACCGTAACCAATCCCGTGGCCCGGCTGCTGAGTCTGCTTGAAATCGGTATCCGCGACCTGCGCAAGGTGAAGGCCCCCGACTACTTCTCCGACCTGATTCAGCATTATCCCCAGGCCTGGGAGCTTGGCCAGCAGCACCTGACCCAGTACTCCCAGCCCCAGCTCCACGCCCTGATCAACGAGGCCATTGTGCTCAAGGCCATGCGCGGCGACATCAACATCACGCTGGTCAGCAAAATCATTGTCGAGCAGCTGTTTATGATGCTCAACGAGCAGATTTTTCCGCCCAGCCGCTACGACGTGGCCGAGGTTTTCCGCAGCGTCTACCTGTACTACATTCGCGGCCTGTGCACCGAGGAAGGTCTGAAAGCAGCTTCGGCCTATTTCGCCCGCATGTAGCCACCCAGCCGTCACAACAACAACAAAAAAGAGGAGCCCGTGGGCTCCTCTTTTTTGTTGTGCTATCTGGTTAGCCAGCATTAGCTGATTGAAACGCGCACCTTTTTGGTGTACTCGCGCAGGGCATCCTTGAACTCCGAGCCGTGGTCCTTCATGTGGTTGAGGATGAAGATGGCGGCAAAGATGTGGGTAAGCTGCTCGCCGTCATCTTCGCCTTCCACCTCGAAGCCGGGCTTGCGCTCATCGAGCAGGGCTTCTTCGGCTTCGACCAGGCTGGCCAGCGTCTGCGACTCAACCAGGCGCTTAATGGCGGGGATTTTCATGGCTCGGCTTAGTTGAGGCTGAGTTTGCTCACCAGCTCGGCTACGGCTTCTTCCTTGCTGGCCGACACGGTGTCGAGCAGTTCGCCGTTGCGGAAAATAGCGAAGAAGGGCAGGGTCGTCACGTTGGCCAGCTTGCGGGCTTCGGGGCTGGTTTCGGCATTCACGTCGAGGAAGGCCACGCCCTGATTGTGCTCGGCTTCGGCCATGCGCTTGTACTTGGGCGAAAACAGGCGGCAGTTGCCGCACCAGTCGGCGTAATACTTAACAACTACTTTCTCGTTCGACTCGAGGATTTGCTTGAAGTCAGCGTCAGTGGCTTTGGTAACGGACATTACGAAATGTGATTTGCTTGAAGAAAGGCAGCCAGATAAGAACAGTTCTTATCTGGCTGCAAAGCTAAAGCACTTTGGGGGCAAAAAAGTTTGGCAGCGCATTAATTTACGGGCTGCCCCGTGCCCGCCGATTTTCAGCTTCCTGCCTTCCGCTGCCGTATGCCTTACCTTCTTGCCCTCGGCCTGGGCCTGCTGCTCACCGCCTGCTGCCCCGCCGACTCTTCCCTTACCGACCACGCCCGGGTCTTGGCGCCCCGTCCTATGCAGAACATCATTTTCTTTGGCAACAGCCTTACTGCCGGCTACCAGCTACCCGCCAGCGCCGCGTTTCCCACCCTGCTTCAGGCCCGCATCGACTCACTGCAGCTGCCCTACAAGGCGCTCAACTACGGGGTGAGCGGTGAAACCACCGCCGGGGGCCGGCAGCGGGTGGGCAGCGTGCTGGCCCGGCAGCCCGTCGACGTGTTTGTGCTGGAGCTGGGGGCCAACGACGGCCTGCGCGGCATTCCGGTGCGCGAAACCACCCAGAACCTGCAGGCCATCATCGACCAGGTACGGCTGAAGTACCCGCAGGCCCGCATCGTGCTGGTGGGACTGGAATTTCCCTTCGACCTCGGTCCTTTGGGCGGCCACCGGATGGCCCGCTACGCCCAGGACTTCAAGGCCCTGTTTCGGGAGCTGGCCGATAAAAACAGCCTCGACTTGGTACCCTTCCTGCTCCAGGGTGTGCTGGGCCGCCGCGAGCTGAACCTGGCCGACGGCGTGCATCCTAACGCGGCCGGCCAGAAAATCCTGGCCGACAACGTCTGGGCCGTGCTGGGCCCGGTGCTGGAGAGGTGAGGTGGTGAGTTGATGTTCTGGCGGCGCGGCTTCGTTCGCACGTTCTATCATGGCGAGCAACGCGAAGCAATCCGTCCCGAGCAATGCGCTGAACCTTGTAAACAGAAAAGCCCCGGCGTATGCATACGTCGGGGCTTTTTGCGGAAAAAGAGCTGGCTACATTTCCGAGGACGAATTGCCTCAGCTGGCGCCTCGCAATGCCAGGGCCAGCGCAACGACAACTCACCAGCTCAGCACTTCACTACTCCGCCGTGTACATCTTCTCGTAGTACTCGGTGGCCATGCGGTGCGACTCAAACTCGGGCTCCACTTCGCGCATGGCCGTTTTGGCCACGGCCAGGAATTGCTTCGGCTGGCCGTAGTACAGCGGAATGATTTCGTTTTCGAGCACGTCGAGCACGCCGGTGGCTTCGAGGTCGTCCTTCACGTGCTCGGCCTCGTTGAGGTTGGCCAAGGGCAGCAGGAAGCCGTTTTCGCCGTGGCGCACAAACTCCGGAATCCAGCCGTCGGGAATGCTCAGGCTCAGGCTGGCGTTCATGGCGGCCGTCATGCCGCTGGTGCCGGAGGCTTCGCGGGGAAAGCGCGGGGTATTCAGCCAGATGTCGGAGCCCTTTTTGAGCAGCGCCGAGAGGCCCAGCTCGTAGCCCGTCAGCACGGCGCAGTGCTTCAGATGGCGGGTTTTCTGGATGATGTCGTTGAACATGCCGATGGCGCCGTAGTCCTTGGGGTAGGGCTTGCCGGCCCAAATCACCTGCACCGGCCGGTCGGCCTGGGTCACGAGGCTCACAAACCGCTCAAAGTGGCGCAGAATCAGGTCGGCGCGCTTGTAGCCGGCGAAGCGGCGGGCCCAGACCACGGTCAGCACGTCCGGGTCGAGCAGGGTGCCGGTCTGGTCGGCCACGAAGGCAAACAGCTCCTTTTTCAGCTCCCGCTTACGAGCCAGCAGGGCCGCGTCGTCGCCAGCCTCCAGGGCCGCGTGCAGCTGCTCGTCGCGCCAGTAAGTGCCGTTCTGGGCGTTGGTAATCGGGATAATCGGGCAGATGCCTTCGTAGTGGCCCCACATTTCGTTGGCCACGATGCCGTGCACCTTCGACACGGCGTTGGCTTTGCGCGAGAAGCGCAGGGCCGTGAGCGTGTAGTTGAGAATGTCGTTGTGCTCCACCCGGGCCACGCGCCGGATTTCATCGGCGGGCACGGTGCCGAAGAAGGTCATGTCGGTGAGCAGCTTCATGGGGTGCTCCTCGTTGCCGGCCAGCTCGGGGGTGTGGGTCGTGAATACCAAGCGCTTCTGCACTTCCTGGAGGTTGCGGCCGTGCTTTTCGTAGAGGTAAAACGCCAGCGGCAGCCCGTGGCCCTCGTTGAGGTGGTAGGTGTCCACGCTCACGCCCAGCAGGTCGAGCAGCTTGCCGCCGCCCGCGCCCAGCACGATGGACTGGGCCACCCGCGCCGCCTGGTCGGCGTCGTAGAGGTGGTGGGTGATGGTGCGCGAGATGTAGTCGTTTTCGGGAATATCGGTGGTCAAAAAGAACATCGGGGCCGTGCCGAACGTGTCGGGAGCCAGGTACATGGCCTTTACTTTCACGTCGGCGCCGTGGATGGTGATGGGGAACACCAGGCCCGTGTCCTGCAGGAAGGAGTAGTACTTGTGGCGGAAGTCGGCCCGCATGGTCTGGTCCTCGTTGCGGCCCTGGTCGTAGTAGCCGAAGGTCCAGAGCATGCCGATACCAATCAGGTTCTGCTTAAGCTCGTAGGCCGAGCGCATGTGGGAGCCGGCCAGAAAGCCCAAGCCGCCGGAGTAGGTTTTCAGGGCTTGGTCCAGGGCAAACTCCATGGAGAAATAAGCGGCCTGCGGGGCAAATTCGGGGGCGGGAGCGTATGGTTTGAACTCGAAGGGCATGAGAAAAGGAGTAGATGTGAGGCCTCAGCCGGCGCCCGCGGCGGCCGGTTCGGGGCGCCAAGGTCCGTACAATCCGGGCTAAAAAAAAACCGGAATGCCGTGACCGTCAGGGCAAACGTTTGCACTGAGCCCAGTTCTATCGGCCGTCGAAACCTGGTCCCAGTTCGGGCGCCGACTACCGCCGACCGAGCTTTTTCCCTCACCGCGGGCCGCGGTGGCGTCAACAAGATTTTGGCATCTGTCCCAGCCCGGCCGGCCGGCTCTGAGGCGCTACTGCGCAGCTTCCAACCAGAGGCCCATAGGCCAGCATTCTTACCAAAACCAGCCCGACCGCCGTGCAGACCCGGTTCGCGGCGGGTACCGGACTTTTCTGAGTCAGCGGCTAACACGCGCGGCAGCAGCTACGGCACTTATTACCAATATTCAAACCAAATGATGTTTTTATTAACAAAATGATAATTTACCCGGCAACTATCAGGCTTTCGTTGCCCGGTAGCTTTGTTCCATCCTTCTTCCCCACCAACCACACTCTATGAGATTTTTCCCTCGTCTCTGGGCGGCTCCCTTGCTGGCCCTGGCTGTTTCGTGCGCTCAGCACGACTCCCCCCAGCCCCAGCTTGCCCCCGCAGCGGCCACCGGCACGGCCGCCGTGTCGTCGGCCGGCTTTCCCGAAGGCTTCGAAACCGGCACCAAGACGGCCTACACCGTGGGCTCGGTCACGCTGGGCTCCGGCTCCTGGACCCTCGACGACGCCCTGCTCGGCAACACCACCGCCGATGCCAAAACTGGCGCGCAGTCGGCCCGCATCCGCAACGTGGGCTCGTTGGCCATGAACTTTGATGCCACCACCGGCGCCGGCGTCGTGACCGTGGCCCACGCCGTGTACGGCACCGACGGCAGCAGCACCTGGGAGCTGTGGGCCAACACCAACGGCGGGGCCTACGCCAAGGTGGGCAGCACCGTCAGCACGAGCAGCAGCACGCTGAGTACGGCCTCGTTTACGGTGAATTTGAGCGGCAACGTGCGCCTGCAGGTGCGCAAAACATCGGGTGGCACCAACCGCATCAACATCGACAACATCACCGTGGAGCAGTACGGCGGCGGTGGGGGCGGGGGGGGCGGCACGGCCGGCACCAAGTTCCTGTTCGACGCCTCCCACGCCGAGCTGGCCGGCAACGCCGACTGGGCCCCGGACGTGGACGGCGGCCTGACCCCGCGCTTCCCGACCCCGGCGGCCTCGGGCATCACCGCCTCGACCTCGGAAACCTACTGGAGCGGCGCGCTGTCGGCCTGGGGCGTGGCGCTGGTGAAGCTGGGCAACTCGGTGGAAACCCTGCCCGCGGGCACGGCCATCACCTACGGCAACGCCTCGAACCCCCAGGATCTGGCCAACTACAGCGTGTTCGTGATTGACGAGCCCAACACGCTGTTCTCGGCCAGCGAGAAGGCGGCCATTGTGAACTTCGTGAAAAACGGCGGAGGCCTGTTCATGATTTCGGACCACAACATCTCGGACCGCAACAACGACGGCTACGACTCACCGGCCATCTGGAACGACCTGATGACCAACAACTCAGTGCAGGCCAACCCCTTCGGCTTCAGCATCGACCTGACCAACATCTCGGAGACGACCAGCAACGTGCTGACGGGCAGCAACCCGATTCTGAACGGCACCCAGGGCGTGGTCACACAGCTCAAGTACAGCAACGGGGCCACTATCACCAAGACCGCGGGCTCGGCGGCCACGCCGCTGATCTGGCGCTCCACCTCGGCCCAGGGCAGCACCAACATCATGTGCGCCAGCAGCACCTACGGCACCGGCCGCGTGGTGGTCGTGGCCGATTCCTCGCCGGCCGACGACGGCACGGGCAGCCCCGGCAACACGGTGTACCCGGGCTGGACGGAGCTGGCCAGCCACGCCCGCCTGCATATGAATGCCTCGCTCTGGCTGGCCAAGCAACAATAAATAAACTCCGCAACAAAAATCCCCGCAGCGCTCTTCGCCGCGGGGCTTTTTTGTGCCAAATCCGGCTGCAAACAGCGTTTTCAAAACTCATCCGGAAAGCAATATTGCACGCTGCGGCTGCTAAAGTTACCTTGCCGTGTCTCCGCGTTTTTGACCTGATTCCGCTCATGAAATTCCCGACCTTTCTGCCCCTGCTCGCCGGGGCGCTGCTGGCTACCGCCCCCCTGGCTACCACGGCCGCGGCCGTTTCCCCGCCGCCTGCCGCTGCGCCCGCTAAAGCCACCGGCGCCACCCGCATCGACCCAACCTTCTGGTGGGTGGGCATGAAAAACCCCAAGCTCCAGTTGCTGGTGCACAGCCCCGGCATTGCGGAAAGCAAGCTGACGCTGGCGGCCTACCCCGGCGTGACGCTGGAAGGCACCCAGAAGCTGGAAAGCTCAAACTACCTGGTCGTCAACCTCACGATTTCGTCCCAGACCAAACCGGGCAAGCTCAAGCTCAGCTTCGACGGGGGCAAAACCAAGCTCAAGTACGATTACGAGCTGCGGGCCCGTAGTACCGACCCCGCCCGCGTGCAGGGTCTCACCCAGGCCGACTTCATCTACATGCTGATGCCAGACCGGTTCAGCAACGGCGACCCGAAAAACGACGTGGTGCAGGGTATGCGCGCCCGCACCGTCTCCCGCGACACGATGTACGCCCGCCACGGCGGCGACATCCGCGGCATTCAAAACCACTTTGCCTACTTCAAGCAGTTGGGTGCCACGGCTATCTGGCCCACGCCCTTGGTGGAAAACGACATGCTCCGGGCCAGCTACCACGGCTACGCCGTGACCGACGGCTACAAGATTGACCCGCGCTACGGCACCAACGAGGAGTACACGCAGTTTGTGCGGGCCGCCCACCAGCAAGACCTGAAAGTGGTGCAGGATATTGTGCTCAACCACTGGGGCTCCTACCACTACCTGTTTCTGGACAAGCCCGGCGCCGACTGGTTCCACGCCTTTCCCACCTTCACCCGCTCGAACTACAACGCCTACGCCCTCAACGACCCCTACGGCTCGAAGCGCGACTACCAGCTCTTCAACGACGGCTGGTTCGACACGACGATGCCCGACGTGAACCAGAGCAACCCGCTGGTGGCTACTTACCTGATTCAGAACTTTCTGTGGTGGGTGGAATCTACGGGCCTCGACGGCTACCGCATCGACACCTTCCCGTATTCTGACCCGCAGTTTCTGATGGCCTGGGGCAAGGCCATGCAGGAGGAATATCCCAAGCTGGCCTTGTTCGGTGAGGCCTGGGAAGGCACCGAGGCCGAGCAAGCCTTCTTTGCCCAGAACATTCTGCCGCCCGTCAACGGCTTTAAGTCGAACCTGCCGGGCCTGCTCGACTTCCAGATCAGCTTCGCCATTCAGGACGCGCTGAAAACCGAGAATGGCGACCTGAGCAAACTCTACCACGCCCTGCAGGGCGACTGGCTCTACGTGGATGCCACCCGCAACGTGCCCTTCCTCGACAACCACGACATGAGCCGCTTCTACTCCGTCATCGGCGAGGACTTCAACAAGTTCAAGACCGGCATTGCCTGGCTGCTGACCCTGCGCGGCACGCCCCAGCTCTACTACGGCACCGAAGTGCTGATGAAGAACTTCGCCAACCCCGACGGCAAGGTGCGCGAAGACTTCCCCGGCGGCTGGCCCGGCGACAAAGTGAACTACTTCACTTCCCGGCCCGGCCTCGCCGGCGAGGCTTTCGACTACGTGAGCAAGCTGGCCACCTACCGCAAGACTCACCCCGTGCTGAGCAGCGGCAAGCTGATGCAGTTTATCCCCCAGGACGGCGTGTACACTTACTTCCGCTACAACGACCAGGGCGAGTGCGTGATGATAATGGCCAACAACACCAAGGAGGAGAAAACCGTGGACGGCAGCCGCTTCGCTGAGCGTCTCGGCGGTTTCCGGACGGGCACCGAGGTCGTTTCGGGCGCGGTGCTGCCGAATTTGGCCAGCTTCCGGGTGCCCGCCCACACGGCCTGGGTGGTAGAGCTGAAAAAGTAGCCGAAGCGGAACACTACCGGGATTTTTCGCGTCCTGAACTGTATGTATCTGTGGTGCTAACCCTTAATTTCCACTGCTCATGACTGACTTAACCGACAAAGTTGCCATCGTCACCGGAGCCAGCCGCGGTATCGGACGGGCCATTGCCCTGCTGCTGGCCATGCAGGGCGCCAAGGTTGTGTGCGTGGCCCGCACGGCCGAAGAGCTGGAAGAAGTAGCCCTCAAAACTGCCGGCCTGGCCATCACGGCCGACGTGTCGGATGAGGCTGACGCCCAGCATATCGTGGCCGAAACCATCCGCAACTTCGGCCGCATCGACATCCTGATCTGCAACGCCGGCGTGGGCTCGTTCAGTTTGCTCGAGCACTTCACCCTCGAAGAATGGGACCAGATGTTTGCCGTCAACGTGCGGGGCACGTTCCTGCTCTGCAAGGCCGTGTTGCCCTACCTCAAGGCCCAGCACGACGGCCACATCGTGGGCATTGCCTCCGACGTGAGCAAGCGCACCTTCCAGCACGGGGCCGCCTACGGGGCCAGCAAGTACGCCCAGGACGCGGTGCTGAGCTCCCTGCGCAAGGAAGTGCGCTCCTTCGGCATCAAGGTCACGACCATCTACCCGGGCCTGGTCGACACCTACTTCAACGACTCGAAGCCCGGCAACCCCGACACCGAGAAAACCCACCTCAAGCCCGCCGACATTGCCCAGGCCGTGCGCTACGTACTCGAAGCCCCCGCCCACGTCGTCGTCGACGAGCTCATGATTCACCCCCTCACGCAGGAGTATTAGCGGTGAAGTGGTGAGATAGTGAGATGGTGAGTTTTATGTTCGGGCGGCGCAAAACCGCGCCAACAGAACATAAAACTCACTATCTCACCACTTCACCATTTCACCATTGCCTATCTTCCCCGCCTCTATGAAGAAACTGCTCCTGCCGGCTGCGGCGGCTACGCTGGCCCTGGCCTCTTTCGCCTTTCCCTTTTCGCCCCCGACCACTGCCGTGACCGAACCTCTTGCCCTCGCGGACCCCAACACGACCGACGAAGTACCCCAGGATCATAAGCTGGTGATTTACCAGGTGATGACCCGCCTGTTTGGCAACAAGAAAACCCTGAACAAGCCCTACGGCACCGCGGCCGAAAACGGGGTGGGCAAGTTCAACGACATCACCGACAAGGCCCTGCAGGAAATCAAGAAGCTGGGGGCCTCCCACGTCTGGTACACCGGGGTGCTGGAGCACGCCACCATGACTGACCACAGCAAGGCCGGCGGCCCCGGCCCCGACGATGCCGACGTGGTGAAGGGCCGGGCCGGCTCGCCCTACGCCATCCGGGACTACTACGACATTGCCCCCGACCTGGCCGTGGACGTGAAAAACCGCAAGCAGGAGTTTGAGGCCCTGGTCAAGCGCACCCACGCCAACGGGCTCAAGGTCATTATTGACTTCATCCCGAACCACGTCGCGCGCTCCTACGCCTCCAACGCCAAGCCCGCCGGCACCGTGGACCTGGGCGAGAAAGACGACAAAAACAAGGCCTTCGCGCCCAACAACAACTTCTATTACCTGCCCGGCAAGGCCCTCGTGGTGCCCAAGGCCGGCAACCCGCTCGGGGCCGCGCTGGGCCCGAAGGAAGACGGCAAGTTCACGGAAAACCCCGCCAAGGCCACCGGCAACGACGTTTTCTCGGAAGCGCCGAAAGTGGACGACTGGTACGAAACCGTGAAGCTCAACTACGGCGTCGACTACCAGAACGGCCGCAAAGGGCACTTCGAGCCCATCCCCGACACTTGGCTGAAGATGCGCGACATCCTCGTGTACTGGGCCCAGAAAGACGTCGACGGCTTCCGCTGCGACATGGCCGAGATGGTGCCCATCGAGTTCTGGGGCTGGGTGATTCCGGAGGTGAAAAAGGTGAAGCCCGGCATCGTCTTTATGGGCGAGGCCTACAACCCCAAGGAGTATAAAAACTACCTCGAGAAGGGCAAATTCGACTACCTCTACGACAAGGTGGGCCTCTACGACGGCCTGCGCCGGCTGATGACCGGCTCGGGCACCACCGAAGACATTACCACCGTCTGGAGCAAGGAGAGCCGGGGCTTCGGCTCCCGGATGCTGCGCTTTCTGGAAAACCACGACGAGCAGCGCATTGCCTCCAAGCAGTTTGCCGGCGACGCGCGCACGGCCATTCCGGCCATGACCGTGTCGGCCACGCTGGGCTCGGGGCCGGTGATGGTGTATTTCGGCCAGGAAGTGGGGGAGCCCGCCAACGGGGCCGAGGGCTTCAGCAGCGCCGACGGCCGCACCTCCATCTTCGACTACTGGGGCGTGCCCGAGCACCAGAAGTGGATGAACGGCGGCAAGTTTGACGGCGGTAAGCTCGACTCGAATCAGAAAATGCTGCGCGACTTCTACGCCCGTTTGCTCAACCTGACCAGCACCAGCGACGCCATCCGCCGGGGCAAATTCTACGAGCTTCAGGACGCCAACAACCTGGGCAAGGAGTACGACCAGCGCCTCGTGTACAGCTACCTGCGCTACACCGACAAGCAGAAGCTGCTCATCATTGCCAACTTCAGCAAGGACAAAACCCTGAAGCCCACCATCGACATTCCCAAGCCCGCGCTGCTGGCCATGGGCCTCGACCCCGACAAGTTCTACACCTACACCGACCTGCTCAACAACGCCCCGGCCACCGAAAGCCTGACCCTGACGCTGCCCCCGCTGAGCGCCTACGTGCTGGAAATAAACCCCAAGTAGTACGGTCAGAATTTAGAGGGAGAGCTTAGCGCTTAAAATCGTTTCCGGCCTTTTCCTTCTGAGTTCTCCCCTCTACGTTCTCCGCTCTATTATTTAAGTTCTTCCCCAAAATTCCCCCAATGGCAACCAGCGTAGCGGCTCCGGCCCAAGAGACCCGCCAAAAACCCCGCCTGAGCTTCTGGCAGATCTGGAACATGAGCTTCGGCTTTCTGGGCATCCAGTTCGGCTTCGAGCTGCAGAATTCCAACGTCAGCCGCATCTTCGAAACCCTGGGCGCCAACAAGGACGACATTCCGATCCTCTGGATTGCCGCGCCCCTGACCGGCCTGCTAGTGCAGCCCATCATTGGCTACTTCTCCGACCGGACCTGGCATCCATTCTGGGGACGGCGCCGGCCTTACTTTGCCATCGGGGCTATTCTGGCCACGCTGGCCCTGTTTATCATGCCCAATTCCTCGGCCCTGTGGATGGCGGGCGGCATGCTCTGGATTCTGGATGCCAGCATCAACGTCAGCATGGAGCCGTTCCGGGCCTTCGTGGGCGACAAGCTGCCCAGTGAGCAGCGCACCAGCGGCTTTGCCATGCAGAGCTTCTTTATCGGGGTCGGCTCGGTCATTGCCGCGGCCCTGCCCTGGATTTTCAACAACTGGTTTCACCTCAGCAACACGGCCCCCAGCGGCGAGATTCCACCTTCGGTGAAGTGGGCTTTTTATGCCGGCGGCGTGGCCTTCATTCTGGCCGTGCTCTATACCGTGTTTACCTCCACCGAGACCCCGCCCGCCGACATGGAGGAGTTCCGGCGCGAAAATGCCCAGGTGGGCATTCTGGACGGCATCAAGGAGTCGTTCATGGGGGTGTTTCACATGCCCACGGCCATGCGCCAGCTGGCCATCGTGCAGTTCTTTACCTGGTTTGCCTTGTTCTCGATGTGGATTTACTCCACCAACGCCGTGACCAGCAACATCTACAACATGAAGGTGGATAATGGCCTCTACGCCAAGGTGGCCGGCTTCATCTCGGCCGCCCAGCAGCGGGCCACCACCGACAAGGACAAGAAGGAGCTGAGCTCTTTGCAAAACGACGTGAAGGAAATCAACCAGTTCCAGGCCGCCGACCCGTCCAAGATCATCACCATCAACATGGCCAACTACTACCTCACCCACGCCCCCGCCGAAGCCCGGGAGCAGGCTGAGCTGAAGCGGGTGCAGGCCGAGTACAACAACGGCGCCGACTGGCTGAGCTTGGCTTCTTCGGTGCGCAACGGCGTGGCGGCGCTGTTTGCCTTCATCATCCCGCTAATTGCCAGCCGTACCAGTCGGCGGCTCACCCACATGCTCTGCCTGCTCATCGGGGGCGTAGGGCTGCTGTCGTTGAAGATTATTTCCTCGCCCGAGCTGATTATGGTTTCGATGGCCATGGTGGGCGTAGCCTGGGCCAGCATTCTGAGCATGCCCTACGCCATTCTGGCCGGCTCCCTGCCCGCCAACCGGATGGGCTACTACATGGGCGTGTTCAACTTCTTTATCGTGATTCCGCAGATTGTGGCCGCCACGCTGCTGGGCTGGGCCACTATGCACCTGTTTCAGGGCAACACGCTCAATACCCTGGCCCTGGGCGGCGCATCGATGATTCTGGCGGGCCTGCTCACGCTTTGGGTCAAGGACAACGACGACGTGAAGCCCGGCGCCCAGATTATTGACTCGCCCGGCTACGACACGCCCACGGCCACCGTGCCCCGGGTGTAAGAAGCCGCGCCGAAGCTAAAAGAAGGCCGCTTTCCTCGTCGGAAAGCGGCCTTTTTCGCGGTTTCTGAGCTACAGTCCCGTTTCGAGCCAGTGCTGGGCGGGCGCTTCTTCGATGAACACCCGGATATTATCCGCCAGCTCGGGGCTCTGCATCCGCTCCCGAATGGTGGCCTGGTGGTAGGGCGTAACGAGGTAAGCCAGCCGGCGCGTGACGTGGGGCAGGGCCTGAGCTAATTGCGCCCGAAAATCGGTCAGTACCCACTCGAAGTCTTCGGCGCTGGCCAGGCCGCGGGTGCGCAGATCGATAAGCCAGCGGCCGGCCTCCAGGGGCTGGGCCATGGTCAGGGCCTGCTGGTAGCCCTCGCGGTGCTCCGGCGAGGAAACGGACCGGGTCCAGCGCAGAAACAGCGTCCGCAAGTCGGGGCGGTAGGTGAGGCGCAGGTAGGAAAGGTCGAGGCTGGGCAGGGGCATAAGGGCGAAAAGCAACGACGAAGATACAAGACCAACGGCGGGCCAGGAGGGTCCGGCGCAAAAAAGCCCGTTACTTTACGGAGCCGGCAGCCCCGCCCGGGGTGGCAAGTATGCCGGGGAAAGGATGATGGATTGATGAAACACCTGCTGTGTGGGCTGCTAAGCCTGTTCTTTTTTGCGGCCCGCGCCCAGTCGGGGGCCCAGCCCACCCGCGACGGCCTTGCCTGGACCGATGGGCAGCTGGTGCTGCTGCAAAACGGCGTGGCCCGGCCCGTTGGGCGGGAAGTGCGCCTGCCCAGCGGCGCCCGGGTGCTGCCCAGCGGCCGCGTAATTATGGCCAACGGCCGCCAGGGCCAGCTGCGGCCCGGCGACGGGGTAGACCCCAAAACCGGCGCCTGGTTTGCCCGCCGCGCCCAGAACCCCGACGGCACCACCTTCCTGCCCTTGCCCGTGCGCCTGGAGCTGCCCGCCGAATCCCTGGGCAAGGTATCCTCGAACGGGACGTCTACTACCAACCGACGCTACCACTACGAGCAGAAGCGGCAACGCGACAAAAACGGCCGCCGCCTCCCCGATGAGGAAGAGGACGATGACGACGACGATTAACACCGCTACTATTATCGCCAAAAAAAGCCCCTGACATGCGCTTTCAGGGGCTTTTTTGTCGGCAACAGGAGGGGAGCGGCTTACTTGGCTGCCATGCTTTTCTCCCGGACGGCCTTGAACTCGGAGCCGGGTTTCCACTGTGGGAAGGTCGTTTCCTGGGCCAGGCGCTGGCCCACGCGGAACAGCAGGCGCGCATCCTGCTCCATGCCCCGGTAGTCGGCCGTGGGGCTGTACTCGTCGGAGGGCTGGTGGTAGTTTTTGGCCTCAAACTCCTCGGCCCGCTGCTTGGCGTAGGCCTTGCCCTTCAGGCGGCTGTCGGCCTGGCCGCTGGCGTAGAGCGAGGGCACGCCCACGTGGGCAAAGCTGAAGTGGTCGGAGCGGAAGAAGTAGCCCTTGTCGGCGTTCTGGTCGGGCAGGATGTAGCGGTCCTGCTCCTGGGCCGCCGCCCGGGCATAGTCGTCCAGCTCCGACTGCCCGTAGCCGATAACGGTCAGGTCGCGCATGGGACCCATGGTGGGCAGGTCGTCCATGTTGAGGTCGGCCACGGTTTTGTTGACCGGAAACAGCGGGTGGGTGGCGTAGTACTTCGAGCCCAGCAGGCCCTGCTCTTCACCCGTCACGGCCAGAAACACGATGCTGCGCCCGGGCTTTTCCTTGGCCTGGGTGAAAGCTTTGGCAATGCTGAGCAAGGCCGCGCAGCCGCTGGCGTTGTCGGCCGCGCCGTTGTAAATCGAGTCCCCGTTGATGGCCGGCCCGATGCCCAGGTGGTCCCAGTGGGCCGAATACAGCACGTACTCGTTGGGCCGCGTCGCGCCGGGCAGCACCGCCACCACGTTCTTGGAGGTCTGGCGGCGCAGCTTGTTGGTGATGCTGGTGCTGATGCTCAGGCCAAGGGGCCGGGCCTTGAAGCCTTTTTGGTTGGCGGCGGCGTAGGCCTCGTCGTAGCTCTGGCCGGCGGCCTGGAACAGCTTTTTAGCCGCGTCCAGGGTTATCCAGCCTTCCAGAGTGCACTTGCTGGCGCCTTTGTCGGCGGTCTGGGTGCGCAGCTTGGCCCCGGAGTAGCTGCTTTGCACCACGCTCCAGGGGTAGGCCGCCGGCTTGGTGTCGTGGATGATGAGCAGGCCCGTGGCGCCCTGGCGGGCGGCCTCCTCGTATTTGTACATCCAGCGGCCGTAGTAGGTCATGGCGTGGCCTTTAAACATGGTCGTGTCGTTGCCCGCGTTGCCGGGGTCATTCACCAGCACCACCACCGTTTTGCCCTTCACGTCGAGGCCGGCGTAGTCGTTCCAGCCGTATTCGGGGGCCACCACGCCGTAGCCGGCAAACACCAGCGGGGAGTTGGTGACGGCTACTTTCTCCTTTTCCTGCTCGGTAAAGGCCATGTAGTCGGTTTTATAATTCAGCGTGAGCGGGGTCTTGCCGCCCGTGACCTGCATGGTGGGCGCGGGCATCCCGGTGATTTCCACCAGCGGCACGGCCTGAAAGTAGCTGCCGTCGGGCCCGGGCTTGAGGCCCAGTTTCTTGAACTCGGCGGCCAGGTAGTCGGTGGCTTTCTGCTCGCCCACGGTGAAGGGCTTGCGGCCCTGAAACTCGTCGGAGGCCAGCACCTTGATGTGGGCCCCGATGCCGGCGGCCGTGATGCCGTCGTTGGGTGAGGGCGCCACGGTGGTATCGGTGGGGGCCGTTTCGGCGGGGGAAGTGGCAGTAGCGGAATCGGCGGAGCGGCTCTGGCAGCTGGCCAGCAGCGTGAGCAGTACTGCCCCGGAGGCCAGCAGGGGAAAAGGAGAAAAGCGCATGAAGCAGGAAGGGAAAAAGTGCGGGAACAGGGTGCCAAGGTGCCGAAAAAGCGGCGTATTGCAAGCCGGCCGGCCGAGGGCAATGCTAGAATGGCCGCCGGCCCGGGCCATTCTTTTTCGCTGGATTTCCGGGGTTGGGGGCACAAAAACCGGGCTTGGTCTCGTTCAGCAGCCACGGCCCGCTTTTGCCTTCGGGCGACGCAGCCGCCGGGACGGGTCCGTGTCTCTTTCCCGCTTACCTTTCCGGTCGCAATTCTTCCCTATTTCCGCACTATGTTCAAAAACTCCCTCTTGCTGCTCTCCCTGGGCACGGCGCTGACCCTAAGCCCGGCCCTGGCCCAGCAGAAATCCGCGGCCAAAACCACTGGCCCCGTGACGGCGGCCGGCACCCGGCTGGTGGAAAAAGTAACCCGCCAGCCCGGCGAGCTGGTCATTCCCTACGAGAAGTACGTGCTGGCCAACGGCCTGACGCTCATCGTGACCGAGGACCACTCCGATCCGCTTACCCACGTCGACGTGACCTACCACGTGGGCTCGGCCCGGGAGCAGATCGGCAAGTCGGGCTTTGCCCACTTCTTCGAGCACATGATGTTTGAGGGCTCCGACCACGCCCCCCAGGGCACGTTTGATAAGCTCGTCATCGGCTCGGGCGGCACCAACAACGGCAGCACCAACCGGGACCGGACCAACTACTACGAAACCATCCCGAATAACCAGCTCGAGCGCGCCCTCTGGCTCGAAGCCGACCGCATGGGCTACCTGCTCGACGCCGTGACCCAGCCCCGCTTCGAGGTGCAGCGGGCCACGGTGAAAAACGAGCGGGGCCAGAACTACGACAACCGCCCCTACGGCCTGGTAAGCGAGTACACGGCCAAAAACCTGTACCCCTACGGCCACCCCTACAGCTGGCTGACCATCGGCTACCTCCAGGACCTGGACCGCTCCAACGTGCAGGATCTGAAAAACTTCTTCCTGCGCTGGTACGGCCCCAACAACGCCACGCTCACGGTGGGCGGCGACGTGCAGCCCGCCCAGGTGGTCACTATGGTCGAGAAATACTTCGGCTCCATCAAGCGCGGGCCGGCGGTGAAAAATAACGTGCTGCCCGCTCCCAAACTCACCCAGGACCGCTACGTGAGCTACACCGACAACGTGCGCTTCCCGATGCTGCAGATGGTGTTTCCGACAGTTCCGCAAAACCATCCCGATGAGCCGGCCCTCGACGCGCTGGCCGACATCATCGGCGGGGGCAAAAACTCCCTGCTTTACAAAAACCTGATCAAGTCCCAGCGGGCGGTGCAGGCCCGGGCCAGCCACCCCACGGCCGAACTGGCCGGCGAGTTTACGCTCAACGCCCTGGCCTTCCCCGGCAAGGGCCTCGACAGCCTCGAATACCGTATGCGGCAGAGCCTGGCCGAGTTTGAGCGCCGCGGCGTGACCGACGAAGACCTGCAGCGCTTCAAGGCCAGCCGGGAGTCGCAGCTGGTGAGCAGCCTGGCCAGCGTGAGCGGCAAGGTGAGCACCCTGGCCGAAAACCAGACCTACACCGGTAACCCCAACTACCTGACTGTGCAGGTGAAGCGCCTGCGCGCCCTGACCAAGGCCGACGTGCTGCGGGTGTACAATCAGTACATCAAGGGCAAAAAGGCCGTGGTCCTGAGCGTGCTGCCCAAGTCCGGCGACGCCAAGCCCAGCAAGCCCGACAACTTCACCATCTCCAAGGACGGCTACCAGGCCCCGGCCGACGAGTACAAGGGCCTGACCTACGTGAAAGGCCAGGACAAATTTGACCGCAACCAGATTCCGGCCGCCGGCCCCAACCCCGTCGTGACCGTGCCCGTGCTCTGGCAGGAAGGCTTTGCCAACGGCCTGCGCGTGATGGGCACCCGCAACACGGAAGTACCCGAGGTGAACCTGCTGCTCACCATCCGCGGCGGCCACCGCCTCGAGCAGAACGACCCCGGCAAGGCCGGCATTGCGGCCCTCACGGCGGCCATGCTCAACGAAGGCACCCAGAAATACACCAGTGAGCAGATTGCCGCCGCCCTCGAGCGGCTCGGCAGCAGCGTGCAGGTGGTGCCCGGCGCCGACAACACTACGGTGCAGGTGCGCAGCCTGACCAAGAACCTGCCCGCCACGCTGGCGCTGCTGGAAGAGAAGCTGATGCACCCGCGCTTCGACGCGGCTGACTTTGCCCGCCTCAAAAAGCAAACCCTGGAAGGCATTGCCAACCAGGCCACCCAGCCCGTGGTCATTGCCAACAACACCTACAACAGCCTGCTCTACGGCCCCGGCGACATCATGTCGGTGCCCGTGACGGGGACGGCTACCACGGTGCAGAGCCTCACGCTCGACGACGTGAAGCGGTTTTATGAGCAGAACTACGCGCCCAACCTTTCCCACTTGGTGGTAGTCGGCGACGTGGAGCAGAAGACGCTGGTGCCCCAGTTGGACTTCCTCAAAAACTGGACGCGCAAGAACGTGACCCTGCCCGCCGGCAACCCCGCGCCCCAGCCCGACAAAACCCGCATCTACTTCGTCAACAAGGACGGGGCGGCCCAGTCGGAAATCCGCATCGGCTATCTGGCCCTGCCCTACGATGCCACCGGCGACTACTACCGCGCCTACCTGACCAACTACCTGCTCGGCGGCGAGTTTACCAGCCGCATCAACCGCAACCTGCGCGAGGACAAGGGCTACACCTACGGCGCCTATTCCGGCTTCCGCGGCACCCGTTACACCGGGCCCTTCACCGCCCAGGCCGGCGTGCGTGCCGATGCCACCACGGCCTCGCTCACCGAGTTTGAGAAGGAGCTGAAAAACTTCCGCACCAGCGGCATCACCGACGAGGAGCTGAAAACCCTGCAAACCTCCATCGGGCAGAGCGACGCGCTGAAGTACGAAACCGGCCCCCAGAAAGCCGCCTTCCTGGCCCGCCTGCTCGATTACGACCTGCAGCCCGACTACGTGCAGCAGCAGAGCGCCATCCTGCGCGCCCTCAAGAAAGAGGACGTGCAGACCACGGCCCAGAAAGTGCTGCCCGTTGATAAAATGTACATCGTCGTGGTTGGCGACCGGGCCAAGGTATTCCCCAGCATCAGCACCCTGGGCTACGAAATCGTGGAAATGGACCTCAACGGCAACCGCCTGACCCCGGCGGCGCCGCTGGCCGTCCCCGCTACGGCTCCGACTGCCGTTCCCGCCGGTGAGGTGAAGAAGTCCAAGTCGAAAACCGAGGACGCGGAAGGCCGCAAAGCCAAGCGCAAGCTCAAAAAGGACGACAACAGCACCAAGGTCAAAGAGAAGGGCGAATAGCCCCCCGTATTACCCCGCTTGCAAAGCCCGGTTCCGCAGTTGGAGCCGGGCTTTTTTGCGCCGTAAGGTATCCGGCCCCGCTGGTCGTCTATGTACCCAGGGGCCGGCGCTGGTTTGTGGGCGGCTCGGTCAACTTTTCGCCAGGCCGCGGGTTTACTCCCGGTGGCCGGAAATTTTTCGGATTGCACGGGGCCGCGCTGGCCGCGCTACTATTAGGATACGAGGGTGTTTGGATTGTTGATTTCGCGGGGGTGGCGGGGGCTGTTGGGGTTAGGACTGAGTATGGCCGGCTTGAGCGCCGCGGCCCAGACGCCGGCCGATACCGTGGCCGGACCGCCGTCAGCTACGGCCAGCCGGCCGCTGGTGGGCTTGGGGACTCACCCGGCTCAGGACGTGGTGGACGTGTACCGGGCGCTGTTTCCCCGCTCCCGCGTGGCGGCCCACGACTCGCTGGCCCTGCAGCAGGGCGGCAAGTTTGTGTGGGTGATTCCGGCCGTGGGCTACACTCTGCAAACCCGGGGCCTGGTGCAGCTGTCGGGCAACGTGGCGTTCCGCCGGCCCGCGGCCAACATGTCGACGCTGATTGCGGCGCTGAGCTATACCCAGAACCGCCAGCTGATTTTCACGGCTACGCCCTCGGTCTGGGGCCGGGACAACCGCACCAACTGGATTGGCGACTGGCGCCTGATGCGCTACCCTCAGAGTACCTACGGCCTGGGCATGCACACCAGCACCGACCGGGCCGTGACGATGGACTACCAATACCTGCGCATCTACCAGAGCGTGCTGCGCAAGATCGGGGGCAACCTCTACGCCGGCCTGGGCTACCAGCTCGACTACCACTGGGACATTGAAAGCCGCGCCTCCACCCGGGAGGTGACCCGCATTTCGCACTACCCCTACGGCGTGGCCGGAAGCTCCACGTCCTCGGGGCCCACGCTGAGCGTGCTCTACGACAGCCGCGGCAACGCCATCAACCCGCTGGGTGGCAGCTACCTCAACACCGTGCTGCGGGCCAACACCCGCCACCTGGGCAGCAACTCCGACTACCAGACCCTGCTCGTCGATGCCCGCCGCTACCTCCGCCTCTCGCCCCACTCCCAGGATGTGCTGGCTTTGTGGAGCTATAACACCCTGACCCTGCATGGCAACCCGCCGTTTCTGGATTTGCCCAGCACCGGCTGGGACACTTACAGCAACCTGGGCCGGGGCTACATCCAGGGCCGGTTTCGGGGTAAAAACCTGCTCTACGCCGAGGCGGAGTACCGTTTCGGCATCACCCGCAACCACCTGCTGGGCGGCGTGGTGTTCGGTAACGCCCAGACCGTATCGGAAGACCTGCACCTGCTCTCCGGCACCCTGGCCACCCAGTTTGATAGGGTAGTGCCCGCCGCCGGAGCCGGCCTGCGCCTGAACCTGAATAAAGTCTCGCGCACCAACCTCTCCATCGACTACGCCCTGGGCGCCGACGGCTCCCGCGGGGTGGCTTTCAACCTGGGCGAAGTCTTCTAAAAAAGGGCCGGGGCCGCGAGGCGCTACCACTCCGGGTACGTTCCTGTGCGGCCCGTGCGGAACAATTTACCCCCGCTGCGTTGTCGTTTCAGTAGGGGAGGGGCATGCAGCCTTCGCGGCTTTAATGCGTATCTTTCCCGGGCCTGCAATGGGCCATTTTGGTGAACCGGAGAAATAATCTGTGCCTGTAACGACTACGAATGCGCCGGCCCTGGAGCAGGTTCTGGCCCAGCTGGATGCCTTTAAGCGCAAGTTTTACCTGAACCTGCTGGTGCGTGGCGCCCTGGTGGCGGGTGGGCTGTTGCTCACGCTGTTCGTGGTGCTGAACCTGCTCGAGTACTTTCTTTACCTGCCCACCTGGGTGCGCGGCGGCCTGCTGTTCGGCTTTCTGGGGCTGGTGGTTTACGCCTTCGTGCATTGGATCTGGCAGCCCCTGGCCGCCCTGACCAACCTGCGCCGTCTGCTCTCCGATGAGCAGGCCGCCGCCCGCGTGGGGGAGCTGTTTCCCCAGGTCCAGGACAAGCTGCTCAACGCCCTGCAGCTCCAGGGCCAGGCCCGCGAAAATGCCCTGATTGCCGCCAGCCTCGAGCAGCGCGCCGGTCAGCTCACCGGCCTCGAGTTTGCCCGCGGCATCAACATCACCACCCAGAGCCGGCCGCTGTGGAAGTATTTGGCCGTGCCCGCGGGCGTGATGGTGTTGCTGCTGCTGATCTGGCCGAGCCTGTTTGTGCAGGGCACCGACCGGATTCTGCACTACCGCCAGGCCTACGCCCCGCCGGCCCCGTTTCGGTTCGTTATCAAGAACAAAGACCTGAAAGCCTTCAAGAATGAGGACTTCAAGCTTGAAGTAGCCATCGAGGGCGAGGCGCTGCCCAACGAAATCAGCATCGAGTACGGGGGCCGGCAGCGCCGCCTGACCAAGGACGGCGCCAACTCGTTCAGCTACGAGTTCCGGCAGCTTCAGCGCGACGTTGAGTTTCAGCTCAGCGGCGCCGGCTTCACCTCCGACGACTACGACCTGACCGTGCAGGCCCGGCCCAACCTGCGCGACTTCGCCGTGCACGTTACGTACCCCGCCTATATCGGCAAGCCCGCCGAAACCATCCGCAACTCCGGCAACCTCACCGTGCCCGAGGGCAGCACCGTGCGCTGGGACTTCGCCACCGAGGCCACCGACCAGCTTCAGCTGCTATTCCAGAACCCGGACGAAACCGTGACGGCCACCGAGGCCGACGACCAGTTCCAGGTCACGCGCCGCATCCTGCGTAGCCAGCAGTACGCCGTGCGCCTGCAAAACGCGGCCAGCCTCAACCGGGACCCGATGCAGTACCAGATAACGGCCATTCCCGACCAGGTGCCGGAAATCACCGTCGAGAGCTTCGCCGACACGACCTCGTTGCGCTACCTGGCTTTGGGCGGCACCGTCCGCGACGACTACGGCCTGTCCCGCCTGCAGCTGCACTACCGCGTCACGTCGAAAGTCCGGCCGAACACCGATTACAAGGCCCGCGCCCTGGCCCTGCAAAGCGGCCCCAGCCAGAGCTATACCTACCAGTGGGACCTGGCCCCGCTGGGCATGAAGCCCGGTGACCGGCTCGAATACTTCGTGCAGGTCTGGGACAACGACGGCGTGCACGGCCCCAAGTCGGCGCGGACCCGGGCGGCGGAGTTCCGGTTGCCCTCCAAGACCGAGCTGCGCCAGCAGCTGGCCTCGCAGTCGGCCTCGGTGCAGAGCCAGCTGAGCAAGTCCCAGGAGCAGAGCAAGAAGATGGAGCGGGAGCTGGCCAAGGCCTCCGACAAGCTCAAAACCAAGCGGGAGCTCAACTTCCAGGACCGCAAGCAGCTGCAGGACATGCTCGAGCAGAAAAAGCAGATGGACGAGCAGATTTCGGACATGAAGAAGCTGTTTGAGCAGCTCAACCAGCAGCAGGACCAGCTCGACCCCAAAAGCCAGGAGCTGGCCGAAAAGGCCAAGGAGCTCCAGAAGCTGATGGACTCGTTGCTCGACCCCGAAACCAAGAAGCTCTACGAGCAGCTCCAGAAGCTGCTGCAGGAGCAGAAGGCCCCCGACGTAGAGATGCAGAAGCTCATGAAGCAGCTCGAAAACAAGGAAAACACCCTGCAAAAAGAGCTGGAGCGGGCCCTCGAGATGTTCAAGCAGCTCCAGTACGAGCAGAAGCAGGAGCAGGCCACCGAGAAGCTCGAGCAGCTGGCTCAGGAGCAGGAAAAGCTGGCCGAGCAGACCGAGAAAAACGATAAGGACAACCAGCCCAAGGGCGACGACAAAAAGCAGCAGCAGCAAAAGCAGGAGGAGCTCAAGCAGAAGCAGGCCGAGCAGAAGCAGGACTTCGAGGACATCAAGAAGGACCTCAGCGACCTGAAGAAAATGGACCAGCAGCTGGAAAACCAGAACGGGGCCGACGAGATGAAGCAGGAGCAGCAGCAGATCGACGAGCAGCAGCAGGACAGCGAGGAGCAGCTAAGCAAAAACCAGAACAAGAAAGCCAGCCAAAGCCAGCAAAAAGCCGCCCAGCAGATGAAGCAGATGGCTCAGAAGATGCGCCAGCAGCAGCAGGACGACGAGAATGACCAGAAGCAGGAGAACATCGACGACCTGCGCGACATCCTCGAAAACCTGCTCAAGCTCAGCTTCGACCAGGAAGGGCTGATGAAGCAGTTCCGGCAGGTCGACCAGACCGACCCGCGCTTCGTGCAGCTGGGCCAGAACCAGCGCAAGCTCCGCGACGACGCGGCCGTGATTCAGGACTCGCTCTATGCCCTGGCCAAGCGCGTGTCCCAGATTCAGAGCTTCGTGACCCGGGAAGTGGGGGAGATGAACGGCCGCATGGACGAGTCCCTGGACCAGATCCGGCAGCGCAACGTGCCCCGGGCCACCGGCAGCCAGCAGTTGGCCATGACCAGCATGAACAACCTGGCGCTGATGCTTAACGACGCCCTGCAGCAGATGCAGCAGGAGCAGCGCGAGTCCCAGCAGGCCCAGCAGCAGGGCGGGGGCAAACCCGGTAAAAAGAAGAAAAAGGGCAGCTCGGCCGGCGACGGACAGATGGGCCGCATGCAGCAGCAACTCAACCAGCAGATTCAGCAGCTCCAGCAGAGCGGCAAGACCGGCCGGGCCCTGAGCGAGGACCTGGCCAAGCTCGCCGCCCAGCAGCAGATGCTGCGCGAAGCCCTCAAGGAGCTCGATAAACTCCAGGAAAAAGGCGGCAAGGCCGGCAAGGATGGCAAGGGTCAGGATGGGGCCGGCGGCACCGGCGACGTGAAGAAATTAATGGAACAAACCGAAACTGACCTCGTAAACAAGCGGCTAACGGAGCAGACTGTGCTGCGTCAGCGTCAAATCCTTACCCGTTTGCTGGAAGTCGAGAAATCGGCCCGGGAGCGGGACCAGGACGAGAAACGTGAGGCGCAGTCGGCCCAGACCCGCCCGCCGGTATTTCCGCCCGCTTTCGACAAGTATAAGCAGCAGAAAAACCGGCAAACGGAGCTGTTGCGTACAGTACCACCGGCCCTCACGCCGTACTATCAGCGGGAGGTGAGTGAATATTTTCAGAAAATGAAATAGCGTTCCGCTAATTTTACCGCCCGCTCTCCTTTAAGCCACCTATGAAACAGGTCAAAATTCAGGTTCCTTCCCTTGTTGAGAATATCCGTGTTGTGGAAAGTTTCATCGATAACTCGAAAGAAACCTTTCATATCGAAGATGATATCTATGGCAACATCATGGTTGCTGTCACGGAAGCCGTGAATAACGCCATCCGCCACGGCAACAAATTCGACAAGGACAAAAATGTCTACCTGTCGCTGTACGTGAACAAGGACCGGGTGAAGTTTGAAGTAGAGGACGAGGGCGACGGCTTCGACTACGACAACCTGCTCGACCCCACCGCACCCGAAAACCTGGAAAACCCCGGGGGCCGCGGTATCTTCCTGATCCGTCACCTCGCCGACGAAGTGGAGTTCAACAAGGACGGCCGCAATGTGCAGCTCACGTTCTTCCTGGCGCCCACCACCGCCGACGAGCCTTCCGATACCGTTTCTTCCGAAACTGCGGCATGAACCAACACCCTCCCGGAACCGAGGATGAGATGAACGAAGGCTTGCCCGAGCAGTCGTCCGAATCGCACGGCATTGAGTTTTTGGTGGAAGATGTGGATTTCGAGCTGGCCGAGGCTGAGTCGCTCACGTCCTGGATTGAGCGCATTGCTGCCGTGCACGAGCACGAAATCGTGCAGCTCACCTACATCTTCTGCTCCGACGAATATCTGCACCGCGTCAATGTCGAGTACCTCGACCACGACACCTATACCGACGTCATCACCTTCGATAACGCCGACGACGCCGACATCATTGAAGGCGATATCTTTATCAGCGTGGAGCGGGTGCGGGAAAATGCCCAGCAGCTGGGCCTGGCTTTCCACGACGAGCTGCACCGCGTGATGATTCACGGCGTACTCCACCTGCTGGGCTACGCCGATAAGGATCTGCTCAGCCAGACGGCCATGCGCAAGAAGGAGGACTACTGCCTGTCGCTGCGCACCTTTTAACTCTGCCGGCCTCAGCCCCGCCGAAAACCACCCTAAACGCCCGCGGCCCCGCGGGCGTTTTTGTTTCTCAGCCCTCCGCCGAAACTTCCGGGGCCGGCTTTGGGGTTGGCGCAGTATCTTCCCCATTGCCGTATGTCTGCTACCCCATCTGCCCCGCTAAGTCTTCCCGGCCGGGCCCTGGACTTCTACCTGAGCCAGGGCTACTACCGGATGCACCAGGACCTGTTTACCTGCCGGTTTCTGCCCATTGAGGGCGGCGTGTATACCGTGCACTGGCTGCGCCTGGCCCTGGCCAACGTGCACTACGGCCCCGAGCAGCGCCGGCTGCTGCGGCTAGGGGAGCGGTTTACGGTCACGCTCCGGCCTTTTGAGCTCACGGCCGAGCTGGAGGCGCTCTACGCGGCCTACCGGGCGTCCATTACCTTCGATGCCCCGCCCACGGTGGAGGCTTTTCTGCTGGCCGGGGCCACCCACAACGTATTTGACACCAGCGTGCTGGAAGTGCGCGACGGCACCCGCCTGATTGCGGCCGGCATCTTCGACAGCGGGCACCGCAGCCTGGCCGGTATCATGAACTTCTACGACCCGGCCTACCGCAAATACAGCCTGGGCAAGCTGCTGATGCTGCTCAAAATCGAGCATGCCCGCAGCCAGCAACACGAGTACTACTACCCCGGCTACGTGGTCCACAACTACCCTAAGTTCGACTACAAGCTCTTCGCCTGCCCCGCCGCCACGGAAGTGTTCGACAGCCTGCTGCGACGGTGGCGGCCCTTCTCCTGGGAGGAAGTCAACCGCCAAGCCGCTGACCTGCTGGATGATTGGCAGCAAGAGCCCTGGGCCGAGAAAGACGAGGGCTAAACGGGACGCGCGCATAAAAGCCGCTAAGTGCGTATCTTTGCGCACGTTTTGAGCGGGTTGCGCCGGCTTTCCCTGCCTACTTTTCCAGCGCAACGTCCGCTTCCGGCGGGCGTTTTTGGTTTCCGGGGCCGCGCGAACTTTGTGGTTCGCCTTTCCTGTTAGCCTCCAACGCCTGATTTGCTTACCTGCTCACGCGCGCCGCTTGGCGCGCTACTGCTCCCCGCTATGTTTCAGCAAGAAGAATACGATGTCATTGTAGTAGGAGCCGGCCACGCCGGCTGCGAAGCCGCCGCCGCCGCCGCCAACCTGGGCTCGAAGGTGCTGCTGGTGACGATGAACATGAACACCATCGCCCAGATGTCGTGCAACCCGGCCATGGGCGGGGTGGCCAAGGGCCAGATTGTGCGCGAAGTCGACGCGCTGGGCGGGCAGTCGGGTATCATCACCGACAAGACCATGATTCAGTTCCGGATGCTGAACCGCTCGAAGGGTCCCGCCATGTGGAGCCCCCGGGCGCAGTCGGACCGCATGCGCTTTGCCGAGGAGTGGCGCACCACGCTCGAGCAAACCCTGAATGTGGACTTCTGGCAGGAATCCGTCACGGGCATCGTGGTGGAAAATGACACCGTGGTGGGCGTCAAAACCCAGCTCGGCATCGAGTTTCGGGGCAAGTCGGTGGTGCTCACCAACGGCACGTTCCTGAACGGCCTGATTCACATCGGCGAGAAAAACTTCGGCGGCGGCCGCGCGGCCGAGAAGAAAAGCACCGGCATCACCGAGCAGCTTCTGGAACTGGGCTTCGAAACGGGCCGGATGAAAACCGGCACCCCGCCCCGCGTCGACGGCCGCAGCCTCGACTACTCCAAGATGGAGGAGCAGGGCGGCGACGAGGTGCCCAGCAAGTTCAGCTACCTCGACACGCCCCGGCTGGTGAAGCAGCGCCCGTGCTACATCACCTACACCAATGCGGAAGTCCACGAAATTCTAAAGGAAGGCTTCGAGAAGTCGCCGATGTTCCAGGGCCGCATCAAGGGCCTGGGGCCGCGGTACTGCCCGAGCGTGGAAGACAAAATCAACCGCTTCGCCGACAAGGACCGCCACCAGATTTTCGTGGAGCCCGAGGGCAGCAGCACGGTGGAAATGTACATCAACGGCTTTAGCTCGTCATTGCCCGAAGACGTGCAGTACCGCGCCCTGCGCAAGATTGCCGGCTTCGAAAACGCCAAGATGTTCCGCCCCGGCTACGCCATTGAGTACGACTTCTTCCCGCCGACCCAGCTCAGCCTGACGCTGGAAACCAAGCGGGTGAAAAACCTCTACTTCGCCGGCCAGATCAACGGCACCACGGGCTACGAGGAAGCCGCCTGCCAGGGCCTGATGGCCGGTATCAACGCCCACAACAAGGTACACGGCCGGGAACCCTTCATTCTGAAAAGGAGCGAGGCCTACATCGGCGTGCTCATCGACGACCTCGTGAACAAGGGTACCGACGAGCCCTACCGTATGTTCACCAGCCGCGCCGAGCACCGCATTCTGCTGCGCCAGGACAACGCCGACCTGCGCCTGACGCCCCTGGGCCACGCCCTGGGTTTGGCTTCGGACGAGCGGCTGTTCCGGGTGGAACAGAAGCAGCGCGAAACGACGGAAGTGGTGGAGCTGCTGAAGAACTTTGCCATCGAGCCCAGTGAAATCAACGCCTTGCTGGAAGAGCTGGGCTCGGCCACCCTGCACGAGCGGACCCGGGCCATCAACCTGCTGCGCCGGCCTAACCTGGAGCTCGAGCACCTGACCCGCACCCTGCCGAATCTGACCCTGGCCCTGGCCCCCTACCAGCCTGACAGCCTCGAGCAGGCCGTTATTGCCATCAAGTACGAGTCGTATATTGAGAAGGAAAACCAGCAGGCGGCCCGGGTGGCCGAGCTGGAAAACTTCGTCATCCAGGGCCGCCTCGACTACCAGCAGATGCCGGCTTTGTCGCACGAGGCCCGCGAAAAGCTGCTCAAGGTGCAGCCCGAAACCATCGGCCAGGCCGCCCGCATCAGCGGGGTGTCGCCGGCCGACATTTCGGTGCTGATGGTGTACCTTGGGCGGTAATTATGAATTGAGAATTCTGAATTATACATTCTGAACGGGTACCCACCCCGCGTGGGCAGCCTCCCAATCCAGAATTCATAATTCAGAATTCATAATTGAACACAGTGTACGAACGAGTAGAAACGTGCCCGGTATGCGGCAAAACCGACTTCCGCAACAAGCTGGTGGTCGAGGATAAGTCGGTGAGCAAGGAAAGCTTTGCCATTGTGCAGTGCAACGCCTGCACGTTCCAGTTCACCAACCCCCGGCCCGGCGTGGCCGATATCGGGCGCTACTACGAGTCCGACGACTACGTGTCGCACAACAGCGCGGCTACGGGCGTCATCAACCAGGCTTACCGGGTCGCGCGCTTCTTTACCATGCGCCGCAAGGTGGCGTTGCTCAACAAGCTGGCCCCGCGCAAGGGCAAGCTGCTCGACTACGGCTGCGGCACGGGGCACTTTCTGGCCGCGGCCCGCACCGACGGCTGGCAGGTAAGCGGCTACGAGCCCAGTCCCCGGGCCCGGGAGGAAGCCACCCAGCGCGTGGGGCAGCCCATCGGCTCCGAGAGCCTCGTGCACTTCCAGCAAGGCTCCTTCGACGCCATTACGCTCTGGCACGTGCTCGAGCACATTCACACCCTCAACGAGACGCTCCAGCAGCTGGTAAGCCTGCTCAAGCCCGACGGCGTGCTCATCATTGCGGTGCCCAACGTGGAAAGCCTCGACGCCCAGCACTACCGCCAGGACTGGGCCGCCTACGACGTGCCTCGCCACCTCTACCACTTCAGCCCCAAAACCATGAAGCAGCTGCTCAAAAAGCACAAGCTCACGGTGCGGGAAATGCTGCCCCTGCCCCTGGATGCCTACTACGTGAGCATGCTCAGCGAGAAGCACAAGGCCGAGCGCGGCGGCGGACTGCTCACGGTGCTCAAGGCCGGCTACAAGTCGAATAAGTTTGCCCAGGAGCATGACGGGCTGTATTCGAGCGTGATTTACGTGGCTGCGGCCCAACGCTAAGCTGCCGTGGCCGCGCCTGCCTTGCCCTTGCTGCTGCTGCTGGTCGGAATGCGGCTGGCGGCGCACAGGGTAGGGGAGGGGCTTACGCCCAGAGAGTCATCCCGTTGGGTTTTGGCCGCCCCGGTGCCTTCCCGGCCCCTATACCAGCGCGGCACCCCCGCCGTTTGGTTGCCGGATACGGCCAAGGCCACCGCTGCCCGGCCCGACACGGTGCAGGTGCAGCCGGCGGCCGGGGCCCTGACGCCCGACGAAGACGAGAAACTAACCCGGAAATCGGCGCTTCACATTGTGGGCGCCATTGCCGTTCTTACCCTGACCACTTTGCTGCTCTACAATGTCCGCTCGCGCTAATCTGCTGTTTTTGCTTTCCGCCGGGGCCGGCCTGAGCGGCTGCGCGACCATCAGCTCGCCCCAGGGCGGCCCGCGCGACCTGACGCCGCCCAAGCTGGTGAGCACCTCCCCGGCCAACGGGGCTCGCAACGTGAAGCAGCAGTCGGTGCGGCTCGAGTTTTCGGAGCCCGTTCAGCTCAAGGACCTCAGCAAAAACCTGCTCGTGGCCCCGCTGCTCACCGACAACAAGTACCAGATTCGGGAGGAGCGCTCCGCCTTTACCCTGCTTTTCGAGAAGCCCTTCGAGCCCAACACCACCTACTCGTTCAACTTTCGCGACGCCGTGGTCGACATTACGGAAAGCAACAAGGCTTCCCGGGTGAGCTTGGCCTTCAGCACCGGCGCCCGCCTCGATTCGGGTTCGGTGAAGGGCACGGCCATCATGCGGCTCACTAACCAGCCCGCCAGCGAAGTGTCGGTGGTGCTCTACCCCGAGGCCGACACGCTCAACGTGCGCCGGGGCAAGCCCTACTACTTGGTCCAAACCGATAAAGCCGGCGCCTACGCCCTGCAAAATGTCAAGACCGGCCGCTACCGCATCTACGCCCTGGCCGATAAAAACCAG
This sequence comes from Hymenobacter persicinus, assembly GCF_004167665.1. Taxonomy (GTDB): domain Bacteria; phylum Bacteroidota; class Bacteroidia; order Cytophagales; family Hymenobacteraceae; genus Hymenobacter; species Hymenobacter persicinus. Next base: position 21,484 of record NZ_SEWE01000027.1, on the reverse strand, counting down.
AACGGCCGATACGACGAAGGGGAGCAGATTGGCTACCTGCCCGAACTGGTGACCGTGCGCCCCGTCCTGGACTCGGTGAACTTCGTGCTCGTGCGCCCCGATGCCCGCCGGGCTCTGATAACCGGACAGCAAGGCACGTTCAACCAATTTAAGGTTAGCCTCAACGAAGGCGTGCAGCAGGCCGTGCTGACGCCTTTCGCCCCCGCTACTCCCGCGGCCGTGGCCACGCTCAACAACGGCGTCACCATCACCGACAAGGGCCGGACCATCCTGCTCTCGCGCACGCCAGCTCTTACGGAAGGTCGCTACGTGCTGGCCGCCACCGACAGCGTGGGCAATACCGGCCGCGACACCATCAACGTGCGCTTTCCGGGCAATGCCCCGAGCCGGCGCCCGGCGGCCTACAACGTGGAAGGCAGCCCCCGGGCCGTGTACCGGCAGGGGCTGGTAAAATACCAGTTCACTGACCCGCTGCAGCCCCTGACGCCGGGCAAAACCGTGGGCACGCTGGTGGAAGACTCGCTCACGCGTCGGCCGCTGCGGACGCCCCAGGAAGCCACGCTCAGCCCCGACCGGACGGTGCTCACCGTGGTGCTCAACACCCGGGCCCGGAAAACGGTGACGCTGAACCTGGACAGCACGGCGGTAGTATCGGCGACCGGGCAGCGCCTGGGGCTGAAACCGCTGCGGATGGCCGTCACGGAAGAGTCGCCGTTTGGCAGCCTGGCCGGCACCATCCAAACCAAGTACAAGCGCTACCAGCTTCAGCTCGTCGATGCCAGCTACCAGCCCGTGGCCGTGCTCGACAGCCCCAAGGGCACCTTCCGCTTCGACAACCTGATTCCGGGCACCTACCGCATCCGGGTGCTGATTGACGCCGACGGCAACGGTACCTGGCGGGGCGGCGACCCTAAGCTGCTCGTGCTGCCCGAGCCCGTGTACGTGGCGCCCCAGACGGTGCAGGTGCGCGCCAACTGGGAAGTAAGCGACATCAAAGTAGCCTTCTAGCTTTTCTCGCGGCCTCGGGGCCGACTCTTTGCCGTCCAGCGGCCTTCGGTAGCTCCGGGGGCCGCTGGTCTGTTTAGGGCCCTTGCCGACGACAGCAGGTCTGTTAACACCCAGTGCGGGCAGGCTAGGTCGCGCCAGCTGTCGGTTGAGGTTGGCCCGCTAGTTACGGCGGGGTTCAGTAGCGCCGGCGGCCTTCCACGGCTCTGGCACCAACACTGGAGCAAAGGGCGTCATTTGGTCCGACATCAGCCGTCGGGTTCCCAGCCCCAAAAGATGTCCACAATGGGGGGCTTATGCCTCAGGGAGCTAGCGTATTTTCCCCACTTTTTCCACAGCTTTTTCCACGGGCTTAGCGGCGCCGGGCGTAATCTGTGGATAACAATGGGGAAACCTGGGGACAACCCGTGGACAAATAGCGGATAAGTTTTTTTGGCGCTTTCCCCTCCCTAGCAGCCCAGCTTATCCACCCAGCCGATGTGGACAGCAGTGGAAAACTTTCCCTCAAAAACGGGCTAATCCACACCGCGCAAAACCTGTGGATTGGGGATTCGTGGATAACGCTGTGGATTGGGGATAATCGAAATAATAGCTTGATAAACAATTGTTTAGTATCAACACCCCCTGTTGATAGACGGTGCATAAACCGGGACTTGTACACAAGTTTTCAGCCCTGTTTATAACTCCGGCGCCTTATCCACTTTTGCACAGCCCTAACGAGTGGGGATTAAAAAATTCTTTTAAATAAAATCTTTTAAAAAGTTATTAACCGTGTGGATAAACGAGCCGGCCGCCAAAAAATGAAAAGTGGGCGGTTCACGTTTTCCCGGCGGCCTCGGCCAGGCCGAAGCCGCCGTCGGCGCTGGGCCGCTGGCTCAGAAGTTGGGGCGGCTTGCGGGGCTGGGGCGGGAGTTGGGGAGCTACTGGAAGCGCTGGAGCCGAACAAGCAGGGCCGGAACGGCTCGAGGGTGCTCAAATGGACCTCAAGGGTCTGAAAATCACTATATAAACGTGCCGAGTTATCCACTTATCCACAAGCGTGGGCGTGGATAAGCGCCGAAACCGACCCCAAACCGTTCGGGCAGCGTATACAGGCCACTCCCCTGCCCCATGCCCCCGTTCGACTACACCCTGGATTTTCATCAGACTGACTTTCGCCGCCATCCGGAGCTGTACCGCGTGGGCAAGGGCGAGCAGGGCGTGCTGCTGGTCGAGCCCTACAAGTCGGAGATTCTGCCCCACTGGCGGTTTCGCACCCCGGATATTGCCCGCGAGTCGTCGGAGTTGATTTACGCGCAGTTTCTAGCTTACCTCGACGCCCAGGATTTTGTGGGCGCCGACATGGCCCGCAAGTTCCTGCAGATGGGCTTTACGCGGGCCCGGCGCTACGCCAACCACCGCGGCGGCAAGAAGTACGATGGGCCCGTGCCCGACGACAAGAAGGGGCAGAGCGGGGCCCACGGCCGAGCCGAGCTGCCCCGCACGCCCGAAGACCCCGAAAAGGCGGCCGCAGCGGCCATCTTTAAGCGCAAATGGGACGAGGCCCAGCACCACCCCGAGTACGTCCGGCAGATGGCCAATTTCAAGGCCCGCTACGGCAAGTAGATTCCCGAACCCCTACCTTTAACTCCGAAACCTCAACCCCAGGCTATGCAAACCTCCCAACCACAACCTACCAGTACCGAAGAAAACGAAATCGTTCTTGGCGTCGGCATGGGCCCGCTGAAGTTCGGCACCTCCCAGGACGAGGTCCGCGCCCTGATGGGCGAGCCCGAAGAAATTGAAGAGTCGGAAGACGACGACGAGTTTGAGCACCAGGCCTGGAACTACCTAGAGGAAGGCTACTCTCTGTACTTCGACCGCGAAGACGACTACCGCCTGAGCTGCATCGAAACCGACCACCCCGGCCTGCGCATCTTCGGCGAGCCGATTCACGGCAAGAGCGTGCAGCAAATCCAGGAGCTGATGAGCCGCCACGGCCTGAGCTCGACGGAAATGGAGAAGATGGAAGAAGGTGCCGTGCGCCTGTCCTACGAAAAGGAAATGATTGACCTTTACTTTGACGAAGATCAACTGCAGTTCGTCAATTTCGGCGTCTTCATCAACGACGACCTCGAAGTGCAGTGGCCCGCCTAAATCCGAGTTATCCACAAAAACGGCGCTTTTAGCTGTGGATAAGTGGGTAAAAGGCTTACAATCCGCCGGTTTGGTGGATAACTTTTGGGCTTCGGCTCAAAAAATTGGCAATGAGTAACCGGCTGACCAACCGCGGTTTACTAAAAAAGCCGGCTCCCTTGGGGGCCGGCTTTTTTGTGTCATTCCAAGAAGCGCTACCGTTACATAAAGGCCCGGAAGAGCAGGAACAGCCCGCCGGCCAGCGTCATCGTGACGGGCAGGGTGAGCACCCAGGCCAGGGCAATGTTGCGCACCATCTGGGGGTTCAGGTTCTTGATGCCGCGGTTGGCCACCATGGAGCCTGCAATGGCCGACGACAGCACGTGGGTTGTGCTGGTGGGCAGGCCGGCGAAGGTGGAAACCCCAATCATAGTAGCGGCTACCAGCTCCGAGGAAGCACCCTGGGCGTACGTCAGGTGCTCCTTGCCGATCCGCTCCCCGATGGTTTTCACGATGCGCTTCCAGCCCACCATCGTGCCGATACCCAGCGAGAGGGCCACCATCAGCGAAACCTGCCACGGGGCGTAGTCGGTGAAGGTGCGCATCTGGGTGATGCTGCTTTCAAACAGCTTACGGTCGGCGGTGCTCAAGGGCACCTTTTCGCTGGCCGTAAGTTTTTTCGAACGGTTGTGCAGCAGCAGAATGGCCTTGCGAATCTCGAAGCGCGCCTGCTCAGGCAGCTGCTTAACGTCGGTTCTACCGGCAAAAATCTGGTCCAGAGCGTTGGTCTGGGTGCGAATGTCGGCCAGCAGCTTCTGGTCAGCCTCGCCCAGGCCGGTGGCATTCACCTTGTTCATCACCAGCTCCACGTTGGCCAGCGAGTCGCGCATGTCCAGGGGGTTGAGCTTCTGGTTGAGGGCAAAGTGCACGGGCACGATGCCAATCAGAATCAGCATAATCAGGCCCACGCCCTTCTGCCCGTCGTTGGAGCCGTGGAAGAAGCTCACCAGCGTGCAGGTGGCAATCAGGATCAGGCGAATCCAAAGGGGCGGGGGCTTGCGCTTGTGGGGCTCCTTGAAGATGCCCTTGTTGGCCACGAAGCGCTTGAGCAGGAACATCAGAATGATGGTGAGCGAGAAGCCGAAGATGGGGCTGATCAGCAGGGCCGCCATGGTTTCGCCGGCCTTGCCCCAGTTCACGGCGGCGTTATTCGACTCGGGTAGCAGGGAGTAGGCAATGCCAACACCCAGAATGGACCCGATCAGGGCGTGCGAAGAAGAGGAGGGCAGGCCGTAGTACCAGGTGCCCACGTTCCAGATGATGGCCGCCACAATCAGGGAGCCGACCATGGCAATGCCGTGGTAGACGTTTTGATCCACGAGACTTTCGACGGGCAGCAGGTACACGATGCCCATGGCCACGGCAATGCCGCCGGTGAGCACGCCGATGAAGTTCCAGAAGCCCGACCAGACCACGGCCACCCAGGGCCGCAGGGCATTGGTGTAAATGACGGTAGCCACGGCGTTGGCCGTGTCGTGGAAACCGTTGACGAATTCGAAGGCACAGGCCGCAACTAGACACAAAATCAGTAGCAGCAGCACATGAGGCTCTAAGCCAAACATAAGGGGGGAATTAATGAGAAATCGGTTTTCATGACTCCAAAGGTACTGTGGCCCTTAGGCGGGGCAAGATTATGAAATTGTTACGCCAAATAGCGACAAGCCCGGATTTGCTTGCGCTTAACGCAGGAATCAAACCGGGGTTGGACCCGGCGGTAAAACCCTGAGCGTAAAGCCCCGGGGCGCCGCCGCCACCGGCTATATCCGCAATTGGCAGCCGGGTCAGTGCCAAACCCTGCCGGCTTGTGCTACTTTTGTCCATGTACCGAAACGTAAAGGCATTCTTTGCTTTCGACGACTGACTACTTCCCTCGTACGCATATGAGCAACGCCCCGCAGAAAACGGCCGCCACTACCACCGAAGGCACGTTGGCCGACATCGTCTCGCACGCCAAAGAATACGGCTTCGTGTTTCCGTCCTCCGAAATCTATGATGGCCTGGCTGCCGTCTACGACTACGGCCCCAACGGCGTGGAGCTCAAAAACAACCTCAAGCAGCTCTGGTGGAAGGCCATGACCCAGCTCAATCAGAACGTGGTGGGCATCGACGCGGCCATCTTCATGCACCCGCTGACCTGGAAAGCCTCCGGCCACGTTGACGGCTTCTCCGACCCGATGATTGACAACCTCGACAGCAAGAAGCGCTACCGCGCCGACGTGCTGCTCGAAGACAAGGCTGCCGAATACGAAAAGAACGGCGAAATAGCCCGGGCCGAAACCCTGCTGGCCGAAATGGGCCGCCTGCTCACGGCCGAGGACCTGGCCGGCGTCAAGCAGCTCATCATCGACGAGCAGATCCTGTGCCCGGTGAGCAAGACCGGCAACTGGACCGACGTGCGCCAGTTCAACCTGATGTTCTCAACCCAGGTGGGCGCCGTGGCCGACGACTCCAGCAAGATCTACCTGCGCCCCGAAACGGCCCAGGGCATCTTCGTCAACTTTTTGAACGTGCAGAAGTCGGCCCGGCAGAAGGTGCCCTTCGGCATTGCCCAGATCGGCAAGGCCTTCCGTAACGAGATTGTGGCCCGCCAGTTCATCTTCCGCATGCGGGAGTTTGAGCAGATGGAAATGCAGTTCTTCGTGCGCCCCGGCACCGAGGGCGAGTGGTACAACGTGTGGAAGGAAACCCGCCGCCGCTGGCACGAGGCCCTGGGTCTGCCCGCCGACAAGCTCCGCTTCCACGACCACGACAAGCTGGCCCACTACGCCAAGGCCGCCGTCGACATCGAGTTTGAATTTCCCTTCGGCTTCAAGGAAATCGAGGGCATCCACTCCCGCTCCGACTTCGACTTGACCCAGCACCAGACCCTGAGCCGCAAAAAGCAGAACTACTTCGACAACGACGTCAATCCCGAAACCGGCAAGCCCTACGGCAACTACGTGCCCTACGTGGTGGAAACCTCGGTGGGCGCCGACCGGCTGTTCCTGGCCACCCTCTGCCAGGCCTTCCAGGAAGAAACCATCGTCGAGGGCGAAGGGGAAGAGCAGAAAACCAAGACCCGCAAGCTGCTGCGCCTGCACCCGGCCGTGGCCCCGGTGAAAGCCGCCATCTTCCCGCTGGTGAAAAAGGATGGTCTGCCCGAGAAGGCCAACGAAATCTACAACTCCCTGCGCCACGACTTCCGCCTGGTAGTCGAGGAAAAGGACTCTATCGGCACGCGCTACACCCGCCAGGACCTCATCGGCACGCCGTTCTGCATTGCCGTCGACCACCAGACCCTGGAAGACAACACCGTGACGGTGCGCCACCGCGACTCCCGGGAGCAGACCCGCATGGCCATTGCCGACCTGCGCAGCTACATCGGGGAGGCCGTGAGCTTCTCCCGCATTTTCGAGAAGCTGTAAGCTTTACCAGCTTGCTTAAAACCAAAAGCGGCCCCGGAAATATTCCGGGGCCGCTTTTTTTCGGGGTGGGTGGTGGAAATCGGGGTGGGTGAAGCTTAGCTGCCGCTCAGCCAGGCCGAAGCCTCGCGGCGGGAAGTGAAGTAGTTGAACTCAATCTGGTCGGAGCCGAGCGTGGCGCCGATGCTGGGCAGGTAGGAGCCAATCTGGTACTGGTACTGGCCCTCGGTGAGCACCGCAGCAATGAAGATGGGGTGGGGCAACTCGGCGGGCAGCGCCCGGGCCAGGGGCTCGAGCACCCACTCGTCGGTATCGTCGACGGATGGGGCATTGCGCTTGAGGTCGAGCAGGAGCTTGCCCACGTTCTGACGCAGCATCTCTTCGAGGGCCACCTGGTACGCCTGTCCGAAGGAAACCGTCAGTTGGCTGGCGCTGTAGCTCAGGTGCAGCATGTCGGTGCCCGGGGCGTAGGTAACCGAGGCGTCAGGATTTTGGTAGAGAGTCATGCCAGAGTAGCCAAAATGGGGACGTCGATTCTGACTCTACAGCCGGCGTCGGAACGGATGAGCAAAGTACGGCTTGTACGGGAAAGTTAGTATCTAAAGTTTTCTATATTCATAAGCAATTCAGGCAGTTAGTAAACATTAGGAGCAGAGTTAAAGTTTTTCCTCTCTAAAGCCAAGCGGCCAGCTCCGCTCCTGCCAGCGGTTCATTGCGTACCTTTGCTGCATTTTAGCAGCCTAATGTGGAGTAAACTCGCGCTTTTCGTTATTAAAAACCGCCGACTGCTCATCGGGCTGCTGGCCGTTATTACGGTTTTTATGGCCTGGGAGGCCCGCAAGGTCGAAATGACCTACGACTTTGCCCAGGTCGTGAGCCCCGACGACCCGGACATGGTCTACTTCCAGCGGTTTAAAAAGACCTTTGGGGAGGACGGCAACGTGCTGGTGCTGGGTATGCAGGACAGCAGCATCTACCGGCTCGGCAACTTCAACGAGCTGCGCACCCTGACCGACACGCTGGCCAAGGTGCCGGGCGTGAGCGGGGTGCTGTCGGTGACCAAGCTGCCCAAGCTGGCCAAGGACACAGCCACCCAGAGCTTCAGCGCGGCGCCCATCTTCCGCAATTTTCCCCAAACCCAGGCCGAACTCGACTCCCTGATGCGGGTGGTCAACCAGCAGGAATTCTATAAGGGTCAGCTCATTAGCCCGCGGACCGGGGCCACGCTGCTGGCCCTGACCATGGACCCGAAGTACCTGAACTCCTCGAAGCGCCAAGCCGTGATGGACCAGATTCTGGGCCACGCCGAGCAGTTCACCAAGAAAACCGGCATCCGCCTGCACTACGCCGGCCTGCCCTACGTGCGCTCCACGATGACCTCGAAGGTGGCCGGGGAAATGAAGTTCTTCGTGATGCTCACGGTGCTGATGATGGCGGCCACGCTGTTCATGTTTTTCCGCACCTGGGCCGCCGTGGTCTTCCCGATTCTGGTGGTGCTGGTGGTCGTGGTCTGGTGCGTGGGCTCCATGGTGCTCATGGGCTTTAAGATTAACCTGCTCACGGGCCTGATTCCGAGTATTCTCATCGTCATCGGCATTCCCAACTGCACTTACCTGCTCAGCCGCTACCACTACGACTACCGCAAATCCGGCAACCAGATGCTGGCCATGACGCGCGTAATCCGCAAAATCGGGCTCGTCACGCTGATGAACAACACCACGACGGCCATCGGCTTTTTCGTGTTCTGCTTCACCAACATCACCATTCTCTACCAGTTCGGGCTGGTGGCCACCATCAACATTTTCGTGGCCTTCATCATCTCGTTTATCCTGATTCCGGCGGTGTTCACCTACCTGCCCCCGCCCACGCCCAAGCAGCTCGAGCACCTCGAAGCCAAGCCCCTGACCAAGCTGCTCGAGTTTTTCGACCACCTAGTGCTGGAGCGCCGCGGCTCGGTCTACATCGTGGCCGTGGCCCTGGCGGCGGTGTCGGTGCTGGGTATCCGGCGCATCGAGTCGGTGTCGTACATGGTCGATGACTTGCCCAAGGACAGCTCCGTCAACAGTGACCTGAAGTTCTTTGAGCAGCATTTTAACGGCGTGATGCCCCTGGAAATCGTCATCGACACGGGCAAGAAGCAGGGTATCATGAAGCTCAAGAACCTGGAGAAAATTGACCGGTTCGAGAAGTTTCTGCGCACCCAGCCCGTGCTGACCACGCCGGTGAGCATCGTCACGTTCCTGAAGGCCTCCACCCAGACTTTCTACAACGACAACCCCGACTACTACCGCCTGCCCGACAATTCGGAGAAAAACTTCATTCTGAGCTACCTGAGCCACTCCCGAGGCAAAGCCGAGGCGCTGCCGGCCACCGGCAAGGCGCCGGCCGGCGGGGTGATGGTCGACAAGCTCATTCGCTCCTTCACCGACTCCACCGGCCAGCGGGCCCGGATATCGCTGAAGATTGCCGATATCGGTAGCCACAACCTCGACACGCTGATCCACAACAAGATCGAGCCCCAGATCAAGGAAATTTTCAACGGCACGGGCATGACCGTGAAGCTCACCGGGACCACCATTCTCTTCACCAAGGGCAATGAGTACCTGATCAACATGCTCAAGGAAAGCCTGATCATTGCCTTCGTGCTGGTGGGCCTGGTCGTGCTGATTCTGTTCCGCAGCATCCGGGCCGTGTTCTTTACCCTGCTGCCCAACTTCGTCACCCTGCTGCTCACCGGCGGCCTGATGGGCTTTTTCGGGATTCCGCTCAAGCCCAGCACGGCCCTGATTTTCAGCATTGCCCTGGGCATCGACGGCGACAACAGTATCCACTTGCTGGCCAAGTTCCGCCAGGAAATGGCCGTGAACGGGCAGCGGGTGCGGGCCGCCATCAGCACCACGCTCTCGGAGGCCGGCACCAGCATGATTTACACCAGCATTGTGCTGTTTCTGGGCTTTTCGGTGTTCGCCTTCTCGGAGTTCGGCGGTACCAAGGCCCTGGGCCTGCTCATGTCGGCGAGCCTGCTGATTACCAACTTCTCCAACCTGATTCTGCTGCCCTGCCTGCTCGTCACCTTCGAGCACGGCAAGGACGAAACCATTGACCCCACGCTGCTGCGCCACTACGACGACTCCTACCACGAGGAAGACGACGACGTGGAGCTCAACCTGGACCGCATCAAAGTACAGCCCAAGCTGAACGGCTAAAGCTCAATTTACCCGTCATGCTGAGCAGAGCGCAGCATCTCGCGTGCTGACACAGGATTACAAATCTGACGTCAGCACGCGAGATTCCTCGGCTTCGCTCGGAATGACGTTCTGATACAACCGCCCCCCAACAATGAACTACCCCGAATTCAAGCAGCCGCTCAACTATGGTCAGGTCGGCACCGATATCCTGGCCTGGTGGAAGCAGAACGGCATCTTTGAGAAGAGCGTGAGTACCCGCGAGGGGCAGCCCACGTTCGTGTTTTACGAGGGCCCGCCCTCGGCCAACGGCGCCCCCGGCATCCACCACGTGATGGCGCGCACCGTGAAAGACATCTTCTGCCGCTACCAGACCCTGCTGGGCAAGCAGGTGCCCCGCAAGGGCGGCTGGGACACCCACGGCCTGCCCATCGAGCTGCAGGTAGAGAAGGAGCTGGGCATCACCAAGGAGGATATCGGCAAGAAAATCAGCATCGAGGACTACAACCAGCGCTGCCGGGAAACCGTCATGCGCTTCAAGGCCCAGTGGGACGACCTGACCGAGAAAATGGGCTACTGGGTCGACCTCGACGACCCCTACATCACCTTCGAGCCCGAGTACATCGAAAGCTGCTGGGCCCTGCTCAAAAAGCTCTACGACAAGGGCTATCTGTACAAGGGCTACACCATCCAGCCCTACTCCCCGGCCGCCGGCACGGGCCTCAGCTCCCACGAGCTCAACCAGCCCGGCACCTACCGCGACGTGAAGGATACGACCGTGGTAGCCCAGTTCCGGGTGAAGCGCGACGAGAAGTCGGAGCCGCTGTTTGCCAATATGACCCTGGACGAGGTGCCCCTGGCCCAGCTCTACGGCGACGATAACGCCCAGCCCGAGGTGTTCATCCTGGCCTGGACGACTACGCCCTGGACCCTGCCCGCCAATACCGGCCTGGCCGTGGGCCCGAAGATTCCCTACGTGCTGGTGCGCACCTTCAACCCCTACACCTACGCGCCCATCCGGGTGGTGCTGGCCGAGGCCTTGGTGAGCCGCTACTTCGCCGAGAAGGGCAAGGACGCCTCATTCGAAGACTTCAAGCCCGGCGACAAAGTGCTGCCCTGGCGCGTGGAAGCCAATTTCAAAGGCTCCGACCTGGTCGGCATCAACTACGAGCGGTTATTCGGCCAGGACAAAGGATTCCCGGCGTTTGAAGGGCAGGAGCGGGCCTTCCGCGTCATCCCCGGCGACTTCGTGACCACCGAGGACGGTACCGGCATCGTGCACATCTCGCCCACCTTCGGTGCCGACGACTTCCGCGTGGCCCAGCTGGCCGGCGTGCCCGCCCTGATGGTGGCCGACGACGAAGGCAAGCTCGGCCCCATCGTGGACCGCACCGGCCGCTATGTCAAGCAAATGGGCGAATTTGGTGGCCGCTGGGTGAAAAACTACGACGGCCACGACGAGTCCGGTGCCGACTACAAAACCCTCGACGAGAGCATCGTCATCCGCATGAAGGGCGACGGCACGGCCTTCAAGGTGGAGAAGTACGAGCACACCTATCCGCACTGCTGGCGCACCGACAAGCCCGTGCTCTACTACCCGCTCGACTCCTGGTTTATCAAGACCACGGCGGTGAAGGACCGACTCATCGAGCTCAACAAGACCATCAACTGGCAGCCCGCCAGCACCGGCTCCGGACGCTTCGGCAACTGGCTGGAAAACCTGGTGGACTGGAACCTGAGCCGTTCCCGCTACTGGGGCACGCCTCTGCCCATCTGGCGCACCCAGGACGGCTCGGAGGAAATCTGCATCGGCTCCATCGACCAGCTCAAGGCGGAAATTGACAAGGCCGTGGCGGCCGAAGTCATGACCCACAACCCCTACGCCAACGGCGAAAAGGTGGACCTGCACCGCCCCTACGTGGACGACATCTTCCTGGTGAGCCCCAGCGGGGAGCCCATGTACCGGGAGCCCGACCTCATCGACGTGTGGTTCGACTCCGGCGCCATGCCCTACGCCCAGTGGCACTACCCGCTGGAAAACGAGGAGAAATTCCAGAAGAATTTCCCCGCCGACTTCATTGCCGAAGGCGTGGACCAGACCCGCGGCTGGTTCTTCACCCTGCACGCGCTGGCCGTGATGCTGGAGGATTCGGTGGCCTACAAAAACGTGATGGCCAACGGTCTGGTGCTCGACAAGAACGGCAACAAGATGAGCAAGCGCCTCGGCAACGCCATCGACCCGTTCACGACCATCAGCCAGTTCGGCCCCGACGCCACCCGCTGGTACATGATTGCCAACGCCCAGCCCTGGGACAACCTCAAGTTCGACCTCAACGGCATCACCGAGGTGCAGCGCCGCTTCTTCGGCACGCTGTTCAATACCTACTCGTTCTACGCCCTCTACGCCAACCTCGACGGCTTCCAGGCCTCCGAAACCGGCCGCGTGCCCCACGCCGAGCTCAGCGAGCTGGACCGCTGGATCCTGAGCAAGCTCCAGTCCTTGGTGCTCGAAGCGCGCGGCTACTACGATGGCTACGACCCGACCAAAGCGGCCCGGGCCATCCAGGATTTCGTGACGGACCAGCTCTCCAACTGGCACGTGCGCCTCTCGCGCCGCCGCTTCTGGAAGGGCGAGCTGACTACCGACAAGCGCGCGGCCTACGAAACCCTGCAGGAATGCCTGAGCACGGTGGCCCAGCTGATGGCGCCCATCGCTCCGTTCTTCGCCGAATGGCTCTACAAGAACCTCACCGACGGCCTGCGGGCGGCGGGCGTGGCCGAGAATAGCCTGTTTGCCCCCGAATCCGTCCATCTGACGCTCCTGGTGCAGGCCGACGAGGCTCGCATCGACAAGGCCCTGGAAGAGCGCATGGAGCTGGCCCAGCGGATTTCTTCGCTCACCCACTCGTTGCGCAAGAAGTCGGTGCTGAAGGTGCGCCAGCCCCTGCAGCGCATCCTGGTGCCGGTGCTCAACGACACGACCCGGGAACAGGTCGGCAAGGTGGAAGACCTGATCTGCGCCGAGGTGAACGTGAAGCACGTGGAGTTCCTCGACGACACCAGCGGGGTGCTGGTCAAGTCGGTGAAGCCCAACTTCAAGCGCCTGGGCCAGCAGTACGGTCCGAAGCTGAAGGTAGTCGGGGCCCGCATTCAGCAGATGACGGCCGAAGAAATCAGCACCCTGGAAAAAACCGGCCAGCTGACCGTCGACGTCGAGGGCGAAACCTACACCCTGGCTCCCGACGACGTGGAAATCCGCACCGATGATTTGCCCGGCTGGCTCGTCGCCACCGACGGCCCGCTCACCGTGGCCCTCGACGTGACCCTGACCGACGAGCTGCGCCAGGAAGGTGTGGCCCGGGAGCTGGTCAACCGCCTGCAGAACCTGCGCAAGGACAGCGGCCTGGAAGTCCAGGACAAAATCCGAGTGGTGCTGGGCGCCCAGCCCGAGCTGGAAGCGGCCGTGCAGAGCTTCGGCAGCTACATCCGGGAGGAAATTCAGGCCCTGGCCCTCGATTTCGCGCCCGAAATCAGCGGCGGCGCGGTGCTTGAATTCGACGACTACTCGGTGCCTGTGCAGCTGCAAGTCGCAAACAACTGAGTCTGAGGTGCCAACCGGCTTTGTAAAAAGGCTGGTTGGCACACCGGCGCACAAAGCGTTTTCCCGGCTCCCGAATCCGGCCCAAAAGGGCACAAAACGCCCGAAAAAAACATACCGACGCGCGCGCAGTCCGTTTGGGCCGCGGCGTTGGGAAGTCTAAAATTCTGCGTCCCTTTGTGCCAGGAGAGGGGAGAGGTTCCGAGGCTGACAACGCGTCAGGCCCGAAGTCTCACTTCTCCTTGTTCACCTCTCCTTTTCCTAGAAATGAAGTACTGGAAATACTACCTCGTCGCGCTGCTGGTCATCGCCGTCGACCAACTCTCGAAGTGGGGCGTGCACACCTACATGAGCCGCTACGAGGAAATTCACCTGATTGGCGACTGGTTTAAGCTTCATTACACGCTCAATCCGGGCATGGCTTTCGGCGTGGAGCTGCCGCCGCCCTACGGCAAGATTTTGCTGACCAGCTTCCGCCTGGTGGCCATGGTGGGCGGTATCTACTACATTCACAAGCTGTGGAAGGAGCGGGCCAATACCGGCTTTATTCTCTGCGTGGCCCTGATTCTGGGCGGGGCCGTGGGCAACCTGATTGACTCGATTTTCTACGGCATCATCTACAACAACGCCCCGCTCGATGCGCCCACGCCCTGGTTTCACGGTCAGGTTATCGATATGCTGTACCTGGACCTCTACGAAGGCATTCTGCCCGCCAGTTGGCCTCTGATTGGCGGTACCCACCTCTCGCTGTGGCCCATCTTCAACATTGCTGACTCGGCCATCTTCATCGGCGTGGTGCTGATTCTGCTCAACCAGAACCGCTTTTTCAGCCACGAAAACGCCCACCCACTGGCTGCCGACGACCAAGCTGCCGCCGAAGCCCGCCACGACGCGGAAACCTCGGAAATAGCGTCTTAAAAGCTGAATTTTCTCAGGCCAAACGGCCGGCTGAAGCATTTCAGCTGGCCGATTGCGTTAGGTCCGAACGGTGTAGAGACGCATAGTTGCGTCGCCCGTTGAACGACAATCGTTGTGGTGGCACCGACGATGAGACGCAACTATGCGTCTCTACAAGCCCTATCTTTACCGGAGCCCTCCTCCAATCTACGTCCCGTGCCCGACCCGATTCTTTCCGTTTCCAACCTCACGATTGACTTCCAGTCGCACCGCGGCAACGTGCGGGCCGTGAATGACGTGTCTTTCGACCTGCACCGCGGCGAAACTTTGGCCATCGTGGGTGAATCGGGCTCCGGTAAATCGGTGACTTCACTGGCGCTGATGGGTCTGATTCCAATGCCCCCGGGCCAGCTGGTGAGCGGCACAGCCCGGTTTCAGTCGGAAGCCTTGGGTGCCGTCGATTTGCTCCAGCTGACCGACAAGCAACTGCAAAAAGTGCGCGGCAACGACATCGGGATGATTTTCCAGGAGCCCATGACCTCCCTAAACCCGGTGTATACCTGCGGCAGCCAGGTGGTGGAAGCCCTGCGCCTGCACACCAATCTGAGCCAGAAAGAGGCTGAGGCGCGCACCTTGGAGCTGTTTACCATGGCCCAGCTGCCCCGGCCCGAGAAAATCCTCAAAGCCTACCCCCACGAAATCAGCGGGGGCCAGAAGCAGCGCGTGATGATTGCCATGGCCATGGCCTGCAACCCGGCCATCCTGATTGCCGACGAACCCACCACTGCCCTCGACGTGACCGTGCAGGCCCGCATGCTCCGGCTTATCGACGAGCTGCGCCGCCAGCACGACACGGCCGTGCTCTTCATCACCCACGACTTGGGCGTGGTGGCCGAAATTGCCGACCGGATCCTGGTCATGTATCGGGGGCGGGTGGTGGAGCAGGGCCCGGTGCTCGATATTTTCACCAATCCCCAGCACCCCTACACCAAGGGTTTACTGGCCTGCCGCCCCAAGCTTTCGGTGGGCAAAAAGTGGCTGCCCGTGGTGGCCGACTTCATGGCCGAGGACGCGGCCGGCAATCTGATTGAGAAAATTGTCCATCCCGCGCCCGAAAGCTCCGCTTTGGCCGTAACTGCTAGCTCTGATAACATTTCCCTCCAAACCACCAAAACGTTCCCCGTGGAACAAAATGAGGCCGTTTTGGCCGGGGAAACCAACGTCGCCGCCGCCTCGCCGGCCAGGAGCGGGGCAGTTGCGCCGCAGGGAAATTCGGCCGCCACGCTGCTGGAAGTCTCCGACCTGAACGTGCACTTTCCCATCCGCAAGGGGTTCTTCAATTGCCACCCCGAATTCGTGCGGGCCGTCGACGGCGTGAGCTTCGACATCTTTCCCGGCGAAACCGTGGGGCTGGTGGGCGAGTCGGGCTGCGGCAAAACCACCCTGGGCCGGGCTCTGCTGCGGCTGGTGGAACCAACGGCGGGCCGGATTCTGTTCGAAGGCACGGATCTGGCGGCGTTGCCCGCCGGGGAGCTGCGCAAACGGCGTAAGGATTTCCAGATGGTGTTTCAGGACCCGTATGCGGCCCTCAACCCCATGCTGACCGTGGGCGAGGCCATTCTGGAGCCGATGCGCGTGCACCGCGTGGGCGGCACCAAAACCCAGCAGAAAGCCCGGGTCCTGGAGCTGCTGCAGACCGTGGGTTTGAAGGAAGAGCACTACCTGCGCTACCCACACGAGTTTTCGGGTGGGCAGCGCCAGCGTATCTGCATTGCTCGGGCCTTAGCTTTGCAGCCCAAGTGCATCATCTGCGACGAATCCGTGTCAGCCCTCGACGTGTCGGTGCAGGCGCAGGTGCTGAATCTGCTCAACCAGCTTAAGCGCGACCTGGGCATCACCTACCTGTTCATCACCCACGATTTGTCGGTGGCCCGCTTTATGTCGGACCGACTGCTGGTCATGCGGCAGGGGCAGATTGTGGAAAGTGGCCCCGCGGCCGAGGTCTACGCCAACCCCCGGCACGAGTACACCCGCCAGCTGCTGGCCGCCATTCCCAAAGACGAGCCCGCCGATATCCGGGCCGCCGTGGCCAGCCGGGCCTAGCAACAAAGGCAGCGGGAGGGAAGCCGCCTGATATCCGGCGTAACCCAACCGTAGCGCCATTTTTGCCGCCTGAAATAGTTATTCGCCGATATATTCCGTATCATCTTCCTAAGGCCTGGCTCAACCGGGTCTTAGTACATTCACTTCGGCAAGCCTGCCAACACCGGCTTGCTTCCTTTAACCCACGCCGCCTGCGAAAAAGACAACCACTGGCGGCCCTCATTTTCTGATGAAAGAAAAAGACGATTCCGCTGCCCCCCGCGCCTCCCGCGCGAAGGCACCCCGCGGTGAGCAAGCCGCTCCCGCCCAGATTACCAAAGACCTCGTGTTTCGCGTCTTCCGCGACAACCCCGGCAAAGTCTTCGCCTACCGCCAGCTTTCCCGCCGTCTCGGCGTGACCACCAAGGAGCAGCGCGAGGACGTGTTTGCCCACCTCAAGGCCCTCAAGAACTCCGGCCAGCTCACGCTACTCCAGAACGATGACTACCGCCTCACCGATGCCGGGGCCGCCTTCTCGGCTACCATGCCCGCCAGCAGCCGCCAGCCGCGCAATCCGGACAACATTCCGGTGCCCGCCCGCCGCAGCGGCCGGCCCATCGAAACCGAGTTTGGCCAAGACCCGCTGGTGCACCGTCGCCGCGGCGCTGGCTTCGACTTCCCCGACGCCGACGAGCCCGAGGTAGCCCGCCGCCCCGCCGCCCGCGAAACCGGTGACACTATCATTGGCACCGTGTCCTTGGCCACCAGCAATTTTGCCTTCATCATCTCCGAGGAAAGCGAAACCGATGTGCGCGTGTTTACCGACCGGCTTAAGTTTGCCATGCACGGCGACACGGTGCGCCTGCGCCTGCGCGGCTCCCGCGACGGCCGCCCCGTCGGCGACGTGGTGGAAGTCATCAAGCGGGTGCGCCCCGAAGTGGTGGGCCGCCTACAGATCCAGGGCGGCATCGGCTTCGTGAAGCCCGACAACCGCAAGCTCTACTTCGACGTGTTCGTACCCTACGAAAACCTGAAGGGTGCCAACAACGGCGAGAAGGTGCTGGTCCGCATCACTGAGTTTCCCGAAGACCCACACCGTTCTCCCACGGGAGAAGTGGTGCGCAGCTTCGGGCAGGCCGGCGGCAACGAGGCCGAAATCAACGCCATCATGGCCGAGTTCGACCTGCCGTTTGAGTTCTCGCCCGAAGTGGAGGCCGAGTCGGAATCCATGTCTGAGGTAATTCCGGCGGCCGAAATCAAGCGCCGCCGCGACTTCCGCAACATCACCACCTTCACCATCGACCCGGCCGACGCTAAGGACTTCGACGATGCGCTCAGCATCCGGCAGCTGGAAAACGGCCACTGGGAAATCGGCGTCCACATTGCCGACGTGACCCACTACGTGCGGCCCGGCACCGAGCTGGAGCGCGAGGCCAAGCACCGCGCCACGTCGGTTTACCTCGTCGACCGCGTGATTCCGATGCTGCCCGAGCGCCTCTCCAACGGCCTCTGCTCCCTGCGGCCCAACGAGGACAAGCTCACCTTCTCGGCCGTGTTTGAGCTCGACGAGAAGGGCAAGCTCTACGATTCGTGGTTCGGCAAAACCATCATTCACTCCGACCGCCGCTTCTCCTACGAGGAGGCCCAGGAGCGCATCGAGAACGGCTTCGGCGACTACGCCGACGAAATCGTGCTGATGAACAGCATTGCCAAAAAGCTCTGCTCGGCCCGCTTCAAGGCCGGGGCCATCAGCTTCGAAACCCAGGAAGTGAAGTTCCGCCTCGACGAGAACGGCAAGCCCCTGGGCGTGTACGTGAAGGAGCGCAAGGACGCCCACAAGATGATTGAGGAGTTTATGCTGCTGGCCAACCGCAAGGTGGCCGAGTTTGTCTTCAAGCTCAAAAGCCGTAAGCCCCGCATGACCATGGTGTACCGGGTGCACGAAGCTCCGGACCCGGACCGCCTCGAGAACTTTGCCGTTTTCGCCCAGAAGTTTGGCCACACCCTGGACCTGACCAACCCCAAAAAGCTCAGCACCGAGCTCAACGACCTCTCCACCGAAGTCATTGGCAAGCCCGAGCAGAACGTGATTCAGACCCTGGCCGTGCGCACCATGTCCAAGGCCATCTACACCACCGAGCCCATGGGGCACTTTGGTCTGGCTTTCGAACACTATTCGCACTTTACCTCGCCCATCCGCCGGTATCCGGACATGATGGCCCACCGCCTGCTCGAGCACTACCTCGAAGGCGGCGGCAACGTGGAAGTGGCGCCGGTGGAGGAGGAGTGCAAGCACTCCTCGGGCCGGGAGAAAGTAGCCGCCTCGGCCGAGCGGGCCAGCATCAAATACAAGCAGGTCGAGTTCATGTCGGAGGTGATTGGCGAGACCTTCACCGGCGTGGTGTCGGGCCTGACGGAGCGCGGTCTGTACGTCGAAATCGAGGAGAACAAGTGCGAAGGCATGATTCGCCTCAGCGACATTCCCGGCGACACCTTCGAGCTCGACAAGGACAACTACCGCATCGTGGGCCGCGGCTCCAAGCGCATCATCCAGTTCGGCGACGAGCTGCAGGTGATTGTGAAAGCCGCCAACCTGCTCGACCGCACTATCGACTTCGAGCTGGTCGACAACCGGCCCGACCACGTGAAGCAGCGCGAGCTGCAGGAGCGCCGCGAAAACAGCCGCCCCCGCGGCTACCGCCCCGAGCAGAGCCGCGGCGGCCGGCCCGGCGGGAAGAGTGGCAAAGGCGGTAAAAGCAGTGGCGGCGGTGGCCGTCGGCGCTAAGCCCTAGCCCATCAAACTATAGAAAGCCCCGACGTGAACCCACGCCGGGGCTTTCTGCTTTCCGAAGGATTGCGGGCAAGTCGGGGCAACTGCCTCGCACAAAACCGGCGTCCCGCGGTTTCCTCCGTACCTTTCCATCTGAACCGTACCCGCTCCTCCGTGGACCTTTCTTACTTCTCTGACAAACTCACCGCCGGCCTGACGCAGCTGCACTACGGCGACCAGCCCACCGCCCTCTACGAGCCCATCCGCTACATCATGGACCTGGGCGGCAAACGGATCCGGCCCCTGCTCACCCTGCTCGGTGCCCACGCCTTCACCGACGACCTCGCCCCCGTGCTGAAGCCCGCCCTGGGCGTGGAGGTGTTCCACAACTTCACCCTGCTCCACGACGACATCATGGACCAGGCCCCGCTGCGCCGGGGCCAGCCCACGGTGCACGAGAAGTGGAATGCCAACGTGGCCATCCTCAGCGGCGACGTGATGCTGGTGCGGGCCTACGAGCTGTTTTTCGACATCCGGCCCGAGCTGCTGCCCACCATCCTGCGCCGCTTCTCGCAGACGGCCGCCGAAGTCTGCGAGGGCCAGCAGTGGGACATGAACTTCGAAACCGAAACTACGGTCAGCATCGCCCAGTACCTCGACATGATCCGGCTCAAGACGGCCGTGCTGCTGGGCTTTGCTCTGGAGCTGGGCGCCCGGCTCGGCGGGGCCTCGGCCGAAGATGCCGACCACCTGCGCCAGTTCGGCACCGATATCGGTCTGGCCTTCCAGCTCCGCGACGACCTGCTCGACGTCTACGGCGACGCGGCCACCTTCGGCAAGCGCGTCGGCGGCGACATTGTGAGTGACAAGAAAACCTTCCTGCTGCTCACCGCCCAGGCCCAGGCCAACGACGCCCAGCGTGCCACCCTGGCCCGCTACATCGGTCAGCCCGTCGCGGAGGCGGAGGCAAAAGTCCAGGCCGTACGAGCCATCTACGACGAGCTCAGCATCCGGCCCCAGACCGAGGTGCTCATCAACGACTACTTCCAGGACGCCCTGCACCACCTCGAGCGGGTGGGGGCACCTGCCGCCCGCAAGGAGCCGCTGCGGCAACTGGCCCTGCAACTGATGGAGCGGGAAAGCTAGGCCCGGTTTTTACGTCGTTTTAGCCCCGCTGCTGCATCTTCGGCCTTAAGCGGCGCCGTTACCGCTTTCCTGCGCTGTCGGTTCAGCAGAGACCTCCAAAACTCTTTCTTTTTCTCTTCTTCCCCGCACATGCTCACTCTCGACGCCACGCTGGTGCTGCTGGCCCTCACGGCCTGTATTTCGATGTACGCCTGGTCCAACCACGAACTGATGGAAAGCTGGATCATGCGGCCCTACGTGGTGCGCCGGCACAACGAGTGGTACCGCCTGCTTACCTCCGGCTTCCTGCACGCCAACTGGCCCCACCTTATCTTCAACATGTTTGCCTTCTACTCCTTCGGGAAAGCCGTGCAAAACATCTTCGTGGGCCTGGGCGGCGTCACGACTGGCCTGCTGCAGTTTCTGGCCCTGTACCTGGGCGGCATTATCGTTTCGGACCTGCCGACTTACTTCCGCCACCGCAACGACCCGGACTACCGCAGCCTCGGCGCCTCGGGCGGGGTGGCCGCCGTTATCTTCGCCGGTATCATGTTTAATCCGGTTGCGCCCAAGGGCCAAGGCATTATCATCTTCCCGATTCCCTTTCCCATCCAGCCCTTCATCTTCGGCTTTCTCTACCTAGCGTATTCCTACTATCAGGGCCGCCGCTCCGGCGACAACATCAATCACGATGCCCACTTCTACGGGGCTCTCTACGGTGTCGTGCTGGCGCTGCTATTCTACCCCGCAGTGGCTGGCCATTTCTGGCGGCAAATCCAACTTTATCTATTTTAAGATGTTGATTATCAATTAATTGTGATGTAAAAAAGCCTGCAATTATATCTATATTCCCGCGTCGTGCGTAAAGAGCGGCATACTCCCTTTTCCACTCTTCTACACCTGACTCGCCATGAACAAGCTCGTTTCCTTCACCAACCGCCTGCCCCTGGCCGCCCTGCTGCTGACGCTGACCGTAGCCATGTCTTCCTGCAGCCGCTACAACGCCAACGGCAGCCTCGCCACCTGGGGCTACGTCCTGCTGGCCCTCGATATCCTGGCCATGCTTGACGTATTTCGTCAGCCCTGGTCTATTGGCAAAAAACTGCTGTGGGCTGCCATCATCTTTATTTTCCCCCTCGGTGGCCTGATCATCTACTACCTGTTTGCCGGCCGCGGCAAAGCCAGCGTGTAGATTAGGCTCCCGCAGCCAAACAAGAAGGCCCGACGCTCCCCAGCGTCGGGCCTT